>CAYLLB010000110.1:1090-1554 GCA_964384215.1 uncultured Solibacteraceae bacterium | reverse complement strand
CCCACTTCTTCGCGGCGTAAATGAACGGCATGCTGCGCCGGTGCATGCCGATCTGGACGATACGGTCGGTCTTGCGCACCGCCTCGATCATGATCTTGCTCTGATCGAGCGACATCGAGAGCGGCTTCTCCAGGTACACATCCTTGCCCGCGTTGAGCGAAGCCAGCAGGTTCGGCATGTGCTGGTGATCCGGCGTGCCGATGACCACGCAGTCCAGGCCCGGCTGGGCCAGCAGGTCGTGGTAATCGACGTAGCATTTGGCATCGGCGGGGGAATCTTTGCGCGCTAGTTCAAGGTGCGGTTCGTAGACGTCGCACAACGCCACGCACTGGGCGCCCAGTTTTTGGAACGCCGTGTTCAGCCAGCGCGCCCGGTTGCCCGTGCCGATGACTCCATACGTGATGCGGTCGTTGGCGCCAAATGCCTTGCGGGGCACAACCATGGGGGCCGCCGCGGCCGCGGCC
>CAYLLB010000110.1:0-1080 GCA_964384215.1 uncultured Solibacteraceae bacterium | reverse complement strand
TCCGACGCCTCCGTCGCCAGCCTCACGCCTCTCGCCCTCGAAACGGTCAAGGCCGCGGCCGCCGACAAGGAATCCTTCACAAACACCCTACGGTTCTCTGGCATGCGATGATCTCCTGGCAGACGAGTTTCCCGAAAGGGGATTCTACCGCATTCCCACCCGTTCAGGTGCGGCTTCAGCGGCTCCGTCGGGGAATTGGCGCGGCAGCCGCCAGAGGCGGCGTCCCTCGCGGTCGGTGAAGTACAGGCTCGATTCCGACGGCCGCAACGTGTCTCCGTCGGCCCACAGAGCGTAAAAATCCGGCTGCGCGTTCACGGGCACCTTCGCATAAGTATGGTTCCGCACGCTGCCGTGCGTTACTTGCTTCCGCCGAATCCATGTGGCGCCCTCGTCACGGCTGAGCCAAAGCACCATCTCCCCTCCAGCAGTGTAAGGTTGCGGACCGGGATCGGTAGGTGCGAGGATTCTCCAGGCTCCGTCCGCGTCGATGCTGAGAGAACCGAAATCATAGTTGTGATCCGAGGTTGTCACCGTGCGGATGCGCCAGGCGCGCCCAGTCCAGTGCGCTGTTCGCCAGATGCGCGGGTCACCGCCCGGACCGGAACGGTAGCTGCGGCTGGTGAGCAACAAGATCACCGGGTTGCCGCGGCGGGCGAATTGCATGTTGTTCAAATACACTAATAGGCCTTCGGCCCGGTAGTCGTGCACCAGCGCCGGGTTCGTGGCGTCGGTCAGAGGTACGGAAACCGGCTGGCCGCCGGCCGTGCGCCACTGCCGGCCTAGCGTGGTGGTCTCCAGATAATAAAGGTTGGTTCGGGCGTTCAATCCGGCCGGCTGCGGATGGTAGTTGAAGGCTGTGGCCGCGCGAAGGCCGTCCTGGCAGGTGACCTGGTAGTGGCCCTGCCCGAAGTGCGCCAACAGCTCCGGCTGGCTCCACTCTGCGCCGGTCGGACTGGTCATCCAGAAGAGGCGGCGGTGGTTGCCCGCGTAAATCGTGTGCAGAAAAAGGAAGCCTTTATCAGGAAAGTACAGTGCGTGGCCATAACTAAAGTTGGTAGTCTTGACCAAGTCAAACTCGTT
>CAYLLB010000109.1:0-3045 GCA_964384215.1 uncultured Solibacteraceae bacterium | reverse complement strand
CCGCCACCCCCGCCCCCGCCGGCACAACCGAACATTGGACAACGCGCTACCTTTATTCCTTCTTCGCCCTCTACGGCGATCCGCTCATGGAGCCGGACCTGGACCCCTTCCCGGACGGTTATCTGGCGCGCCTGGCCGAGTGCGGCATCAACGGCGTCTGGATGCAGGGCGTGCTGGAAACCCTGGCGACGTCGAAGCACTTTCCGGAGTTTGGCAAAGACTCGGAAACCCGGCTCAGGAATCTCCGCAACCTGACGGAGCGCGCCGCGAAACAGGGCGTGAAGGTGTACCTTTACCTGAACGAGCCGCGTTCCAAGCCGGCGGAGTTCTTCGCGCGCCATGCCGATATGCGCGGCGTGCTCTCGCACGGCCAATACGCCATGTGCACCAGTTCGCCGGTGGTGCGCGATTGGATTGCATCGAGCATCGAACACGTCTTCCGCGAAGCGCCCGCGCTTGGCGGCATCTTCTCCATCACGATGTCGGAGAACCTGACCAACTGCTTCAGCAAGTCGAACTCATGGGCCAAGGCGATGCCCGTGGCGCCGGAGTGTCCGCGCTGCTCGAAGCGCGAGAGCTACGACGTCATCGCCGAGGTACTCGAGACCTTCCGTGAGGGCGTGCGGCGATCCAGTTCCAAGGCGGAAATCATCGCCTACGACTGGGGCTGGGGAGAGAGCCTGGCGGAAAAACTCATCCCGAAGCTTTCAAGCGATGTGAAGGTGTTGAGCATCAGTGAATGGCACGCGCCGGTCGACCGCGGCGGCGTGCGCACGCGCGTGGGTGAATACTCCATCAGCGTGGTGGGCCCTGGGCCGCGCGCCATGCGTAACTGGGAACTGGCGGCCCAGCGCGGTTTGCAGACGATGGCCAAAACGCAGTTCGACAACACCTGGGAAATTTCCGCCGTGCCCTACATCCCCGTACCCGGGCTCATCATCGACCACTGCTTGAACCTCGAACGGGCCGGCATCAGCGGCGTGATGGCGTCCTGGACGTGCGGCGGCTACCCTTCCCTGAACCTGGAGGCGGCCTCGGCCGTCTATCGCCATCCGCACCCAACCAAGAGCGAGATCCTCAACCAGTTGGCCGTGCGGCGTTACGGGGCGAAGGCGGCCCCGGGAGCGGTGGCGGCGTGGGAACAGTTCTCGCGCGCGTTCCAGGAATTCCCGTACGGCGTAGCCATTTACGTCATTCCCACGCAGCATGGTCCGGCGAACCTGCTGCGGTTAAAGCCGACTGGCCACCGGGCCGCCATGATCCTGTTCCCACACGACGATCTGAAGGCCTGGTGCGGCGCCTACCCGCCGGAGGCCGTACTTGCGCAAATGAAGAAGCTGGCCGAGGAATGGAAAGACGGGCTGGCCACACTCGAACGCGCCATCGGAGGGTTGCGCGGCGAAGCCGAGGAAGATCTTGCCGTGGCGCGCACCTGTTACAACCACTTCGCAAGCGTCGCCAACCAGGTGGAGTTCTACCTGCTGCGTCCGAAACTCGGCTCAGCGTCCGTTGCCGGGGCCATGCGGGCGATCGCCCAGCGCGAAATAGCCCTGGCCGCTGACCAATACCGCATCGCGCGGCGGCACTCTGTAATCGCCTACGAGGCTTCCAACCACTACTACTATCGGCCGCTCGATCTCGTCGAGAAGATTCTCAACTGCCGTGAGGTCATTGAGAAACTGAAGCGCTATGAATCGTCGTAGCTTTTGCGCCGGGTTGGCGGGGGCCGCATTGGCCGCCCGTTCCCAATGCGTCAGAGTGGAGGGCGACTCCGCAGCGCGCGACCTGCTTAATCGCGCCTTCGCCGTCCTCGCCGGACGCGACGATCAGCACACCCTCGGGCGTCTTGTCGTCGTTGGCGTCGACGGCCAGCGCCATTTCATCAACGACAACGTGTGGTGGCTGTGGACCGACGGGCAGTGCAACTACCACGCCACCTACGGCTGGCGTCCGTTCTTTACGCCCGAGTACCGGCGGATTGACCGCACTACGTGGTCAACGCCCTTCCGCGACCAGGTGACGCCGGCGCTGCAGGATTTCTTCCGCCGCAAACAGAAAGCGCCCAAAGTGCCGCCTCTCGGATGGCTGCCTTCGAGCTACGATCCATTGAAGAAGCACCGCGTCATCTCCGATTCGGTCACACAGTATTACAGCAACGCCTTCCTCAAGAAGGACAGCCTGGAAGTAGGCATTGGCATGGACCATGGAGAGAACACCGACTATCCGCTGCAAAACCTGGTCAGCGCGCTGGATTGGTGCCTATGGGAGCGCGACACGGCCACGGCGCGGGAGTACCTTCCGAAGATCGACCGTTTCCTGGATGCGTTGCACGGATATATGCAACCGAACGGCTTGTTGCTCACCGATACGCAGGCGAGCCAAGTGGAGTACGGCCATCTCGGCTGGCGCTACGCCGGACACACGCACGTCTATCTGACCGCCGTGGTCGAGCGCATGGTGGAGGTCGCGCGCATGTCGGCCGACGCCAAGCTGCTGCGGAAGTACACAGCTCGCCAGGAAGCGCTGGCCGACGGCTTGAAGCGTTTCCTCGAACAGAATAGCTGGTACGTAGGTGGTCTCGCGCCGGATGGAAAGACGAAGCTGGGTTCCGGGCGCATGGACGGGACGGCTTCGGACTATTTCGAGGTCTGGCACAACGTGAACGCCGCCGTGCTGGGCGTGGCCGGCGAGCGCCTGTCCGCATCAATTGTGGCGAAACTGCGTTCGATCCCCGCACTGGTGGACAATCACCTTACCCTGGTGAACTACCCCGCCCGGCCGCTTGATGAAATGGACACGAGCGACTGGTATCCGAAAGCCGGCCAGCACGTGAATGCGGGCTGGATGTGGATGACGGGATCGAGCGCCCTGGGCGCGCACGCGCTCACCGAGCACCCGGAGACCCTCGCCGAAGCCGGGCGGCTAATGGAGGATTTCGACCGCCACCTCACCATCGACTATTACAACGATTACGGCCGCAACAAGGAGTCGTGACCTGCTCCCCGAAAACTCAGCCAGCGATAATTTGGAGAGCCCTCGAATGAA
>CAYLLB010000108.1:0-3756 GCA_964384215.1 uncultured Solibacteraceae bacterium | reverse complement strand
AGCAACTCCGACTCGTGTTCGGCTGGGAGGGCCAGAGAATCTGAGGAAACTCCTGCTGTCAAGGTCCGGTTGACAAGGTCCGGCTGACTTGGATAACATGAGAGGGTTTGGCGAGTTTGTTCTGCTGCCCCTGTGCTACCCCCGTTGTGTGACGGGCCGTCCAGGGGCCGGTCCCGCTGTTTGGACGGATTCAAGCCGTTCGAATAAGGGCTAGTCCACAGACAATGGCGGCCGTGCAAGACACGCGGTCGCGCAACCGGGAATCGATCGATGAGCTGGACGCCAATGTCCGGCTGGTGACGGATTCCGGCGGTGACCCTCGCGGCTCTCAGTTGATGGTTGTTTTGCGGCGTGAAAACGTAGTCGAGACATGCCGTGGCCTTTTGGCGTTTTGCGCCGTTTAAGTTTGGCGAGTTTTCGCCAACAGGATTGAGTGAGGAAGGTTCGTGCCAACTTTCAACCAACTCGTGCGAAAAGGGCGGCTTTCGCCTCGTTATAAGACGGCGAGTCCGGCCCTGCAATCATGCCCCCAGAAGCGGGGCGTGTGTACGCGCGTATATACGACAACTCCGAAAAAGCCCAACTCGGCGCTGCGGAAGGTAGCCCGCGTGCGGCTTACCAACAGCATTGAAGTGACCACGTACATCCCCGGCGTGGGCCACAACCTCCAGGAGCACTCCATTGTGCTGATTCGCGGAGGCCGTGTGAAGGACCTGCCGGGCGTCCGTTATCACATCATTCGCGGAACGCTCGATGCCTCCGGCGTCGCCGACCGCAAACAGGGAAGAAGTAAGTACGGGGCCAAGCGGCCCAAGTCGTAAAACACCATGTCACGCAGAAGAAGACCTGAAACCCGCGAAGTCGCCGCCGATCCAGTCTACAATTCGCAGCTGGTGGAGAGATTCATCAACTCAATGATGTGGGACGGCAAGAAGAGCACGTCGCAGTCGATTTTCTACGCGGCCATGGACAAGATCCGGGAGCGCACCGGCGACGACCCCTTGAAGCTCTTCAAGAAGGCCGTCGAGAACTGCAAGCCGCTGCTTGAAGTGAAGACCCGGCGCGTGGGCGGCGCTAACTACCAGGTCCCCATCGAAGTCCCACAGAACCGCCGCGTCAGCTTGGCACTGCGCTGGCTCATCGGCAACGCGCGGACCAGACCGGAAAAGGGTATGCCCGAAAAGCTCGCCAACGAGCTCAACGATGCCGCCAACATGCGTGGCGGAGCCATTAAGAAGAAGGAAGACGTGCACCGTATGGCCGAGGCCAACAAGGCCTTCGCCCACTACCGGTGGTAAGCGGCAACTAACACCAGGTATGGCGCGCGAAGTCCAACTCGAGCAGATGCGCAACATCGGCATCATGGCGCACATCGATGCCGGCAAGACCACTGTCACTGAGCGCATCCTCTACTACACGGGTAGGACTTACAAAATCGGCGAGGTGCATGACGGCACGGCGGTCATGGACTGGATGGAGCAGGAGCAGGAGCGCGGCATCACGATTACCAGCGCCGCCACCACCTGCTACTGGCGCGACTTCCGGATCAACATCATCGACACGCCGGGCCACGTTGACTTCACCGCTGAAGTGGAGCGCAGCTTGCGGGTGCTGGACGGGGCCGTGGCGGTGTTCGATGCCGTGGCCGGTGTGCAGCCGCAGTCGGAAACCGTTTGGCGCCAGGCCGATAAGTACAGAGTCCCGCGTATCTGCTTCATAAATAAGATGGATCGAGTTGGCGCGGACTTCTTCCGGTCGGTGGAAACCATTGTCACCCGTCTGAAGTGCCGGCCGGTTCCGATCCAGATCCCCATCGGGTGCGAGGAGCAGTTCCGCGGCGTCGTGGACCTGGTGGCGATGCGTGGGCGCGTCTGGCTGGATGAGACGCTGGGCGCCGAATACGAGGACGTCGATATTCCCGCCGACTTGGCCGAGCAAGCCCGCCAGTATCGCGAACAGATGATTGAGGCGGTGGCTGAGTCCGACGACCAACTTTTCGAGAAGTACGTTGGAGATCGCCAATTCACCGAGGAAGAGTTGAAAGCGGCCATCCGCCGGGCCACCATCACGCAGAAGATCTTTCCGGTCGTCTGCGGTAGTGCTTTCAAGAATAAAGGTGTTCAGAACCTGCTCGACGTGGTGGTGAGCTACCTGCCCTCGCCAGTCGACATTCCTCCGGTTGAAGGCGCTTCGGTGGACGATCCCGATGTCAAAGAGGAGCGTGTCGCCAGCGACGAAGCGCCGTTCTCGGCCTTGGTCTTCAAGATCATGACCGACCCCTTCACGGGCCAGTTGGCGTTTCTGCGCTGCTACTCCGGCACTCTTACAAGCGGCGATTCGATCTACAACGTGGCCAAGCGGCGCCGTGAGCGCGTCGGCCGCCTGGTGCGGATGCACGCCAACAAGCGGGAAGACATCCAGGAAGTTTTCGCGGGCGACATTGTCGCCGCCGTGGGCTTGAAGAACGTCTCCACCGGCGACACGATCTGCGACGAGAACGCGCCTATCGTACTGGAATCCATCGAGTTCCCCAATCCGGTGATCCAGTTGGCCATTGAACCGAAGACGAAGGCCGACCAGGAAAAACTGGGCGTCGCCATCGGCAAACTGGTCCAGGAAGATCCCACCCTGCGCATCCACACCGACCCGGATACAGGGCAGACCATTCTGGCGGGTATGGGCGAGTTGCACCTGGAAATCATCGTAGATCGGCTGCAGCGCGAATTCGGCGTGGGCGCCAACGTCGGCAAGCCGCAAGTGGCCTATCGCGAGACCATCCGTAGCAAGGCTGAAGCGCAAGGCCGCTTCGTGCGCCAGACCGGCGGCCGCGGCCAGTACGGCGATGTGAAGATCCGCATTGAACCGCTACCGCTCGGCTCGGGCTACGAGTTTGTGGACGACACCTATGGCGGCTCCATCCCGAAGGATTACATCCCGGCGGTGGAGCGCGGCATCGGAGAAGCGCTGGAAGGCGGTATTTTGGCAGGCTATCCGATGTCGGACATCAAGGTTACGTTATACGACGGCAGTTATCACGAAGTCGACTCCTCCGAAATTGCCTTCAAGATCGCCGGGTCCATGGCCATCAAGAAAGCGGCGGAAAAGGCGAAGCCAGTCCTTCTGGAACCGGTGATGAGTACTGAAGTGGTGGTCCCGGAAGAGTATATGGGTGACGTGATCGGCGATTTGAATTCGCGCCGCGGCCGCGTGGAAGGCATGGAATTGCGCGGCACAACGCAGATCGTCAAGGCCATGGTCCCCCTCGCTCAGATGTTCGGTTACGCCACCGAGTTGCGCAGCCGGACGCAGGGGCGCGGCAGCTTCACCATGCATTTCGGGCGGTACGAGGAAGTGCCCGCGTCGATTTCCGAGGAAATCGTGAACCGGGTGCAAGGGAAAGTGAACTAGCAGGAGAACACCGTACAGGAGATTCCGAGCATATGGCGAAAGAGAAATTCGACCGCAGCAAACCGCACATCAACATCGGGACGATCGGACACATCGATCACGGCAAGACGACGCTGACGGCGGCGATCACCAAGGTATTGGCGAAGAACAATCCGAAGGTGAAGTTCCGGAGCTTCGACTCGATCGACAACGCGCCGGAGGAGAAGGCGCGCGGGATCACGATCGCGGTGGCGCACGTGGAGTACGAGACGCCGAAGCGGCACTACGCGCACGTGGACTGTCCGGGTCACGCCGACTACATCAAGAACATGATCACGGGCGCGGCGCAGATGGACGGGGCGATCCTGG
>CAYLLB010000107.1:0-5385 GCA_964384215.1 uncultured Solibacteraceae bacterium | reverse complement strand
GCAGATCCGTGGCATCTCCGCGAACCCCGGCGTGGTGGATCGGGTCGTCGAGTCGCTCGGTGAGCAGCGCGTGGCAGACATCGAGCCTGAATTCCGAAGTTGGGCCTCATTCGGGTGGTAAGCCTTTGAGACAACAGAGCGATGGAAACCAATGCCTCGGACAAAACCGTTCCGCGGGGGATCACTGCGCTGCTGCCGGACGAGCGGTTGATTCTGCGCCAGACCAAACGGGCAGTCACTCCCTTCGGCGGCGTGGCCGTCTTCATTACCTGCCTGAGAAAGATCGATCTGGCTGGGCAGATTCGGCGCCACATGCCGATCCGGTGGCACTGGCCCAATCGGATTGATCCCGCCACCACCTTCGTGGCGTTTCTGAAGACGGTGCTGATGGGGGGCCAAGCGCTTCGCCCACGCTGGCCTGCTGCGCGGCGACCGCGCTCTGCGCGCCCTGCTGGGGAGCGAACGCTTCCCCGTCGACGACACCATCCGCAACCTGTTTCGCGCGTTCGGCATGGGCGACGTGCAGCGCCTTTACGAACCGCTGGCGGAATGGCAGATGCAACGCGTCCCGCCGCGCGGCGCCGATGGCTTCTGCCTGAAGCAATTCGGCGCCACCGAGGCAGCCTTCCGCGCTGTGCTGCTGTTGTTCAACCTGCGCAGCGAGTTTCAGCGCGCGGCTGGATTGCCGGGCTATCGCGCCCCGGCGACCATCCGCACGCAAGTGCTCATATGCGGAGCCACTCTGGGCCGTGCAGGCCGCTGCCTGGTAATACACCTGTCTGGAAGTTGGGGCAGCCTGAAATCGAGAATCCCCATGCTGGACAGTATGCTGGCCTGTGAAATTCCAACTTCGGCGAAGTTGGCTCCCGCGGCGGGAACCTGAGGCGGAACGGCGACGCTGTAACTGTCGTCTCGGAGGAAAACTATCGCTCAACTTCGGAATTCAGGCTCAGGACTACTTGTCGCGGCTCGAAGCGTACTCGCCGTTCCGGTTTGCCTTTCTGAACCGCCAACGAGAGCGCTTCGTCCGCCGTCAGGGCCTGTTCGCGCGTCTGTTTGAAGCCTTCCTGTCCGCTGAGGACGACGAACCGGCCCTTCCCTTGCTCCCGAACGCCTTGATGCCGAGGTTCTGAAGCGTCTGGCACCGGCAATCGTCGGTTCTGCCGTCAAAACCTCAGCGTCCGCTTCTCTCCAGGCTTGAAGTCGATCTTCATGATCCGGCCATCGGTCGGGGACACCAGCTGCATTTCGCCTCCCTTTTCCGATGCGATCTCCACGCGCGTCACCTTCCCGCCCCGGCGCACCGCGGAAACCAGGAACGCCCCATCGGCGCGCAGCGTTCGGAACTCGGCATCCTTCCACGTGTCCGGCACGGCGGGGAAGAGAATGACTTTCCCGCTGTGGGATTGCATCAGCATCTCCTGCAGTGCCGCCGGCATGGCGAAGTTGCCCTCCAGTGTGAACGGGCGGTAGGTGAACTTCGAATAGCCCTTCTTAGACTGATCGCCGTTCGCGTGGAAGCTGTTGCGCAAGCAGAACGCCGTAGCGAAGATCTCGAGCGCCTTCTCCGCCGTGGCGCCGTCGCGCGCCCTCGCCGCGAGGTTCCCCAGCCACGAGTAACTGTATCCGCACCACGCGTCCGGGCCCTTCCTCCGCAGTTCTTCGAGCGACGCCTTGATCGTGCGCCTGGCCTCCTCGCCCTGATCCCAATCGATGAGCCCCAACGGATGGATAGCCATCAGGTGCGAGAAGTGCCGGTGCGATGCCGGTAGCGGATAGCCGGGCGCGATCAACAGGGCGCCGTCAGCAGCCTGGCTGAATGCAGGCAGTTCGCCGAGGACGTGCCGCCAGCGGGCCTCGTCGTCCTTCAGTCCAAGTTCCGCGGCGAGTTCCGCCGCCTTCTCGAAAGTCCAGCGGTCCAGCGCGAGATCAAAGTTCGTCACCTGATCGAACCATGCCGAAGGCTTGTTGTCGTTGATCTCCGGCGAAGAGCTGAGAGGATGCGTACGCTTGCCCTGCGCGTCTTTGTTCGCCGTGAAGGCTTCCAGGAACACGGCCACATCGCGCAGGTACGGATAGGCGCGGTTCTTCAGGAACTCGCGGTCGCGGCTGTAGCGCCAGTGAAGGTAGAAGTGCTGCGCGAGCCATGCTGATGTCGTGGACGAGTGTGTGTACTGCCGCCAGCCGCCGATCTGGCGCCCGTTGATGTCGGCGGTCATGGGCACGTTCAGTCCCGGCAGTTCGAAAAACGTGCGCGTCCACTGGAACGCCGTATCGCGCGTCTTCCAGAGCCAGTCCAGATAGCTCAGCCCGTCTTCCAGATGGTTGCCGGAATAAGTGGGCCAGTAGCTGAGCTGCGTGTTGAGGTCGTGGTGATAGTCTCCCTTCCACGGCGGCAGCTTGCCGTTATCCGCGGTCCAGACTGCCTGCAGCGTGATGGGAGGCGCGCCACGCCGCGCGGCCGCGCCCCACTTGTACGTATCCAGGTACCACTGCCGTTCGACGACCGGATTCGGCACTCTCACCGAGGACTGCGCCCAGAACCCCGTCCACCACCGCTTGTGCGACGCAAGCATGCGCGGGAAACCGTTCTTGAGCGCCGCCTGAACTCGCTGCTTTGCGATTTGGAGCGGATCGGGGCCCTCGTTGGAGGAGGCAATCGACCACGCCAGCACGCCGCCGTCCCAGCCCGCATAGACGGCGAAACGGAACCCTTCCGCGCCTTCTTGCGTGTACGCCGACCAGCCCGGGCCGGACGTGGAAACCGGGGCCGGATAGCCGAGTTGAGCGAGGTCGCCCGCGCCGATGGCGCCCTTTGCGGGGTCCGTCACAGCGCCGGAGAAGGGAGGTGCTTGCAGCTTCACCTGCGGAAATCCGCCCCTGATGCGCGCCATGCCGGTGGGTTCGGTGGCGTGTACGAAGATCTCCGCCACCACACCGTTTGAAAACGTCATCGAGGCGACAGCCGTAGCCAGGTCCAGCGAGGTTTCGCGGAACTGCGCACCTTCAGGGAATGCCAGTTCGATGCGACCCGCCGGAATCTTGGTCGGCGCGGGACGCTGGTACGGATTGTCGTAGACGCGAAGCAGGTCCGCCACGCGGCCTTCGCGATGCCATCGCTCCATGGTCTTGAACTTGTAGTCCGGTCCGCTGTACTCGGGCACGAGGCGGGCGTCCCAAAGGTCGGCGCGGTCCAGCGAGATTCGCAGCGGCCGGCCGTCTCCCCACACCAACGAGCCCATCATGCCGTCGCCCAGGGGCAAGGCTTCGTCCCAAACGGTGGCCGGGGTTGTGTAGCGCAGATTGTGCGCCGGAAGAGGTTGGGCCGCCAGCAGCACCGGCGCCAACAACAGGATCAGGAGAGTTTTCGAGCGGTTCATAACGTGCCTATCGCGAATCGTCAAGGTGAAACCGATAGGATACACTGCTACTTTACCCATGACCAGCAGAAGCCTGAGTTCGAGGATCGTTCCGGTCCGGCGGGATCACTCCCGCCGCTTCTTTCTGAGCGCCCTCGGCGGCGCAGCGATGCTCCGTCCGTCTGCTGCCGCCACGCCGTTTGCCACGCGCGGGGTGGTCCTGCTTCCGGAAGACCTGACGCTGCGGGACTGGCCGGACCGCGTGAAGCAGGCGCAGTTAACGACGGTGGCACTGCACCACGGCCGCTCGGTCTTTGAGGTGATCAAGTTCATCACCTCGGACCCTGGGCAGGAATTCCTGGAGCGGTCGCGCCGCCTGGGACTCCAGATCGAATACGAACTCCACGCGATGAACGAGTTGCTTCCCCGCTGGCGGTTCTCCGAAGACAAGAGCTTGTTCCGGATGAACGAAAAGGGTGAGCGAACGCCCGATTGGAACCTGTGCGTCAGCTCGGCGCGGGCGCTGGAGGTGGTTGCGGAGAACGCCGTGGCCATTGCCCGGCTGCTGCGCCCGACCACCGGCCGCTACTTCTACTGGGGCGACGACGGCAAGCCCGGGTGCCGCTGCGAGAAGTGCCGGGAATTGTCCGATAGCGAGCAGGCGCTCGTGCTTGAGAACCACATGATGAAGGCGCTGCGCCGCCACGACCCGCGCGCGCAGTTGGCCCACTTGGCATACCACCTGACGCTGGCCGCCCCGCGGCAGGTCAAGCCGGAGCCGGGTGTGTTCCTGGAATATGCGCCGATCGATCGGCGCTACGACATCCCCTACTCGCAGCAGATGGAGGGGCAGGACGGCCTGGCGAACCTGGACGCCAATTTGAAGGTGTTCCCGGCAGCGTCCGCGCAGGTGCTGGAGTACTGGCTGGACGTGTCGCGTTTCTCCCGCTGGAAGCGCCCGGCACAGAAGCTGCCCTGGCGCCGCGACGTCTTTTTGGCCGACCTGCAAGCGTACGCCGCGCGCAGCATCCGTCATGTAACTTCGTTTGCCTGTTACATCGATGCGGACTACGTCCTGAAATACGGACAGCCGAAGGCGATCTCCGAGTATGGCGCCGGTTTCCGTGAGGTGATGTAGGGAGGCCGTCGGGATGTAACCGGCCTGGGGCTGCGCCGAATGCATGCTGGGGAGCGGCCCAAAGCGCCTGCGCCCGCGGCATAGGGTGGGCGGAGACGGTTTCGGCGCCATCCTGCACTTCACACCGGAGGACTCCGAGCACCGGGTCTATTCTTCGTGCTAACAGGATAAACGGCTACTCAGCTCGAAATTGTATCGATTTTATGACGGATTGTATGCACGACGTTGCGGTGCCCTATCACGGCGGTTCCCATCAATACGACGACGTTGCGGACAACTTGCTCTCCCTCAGGTGTGCGAAAGCTGAGAGTTTCGCCGTCGCTCTGGAGTTGGCCAAACGTGTTGGATTCGAGACAGTAGCTCCCTCGACCCCTCAGTACGAGTAAAGCATCAGTACGTGCCTGGCTTGTGGCATCTTCACACGCAATTTCTGCGGAGAACTGCAAGTACAACACGGCCGGGTTTTCGGTCACGTAGAGTTCGGGATGCACGTGCACGGTCGAGCCGAGTGTGAAACCGTTCGCTGCTAATGTTTTGCTTAATCGTGCCTGCTCTTGCTGCAAGTACGCCTCAAGCAGCATTTTCTCATTGATCGGGATTTCGCTCTTGATTTCGGTAAGCAATTCTTGGAGGGATGAAAATAATCGAAACGAATGCCTTGCACCTAATATCTCAGCCTCGAGGCTCTTTGCAAGTCCAGAGTCGTACTTTCTGCCGGAATAGAATGCTTTGTCCGCTGTCACCAAATAAACGTCGTCCGTCTCAAGCAACGTACGGCAGTCGGCCCATAGCACTCCATCTTTGAACTGTTGGTTGTGCTCACTGGGAGGCTCCTTAGCGATTGTCTTCAGCAATGAATCGCGGGCGCTCTCAATTGAGAACGGAATC
>CAYLLB010000106.1:0-6098 GCA_964384215.1 uncultured Solibacteraceae bacterium | reverse complement strand
CGCATCGGCAGCCGTAAGAGCCGGGTGCTTCTGTGCCATGAGCGCCACAATGCCCGCCACATGCGGACTGGCCATCGAGGTTCCGCCGAGGTAGAAGTAGCTGGTTTGGCCGCTGTTCTCCTGGTAAGGTCCGACGATCCACGAACCAGGTGCAGCGACGTCCAGATCCTGGCCCTGTTTCGCACGGCTTGAAAAATCGGCGATGTAAAAGTCATCGGCGTTCGTGGGCTCCGTGACATCGAGGGCGTACCACCAATTGCCGCTTCCCCACTCCCCGGTCCAGCCTGCCGCCGCGACGGAAATCACCGGCTCGTATGCGCCTGGATAACCCATGCCGTCAGATCCCCGGTTCCCCGCCGAGGCCACGACGATGACCCCTTGGGTGATTGCGTAGTCGATTGCCGCCTTCTCCATCGCATCCAAAGCAGTACCGCCCAGGCTCATGTTGATGACAACGGGTGAACCTGTCAGTGGACCAGCCTTCAGGTCCGCGATATAGACAATCCCCCGAGCGATGACCGATGACCAGCCGTGGCCATTCTGATTCAACACCTTCACCGGAATCACGGTCGCCATCGGTGCTACGCCGTTGATAGGCGTTCCCCTCATGCTGTACCCGAGGATCGTACTCGTCACGTGTGTGCCGTGGGAATTCTGGTCGTGCTCCCACTTGTTGGGCTGCGACGAGACAAACCCAACGTCGCCACCACCGCCGCCAAAGCATCTGGCGAGATCCACAGCGATCCGCTCCTGCGGAAAGTACTGCCGCCAGGAATCCAGCAAGCCCGTGTCGAGCACTGCGACGTACACGCCGGAGCCGTCGTAGGGGACCTTGCGCCCTGAGAATGGTGGATAATCAGTCACATTGATGGCATCCAGGTTCCAAGTGTTCATGCCGCCGCTGAAGTTAGTCACCGGAACCGTGTCCACGGGTGCACCGGTCCGTTCGGTATCCGGGTTGGCCGCAGCCACATACGGCAGAGCCTGAATGGCTGCGAGCAGTCGCTCGGGCGCCTGCAATGTCACCGACTGAATCTCCGGAACGACGTCCCGAACCTTGCCGAACCTACCCAAGTCCGCCAGCACCGCCGGAACCACCGGCACCTTGAGGACGATGTTGATCCCGATCTGCTTGTTGCTCTGCTGGGCAAGACCAGTCAGGGTAAATCCGCACAATAACAGGGCACACAAAACCACCCACAGCACTTTTCGCATAGGCACACTCCCTTCTCCAGCGCGATTATATGCTGAGCCAGCCGCGAACGTCCAGCAATATGAGCTACATAGGTACAAGGACACCCATTGAGTACGTGGACTGAACCTTGGTCGAAACACGGGGGCGGCGGCTCTTCGCCTCTGCCCCCTTTCGCAGTTGCTATTTCACCCGCGGTCGCGGTGCGACTACAAGCGGAAGCCCCGGAGGGAAGTTCGGATGGATCAAGCTCTTGTACTGGCTGCAGAAGGAAGCTACGGCGGGGTCCGCACAGGCTATCATCAAAGAATCAAACATCTTGCCCATGCGGTTGCTGAATGAGGTGTGCGGATCGTATAGGTCGTCGAACGCTTGGGCAAGCAAACCGGTCCGTTGTGACGCCATCATGAGTTTGCCAAAAGCGCCTGATCCTGCATATGGGTCGTACCCTGCAAGAAGACAAAACATCATGCCCAGTGTGTCAGCGTCAAGTTCAGAGTTCGTCGGGTACAAGTAGAGTTGGCCGCTCTTGAACTGCACAATATGTGCTAGCTCGTGCGCAACAATGAAAGCGAGTTCGCTGGGGGAGTCGCTGATCAATTGGGATAGGGCCAAGTTAATTTGTACGACACCATCGCGCCGCGCAAAGGCATTAATTACCGGATCCCCCGAAATCGTCAACTGCGTAGCCGAGAGGTCCACCGACGGGAACAGTTGTTGTGCGGCGTCGAGGAGTTTTCGATAAGCTTGCAAGATTCTGTCATGATGCGAGATTGGCCACGCCAAGCTGCCATCCGGAAGCGTGGATAGTAGACCGTCTTCTACATTCAGAGTCCAGGCGCCAAACACAGTTGTCGAGTCGCCACTACTGATGAGGAGCGTGCCCTCAAATGAACTGGGTAATGAGGTCATGAGATCTGACAAGTTGAATGATCTGTGGCCGTGAGGCGCCACATCTACTGCTTTCTCGCCGACCAGTACGCCTTTTGAGTCGTATGCATATAGAGTCACGTGGAGCGCCGCGGAGGAGAAGGTATTCGCCACAGCTACACCTAACTTCGAGTTTGCCGCTGACCGGTACGCTGCAGATGCCGTGGCGCCAGGTGCCGAAATCTCGATTTGAGGAACGCCGTTTTGTATTGCTCGGAATAGCACTGTGGCTTGAACCGGCAGGCTGCAATTCGCAACCGCCGAGCCCGTGACAATCGACGGGGAGGTCGCCCTGCTTCGAAAACTCTGCCTACCTTGACTGGGGATAGTAAAGACTAAGCGCTCTGATGGGCCGCTGCCAAAGTCCAGACGCAAAGGCGACCCATCATCGCCGTAGAAGTTTACGATGCAAGTGCTAGCACGCCCAAGCGGGTTGGGATTATGAAAAATGAGAGAGGTCTGCCAACTTTGGGCCGAATCGCCGCCGTCGGCCAAATGCGGGAAATAAGGGTGTACATACGCACTTTGAGGCTCGAACTGCGCAAGAAGCAAGCCGGGAAATGCGAGTAGGATCCATGCCTTGTTAATTAAATGTATCATGCAAAGATCGTAAAACAAATGGAAATTACATTCAAGCGCATCGCAGGCCCACCGCCACGGCCGATCGAACCTCATAACTAATTTATTTTCTTATAATTAGAAAAGTCTGATTTTGGACCGATCCTGATATACTTCCCATGACCATCATGCTTAGGCGAGAAAGGCATTATTCAAAAACCACGCTGGAATTGGCCCTCGGCGTACGTCACCGTCGTCCAACCTGGCAGCCGCACGATCTCCTGTTTCGGGTCGAAATCGGTCCAGGACTTTCCGTTCACCTTGACGCTCTTCAGCGCCGCCCGGTCGGGGTGGCGGAGGTGCAGGATGATGGCTTTTGGGGTCTTTCGCGCAGGAGGCGTGACTTCGGCTCTTACTACGCCCTTCTGGATATCGGAGGTGATCCTGTACGTTACGTTGCCGAAGTGCGTGGGCGCCCCGGTGATGCTCACGGTCTTGCCTTGCTCGAGCCAACTTCTGGCGGTGCCGGCGGCCAGGTGGAGCGTGTCACCCTGCTCAAACACCAAGGCGTCGCGGACGTAGCGCACGACGGCAAGCGGGGTCCACAGGTGCTGCCGGTCGCCGCTGGTCTTCTTCGTGCCGGCTTCCTGGCCGCGTTCCTCGCACCAACTGTAGAGTGGCGTACCGTGGTTCAGGGTCGAGTAGAGATAGGCGGCCGCACGGTCGGCTTCGCCGCGCACCAGGAGCGCTTCCGCCAGGTTGTCAAGCGTGATGGCAACCCAGGCTCCATCGCGCATCCAGCCGGTGTTGATGGGTTGCCCGCCGGCGCTGACGGATTGCTCCAGTTTGCGGATCGTCCCGGTGATGAGCGGATGATCGGCGGGTAGCAGCCCCGTTGGGAACAGCGCGTAGAGCCCGCCCCAGCGGCTGCCCGCAGTGTCGCGCGGCGAGCCGGGGATCCAGCGGAACCCGTTCTCCTCGACGGCGCCCGCTTCGAGCGAGGCGCGCAAGTCGGCGAGCCCGGTTTCGTAAATCCGCCGCAACTCGGCGACGTCCTCATTCCGGCCCAATATGGTAGCCGCTTCGAACGACAGCCTGTCGGCGAAGACGGCAAGGATGTTGTGCGTGTAGAAGACTCCGAAATAGTCGTCGCCGTGCATCAAGCCTCCGTCGCCCATGCCGCGCGGCATCAGGCCGTACTCGGGCGTGCGCGCACCGCTCACGAGTACACGCGTCTTGCGGCGCTGTAGTTCCTGCCAGCGGGAACTGGCGCGCATGTGAGGATAGAGGGCTTCCAGGTACGCGCGGTCTCCCGTCAGCCGGTAGTGCTCCATCGAGGTCCAGGCTTTCATCCCGGAGAGGCCCCACATGTGATGGCCCCAACCTTTCGGGTCGGCCCAGTTGCCGTCCGGTTCCTGCATATCGATGTGTACGCGCAACCCGTCGGCGGCCTCAGTGTGGAAGCCGGCCTGGTCGAGGGCGGTAGCGGCAAGCGCTCCTTCGAATGCGCCCAGGGAACGATATCCTTCGGTGCCGGGGATGCCGCCCACGTAACCATTTGCCAGCGGCTCGCGCATGATGAACAGGTCGCTGAGTCCGGCGTAATAAGCGTCGCGAACGCCCACGTCGGGCAGGTCGATGCGCGCGGCGCGCCCCAGCAAATCACTCCACTGCTTGATAGCGGCGGCGAACTCGCCCGGCCAACTGCGATGGCGCCACGCAGCGAGGTCCTCCTGATAGGCCTCATAGGGGCGCACGATCCAACCAGTACGCGATTCTCCGGCTCCGAGCGTCCACGTGGGCGCAATCTTCATTCGCTCCGTCGGATAGGATTCGGCACCCACGCTGAACATGAGCACGCGGTCGGCGCGATCGCCCTGGCAGGCGAGCAGTGCATCGGGGTCGACGCCCGGTTCGATCCAGGACGGATTGTGCGCCACCCAACCGCTTCGCACTTCGCATTCGACAGCCACCTTGTGCGGGCGCGCGTCCGCGTTGCGCACAGTGACCCGGATGATGACAGCCTTCGCGCCGCCGATCACTTCCAGGCGGACAGTGGCGGCCTGCTGCTCGTAAAGATTGTCGAGCATGGGCAGGAAGCGCTCACCGCGCTGCCACTTGCTGGAGGCGAAGACCTGCCCATCGAGAAGCGGACGCAAACGGATGTGCCACTCGGTCCGCGGCGGCTTCAGGATACCCAGAGGCAGACGGCGCAAATCATCGTAGGTCCAGCCCGCCGTAAGGGTGCCTGGCTCGAGATCGAGCAGTGTCTTTTCGCTAGCCGAAGGACTGCCCACCGCGATGCGATGCGGCGGGGCGAAGGCGTAACTGAAGTCGACCTTCTCCGCGGCAAAACAGCCGGCCGACAACAGCGTAATCCAGATGAAGGTGCGCATTATGGGTTTCCTTTCACGACATCCTGCGGGCGTTTGGGAAAACCGGTCACGCCGCGCGAACGGTCGAACTGATAGACCCTTTGCAGGCGGCGCGCGGCGAAGGGGAATGCGCGCAGGCCATTCGCATCGAGTGCTTCCCGAAGTCCCGTACGATCACACGCCTTCGTCGCCAGCGAGCGCAGTTCGCTTAGGAGGGCAGAACGCTTCGCGGCAAGGTTCGAAAGCTCGTTCGGGTCTTCGCCAAGGTCGAACAACTGCTCGCGCCCACCGTTCGCCATGTAAATGTACTTGTACCGGTCGCGGCGCACCATGATCTTGAACTGCGGGGAACCCGGCCGCGCATAGTAGCCGAGAAACTGCGTACGCGCCGGCGCACGGCCGTCGAGCAAGCCGAGGAGATCGGCCCCCTCTCGGAATTGCCGCTTGCCGGCGGCGCTAGTCGCAAGGCCGAACAGGTCGGTGAGCGACGCCAGTTCGCCGCGGCGCTTGCCGGCAGGCAGGCGCGCGGGCCAGCTCACCAGAAATGGGATGTGGCAGGAGGCCTCGAAGTAGCTCTCCTTCTGCCAGGCGTGATGGTCGCCGAGATGATCACCATGGTCGGCGAAGAAGCAGATGAGGGTGTTCTCCGCGTCGCCGCGGGCCTCGACGGCGTCCAGAATGCGGCCGATGCAATCGTCGATGTAGCTGATCTCGCCGTAATAGCGTGCCTTGAGGACGCGGGCGTGCGAATCGTTGACGTCCTCAGCCCAGATGGCGTAATTCATCCAGGGAATCTGCTCGTCCATGTGATCGGTCGGGAGCGCACCGCGCACGGGGCTCGGCATGCGGTCCGGATCGTACATGCGGTTGAAGGGGAGGGGCGGGGCGCAGGGCGGGTGCGGCGCGCTGAAGGAGCCGATCCTGGGCGCCCCCCATCTTCACGCACCGGCTCCCCGGGGGCGCCGGGTTCTCGCCCTGCTGGGCCAGCGGCCCCGCCAGGTTGTTGCCCTCGTCGCTTTCCGCGACCTGGTTCCCGGGGTCCA
>CAYLLB010000105.1:0-6243 GCA_964384215.1 uncultured Solibacteraceae bacterium | reverse complement strand
TACCGGACAATTCACTTGCTAGTTAGACCGGACATCTTGACGTGCTACCGACACTAAAAATGAAAGTCAGACGCACTAGAGCAGTACTACCCTCATATTTGAGGCTCACCTTGCTGTTGGCGGCATCCGCGCTAAGCATCCAGGCTGCCAAACAAGCCAGCGCGCTCTACCCGCTCCACCTCACTGAACGGGCTCGGGTTAATGCCGCCAAGTACCCCTGGGCGGCCAAGCTGAGGACGGCTATCCTGAACCGCGCGGACTACTGGGCGAAGATGTCCGACGAGCAGCTTTGGGACATGATGTTCGGCGCGACGCTGCTGCGATCGCACCATGTCTGGTCGAGCGGTTACTGTCCGGCGTGCCGCAAGCCCGTGCCGATGTACGACTGGAAGATCGATGCGGTCCGGCATCCGTGGAAAGTGCGGTGCCCTCACTGCCGGGAACTGTTCCCGAAGAACGACTTTCACAAGTTCTACCGCAGTGGACTGGACGAGCACGGCATCTTCCAGCCGGACCGGGCCGACCGTAGTCTGCTCTGCAACCTCGAGCACCCCTTGCCGTCCGATCCGCTCCGCCGCTTTGGGGTGGACGATGGGACCGGATACTACGACGGCCAGCACCATTGGTACTTCATCGGGACCTATCTCAAATACGGCCAGTTCGAGGACCTGGTGCTGAACGGCATCGCGAATCTGGCGGCTGCTTACAGCATCACGGGTGAGAAACAGTATGCTCACAAGGCGGCGGTCATGCTGGACCGGGTGGCTGACGTGTGGCCCACGTTTGACTATGCAAGTCAGGGCTTGGTTTACGAGCGGTACCGTTACGGGGGCGGCACGGCGGGCTACGTCACCTACTCGATCGACTCGGCTTACAACGTCCGCAAGCTGATGATCGCGTATGATCAGGTGTTCGAAGCCGCCCGCGAAGATCAGGAACTCGTGCGTTTTCTTTCATCACAGGCACGTCGATACCGCCTGGACAATTCCAAGGCCACGTTCGCCGACATCCAGCGTAACATCGAGGACCGCATCCTGCGCCATGTGCTGGCGCACCCCGAAAAGATCCGGACGAACTACCCGGGTACCGACGGCGCCTTGGCGCTGGCCAAGACCGTGCTCGACTGGCCGGCCAACCGGGAGGAAGTCCTGAAGGATATCGGCACGATCGTGGATCGCAGCACGATGGTGGATGGGCTGACGGGCGAAAAAGGCCTGACGGGTTACGCCACCATCGCGCCGCGCTATCTCGGGCAACTTCTCGAGCAGTGGTCGCGAAGCGATCCGGCCTTCCTGCCCGATCTGCTGAAGCGGCATCCCAAGCTGCGCGAGACCTACCGTTTCCACTACGACACCTGGATAGGCTTCCAGTACTACCCCTATTCGGGCGACTGTGGCGCCTTCGCGATCCGCACGACGGACTACATGGCCGCGGACTTCCACAAGGGGGACACCTACAACAAGTACGAGACCGATCCGGCCACCAGCATGTACTCGTTTTTCTGGCGTCTGTACCGGGCCACGGGCGACCGGTTGTACATGCAACTGATGCTGCGGGCGAACGGAGGCAAACTCGACGGGATGCCCTACGATCTCTACGCCGAAGATCCCGGCCAACTGGCGCGTGATGTGCGGAGTGCGACGGCGCGCCATGAGGCTCTGCCACGAATCGGCAATGTCGACAAGAAGCAGTGGCACCTGGCGATTTTGCGTTCCAGCGACCCGGCAGAATCAAGTGCCGTGTGGATGGATTACGACTCGGTCCCGAGCTTCGGCATCAAAGGCCACATACACCGCGACGCGATGAACCTGGGCCTGGTAGCCAAAGGGTTGGACCTTCTGCCGGAGTTCGGCTATCCGGCCGTGCAGTTCGGCGACTGGCACACACCGCAGGCGCGCTGGCACCTCATGACCGCGGCGCACAACACCGTGGTGGTGGATGGCAAGGACCAGTTGGGTGGCGACGGGAAGACCACACTTTGGCTCGAGGGGAAGAATTACCGTGTGATGCGGGCTTCTTCTCCTGTGCAGTACAACCTGCGTCAGTATGAGCGTACGGCGGTGATGGTGGACATCTCGGACGATGATTTCTATGTTCTCGATGTGTTCCGCGTGGTGGGCGGCAACGATCATGCCAAGTTCACCCGGAGCAACTTCTCCCAACTGACCACCGGCGGCTTACGCCTGGAGCCCGCAACCGATTATGGGCACAAGACGCTGATGCGCAACTTCCGCGTACACCGCGACGCGCCGTCCGGATGGACGGGGGATTTCAAGATCGAAGACCGCTACAAATACCTGGCGCCCGGTGCCGAGGTGCACCTGCGGTATACCGACCTGACGACGGGCGCCGATGCCTATACGGCCGAAACCTGGACGGTCCGCAACGCCACATCCACCGAGCAGTTTTGGATCCCGACCTTGGTCACGCGCCGGCAGTCCAAGGATGCGCCGCTGGCATCGACGTTCGTTGCGCTGCTGGAGCCTTGCGGCAAGCAGTCCCGCATACGCAGCATCCGCCGGCTGAAGCTCGAAACCGAGCAGGGAGCGGCTTACGGCGATGCGAACGTGGCGGTGGAGGTGACGCTGGCCGACGGACGGCGCGACGTCCTGATCCTGGCCGATGTCGAGAATCCCCTCGCCGTGACGCCGTCACTCGGGAAGAACCGGGTGATGGTTCAGAAAGAGACCGGCGTCCGTACGTCGCGCGAGTTCGTCTTTAGGCGCCTGGCAAATTGAAGATGCGGGCAGCGTTGCCGCGGCGGATCTTCTCCTTCGTCGCGGCGCTCGCATCCAGCACTTCCATCTTTACGATGGCAGGATCTGGATAGTGGAACGGCATGCCGGTGCCGAAGACAATGCGGTCCTCGCCGAGGTTCCGGATCAGCGCGCCCAGTTCGTTTTCAACCAGAGCGGAGAGCCGGCAGATCTCGATCGAATAGTTCGAGCCGAGCCCACTGTCCTTGCGTCCGAGCACCGAGCCCAAGAACCCGTTGCCGCTCAACAGGATGAAATGCGCGCGCGGCACGGCCCGGATGAGGCCGGCAATCTCGTTGTAGTCCACGTTGGGAATGTCCACGAGCCAGCTCTGCTGGCGGGGATCCTCGGCGCGAATGGGGATCGTGACGGCCATGCCGCGCTCGGCGGCGGCGTTCGCCAGCTCGATCGCGGGGCGGCTGGTCAGCTTGTAATTGTGCCAGCGCGGATACAGGCGTAGCGCCTTCATGCCGAATTCTTCGTGGCAGATCTTCAGGTCGTCGCGCCAGCCGGCGTAGACGGGATTGAGCACGGCAGCGCCGATCAGGCGATCTCGATGGTTCCTGATCTCGGCGGCGACCTCTTCGTTGCCCGCCTGCGTGTTGCGGTATGTGATTGCGGCCGCGCTCGACACCACGGCGCGTTCGATCTTCTTGCGGTCCATGAGCGCAAGCAACTTATCCGCGGTGTTGTAGCGCAACTGGCGGAAAGCAAAATGTCCGAGATAAGCGTTGACGTCGATCACGCGCGTGCCCTCCTGCTCAGGATGCGCTGCATATTGCCGCCAAGGATCTTGCGGCGGTCCTCATCGCTGAGTTCCGCACCGCGTATATGGCCGATGCCGGCGGTCCAGGACATGTCGCACGCGAACAGGATGCGGTCCGCGCCCAACATCCGCACGGCGAATTCCACCGTACCTTCGTCAATAACGCTGCCGCTGGTGTCCAGGTAGACCGAGGGCGCGTTGCGCAGCGCCTTGGCGGTCCATTCCCAATCGCCTCCTCCGCAGATGTGCGCGCAGATCAGCATGGTTTCCGGGAACTTGCGCGCGGCTTCGGCGATGTGGCCGCCGTCGCTGATGCGCGGCTGCTCCGGATTGAACCGGTGTGAGTGCCCGGCGTGCTCCAGGATGGGGATTCGCATTTGTCCGGCAAGTTGGAGCAGGGGCTCGAGCACGGGCTCGTCGATCCGGTAGTCGTTGTAAAGCTTGACGCCGATGAAACCATGCCCGTCTACGTAGCGGCGCACCTCTTCGAGTGCTTCCTTCTGGTAACCGGGATTTACGAACACATAGCCGAGAATACGACCCGGGTACCGGCGCATGGCATCGAGCAGCCACTGGTTGCACAGCCGGGCGTTCTCCATCGTCGTGGGGCGCTCCAGCGGCAGGATCGAGCAGCAGATCTGCTCCACCCCGAGCTTGTCGGCAGCCTCAATGACGAGGCGGTCGAGTTCCTCCCAATTCTTGACGCCATGATGATGCAAGTGATCGTGCGCATTGATCACCTTGGCCGGATGCGGCGCGGAAGCAAGCGGCGCAGCCGTGGCCGCCGCTGTGCCAAAGAAGGCACGGCGGCTTACACGCAATTGTTCACTCATGCGGAATTTCAACCTTTCAGCCAGCGGTCCAGCCAATCGAAGGCGAGCCTTTCGGCCTCCGGCGGGAATCCATGACCTCCGCGGAAGAAGTAGCTCGCCAGGCGGCTTTCAGATTCCAGCATCGCATAGAGCGGCCCAAGGCGCGCCAGTGCCTGCCGGGCGCTCCATCCGCCGTTGGGGAAGATGGAGTCCTCGTCGGAGGTGGAGATGAAAAGCGGGCGCGGCGCGATGAGCGCCAGCACATGATGCATGTCGAACGGGATCTGGATCGTTTCGGAGTCCGGAACGCCGGCGTAAAAACGCGGGCGGATGTACGGGCTGGTGATGTAAAAGCCGAGGCGCGGCACGAGTGCCGTGGCGTGCGACCAGCGGTAGGGGTTGCCGTCGTAGCGGAACGTGTCGAAACCGCAGCTCGACACCCCCGCGCGGATGCGCTCGTCGAGCGCCATCGCGAACAGCGTGGTGTAGCCGCCGTGCGAGTGGCCGATGGAAGCGATGCGGCCGGCCGAAACGAAGTCGAGCGACTGCAGGTAATCGACGGCGCGGCTCAAGTCCCACGCCATCTTTCCCATCATGGACCAGTGCGGATGCCGCCGGTAGAACGGGATAGCGTCGCCGTAGTGGTTGGTAGCCGGATCGTGCCGCTCGCCGAAGCAGGCCGCATCGTAAGTGAGCGTGACGTAGCCGCGCTGCGCCAGGCGATGCGCTGTATGGAGGCGTGGATTGCCGGCCAGCCCGGCGGGTTCCTTCTTGCCTTCCTGCACGGTCTGGTGGGGACAGACGATGGCCGGGACGCGGCCGCGCAGTTTGTCCGGCACCAGCAGGAAAGCCCGCACGAATTCGCCCGGTTCAGTTTGAAAGGTGAACGTACGGCGCGTGTAGCCGTCACAGGGCGTTTCCGCTGTCACCCTGGCCTCGAGGGGCGGGCGCGCGGCGGGCGGCCTGCCCAGGAAGACTTCGACGAGGCGGGCGATCGCCGACCTTTGCGCCGGCCACTCGGCGGGCGAGGTGATCTTGCGGCCTTCGCGCTGAAGCAGGTCGCTCAAATCGGGGCGTCCCGTCTGATCCGAGGAAACCACGGGTCGGCTCTCGCCGCTGATCTCACGCCAGCGCTCCCAACTCCACCCTTCGGAAGCCGCGGCCGAAAGCGCGGGCAGCGAAATGAATGTGCGTCTTTTCATACTTGGCCAACTCCTGTCGATCCTACCGCAGGTGAGCGGGCTCGTTAGTTTGCGCCTGTTGTATACTCGGTTTCTAGGACCTCGAAGAAGCACACCCATGCCCGATCCTGTTGAAGCCACGCCTGTTGCACCCGCCGCGCGAAACGATGTCGTCGCCACTTTGAGCGACGGCACGAAGGTGAAGCAGCGCCTCGTGCGCATGCGCGCCTGCAACGAGAAGGATGGAAAGGGAAAGCTCTGCGCAGGGCACCTGAAGCGGTGGTATTTCTTCGGCGAAGAGGTGAGCCGGCTTTACGGAGCCGACGCCGAGATTTACCGCTGCGAGCGCTGCAAGACGCTGTACCTGCCGAATCCCGAGGAAACACCCCGCACGGGCACGCTCTGCTGGTAAGCCCTGAAAAGAAAAGACCGCACCCGGAGAGGGGGATGAGGCACTTGGTTCCCTCTCCCTGATGCGGTCCGCCCGAGTTGGGCTTGGATCCTGCGGCGGCCAGCCTGGTGTCTGAACACCCGCACTGCTGTTCCGTCCCTGGTGAGGCCCGCGTCCAATAAGTCCTGCACCACGAACGCCAGGCGTCAGCCGAAGCATAGGATCCGGGGCGAGCTTTGCAAGGAGCCTAGCTTATGATGCCGTTATAAAAGTACTGCCATTAACAAAAAACCCCTCGGCTGCAACCGGAAACGGTTTGAGGAGCAGAATAAACTCG
>CAYLLB010000104.1:0-6356 GCA_964384215.1 uncultured Solibacteraceae bacterium | reverse complement strand
TGAAGTACTTCCGCGCGGAGGGCTTCGATTACGACGTCTGGCAGAAGAACGCCGTCCGGATGCGGCAGACGATGGAGTTCCCGCGCACGCTCGGCAGGCCGCCCGAGGAATGCATGTATCTGGCCGGCATCTACGGTCCGCCGGATCCGCCGATGGCGCAGGCGTACGGCATGTGGCGCAGTGAGGGCCTGTACTCGTTCTGCTTCTGGGCCTTCGACCAGTTCTGCCTGAACTCGCGCCCGGTCCCGCTCGAGGTGGCGAGCCAGGCTGTTGCGACGGCGGTCTCCTACCACAAGCCGCGCGCGGCGCGAGCGCTGCCGCCCGTTGTTGCCAGGCCCGTTGCGGCCGCGGCGGGCGGCGCCCTGAACCGCTTCCGCGCGAACACGAGGAGGCTCAATGAGTAGCAGTTATCCGAATTCCATCGACAGCGCTGCGACGCTCTATGCGCCCGTGGACGCCTTCTCGACGCGCCCACTCGAAACCACGGCCACGCAGCAGATCCTCGCGGGCGATACGACCATCAGCGTGGCTTCGACGGACGGCTTCGCAGCCTGCTCCGGGATTCTCTCGATCGACGACGAGCTGATCGTCTACACCTCGAAGACCGCCATGCAGTTCACCGGCTGCCAGCGCGGGGCTTTCGGCACCACGGCGGCTCAGCACGCGCAGGGCGTGGCGGTGAAGGCCAACATGGTCTCGGCGTTCATTACGGCGCTTCAATCGGCCGTGCTCGCAATCGAAAACGAGCTTGGGACTGTGGCCGCGCGAAACTACGTGCGGCGCGACGGCGCGGTCACGATCACCGGCGTGAAGACGTTCGTCGATGGAGCGGAGTTCGGCTCGGGCGCGAAAGCTGCAACCGGCCTGGTGCGCCTGCCGAACGCCGGCGCGATCAAGTGGCGCAAGGCCGACGGATCCGGCGACCTCGGCATTGCTCTGGGTGCAAACGATCACCTCGTGGCCGATGCGATCATCGACTTCGCACCCGGCCAGACCTTCGGCGCGTTCTCTTACCCGGATGCCACCACCATTTCCAAGGGCATCGTGCAGATCGATCCGGTCGGCGGGATCGCTGTGAACGCCGGCGTAATCTCGCTCGCGAATTCCGGCGCGACGCCCGGAACGTATTCCAAAGTGACCGTGGATGCCAAGGGCCGCGTCACGGCCGGCGCACCGCTTTCGGGTTCGGACCTGCCGGCGCACCAGCACGTTGCCAGCGACATCGTGAGCGGCGCCTTCGGCGTGCCGCGCGGCGGCACCGGCCTGACGACCATTGCCGCGAACAAGCTGCTTTATGCACCGGCCCAGGACACGCTCGCCGAGTTGAGCATCGGCTCCGGCCTCTCGCTCACGGCCGGCGTGCTGTCTCTCGGCAGCCACAGCCACGCCGAATCCGACGTGGCGGGGCTCGTGACCGACCTGGCCGCGCGGCCTCTCAAAGGACCCGGCTTCGCGCCTTCCCGCGCAGCCGTCATCAACTCCTCGGGAGCGATCGACGCCGCGCTTGGCAACGCCGGCGACTGCGTGCTAGTGGACGGCTCATCCGCGGCGAAGGCTGACGCAAGCCATACGCACGTCGCATCGGACATCGTCTCCGGCGCGCTGGAACTGGCGCGCGGCGGCACGGGCGCGGACCTTTCGGCGAGCGGCCCGGGGTTTCTGAGGCAGACGAGCGCAGGGGCGGCCGTTACTGTTTCAGCGCTCGAAGCCAGCGACCTCCCCTCGCATTCGCACACGTCAGCGCAGATCGAAGACGCCACGCCAAACGCAACCGCGAGCACGGTAGTGCTACGAGATGCATCGGGCGGAGCCAGCTTCGCCTATGCCGCCGCCAACAACCTCTGGGCGTACCTCGACTCGCATTTCCAGTCCGTCGAGTGCGGCGCCTACGGGACCGTGGGTGGCGCGTTCGAGAACATGGCGAAGTACTCCGAGGACTTCTCGGTGGCGACCTGGGACAAGAACGGCGGCTCGTGCTCGGTGACCGCGAACGCAGCCAGCGCGCCCGACGGCAACATGACGGGTGACCGAGTCACTGCCGTCACCGCCACGCCCATCATCCAGCAGCAGATCGCAGGCCTCGTCTCTGGTGGCCAGTACACGTTCTACATCTGGGCTCGCGTCGCGTCCGGAACCCGCAAGGTGTCGATCGCCATCGTGGACAACGCCTACGCCGCGTACCTTGCCGGGCCGACGCAAATCACGCTCACTACATCCTGGCAGCGCTTCAAGATCGCCGGGACGCTGGCCGCAGGCCAGACCGGCTTGTGGATAGTCGTGCGCCAGTTCGACGGCAATGGCGACGACTGGACCAGCGGCTCGATCCTGCTTTGGGGCGCGTGCCTCCAGCAAGGCAACGACCCGAAGAAAGGGTACGCCCGCACATGGGGCTACCAGGCCGCACCGGTTGCGGCCGGAGTTGCATGCGGCCCGCTGCTGGTCGCGGCGAAGGACAGCGCAGAGTCGCCGTTCCGCGTCGCGGGGCCCGGATCGAACCTCGCCGACCACACGCTCTTGCAAGTCACGTCCTGCGGCGAGCTCGTCATCGCCGGCGGTACCGGCAACGGCTACCGCTTCGCCGAACTGATGGGCGCGTCGAACCCCTCCGGATGGTCTGGCGTGATCAAGGTCAAGAATCCCGCCGGAGTGACGGCAGGCTACATTCTGCTCTACTCCAACCCGTAAAGGACGAAGAAATGAAACTGATGCTCGACCACACCCAGCGTCTGAACCTGCACGCGCTCCTGGGCGCGCAGCGGGCAGACGTGGGTTCGATTCGCGCGATCTGGGCCATCCAGGACCGGCTCGCACTCAGTGCCGACGAGGAGAAGGCCATCGAACTGAAGCGAGAGATCGTCGCCGGCCAGGGGCGCGTGATCTGGAACCCGGCGCTCTCGATCCCGGCAAAGGAGTTCGAATTCACGGAACCAGAGATCGCGAGAATTAGAGCCGCAGTCGAGGCGTGGAACTCGTATGGCGCGGCAGCCGACCGCTGTTGGCTGGAGCCACTGCTGGCAGCCGTGCTTTTGGCTGACTCGTTCGAAAGCGCATAACGAAAGTTCGAAAGTTCGACGATCTCATGCACTCACATCTATGGAAGAAGGTGTCGGCCAAGCAGTCAGGTCGTGCCAGTTGCGGGGTCGGGTCTATGATCCCCCGCCCAGTACCTTGTACAACGCCACCAGGTTGCTCAGGCGGGACAAACGGATCGTGACCAGTGCCTGTCGGGCCGCATATAGAGAGCGTTGCGCGATCAGCACATTGAGGTAGCTGTCGATTCCGGCCTTGTAGCGAGCCTCGGCGAGACGATACGCGTCCTCAAGGCTGCGCACCGGAGCCTCCTGCGCATGCTGCTGCTCCAGCAGCTTGGACCGCAGGCTCAGAGCGTCGCTCACCTCCCGGAAGGCCGTTTGAATGGCTTTTTCATATTCCGCCACGGCGAGGTCCCGGTCCACCTGGGCCGCTTTGAGGGCGGCCTTGCGCGCGCCAGCGTCAAAAATGGGGATGCTCACCTGAGGGGCGAAGTTCCATGTCCTGGCGCCGTATCGGAACAGGTCCGACAGGTCGCTGCTCATTAGACCGGCACCGGTCGTGAGAGCAAAGCGCGGGAAGAAGGCTGCGCGGGCCGCGCCGATGTTGGCATAGGCAGCCTTCAACTGGTGTTCCGCAGCGAGAATGTCGGGACGGCGGAGCAGCACTTCCGAGGGCAATCCTGCGGCGATATCTTTCAGCGCGCTGTGCGGACCAAGCTCTCCGGGGAGCAGGCCGACCGGGACAGGCGCACCCACGAGAAGGTTCAGTGCATTCTCGTCCAGCGCCACCTGGGCGGTATAACGAGCGATATCCGCCCGCGCCGCCTCCACCTGGCTCTCCGCCTGACGAAGATCCAAGTCGGAAGCCATGCCCATTTCACGCGTGCGCCGGATGAGTTCGTAGGTGGCTTGTTGAGCATCGAACGTCGCTTGGGCCAGCCGCAGTTTGTCACGATCGGCGGCCAGTGCGAGATAGCTGTCGGCGACAGCGGCCACAAGGGCGGTCTGCGCCGCCCTGCGAGCCTGCTCTGTCGCCAGAAATCTCTCGAGCGCCGAGGTTTTCAGGCTACGGACTCGCCCAAACAGGTCAAGCTCCCAGGATGCCGCAAGCGGATTGACCGTATATTGCTCCACTGTCACCGCCTGTGGGACGGTCAAGCCTGCCACGGTCATGCTCTCTGGCAGCCGGTAGAGTTCGCCGGCACCAGAGGCGTTGACCGCAGGAAACTGCTCGGCGCGTTGGATGCGATACATGGCCTGAACCCGCTCGACGTTGAGGGCCGCGATCCGCAGATGGCGGTTATTCGCGAGCGCCAGCTCGATCACGGCTCTGAGTTTGCGGTCGTCGAAGAATTTCCGCCAGTTGAGGCTCGCAGCTTCGGGTGCGCCGGGCTCATCGGTTGGCGCGGCCGCCGGACTCGCCCAAGCTTCAGGAATCGGCGGCGCCGGCCTCTGATAGGTGCGCGGGCGCACGCACCCGCAAAGGCAGACGGTCATTGCCATAAGAAGCAGTCTCTGGCGCATGCTACATCCCCTCCGCCTGATTCGAAGCGTCCGTTGCGAATTCCGCGCCGCCCCGGCCTCTGTTGGCGGCGAACAGTTGCATAACCATCACGAAGAACAGAGGGATGAAGAAAATCGCCAAGAAAGTGGCGGTGATCATCCCGCCTAAGACACTGGTGCCGATGGCTTGTTGGGCGCCCGCGCCGGCCCCGGTGGCGATTGCCAGGGGCAGCACCCCGAAACCGAACGCCAGTGACGTCATCACAATGGGACGGAGCCGGAGCTTGGCTGCTTCGAGCGTGGCCGGGATCAGCCTTTCTCCCTGCTCGAGGCGGAGCTTGGCGAACTGCACAATCAGGATGGCGTTCTTAGTGGTCAATCCCAACACAGTGAGCAAACCGATTTGGAAATAGACATCATTGGGCAGACTTCGCAAAGAAGAAGCCAGCACGCCGCCGATCACCCCCAACGGCAGAGCGAGGAGAACAGAGATCGGAATCGTCCAACTCTCATAGAGCGCGGCCAGCACGAGAAAAATGACGAGGATGGAAAAAGAGTACAGCAGCCCGGTCTGCGCCTGGGCCATTCGTTCCTGGTACGAGAGTCCAGTCCATTCGTAGCCGATCCCGCTGGGGAGTTTCGTAACGATCTCCTCCATGGCTTGCATCGCTTCGCCGGAACTCCTGCCAGGAGCTGGTTCTCCCAAGAAGTTCAGCGCGGGAAAGCTGTTGTATCTCTCCAGACGCGGGGAGGCATACACCCATCGCCCGGAAGCCAGAGCGGAGACGGGCGTCATCTGGTTGCCGTGGTTACGGACGTAGAACCGGTCGAAGTCGCTCGGAAGCATTCGGTAAGGGGCGTCCGATTGGACGTATACCCGCTTGACCCTTCCACCTTGGATAAAATCGTTCACGTAGGCGCTGCCGAACGCTGCGGAGATTGTGTTGTGGACGGCGGTAATGGGGACTCCCAAAGCGCCAGCCTTCTCCCAATCTATGTCGACCCGGTATTCGGGCACGTCGTCCAGGCCGTTTGGGCGCACGCGAACTAGCCGCGGGTCCTGGGCCGCTAGGCGGCGAACGGCCGAAGGGCGCTGGTATCCATTGGAAGCATGAAGTCGAATCCCGTCGAAGTACCCAGCTCCACGACAGCCGGCGGTGGGAAAGCGAACACGACGGCGGACCGCAGGCCAGACAATGCCTCCATGGCCTTTCCTGCAACCGCCTTAACGCGGAGGTCCGGTCTGTCCCGCAGCTCCCAGTCTCTCAGCATGATAAAGGCCATGCCCTGGTTTTGACCTCGACCGGACAGGCTCATCCCGGCGACGGTCATGCACGAGCCCACAGCCTCTTTCTGATCCTCTAGAAAATGGCGCTGTACTTTTTCCATAACGGCTTCTGTCTGTTCGCGCGTTGATCCGGCCGGTAGTTGCACCATCGCTAGCAAGACTCCCTGGTCTTCGTCCGGCAGGTAGGCTGTCGGCATTCGCCGGAACAGCAGGACCATGCCGGCGACGATCAGAACAAAAACAACGAGATAGGGGACTTTTACTCTGATAATATGTCCGACGAAGGACTGATACCTGCCCCGCAGGGCGTAGAACAAGCGGTCGAAGCCGAGGAAAAACGGCCTCAAAAGGCGGATTCCAGCTTCCGCAGCCTCGTGCCCTCTCGCCACGGGCCGGAGAAGGGAGGCGCAAAGCACCGGCGTCAGGATCAGCGCTACCAACACCGACAAGAGCATGGATGCGATGACGGTGACGGAGAACTGGCGGTAGATGATGCCGGTCGAGCCCGGGAAGAACATCATGGGAGCAAACAC
>CAYLLB010000103.1:0-6543 GCA_964384215.1 uncultured Solibacteraceae bacterium | reverse complement strand
GGAGCAACACTAATTTATGCGGGCAGGTGTCTCAAAGTCATTGACAAGTTCCGTCGAGCGTAAGATCACTGAGGCGGATAGCAATGGAACTTTTCTCTTGATCGTCCAAGAGTTTGACGAGCATTTGGGCGGGCATCGGCACACGAATGCGGGTAGTGAGTGAGACATCGCTGTCGGACTGGTCACTTCCGAACCCTGCCAGAACCCAGCATTCCAGATTTTCAAATTTTTCTCTGACACAGGGCACTCGCACATACGCCTACGCGCCGTGGTCGCGTACCTTGCAACGGATCGACCTACCCCCGGTGTCAAGGGTGGGGCCTGAATCCGATGGTGAGAAATCACCCAGCAGCTATGACCGCAGGCGGGATGAAACTCATTCCAGACAAACCGCCCAGCCTCGCACGCACGCTTACAGGCGTCTGCGCCCGCGACCTCGGATCGCAAAAAAGTGAATCGGAATGGCGGGCTGCGGGAACGGCTGGCAGTCACCATTCGCCCTCCGTGTGGACATCCATGTGGACAGGCCAGAACTCGTGGGCCAGGAACAACGGGTAAGCTATTGATTCTATTGGTCGGGGCGCCGAGATTTGAACTCGGGACCCCCTGCGCCCAAGGCAGGTGCGCTACCAGGCTGCGCTACGCCCCGACCGTAAGTGGCTTTCCCTTCTATCGAATAGGCTTCGGCGCGATGCGGAAACCGCCGAGAAAACACACATACCTATCGATCACGGGTCGCCTTCCCCAATCCTAGCACTGTTCGAGACGTTTGTTCACCAGCCACGCCACCTCCAGAAAGTCCCAGCCAAAACGCCCAACGGGCACACCTACGGTCGCGGAGCGTGGCCGTAAAGTCAAACCTGGAGTCAGCCGTAATAACGGGAAATGCGTCTTCGCGCCTTTATCGTCTTCATACTCGCGCTGCTGCCATCAGCCTGCTACGTGCTGAAGAATCCGGGCATGCCTGAGTTTGGGCGATTCCACGATGACGGACTCCTTTTCGTCTCCGCCAAGGCTCTTGCTGATGGCGATGGCTTCGTGATATCCAGCCTCCCGGAGCGTCCGGCACAAACTAAATACCCGGTCCTTTATCCCCTATTTCTGTCCTTAGTCTGGAAGTTGAATCCACACTTCCCGGACAACTTATGGATCGCCCGCCTGATGAACTGGCTTTTGCTGGTCCTCTGCTTGGGCCTGTCCTGGATCTACTATCGTTCCGAAGGCATCTCCGAGGGCAAGACCATGCTCCTGGTGGCACTGCTCGGGCTCAATCCTTGGATGATTCTGGTAGGGACCAACACTTTCTCCGAAGTATTCTTCATCTGCTGGATGATAGTTGTCTTTCTCCTGATGCGCTTCAGGTGCGCACAAGCGTCCCTTTGGGCCGGCATCGCCGCGGGCTGCGCCTACTTGTCGCGGACCGCCGGGATTGCGTTCTTGGCTGCAATACCTGCGTGGTATGGCGTGAGGCGTCAATACCGGCACATCACGCAGTTCCTCATCGGGATGCTTCCGTTTGTCGCGGGCTGGATGCTCTGGTCCCGGCACCATCTCTTGCCCACTCAAGATCCGACGCTCATTTACTACACCGATTATCTGAAGATGGAATTCCTCACCATCGGCCTGGATAATTTCCACCTGGTGCTCTGGAAAAACGTCGACGGCCTGCTTGCCGGGTTTGGCGGCTTGGCGATTCCGCAAGTATTCGGATCCTTGCCCGTGAAGATTCTCACACAGGCCGTCGGCGTCGCCATGATTTCCGGCACCATTCGCTTATTCCGGCGCGGGATCGCCCAGCCCTACGCCTTCTTTGCCGCTGTTACCAGTGCCATGTTGCTCGCGTGGCACTTTCAACCCAACGAGCGGTTTGTGCTGCCCTTGTTGCCGCTCCTGCTGCTTGGGCTTGTGACCGAACTCGAACATCTTGCCGCCATGCTCCGGTCCGGATTCCGCCATAGCGACCCTGCACAGCGCCGTGTTGCGATCGGAATGGCCTGCGTCGCCAGTACCATCGTGGTCGGCGTGCTGGCAGTTCAATGCCTGATGTCCTTTCGTTACTTGTACGAGTCGGCGCGTCAATACCAGGCTAAGCTGTACGAAATGCGAGCTGCCTACGCTTGGATTGTCACGAATGTGCCGGACTCCGCGAGGATCCTGTCAAACGATGACCCAATCCTGTATCTGTATTCCGGCCGGCGCGGTCGCATCTTTCCCATGGTGCCGGGCTCCTGGTACGGAGAGGACCACAAAGACACGGTTGCCGCCTATCGGGATATTGCCGCGTACGGCCGCGGCCGCGGCTTCGACTATTTCTACTGGACCCTCGATGACACCAGCCGCTGGACCAACGATCCAGGCGAAATCCAATCGGTCCGCCGCTCGTTGCGCGAGAACCCTGAGCTAACGCCGCTGTTCCAATCCTCCTTTGGAACCGTGTATCGGATCCGATAGCGGACAAGGCTGCAAGGCGGCGGTTCGCTCGGGGCCGCTATCATGTTGAAATGCGTTTCCGGTTTCTCCCGCTTCTGGTGGCCACGCTCGCGGTTACGGCCGCAATCGCGGGCGATCCGCCGCGGCGGGTGAGTCCATCCGAAATCTCCGCGCTTCTCGAATCCACCGAATTCGTGCGGCGGTTGGATGAGAAGGCGCTGGTCGCGCTGGTGCCCGCGCAGTCCGGGTTGTCGTACGTCGGCTGCCCGAATTGCACCGGCGGCCATCAGGAACGCCAACTGGCCTGGTCGCCCGAGCATCCGAAGGAAGTCCGCTGCCGCCACTGCGGTCATCGATATCCGAGCCTGAAATACCCCATGTCCAAGGCCGTCACCGTTCGCGGCCCCAACGGCGACCCGCAGCGCTACCCTTACTGGGAAGACGCCACCGGCTACCGGTTCTTCTTCGCCGCCCGCGCTGACTACCTCGCGCGCGAATACATGCAGAGCCGCGCCCTCGACCTCGCGAGGCTCTACGCCGCTACCGGCAAGCGCGACTACGCGCGCCGCGCCGCGCTCATCATCGACCGTTTCGCCCAGGTATTCCCGCGCTGGTGCTATCACTACGATTTCCCGTTCCACCAGAAGATCATCTATGACGGCGATGTGCCGCCGGAACAGTTCCGTCCCGGCTTCCGCACCGCGCGATGGACCCGTTGGGCTTACAACGACATCCCCATCACCCTCATTGAGGCTTACCAGGCGATACGCCCCAGTGGAGTATTCGAGAACCTCTCGCAGGAGCAGAACGCCCGCGTTGCCTCGCGCATCGAAAACGATTTGTTCCGCGCCGCCGCGCGCCAGGTGCTGGCCAATCCCGAAACTTACGGCAACATGAGCCCGCACGCGTGGTTCTCTCTAGTGGCTGCCGGCAAGGCCATCGGCGAACCGGAGTACTCGCGGGAAGTCCGGCGGCGCCTGCAGTCCTTCCTGGAAACGCGCTTCTTTTGCGACGGCGCATGGCTGGAGGGTGCGCCGTCCTATCACAGTCAAATCCAGGAGAGCCTCGACCGTCTGGGGAAGGAACTGGACGGGCAGGCCGGATTGCAGGCCGCCGGCGGCATACTGGCGCGATCCAGGGAAGCCCTGAGCAAGCTCAGGTTGCCCGATGGGCGTCTGGTCCCCGTGCACGACACGTGGCACTACAACAAAACAGGCGCGCTGGCGGAAACGCGTCCCTTCCTGCTCCCCGGATTGGGTCACGCCTGCCTGGGAGGTGGACGCGCGGGGCGCCAGGCGCAGTTTCATCTCACGTGGTCGGGTGGCTACGGCCACCAGCATGCCGACAACCTGAGCCTGATCGTTTTTGCTGCCGGGCGGGAGCTGTTGTCCGATATCGGATACACGCATACGAAATACAAGTCCTGGGCGGTGGCCACGGCGTCGCACAACACAGTGGTGGTGGATGAGGAGAACCAGCAAGCCGGCCGCCCCGGGCCTCCTTCGGAGGGCAGTTTGCACATCTTCGACGCCGGCGATCCCCTGGTGCAGGTGGTGAGCGCGGGCGGCGAGCGTGCTTACCCCGGCAAAGTGAGCGTCTACCGCCGTACTCTGATCGTGGTCGGCGCGGGCACCGAAGGCCAATACGCGGTTGATTTGTTCGAAGTCGAAGGCGGCAAAACCCATGACTATTTCCTGCACGGCGATGCCAACCGGCCCTCGCGCGTCACCTTGGACGCCGCGGCGACTCCGCTGGCGGCCTTGCTTCCGCCGGGCTTCGATTGGCGGCCTACGCGGCACGAAGGTCAGGCCGACGAAGTTCGGCGCCCGCATTATGCTTACGGCTTCCTGCACAACCTCCGTTCGGCGGAAGCGCCAACGGGCCGCGGGCTGATTGTACGCTTTCTTCCCGCCTACGGCGATCTTCCCGGCTTGCGTGCAACGTTGTTCCCCGAAACTTCCAGCACGCTGGTCGCGGGCGACAATCCCTCCATACGAGCCGCCGGAGAAGACGAAGCGGCGCTGGATTCCCATAGCCGTCCCTTTGTCATGCTGCGGCACCGGCCCGCGGATGGCCGCAGCCGCTTCGCCGCGGTCCTCGAGCCGTACGGAGCGAAGACGCACTCCAGAGTCATTCAGAGGATCGATGCGCCGGGCGCGGCGCTGGCGCTCAAACTTGTGGATGGCGATCTTGTGGATTTCGTTGTCGCCGGCGCGCGGAATACCGTCGCCCTGCTGGCGGGGAATTTCAGCGCGAGTTTCCGAGGAGAAATCGGCGCGATCAGGATGCGCGGCGCCAAAGTGGAGCACGCGTACGCGTTAGGCGATGGCGAGTGGAGGTGCGGCACGTTCCGGCAACGCGGGAGGCCCCGCGTGACGGCCGACCTGCTCGGCGCGGGCCGCGATGCGCTCACCCTCGGCACATCCAGCCTCCCTGCCCCGGGCCAAATCGTCCGCCTGGTAACAGCGGACGGCTGGACCTACGCTTTCACTGTTACCGCAGCATCGGCCGAGGGCGGGCACTCGATCGTGCGTCTCGTCGAAGCCCCCGGCTTGGTGTTCGACCCCGCGCATGGCCGTCTGCGCCTCACCGCATTCCCCCAAAGGGAGCACCAGGGCCGGGTCCGCGTCGAGTGGTTCCGCTGAAGCAGCCCCAAAAACACAACCGCCGCGAACGGCGCCCTCTGGTGGGTGTCCGGCACGCGGCGGTCGAGACAGTTCGATGGGGACGAACTAACTCTTGGTTTCTTCCTTCTTGGTTTCGGTCTTCTTTTTGCCGCCCTTTTTCTTCTTCTTCTTTTCCTTGGGCTGTTCCTGCTTCGTGTCGGTGGCGGCCGGCTGAGCAAACACGGCCGTGCCGGTGAAGACGGACAGAGCAACGAACGCCAGCAGCAATCTCTTCATGTGGTCTATCTCCTTACCCTAAGACGAGTTCGTCGTCTACGAACTCATCTTCCCATCGGGACATGAAACGGCCCTTAACCGTTCATTAAAAAGGGTTCACCTCGCAGCTACTTGTGCTGGATCTCCCAGTCGTAGGCTATCTGCCCTTCGTTGAAAGGGATACGGCCTTCGTCGAGAGGGTTGTAGGTGTGGTCCGTCGCGTAGACCATCAGCGCTGCCTCGTTGCCGATCACCTTGTAGCCGTGCGCCACCCCCGGTGGTATGAGCACCTGCCAGGGGCGCACCACGCCGATGTACATTGTGTTCTTGCGCCCGTAGTCCGGCGACTGCCGCCGCAAATCCACCAGCGCGATCTGCAGCAATCCCGTCGGCACGGTCCAGCAATCGCTCTGGAGTTGGTGGTAGTGGAACGCCTTGATGGTCCCCGGAAAACTAAGGGCCGCCGACACCTGCAGCTCGCCGGTTGTGAAGCCCTCGGTCAGGCCCCGGCCCGAGCGCATCACCTCGAGGAAATAACCGCGGTCGTCGGGCCACAGCTTCACGCCCGCTATGCGCACGCCCGCAATCAGCTTCGGTGAATCCATCGACGTGATGACGTCGCCGATGCCCGGCGTGCAGTCCGGGATCGCCAGGTCGCCCGCGAGGCCCGCCGGCGCCGCGTCGCCTAGCCGGGATGAGAGGATGACGGCCATCAGCCGCGCCCCACCGGTTCGCAGCTCCTGCGCCGGGTTTTCTCGACAAGGTTCGCGGCGCGGAGCAGCGAATCGAACGTGCCGGCGTCGGTCCACCAGCCGTCCAGGAACGAGAAAGTCATCGTCTCCTCGCGGATGTAAGCGTTGTTGACGTCGGTGATTTCCAGCTCGCCGCGCGCCGAAGGCACCAGTGTGCGGACCTTGTCGAAGACCGTGTGATCGTACATGTAAATGCCAGTAACCGCGTAGTTCGACTTTGGGCGCTTGGGTTTTTCCTCGATGCCTACGATGCGATTGCCGACGATCTCCGCCACGCCGAAGCGCTCGGCGTCCTGCACCTCGCGAAGCAGGATCTTGGCCCCGCGCTCCTGGCGGCGGAATTCCTCCACCGCAGGGCGGATGCTGCCCTCGACGATGTTGTCGCCCAGCATGACGCAAAGCTTCTTGCCGTCGGCGAAGTGTTCAGCCAGAGCCAGCGCGTCGGCGATGCCGCCCTCGCCTTCCTGGTAGGTGTAGTC
>CAYLLB010000102.1:0-6857 GCA_964384215.1 uncultured Solibacteraceae bacterium | reverse complement strand
TCCCCGGAACTAGGCTTCTCTCTAAGGAGCTTTTATGCCCCGTTTCCTCGCTGTTGTGCTTCTGATGATTCCCCTCCTTGCGCTCGCTCAGGTTGAGCCGAACGCGGTCCAGCCGGTGCTTGCCAAGGAACTACAATCTCCCGATGCTGCTGCGCAACCGCTGCTCGACTACCTAATGGCCAAGGTGCCGCCGTTGAGCGTCCCGGCGAAGCCGGAACTCTGGACCGCGGAGGCTGCCCGGCTGCGCAAGCAGGTCCTCGACAACGTCATCTTCCATGGCTGGCCCGCGGCTTGGCGCGACGCGCCGGCGAAATTCGAGGATCTGGGTGTGTTTTATTCGGCGCGCGGCTACCGGATGCGCAAGTTGCGTTACGAAGTAGTGCCCGGCTTCCGTTCGGTGGCAATCCTGTATGAGCCAGTGAAGGCGGAACCGAAGGCGCCCGGCATCGTCAACGTGAACGGGCACGTCGGCGAACTCGGCAAGGCCGTTGAGTACAAGCAGAAGCGCTGCATCAACCAGGCCCTGCACGGCATCTACGCGCTCAACCTTGAATGGATCAACCAGGGCGAACTCGCCGCGCCCCACAACGAGCACACCTTCGCTGCGCACATGGACCTTACCGGAACCACCGGTGTCGGCTTGTTCTATCTCGCCATGCGCAAGGGTCTGGATTACCTGGCCGCGCACCCCAACGTGGATCCGAAGCGCCTGGGCGTCACGGGTCTCTCGGGCGGCGGCTGGCAGACCGTCACGCTCAGTGGGCTCGACGAGCGCGTGCGCGTGGCCATCCCCGTGGCCGGCTATTCGCCTATGGTGTCGCGCCTGGAGCGTTTCATGGACATCGGCGACAACGAGCAGCAGGCAAGCGACTTGTTCCTGTACGCCGACTTCACGCACCTCACCGCCATGCGCGCCCCGCAGCCTACCCTGCTCATCTACAACGCCCAGGATAGCTGCTGCTTCATCGGCCCCATGGTGAAGCCGGAACTCTACGACAAGGTTCTCCCGGTCTACTCCCTCTTCGCCGACCCGAGTGAAAACTTCGCCTGGCACGAGAACCTGGACCCCGCCGACCACAACTATCAGCTCGACAACCGTGAGGCTGCGTACCGTTTCATCGCCAGGCATTTCGGACTACCCGCTTGGGAGCACGAAACGCCGGTCGGCGCCGAGGTGAAATCCTACGATGAACTCAAGGTTGGGTTGGGCCCGGATCAGGCAACCATCCTGGGCTTGGCGCGCAAGCTGGCTAGTTCCATCCAGCGCTCCGGCGGCACCCCGGAAGCCCGGCGCGCCCTGCTGGCTGAAATCGTGCGCTACAAGCCTGTCTCTCTGCTTCATGGCTGGGCGGTTTCAAACAGCAAGGCAAAGGGCGTCGAAACGCGAACCTACCGGCTGCAGATGACCAACGGCCTGTGGGCCCACGCTACATGGGTGGCCGCTTACGAGCTGCCTTCATCGAAGACCGCCACCATCGTGCTCAACGACAAGGGCCGCGCGCATGCGGCTGCCATTGTGGCTGACCGCGCCAATCGCGGCGAACAGGTGGCCGCGCTGGATCTGCTGTTCACGGGAGACGCCGCCCCCCGCCGCCAACGCTCGAGCGGCGACGACGGGCGCTGGCTTTACGGTTTGATGCTCGCCGCTGCCGGTGACCGGCCCCTGGGGATCGAGGCGGCGCAGCTCATTGCCGCAGCGCGGTCCTTCAAGCGCCTGACTGGCGCTGAGACGATCCGCATCGACGCGACCGGCATGCGATCGCAGTTGATCGCCCTGGTGGCTGGCGCCCTCTCGCCCAAGCTGTTCAGCGAAATCGCAGTCCACGACGGATTGCACAGCCTGGGCGAACTTCTCGAACGTCCCGTGAAATTCCAGGACGCGCCGGACATGTTCTGCCGGGACCTTTACAAGTACTTCGATCTGGACACGCTGGCCCCGTTGGCGGAGATGCGCAGCGACCGCTAGGTGCTAAGTTAAATAGAAGAGGCTTTCATGTCAGATCAGACTCCACTCATACCTTACGAATGGCCAGGAACTTACTATTTCGGTGAAGAAGAATACGCGGCGGTGAAGGATGTGCTCGACTCCCGCAGCCTGTTCCGCTTCTATGGACCGAATCTGCAGGAATACGCCAAGCGGCTTGAAAAGGATTTCGCCACCCGTTTGGGGCGCAAATACGCCCTGGCAGTGAACAGCGGCACGGCCGCGCTGGGCATAGCCATGGGAGCCATCGGCGTCGGCCCCGGCGACGAAGTCCTCCTTCCCGGTTATTTGTGGGTCTCCTGTGTGGCCGCCGTCGTGCGCGCCGGAGCAATTCCGCGCCTGGTGGACATCGACGACACCTTCTGCATGGATCCCGAGGACCTGAAGCGCAAGATCGGTCCGCACACCCGCGCCGTCCTGCTCGTGCACATGAGCGGGGCTCCCGGAGCGGTCGACAAGATCGCTCAAATCTGCCGGGAGAACAAGCTGTTCCTGGTGGAGGACTGCGCTCAGGCCAACGGCGCCAGTTTCCACGGCAAACCTGTGGGCAGCTTCGGCGACATGGCCATCTTCAGCTTCCAACTCAATAAGAACATGACGGCAGGCGAAGGCGGCATGGTGGTCTGTGACGATCTGAAGTTGAACCGCCGTGCATGGGCCTTCCATGACCTCGGCTATCCCCGCACCGACGAAGGCCGCCTGGATGTCAGCGATCCCGAGTTCCACCTGTGGGGCCAGGGGGCGCGTTGTTCGGAGTTGAGTGCCGCGGTTCTTTACGCGCAGCACAAGAAGTTGGGCCGCATCACCGGCGACATGCGCCGCGCCAAGTGGGCGTTGCGCGCCAAGCTCGAAGGCATCCCGGATATGAAGTTCCGCCGCATTATCGACCCCGCCGGCGACAGCGGTCCGTTCCTGATCATGACATGGAAGGATCGCGAAACCTGCCTCAGCATGGTGGAGAAGACCCGCGCCGCGGGTGTCGTGACCGGCCCGATCGGCGTGAACAACATCCCCATGACAAACTGGGGCATGCACATCTACTACAACAACGGAAGTCTGGTGGGGAAGACTTCGAATTCCGCGGCGGGCCGTCCGTGGAACGATCCGCTCAACGCCTTCGCATCCGGCTACAGCTACGCGAAGGGTACGTTGCCCGTGCTGGACGACCTGATCTGGCGTTCCAGCATGCTCTCGATTCCGCCGGTGCTGAGCGACGAAGCGATCGGCAAGATCGCCGCCGCTTTCCACGCCGCCGCGAAAGCGTGACGCCGGCCTTTACCGGCTTTCGTAGATCTTGATGTTGTGCGTACCGGCGCCCACGCAGGCGATGTCCGGCCGGGAATCGCCGGTGAAGTCTGCGATCTTGCAGTCGGCGGCGGCCATGCCGCCGTCGTCAAGGATCTCGCGCTTCCAACGCTTGCCACCCTTGTCCTCGGACGAGTAGATGTAGACCTTGTACCCCTTGCCGCGGAAGCCGGCGACGATCTCGTCCCGGCCGTCGCCGTTGAGGTCGCCCACCGCCAGCGCGTGGCCGTTCAACAGCGTATCGTCCAGCACCTGACGCTGCCAAGCTTTACTGCGGCGGTGATACACCACCACTTGGTTGCCGTGCCAGGGTTCGATGGCCACCAGGATTCTGCGCTTCCCCAGGCGGCCGACCACAATCTCGCTCGATCCGCACTTGGGGCAGGGCGAGGGATCGCCCTTCGCAAGTTCCTCGGCGGTCCAAGCACCGCCGGGGGCGGGGCGAAGGAGACGTATGCCGCGGAAACTGGCCGTCAGCAGCTCCTGCCGGCCGTTTCCATCCCAGTCAAAAGGATAGATGCTGTGCAGGATGCCGCGCGCGTCTTCGCTGATCAATTCCCGCTTCCACTCGCCCGGGCGGTAGACGTAAACCGGCACATTGTCCTCGAAGTTCGGCGCGTAACCGTTCATGCCGACCATGGGCGCGGCGACCAGCACCTTCCTGCCCGTGCCGTTGATGTCCGCCCAGCGTACGCGGTGCAGCGTCGGTATGCGGTCGATCTCTCGCACTGACCACATGCCCCTCGGGTCGCCGCGGTGCTCAAGAAACGCCAGAATCCCCAGGCTCTTGTCCGGCCGCGTCTCGAAGTGGTGCCCTAGGAGGATCTCCGGCACTCCGTCGCCGTCGATATCATTGCAGGCGAGGTTGAGCATCCGCTTGAGACCGGTTGCGATGACGTGCCTCTGCCAGCCGGGGTTCTCGTACCAGGCGAGCTCGGTGCCCGCTTCGTCCACCGCGATCAGATCCGGCCGGCCGTCGTGGTTCACGTCGACGACGGTGAGCTGATAGCCGTACTTCAAATCCGCCGTCACTACGCGTGGCTCAAACCGAGCCGGAGCCGCTGCGAAAACAGCGCAGGCAAAGAACATCAGAGGAGCAAAGTGTCTTGTCATGATTTGGCGATCTTTTCCGGAGGAACAAAATCCACCGGCGTTCGTCCATACACCAGGTGGTCTGCGTTGGCGAGATCAGGTCGCACGCAGACCTCTTGATCATTGTGCCACGCGGGTGGTGCGATCATTGTGCATGATAGAATCGAAGAAAAACATGGCGGAACAAGCGAAAACGCAGAAGGAGCCGGCGGCGCCCCTCAATACATGGCTGCCGGCCGTTGCAATAGCTTGGCTGGTGCCCGGCGGTGGGCACTTTTACCTCGGCAAGCGCGGGCGCGGATTGCTGCTGCTGTTCTCCGTGCTATCGATGTTCGTGCTGGGTTTGACCTCGCGCGGAGCCTTCTTCCAGCCGCAGACTGGCGATCTATTGACCACCCTCATCTATTGCGGCGGCTTTCTGGGCGATGTGCTCTCCGGATTCCCTTATTTCCTCGCCGTCTGGATGGGGTACGCCCAGCCTGACATGCCCGGAATGATGCACGACTACGGTACTAAGTTCCTGGTCAGCGCCGGTCTGCTGAATGTGCTGGCCATGGTGGACGCCTTCGAAATCGCGGTGGGGAGGAAAGACTAATGCCCAAGATTGCGCTCTCCCATATGGAAGCTGCGGCGCTGTTCGCGTTCTTCGCGTCCATCGTGCTCGGCGTAGTTTCCAGGCGTACCGACCGCGACCGCCTTCGCTATGGGCTTTACTGCTTCGGCTACTTCATCGTCGCACTGTTCGGCCTCGGCTGGCTGATGTACTTCGGCCACCGCTAGTTGTTTCGCTGCATTGCCGCCAGCAGAGTCAGATATCCGTCCACCAACAGGCCTTCGTACCCGTGTGGTCCGCCATTCCAGTCTTTCCAGTCGTAAGTTAAGCCGTTCGGACCGCGCCCCTGGAATGCGCCGTCCTCGAAGGATTTGAGCATAGGGAACAGGATTGCATCCGCTTCCTTGTCACGGCCGAGCAGTTGCAGTGCGCGGATGGTGAAGTACGCGTAGCAGGCCGTGGCACCCCCGTTTTCGTAAATCTGAAATGCGTCGGAGCCGTCCTCCTTTTCAGGCCCACCCCACCGTTTGTCCAAGTGCAGATAATCTTCCCGACGGATAGGTGTGAGGTTCCCGGGCAAACCCAGCTCGAAGCGTGTGTAGCCGGCCTCCTTCATCTTGGCGAGCAGACGGTCCCAGATCCGGTTGCCCTGTTCACGGTCGACCAGACCGTAGGTCACTGCCACTGCGTTAACGAAAAGGAAGTAGTAGTCGTGCAGCTTACCGTCGGCGCTCTTCCAGCCCGCCAGGACGCCTGTCGCAGGATTATAGAAGGTCTTGTAGTAGACTGACTTCAGTTTTTCCGCGCGGTGGAAGTACTTGCTGGCGTCGCCGGTCCGGCCTGCCATCCTGGAAAGCTCCGCCATCCTCAGGAAAGCCGGGTAGGCGAGCGCATTCGAATAGGCGTCCTTGTGCCCGAAGTTGATGGTATCCCACCAGTTGGACGGAGGCGCGCCGCGTGTCGCGCCTGTCCAGCTATTCCCGCTGAACGCGTATTCCATCAGGCCGTCTCCATCGCGGTCGAACTCGATCATCTTGTTCGCCCAACTGCGGATGGCCACGTAGTTCCGTTCGAGCCATGGACGGTCCTTGGTTGTAAGCGCATAGTCGGCCGCGGCCATTACCAGGGAGGGATTGGTGTCCAGGTAGTCGTGCTTGCGGCCGGGTTCATCTCCATAGAACTGCATTCCGTAACCCCGCATCCCGCTGGTGTAACGGTCGAGCGATTGCCGCAGGATGTCCATCGCGCTCACGCCTTCGGCGAGCTGCGGCATCCGGGTGGCCATCATGGAGTACTTGAAGACCGTGAATGCTACAGGATCGCTGGCGGCATGGTTCGCCAGTACACGGTAGCGGGGATTGATCTGGAGAATGTTCAGGAAGTTTCGTCGGTAGCCGTCGTAGCGCGGGTCTGCTTCAATCCGTGCATCCGCCGGATAAACAGCGGTGACCTCCAGCCGGTATTCGACCTTGGGCCGCGCCGAGGTCGCGGGAGGAAACATCACGCGAACGAAGTTCTCCCGCCCGCGTGCGGCATCATAGCCCAGCGCTGCCGGCGACACCGTCGACGTAATGCGGAATGTCCCGTGGTCGGGAAAGTGCAGGAGCGCCGGTAGGCGGATGTCGCCGTCGTCGCTGAGCAGGCCGAGCAGCGTGGCGTGGCAGCGTATCGGATCGAAGTTCAAAACCAGCGGATCGGGACGGTGCTTGTCCGAGAACAGGGACCTGATGACAATGCTGCGGTCGGTCAATTCGAAGGACCACGCCGGGTCGCCTTCGAACCCCGCCACGCGATACTCGATCGCCGTACCCTTGCGGCTGACCTCGTAGCGCGATGCCGCGACGGCCGCCGGAAGCATCGGGTTCACCTCTAGTGGCCTGTCCCCAAGTAACCGATAGCAGCGCGGCATCGCCATATACTTAT
>CAYLLB010000101.1:0-7655 GCA_964384215.1 uncultured Solibacteraceae bacterium | reverse complement strand
CGGAACAGGCACTGCCGGTGCGAACTCTCTGGCTCCTTGCCGAAGAGCTTGCGATACTCTTCGCGCAACGCTGGCACGTTCATCGCGGCGAGGGCTGCAATCCGCTCCCGAAGCATCTTCTTCATGCGTCAACCTCACTGACATGAAGGCTCTCCGGGGTCCGGTTATCAAGTTCTCTGTTGACGGATTCGGGCGCATCTTTGGAGGCTGCTTCGATGCGTCGGGTGCGCCGGTAGCGCTGGTAGGCGATGGCGAGTAGCCGGGCAATCTCGGCAACAGCATCGCGCGTTGATCGATCTCGGAAATCCATGTGTGCCGGTTCTTCCGGCCCACAACGGTTTCCGCTTCGCGGCCTGCCCGCTGTCTGGTGGTTTTCGGGACCGCGATTCGCGGTCCCTGTCAATAGATACTCACCGAGGTTCGAAATCGTCCAATCCGGGGCGCCTCTCTCAACAGGTCTGTCAACAAACGCGGACCTGTCAACGGAGAAAACGGAGAGTTCGAGGGGTTGAGAGAGGCCAACACTCTCAACCTGCATGGTTGAGAGCGCACCCCGGTTGGAGGCATTTCCAACTGGAGAAAGTGCCCGGTACGCAAATACTGGCGAATGTTTGGGATAACGGGCGGCCGCAAACGGCGATGGCGTCAAGCAAAACGGGGCAGCGGGAAGTTATGGTTTTGGGGTGTGGCTCCCCGGCGAGGATTCGAACCACGATTCACGGCTCCAAAGGCCGCTGTCCTACCATTGGACGACCGGGGAATTTGGTGAACGGGCGGCGCGATCCCGCCCTCAGATCAGTTTAGCATTGCCCCGCCAGCGGAATCACCAGTCCGAGTACGGAGTCCCTTCCAGGCTCGTCTTGTCCGATCCGCTGCGCACGTCGAAAATACCCGGTTCCGTCTGGCTGGTTCCCGAACCGGACTCCTCCATGATCGTCCTCCAAGTGTTGTTCGAGCCCGTCATCGGATCCAGGGGCACCTGCCGCAAATACCCTTCGGTCACCAGTTCCTGCAGCGTCTGCGGCGCCTTCTGCTTGTCGTAGGTGTACTCGTCGATCATGGTCCGCAGCGTGAACAGGTTCTGCTTCAGCACGCTCTCCTTGGCGCGCAGCAGCGACTTCTGGTAGAGCGGCACCGCGATCGAGACGATGATGCTGATGATCGTCATCACGATCATGATCTCGATGAGCGTGAAGCCCCGCCTACCACTCCGAGTACAAAGTTCCATCCGCCGCTCTCTCCATGCTCTTCGTGTACACATCGAAAACGTTCTGCCCGCCCCAGTTGTTGCCCTTGGGATCATCCTGCATGCTGCGCTTGCCCCAGTCGGTCGAGTTCGTGAACGGATCCTTGGGAATCCGGCGCAGGAAGCGGATCTTCTTGTCCACGCTTCCCGACGCTTTCACGCCTTCCACCAGGATGTCCAGACTTTCCGGGTAACACTCCGAATCGATCTTGACCTTGGTCATGTCCAGACCCTTGGCGTCGCAGACATCCTTGTACTTGTCGATGGCCGTACGGATCTCGCGCAAGGCATAACGCAGTTCATGCTCGCGCTCGCGGCGCACTTTGTAGCGAGCCAGGGGGACGGCCATGGCCGCGAGCATGCTCAAGATCGTGAAAGCCACGATCAGCTCCACCAAGGTCATTCCCCGACGTCCACTACAACGAAACATCCCGCTTACCTCGCGTTCAAGGTCACCTGGGGCAGTGCCACGGTGATCGGCTGCATCTTGGAATCCTTCAGCCCGATTTCCTCCACGGAGACCTTGGCCGGTCCTTTACCCACCACTTCGAATTCCAGCATCGCGAGCGAACCGGTTCCGCTCACGCCCCCCGCGCCCGGCAAGCGGTTCAGGATGATGGCGGCCTCGCCGGTGTCGTTGCGGATATTGCGCATGAAGATCGGCTTGCGCCCATCGCCGCCGATGATCCCCCCGTCGGTCGCCTCCTTCAGGCGCAGAACCTTGGGATCGAACTTGAGCTTGAATGGCGCGGCGAACATGTCGACGCCGTTGAAGATGTCAAGCCGCACCATGACGGTCCCGCCCGTCTGGACATCGACGGCCGACGGCGTGAGGCTCAACCTGGGCGGTCCGGCAGGAGCAGGCAGCGGCAGTACGGCTCCCGTCGGGGAAAACAGCGGCGCCGGCGGCTCAGCCGGCTTGGTCTCTGTAGGCGCCGGGGCGGGGGTGGTGGGAGCGGCAGTTTTGCGCGGCGCGAAATTCAGCTTGATGGCCTGGTCGGTGCCCGCCGCCACACCCTTCAGGTTGACGTCGTTGATGTCAGGCGCGCGGACGATGTGTGGGATGAGGACGATCAGCAGTTCCCCATCGTCATCGGTGTTGGAGCGGCTCGAGAGCAGCCACTTGAGACCGGGGATGGAAGTGATTCCCGGCAAGCCGGCCATGGACCGCGACTGCGCGCTGCGCATGAGGCCGCCCAGGATGTTGATCTCACCTTCCCGGATGCGAACATCATGCACCACCTTGCGCTGGCCGATTACGGGCTGCGATACTCCGGCGATCTCGATACGCTCGTTTACGCTCGAAACTTCCAACTCGATGTGCAGCGAAACTTCCTTGGGGCCGTGGATCTTGGGCGTCATGTCCACGTTTACGCCCACGTCCACGAATTGGAATTGCGTGCTGGCCAAAAGCCCCGTGGCCGTGCTCATGCCGGAGGAGAAGCTGCCGGAGGCGATGGGCTCTTTCTGGCCAATGCGCAGGGAGGCTTTCTGCCCGTCGGCCGCGCGAACCTGCGGCTGCTGCAGTATGCGCGAACTGCCGTCGGTCATCAAGGCCTTGAGGAGCGCTCCGGGCATGGTGATCGAGAAATCGTTGGTGGAGAGCTTGCCTACCTGGGAAAGAGCGATGGAGGTGGACGTCGTGGAAGAGGTTGAGGTGCTAGTCGAGTCGCTCGAACCCGAGGTCGTGGTTATGGCATTGCGCGGCGTGAAGGCGATGGCTGTGCTCAAGCCGGCCGTGGTTCCGGAAGCGACCGTGGCGGCGAGGTCGCGCGTGCGTTTGCGGCTCGTCTCCATCACAACTACTTCCACCACGACCTCGGCCTTGGGCTTATCCATGTCCTGGATGAGTTTCTCCGCCAGCGCCACCTGGTCCACCGTGCCCCGGACGATGATGGCGTTTTGCGCGGCGCAGGTATAGAGACGGCGAATATCGGTCACGCCACGGACGGCGGCGGCGATTTCATTGAGGTCCTGCGCGGCGGTGATGTTGGTCAGGTAGAAGACCTTCACCATCAGGTCTTCAAAGTCCCGGCGCTTGGTGGGATTGTCCTGGGCGACCAGAATCGCATTGGGCGAGAGAGGCTTCCAGAAGGACTTGGTGAGCACCGCCAGGTAGTCGAGCGCTTCTTCCAGCGTGGCGTTGTTCAGTTCCACGCTCAGATTGCGCTGCGGTCCGGCCATCCCCATTCCCGCCGGATCCGGGTCCATGATCACGTTGATTCCAGCCAGTTTGCCGACGGTTTCAAAGAGCACTTTGGGTGGCTGGTTGTTCATGCGGAGCGTGATGGGGGCCGTGGAAATGGGCTTCAGCTCGGGAGCGGGCAGGGCCGAAGCGATGCGCTCCGCTACTTCCTTGCGAGCCCGTTCCACCGGCGTCAGGCCGCGCTCTTCGCCCTGAAGCTTTTCGCCTTCCGTCTTTTCGCGGTCGATCATCTGGCGGGTGCGGCGTATCTCCTGCTCGGCGATGCTGGAGGCCGGATCGATCGAGTAGGCCCGCTCGAACTCGGCCAGGGCTTCTTCCAGCTTGCCGGCTTCGCGCAGTTTCTGGCCTTTGCCGACGTGTGCTTGCCCGGCCTGAAAGCGGATGCGGCGCAGAGCCAGCAGGGCGCTGGAGTCGCGCGGGTTCTCGATGACGGCCTGCTCGTAGAGTTCGAGCGCCTTGTCGTAGTCCTTTTTCTCTTCCGCCACTTGGCCCTGTTCTATCAGCTTACGGGCCTTGCGCGGCTTGGCCGCCGCCGGCTGAAATAAGCAGAAGGCCAGCGCACAACTTGCTAGAAGCGATCCTAACCGATTGATCTTTAACATCTTATTGCCCTTTGGGAGCGTGTGCTAAGATATACGTGCGGCCGTATCCGCCAGACATCCCATAACGGGTTGACGAACAACGGCTTCCAGGCGTGGAGGCGAAAAGACATACTGCTGTGGCAGGGGGGATCAAGATACTATCCGATAACCGGCGGGCAGGCCACAACTATTACCTGCTCGAGCGCTTCGAGGCCGGCTTGGCCCTGACCGGTACGGAAGTGAAGTCCGCCCGAGACGGCAAGGTCCAACTGCTCGACAGTTACGCCGAAGTGCGCAATGGGGAAGCCTGGCTGGTCAACGCACACATCAGCCAGTACTCGCACGGCAACCGCGAAAACCACGATCCTGTCCGAGACCGCAAGCTCCTGCTCCATCGCCGCGAAATCGACAAGTTGTCCGGGAAGACGCGCGAAAAGGGTCTGGCGTTGATCCCCACGAAGATCTATTTGAAAGACGGTATCATCAAGTGCGAGTTGGCGCTGGCGCGCGGCAAGAAGATGCACGACAAGCGCGATGCCGACCGCGAGCGAACCATGGAAGCCGAGGCGCGGGCGGCGCGCGGCACACGGCGTTCGTTGTAGAAAAGGAGATTACTGGATGCAAACTACAGTTGTAGTTCAGGCGTTGGAAGAGATCGACGTCGACGCTCTGGTAGTTGTGTCTTTCGACAAGGACTCGGCGGGAGGCGGCCTGGGCGACGGCGCCGCCAAGCGCGTCGACGCCACCATCGGCTGGCTCAGCGAGTTGTATGCAAGCGGGGAGTTCAAAGGCAAGAGTCTCGAAACGGCGTTGCTGCACCGTCCTCCGACTTTCAAGGCCCGGCGTTTGGCCGCCATCGGCGCGGGCAAGCCGGAGAAGCTGACCACGGCTGAGGTCCGCAAAATCGCCGGCGCGACGCTGCGCTTTCTGAAACCGAAGGGCGTCCACACGATTGCGCTGGCTCTTGATGAGGCGTTCGCGGGCCCGGCGAGCGTGGCCGCGGCCATTGAGGGCGCCATCCTGGGCGACTACGAGCCGGACCAGTATAAGACCGACAAAAGCGACGCGGGGCGCATCGACAGCTATACGCTGCTCGTGCCGGCCGTGGATGCGGCGATCGAAGCCGCCGCACGCCGCGCCGCCATCGTCGCCGAATCGCAGAACTACACCCGCGCCCTGGCTACGGAGCCGGGAAACGCCATGACCCCAACTATCCTGGCGGACCGCGCGCGCGCCATGGCCGTCGAACAAGGCCTGGAATGTGAAGTCCTGGACCGTGCGCGCATGGAGCAACTTGGGATGGGCGCGCTATTGGGCGTCGCGCAGGGGAGCAACGAGCCGCCCTGTCTCATCGTGGTGCGCTACCGGCCCGAGGGCAGTGAAGGCGCGGGCACGCACCTGGCTCTGGTGGGGAAGGCCGTCACCTTCGATTCGGGCGGCATTTCCATCAAACCGTCCGACAAAATGGACCTGATGAAATTCGATATGGCGGGTGGAGCAGCCGTTCTGGGCGCCATGCGCGCTATCGCCCAATTGAAGCCCGCTCTCACGGTCACGGGGTTTGTACCGGCGGTGGAGAACATGCCCGGCGGACGCGCGCAGCGGCCGGGAGACATTGTCAAGACGCTGTCGGGAAAGACCGTTGAAGTTGTCAATACCGACGCCGAGGGCCGCATGATCCTGGCCGATGCCATGACCTATGCCCGCAACCTGGGCTGCACGCACATTGTGGATGCAGCTACCCTCACCGGCGCCATCGTGGTCGCGTTGGGCGACATTTACACGGGATTGTTTCCCAGCGAAGACGCTTTCGCCTCGCGCGTTGCCGCGGCGGCCGAGGCGGCCGGGGAAAAGATGTGGCGCATGCCGGTGGACGACGAATACAAGGAAGCGCTCAAGAGCACGTATGCGGATCTGCCCAACGTCGGGAACCGTAAGGGCGGCGCCATTACGGCGGCTATGTTCCTGAAGGAGTTCACTTCCGGCGCGCCTTGGGTGCACCTGGATATCGCCGGGACGGCGTGGCTGGACGATGCCAAGCCGTATCTTGCCAAGGGGCCGAGCGGCGCGCCTGTGCGCACGCTGGTGAGACTCGCCACGAGTTGGAACGGCTGATGCCGGCCTGGCTGGCCTACACGCTGTTCACGGCGCTATTGTGGGGCGTGTGGGGATTCGAGGCGAAGCTGCTGGTGGATCGCGCCTCGCCGTACGCCAGCCAGGTGTTGTTCACTTTCGGGCTGGTAATCCCACTCGCAGTAGTCCTTTACTCGAAGCGCCGCTTCAGCGGTGAGCGCCGCGCGCGAGGGTTCTCCTATGCCTTCCTCACGGGCCTGCTCGGCGGCGGCGGAAACGTCGCATTCTACATGGCATTGCAGGGCGGTACCGCGTCGACGGTGGTTCCGTTGACTTCGCTTTCGCCGCTCGTGACGGTGCTGGTGGGCGTGGTTTTCCTGAAAGAACGGATCAGCCCTCGCCAGTATGGCGGATTGGCGCTGGCGCTCATCGCCATCTTCCTGTTGAGCCTTTAACACCATGCCGCACTGGTTGCTGCTCTCGCTGATCGCCCTGGTGGCTTGGGGCATCACCGGTAACACGCAGAAGCTCAGCACGAATTGCGTTTCGACGCAGTTCTCGTTCCTCGGATTCGCGTTGGCGTTCATTCCAGTGGCACTCATCACCGTGGCGCTGTTTCCGGTGAGTCTGGCCTTACCCCGAGATGTGCTGGCCCTTGGCGTCCTGAGCGGTGTGCTGAACGGCTTCGGCGCGCTTACCGGTTTCGCGGCCTTCGAAAAGGGAGCCAAGAGCGCGGTGGCAGTGCCGGTTATGTACCTCTACCCACTGATCACCGTAGTTCTGGCCTATGTGTTTCTAAATGAGCACATCTCCCCGGCACATTGGGGCGGTATAGTCCTGGCGCCTATCGCGGCGTGGTTGCTTTCGGCTGACTGAACGCGCCTCAGAGGGCGTTCGGCAGCGACAGTTCCGCGCGGCCCAGCGCACGCTGGAGCAACACGATCGCCTTATCCTCGCAAATGCCCCGGGAAATGGAGATTTCGGTGATCAGCATATGCCGGGCGCGGTCCAGCATCTTCTTTTCGCGGAAGGACAGGGTCTTCGAGCGCTGCAGGACGAGCAGGCTCTTGAGGACCTCGGCGATGGCGAGAAGATTGCCAACGCGCATCTTATCGGAGTTTTCCTTAAAGCGGTCTTTCCAGTCGGGACATTGAGGACATCGCCCGCTGGACAGGAACTCGAGGACCTTCTCGACCTCGCCGTTGCGCGTGACCTTCCTCAGGCCGACGTGGTCTACGTGCGAAAACGGAACCATTACGGTGAGGCTGCTCGTGTTGAGGCGCAACAGATAGAACCGCTCCATTTGAGCGCCAAAGGACCGGATGCTGATATTCTCGATAGTGCCGACGCCTTGGTTGGGATACACTACTTTCTCGCCGATCTGGAAAGTCATGCGGGAATCCTTCGATGAAGGTGATGTTCGTTCGTCACGCGATGTGAGTGAAAAAAAATCTTAAGCTGAATAAGTTTTAATGTCAACTAAAAATGAAAGTCAGTGTCGGTAGCATGTGATTTGTCCGCCTCAATTAGCAAATGAATTGTCCGGTCG
>CAYLLB010000100.1:6590-8018 GCA_964384215.1 uncultured Solibacteraceae bacterium | reverse complement strand
ATCCGGTGCTTGCCCGGAATCACGCTCAGGGCTTTCAAAAAGTCGGCGCGCAGTTCGTCGATGTTGCGGGCCTTGCCGGGATAGTTGACGGTGGCCTGTATGCCCCCGCCTTCCAGTTGAGCGCCCGCCTTCTCGAACCCGCCCACGTCATCTCCCTGCCAGCAATGCAGGGAGATGGGAATGGTCTCCAACTTCCTCAGCGCGGCGTCCACATCTACGCCGATGGCGGCATAGGCGTCTTTGGCAATCTCATAGGCTTGAGTGATTCGCGTTGCGTTCATGACCGGTCTCGCATTCCTAGGCGATTCTAACACTTCCGCCAGCCACCCCAGGCGGCGCGCGCTTGTTTATGATGACCTGTATGTTTCGACTAGCCTTGCTGATCGCAGTTTTACTCGCGCCCGCCGTCCTGGCCGAGGGCTGGACCCACCAGCCGGTGCACGTGAGCGCCCGAGAGTTTCCCATCATGGCCTGGAGCGGTTCGCCTTCAGAAATCGAGAACCTGCGCCTGATGAAAGAGGCAGGCTTGAACCTGAGCGGCTTCTGCCGCGTCGAAGAATTGGACGCCGTGCGCGACGCGGGCTTGATGTGCATCGTTTCGCGCACGCCTCTGGAAGCCATGGGCGATAAGCCCGAGACGACCGACGCCCAGATTCAGGAAGCGGTGTCCGCGCTCGCCGCCCGCATCGGCTCCCACCCGGCGGTGTTCGGCGTATATTTGCGGGACGAGCCCAGCGCCGCGCAGATGCCCATGATCGGCCGTCTGGCCCAGGCGTTATTGAAGGCGATGCCCGGCAAAGTTCCTTATGTGAACCTTTTTCCCAACTACGCCACCCGGCAGCAGCTCGGCACGGCCAGCTACGAAGAACACTTGCGGGCCTATTTCAAATTCGTCCGCCTCCCCTACTTGAGTTGGGACAACTACTCGCTGACCGATGGGGAAATGCAGCCGAGCTTCTATGACAATCTCGACATCGTACGCAAACTCACCCTGGAGGCCAAGGTTCCTTTCTGGAACTGTATTCTGGCCACCACCATGTTCCGCTATATGGAGCCATCCGAGGCCACCTTCAGCCTCCAGGTTTACAGCACGCTGGCCTACGGGGGGCGGGGCATCCAATATTTCACTTACTTCACGCCGGACAATGGCAACTACCGGCTGGCGGCGGTGGATCCGTATGGCAACCGTACGCCCACCTGGGACGTTATGCGCCGGATCAACAACCAGATCCACGCACTGGTCCCCACCTTACTTAAACTGCACAGCACGGGCGTCTACCACTGGCCGGTATCCACTGCCGCAGGGACGGCCCTGCTCGAAGACATCAAAACCAGTGGCAAGCTGGTGGTGGGAGAATTCGACGGGCCGGGCGGCCGCCGGTATGTGATGTTGGTGAACAAGAGCCTGAAGGAGTCCATCAACTTCCG
>CAYLLB010000100.1:0-6580 GCA_964384215.1 uncultured Solibacteraceae bacterium | reverse complement strand
GCGCTCCACCGCGTCTCACCCGCCTCGGGCCAGGAGGGCGGTTTCGGCGGCGAGGCGAACTGGCTCGCCCCCGGCGGCGGCATCCTGCTCCGCATACAGGATCCCCAGCCGGCTCAGTGAATGGCCGCTTAAGGCGCCATGCACAACAGCTCAAGGTTGGTTTCAAACGCATCCAAGTGGTTGTAGCTCCCGTTGAGCAGATTGGTGAAGACGCGCTTAATGTCGGTTTTTTCCGCCACTAGAAGAGCCTTCTCGAGGTCCTCGATGTCGGTCTTTTCAATCAACACGCCTACTTCGAGCGCGTCCTTGAGCGAGAGGGCGCCTTTCGCCGTCAGCTCCTTGTAAAGAGAGGCTAGTTTGGCATCCGTGAAGATCCCAGGCTGGTCGTTGGTGACCGGATCCGGCACAGCGTAGCGCGCGAGCAGCAGGCCAACGGCGCTGAAATGCCTCTCTTCGCTGGACAGAATGCGCTCGAACACGCGCGCCACGCAGCGCTCGTAGATGAACTGGTAAAAGTCGCGGGCAAGTTTTTCCTCCTGACGCATGTATACCAGCCACTGGATCTCATCGGGCGTCGCGGCGGCGGAGGGCAGTGTAGCCGAAGTCCGTGGCGCGGCGGGATTGCCGCCCGGCCGGCTGGGTCCGCCCTGCGCCGGTAGGATGGCGGACAGGATCAAGCTAAGAGCGATCGCTCCCAGAACGGGGGCGAAGTGAGTCAATCCGATGTTGTTGCGGTGAATCCTCATTGTGTTACCTCGCTAATGTTGAGTTTTAACTTCATAACATTGGTATCACGCCGGATGCCTTCGGGATCCGGCCACAAGATGAGCCTCATAAGTATTTTAGTTTCAATGCACTGGACGAACCACTGAGCTTTACTCGCTCCTCGTGGCTTCCTCACCAGCCTGCAAGCGTTGCGCGGCAGGCGCAGATTTTGCGGAGGGCGAGCTGCTTTTAGCGGCTCGCTGGCCTCGCCCCCTGGTACATTTTCACGAGCGACTGGAGGGCGAGCTTAGGTCTCCTATCGACCGTGACCGCTCCGTAAGGCCCAAAAGCCGCATACTTGATAAAGTTCGGCCGGTGAAAGTAGTCTGCCCAGGACCACATGACGCCGCCGGAAACTTCCTTGCAGTTTGTGATCGCGCTCCACACCTGTTCGAGCAAGGCCGCCTGGTATTCCTCGGTGTGGGAAGTGTCTCCGTGGATGCCGGGGATACCCGGCGTGCCAAACTCAGTCACCAGCACCGGCTTGTTGGGCCAGGCGGCAACCTGACGGCGCAAGTACTCTTCGGCCGCCGGCGCGATCAGTTCCCGGACCTCGGCTACATGGCGCGCCCGTCTGCCCTTGTACCCGCCTACGTAGACGTTGACCGCGACGAAATCGGCGTCCTCGAAAGCCCGATGAGGACTGGACTCGCGTGTGGCGAGTACGAAAGTAACCAGGCGGGACGGATCAAGCTGCCGGGCGCGGCGGATCAGCGTGCGCATCACGTGTATGCCCACTTCGGTGTCGGTGGCCGATTCGTTGCACATACTCCAGAACACGATGGACGGGTGGTTCTTATCGCGCCGCACCATGCGTTCCAGGAAGGGGATCGCGTAGTCGAGAATGCCGGCGTGCTGCACTTCATCACCCTGGCCTGAAAAGCCATTGCCCCACCAGTTGATGGTGACCTCCTCCATCATAAGGAAGCCCATCTCGTCATAAAGAGAAATCAGCTCAGGGGATTGCGGAAAATGCACGCGCACGAAGTTCACCCCGGCGCTCTTCATGCGTTTGAGATCCGCGGCAACCAGCTCGCGCGGCGGGTTCACTCCGTAACGGCCATACTCGTCGTAACGGTTCACGCCCTTCACGTACAGGGGCTCGCCGTTGAGCAGGATGTCCCGGCCACGCGTTTCAATCTTGCGTACGCCGAAGCGCGTGCTGACCGCATCGACGGTCCCTCCTCCGTCCTCCAGCGAAGCCACCAGCGTATAGAGAAACGGCGTCTGCGGAGACCACCGCTGGGCGTTGGGTAGGGTGAGGACCATTCTCTGCCGCGCGGTCTGCCCAGCCTCGAGTCTCAACCGGGTTGATTGTGTGGCGCTGGCAACGGCCAGCCGCAGCGTTAACGTGCGTCCAACCGCCTCGCGCGAAGCGATTTCGACCTCGCAATCCACGGTAGCGCCCGTGCCGGCCGGAACGGCACGGACGGCGAGGTCCGTGATGGCTGTGCGGGCCGTCGTTTCAATCACCACCGGCTCGAGAATGCCCCCGTACTGCATCCATTCGATGTTCCGCGCCGCCGGCAGCCATTGAAGCCGCGGCTTGTTGTCGACGCGCAGCACCAGGGTATTATCCCGGTTGGGGCGAAGTTTGCCGGTAACATCGAACTCAAAAGGCAGATAGCCGCCGATGTTTTCCCCCAGCGGTTCGCCGTTGAGCCAGACTTTCGTGTGGTACATGACGCGCCCGAAACGCAACGTCTGCACGCGGCTCGGCGCCGCAACTGACGGGGGAATCTTGACCGCGTACCAGCCGACTCCCTCGTAGCCCCACATGGCCTCCTCGTGCAAGTCCCAGGCTCTTGGAACCACGATCCGGGACCAGGCCGAGTGGCCGAAGTCCTCCCGGAACCACTGTTCCGCCTCGCCTATTTTCTCTATATCCACCGTGAATCGCCAGCCGGAGGATATGCCCGTGGTCTGCCGCGGACTGTCGGCCCCGAGGATCGCTCCCGCGGCGAGGATCAATAAGGTCCCGGACAATCGCATGCGGCAACGATATCATAGTTCCCGGAGGGTTTATGTGCTGTCATCATCCGAGTCCAAACCGCAGGGAATTTATCGGACTGGCCGCCGGGGCCGGCCTGGCTCCGTTGAGTACGCTGGCCATGCCCGCCGCGCGCCACTGGACCGAGGGCCTGTGGGACCCTGAGCGGCCTTTGGTCCAGCCAGGGAAGCCGTTGAAAGTGCAAGCCGTACTGATGTACCGCACGCCGGTGAAAAAGGAAGCTACCAGTTGGAAGAGCTGGGGCGGTGTGCAAACCGAGGAGAGCGCAGCGGCCGAGGCGGCGCGTATTTCGGCTGAATTGACGGCTGTGGCCGCCAAGGCGGATTTCGCCATGGAGATCATCTCCGTTGACCGGGTGATGACCACCGAGCAAGCCGCCGTGGTGCGCAATCCCGCCGCTGATGTGACCATCATTTACCCGGCGACGGGGTCCGGGGCCACGCTCCGGACGCTGATCCCGGAAAATGGCCACGGCATCATTTTCGTGCGCAAGAGTTCCGGTCCGGTCTACTATTGGTACGAAGCGCTCAGCGTGCGCTACCTGAAGCCGGATCGGCCACAACCCGCTCCTGCCAATCCGGCCGAGGCACCGCGCCTGTCGGTGCACGATGTGGTCGTAGACGACACGAGCGAACTGCTCTGGCGCCTGCGCGCTTTCTATGGCGTTAAGAACTTCCTCGGCGCCAGAATTGTCGCCCTGGGCGGCGCGCGGGGCAAGTACGACGGGCGGGCGCCCCAGGTGGCGCGCGAACGTTACAAACTGGACATCATCGAGACCGGCTACGAGGATCTGGACAAGCGCATTCAGAGCGCGTTGAACGATCCGGCCAAGATGGCGCTGGCCGAAAAGTGGACGGATCGCTATCTGAGCATCCCGCGCACCACACTGGCCACCGGCCGCCCGTTTGTCGTCAATTCCTTTATTCTTTACGGCGTTTTCAAGGACCTCATGGAGGAACACGGGGCGGCGGCGTTCACCATCGGCGAGTGCATGGGCACTATTATGCCGATGTCAAAAACCACGGCCTGCCTCACGCTGGAGCTGCTGAACGACGAAGGCTGGCTGGCTTTCTGCGAATCCGATTTCGTCATCATCCCGGCAGGAATGCTGTTGCGCCATATCTCGGGCAAGCCCGTATTCCTGCACAATTCGACTTTCCCGCACAACGGCGTGGTTACCTGCGCACATTGCACCGGACCTCGCCGCATGAATGCCGAGCGTTACGAGCCGGCGCGGCTGGTGACGCATTACGAGTCTGAGTACGGCGCGGCGCCCAAAGTGGAAATGCCCATAGGACAAGAAGTCTGCTTCATCGATCCGGAATACGCCAGCGGACGCTGGGTGGGCATGAAGGGAACCGTGGAAGGCAATCCGTTCTATGAAATCTGCCGTTCGCAGCAAGATGTCCGGATTCACGGGAATTGGAGGAAACTGCTCAGCGAAGTGCGCGACTCGCACTGGGTGATGGCCTATGGCGACTACCTGCGTGAGGTCGGCCACGCCGCCCCCCGCATTGGCGTCACCTGGGAAAACATAAGCGAAGGCTAGGCGCCCAGCAGCTTCTACAGAGATCCCGGCTCCAGCATACTGCCTCAGGGGGATGGGATTCCAGCGCCCAGCCGTCTACGCTGGTTAAGGGAGGACGAGCGATGGCGGATTTCTATCAGACCGGGACTGTCACCACTTTGCACCGGCTGAAGCCCAACAGCATCGAGCGCCTGGAGGCCGATCTGGAAAAGTTCAGCCACAGCCGTCCCATCGGGTTGGTACTGCCGGCGCTGTATTCGGAATTTGAGACTTTGGCCATGCAGCGTATTGTGGCTGAACTGAAGAAAGTACGATATTTACAACGCATTGTGGTGGCCTTAGGCCTGGCCGACGAACAACAGTATCAACGCGCGCGGGATTTTTTCAAGGACTTCTATACCCCAGTCACCGTCCTGTGGATGGAATCCGAGGGCTTCCAGAGCCGTCTGAAGCTGCTCGAAGAACGGGGCCTTTCGGCGGGAGGCAACGGCAAAGGCAGGTCTTGCTGGATGGCTTACGGGTACTTGCTTGCCAAGCGGGACGTGAAGGTAATTGCGCTGCACGATTGCGATATCGTCAACTACGACCGGCAACTGCTGGCCCGGCTCTGTTATCCGGTGGCGCACCCGAACCTGGGATTTGAGTTTTCCAAAGGCTATTACGCGCGCATCACGGACCGCATGCACGGCCGCGTCACCCGGCTGTTTCTGACGCCGCTGGTGCGGGCGCTGGAAGGCATGGCTCCCAATGCCCAGTTTCTGAAATTCCTGGACAGCTTCCGCTACCCTCTGGCCGGCGAATTTGCCATGGACATCGACTTGGCGAGGGTGAACCGCATCCCGGCCGACTGGGGCCTGGAGGTGGGCGTACTGGCTGAGGTATATCGCAACTGCGCGGTTTCACGCACCTGCCAGGTGGACCTGACGGATAATTATGAGCACAAGCACCAGCCGCTTTCGACCGGCGATCCGTCATCCGGTTTGAGGCGCATGGCCGCCGACATCGCAAAATCGCTGTTCCGGACCCTGGCAGCCGAAGGAGTGGTCTTCAGCGTGGAGCATTTCCGCAGCCTGAGCGTCCGCTACGTTCGGATGGCCCAGGACACCATAGCCCGTTATTACGCGGACGCCATGCTCAACGGCCTGAAGTTCGACCGCAACGCCGAGGAGGCCGCCGTCAACGTGTTCGCTCAGAGCCTGAATGCCGCCGCCGAAGAGTTCGTCAGTGATCCACTGGCCCTGCCGCTGATTCCGAACTGGAACCGCGTGCTGGCCGCCATTCCGGAATTTTATGACTTGCTGGCCGAAACGGTGGACCGGCAGGCGCGCCAGAGCTTGGCGCGGACGGCATAACGGCAAGGAGGGGAATTGGCCACCTCTGTACTACCCGAGGAAGCCCGCCGCGCCGCGGAGTTTATCCGGCGCGCCGACATCGTCATCGGCATTCCCAGCTACAACAATGAACGCACGATCGGGCATGTGGTTCGCGCCGCCTACGCGGGGTTGGCGAAGTACTTCCCCCAGTTCACTTCCGTGGTGGTCAACTCCGACGGCGGGTCGACGGATGGCACGCGCGACGCCGTCATCTCGGCGCGTGTGGAAGATAGCCATCTGCTCTTGCTGGATACGCCGCTTGGGGGCGCACACCGTTTGTCGTTTCCTTACCACGGGGTGCCGGGAAAGGGCAGCGCCTTCCGGCTGGTGTTTCAACTAGCCTCCACGCTGGGCGCGAAAGCCTGCGCCGTAGTGGATTCGGATCTGCGCTCCATCACCCCGGAGTGGATCGATTTGCTTGTCCGGCCAGTGCTTTTTGCCGGTTACGACTTTGTAGCGCCGTACTACCAACGGCACAAGTATGACGGCACCATCACTAACAGCATCGTGTACCCGCTTACCCGCGCGTTATACGGACTGAGAGTACGCCAGCCCATCGGCGGCGAATTCGGAATTTCATCGCGCCTGATCGCCCGCTATTTGCAGCGCGACGACTGGGAAACCGACGTGGCGCGTTACGGAATCGACATCTGGATGACGACTATCGCCATCGCCGAGGGGTTCCGCGTCTGCCAAAGCTTTCTGGGCGCGAAACTGCACGACGCCAAGGATCCCAGTTCGGACCTGAGCGCCATGCTGCATCAGGTAGTCGGCAGCGTGTTCTCGCTGATGCAGGAGTACGAGCCGGTTTGGTGGGGGCGCGACGGATCACGGGCTGTCGAGCTGTTCGGGTTCCGCTTCGATGTGGGTCTCGATCCCATCTCCGTGGATGTGAACCGGATG
>CAYLLB010000099.1:0-9050 GCA_964384215.1 uncultured Solibacteraceae bacterium | reverse complement strand
TTTCATTTGACCCAACAGGTGACCTTTCGGTGATATTTTAGGTGACCCAATTCGGCGTTTTGGTGACGTGGCCCGCCGGGTGTATACTCTGCCCAAGGCCGATAGCCGGCTGAAAGCCCCGGCTCGATCATCGGCAGTTTCCGGCGCGACCGTATCCCCGGCCAAGGCCGCCGTTCGCGATGGCCGAGGGAGAGGAGACATGGCGAGAATTGAACTGGTTGATGCGGAGCGGCTCGCCGCGCTCCGGCTCGCCTCAGGTGGAAAAGACGGGTGGCTGACGTGCCTTGCGGCTTTCCTTGAAAACGGCCTGCACGCATACGCGGACAACGTACAAGCCGGGCTGGAAGCCATCCTCTTGGATGGAACCCCCTTGCCACTGCTGGTGAACCTTGGAAAAGGCGGACCCGCGGCTTGCTCGCCGTACTCGCGCTATGTGTCTTACTCGCTCGAAGAAACGGCGAAACGCCATCCCGCTTTGCCACCCCGGCTACTTGTGGCGGCGGCCAGTCCGGCGGCCTGGTTCTTTCGCCGGGCCGGCATCGACCGGGTCGTCTCCGTCAACAACTGGCTTCTTGCCACGAATCCCAGCCTGAGTCTCAACGCTGACGAGGTGCGCGAACTGACTGCTTTTCTGGTCAACCGGCATCCGGATCGTGCCATCGTCCTGCCAAACGTCAATCCGCGAACAGACGGCCCTCTGATCGACGCGCTTCGCAAGAACGGCTACCGGTTCGTGCGCAGCCGTCGCGTCTATATGGTGAACACGCGGGACGGCGACCATCTGCTGCATCAGAACGCCCGCCGCGACCGTTCGTTGCTTCGCAGGACGCCGTACGAGATCGTCTCCGATCCGCGGGAACTGGCGCCTCACGCGGAACGGCTCGCGGAGCTTTATACACGCGTTTATCTGGGAAAACATTCGCACCTCAACACAGCTTTCAACGCCCGCTTCTTCTCGCTGGCGCTGTCCTCGCAAGTCCTGGAATTTCGCTGCTTTCGCCGGGATGGAAGAGTGGATGCCTTCGTATCATTCTTTGTGAAAGACGGGTTGATGACTGCGTCGATGGCCGGCTACGACCAGCAACTACCCCGTTCTCTGGGCCTGTACCGGATGGTTGTCGCCAGTGTCCATGCGGAAGCCGCGGCAAGAGGGCTTCCGCTGAATCTCAGCGCCGGCGCTGGCGCTTTCAAGAGACTCCGGGGTAGTGTTCCGGTCGAGGAACTCGAAGCCGTGTACGAACGCCATCTGCCGGTCAGGCGGCGGGCCGCATGGCTCGCCCTTTCGGCTGCCAGCCACGCGGCCGCCGCAGTCGTAACCGGCTGACACCGGGCCGGCGCCGGTCAAGGTGTGATTTCAGGCGGGGCGACGCGGTTGGTGTGAACGTGCTCGGCGTGATAGATACGCACGAGTTCGGCGAAGGCTTCCCGCAACACCGGGCCCTTCGGCTTGCCGTCCATCCTGCGCAGTTCATCGTCGATCAGAGCGCGAAGGTAGAGAATCCGCCACCGCCAGGTGCGGCGCGCTTGGGGCGTTAACCGCTGGTTCGCCTTGCGCAATATTTCGTACGCTTCCACGGTCTGGCGCGGGGGATTCTCGAAACGTCCCCTCCTGCGCCGGTGATTGGCCTCAAGAATACCCACCGCGCGGACCACGTCCTCGGCGACGTCGGGGGAGAACTCCGAGGCGGCATACTCGCGGACCGTATCTTGCGCCGCCCGCCGCGAGTCCCAGTAAAACTGGCTGCAGATGGCCTTGTTCAGGTCTTCGTAAATGCCTTCGGAATAAGGGAATCCACCGGAAATCCTACCGGCGACCTGGTTCCAGAGTTGCTGCAGGTGCGCGGGGAGCGGGTTCGCGCCGTATCCGCCCCACGGCGACATGCCCCACATGCTGATTTCGGGAAAGTTCACCAGCGGCAGGCCGCCGGGCACGCCGCGGTCGAGCGGATAACGCGGGAAGTCCTCGTGCGCGTCGGCCATGATGTAGTCCGCCCAACTCTTGTCCTCGGCCAGAACCTTGGTGAGGCCGTCCCACTCGCCGGCCGGAGGCGTGTCGAACATCCAGGTGGAGACCACGCTCTTGAAATGGGGGTTTTTCGAACGGGCCAGCCGGGTGAAATCGCGGCAAATCTGAACATAGCCGCGGGATCCCCACGGCCAGCACTGCGGGCAGCCGCAGCCACCCTCGTCGTAGGGCCAGTAGACGGCGAAGTCGAGGCCCACGCTGCGGTACTCTCCCAGCAGTCCCTCCCAGGCGTCCAGCAGGTACTTCCGGCCGGCGGGCAGGCTGGGACACAGGTTGACGCCCAGGTATCCCCGGCGGCCCCAGTCGTCCGGATAAGGCTTCGCAAGCAGTTCCTTCGGGGCGGTCTTGAACGTTTGGTTCGGCGCCACGAAGGCTCCCACCTGCATACCGGCGCGCCGGGACGCCTGCATCATGGCGAGGATCCGCTTGAGATTGCTGCGTGCCGCGGGATCTTCGTAGGAGGTGTACTGCCAGGCGGGAAACGCGAAACCCACGGCGTTCACTCCCCACAAGGCGAGGTCTTCGACGTAGGTTTCCAGCTCCCCGATGGGCGCCGCCTCATAGAAGTTTCCGAAATGCGATGCGAGATAGACGCCGCGCAGCGAGGCGGCGGGCCGCGAAGTGCCGCGCCACGTTCCCGGAGAGAACCTACCGGAGTTGCATTGCGAAGTCCGGAACAGTTTGCCTAACCCGTACAGGACGCCGCGCTCGTCGCCGCCGGTCACACGAACCGTCGAGCGCGCGCTGCGGGAGATGGTGAATCCCTCAGCGCCGATTTCCGGATCGACGCGCAACTCGATAGCGACGGCATTCGCGGCGCCCGGAGACGGGACGCCGCACCGCTGGCTCACGCGGCGGCTGAAGATGGCCGCGGCCCTGTCCATGAGCGGCCCGTGCTTAGCCGGGAGTACGAGCCGCACAGGCTGAGCGCCCAGCGCAGGCAAAAGAGAGAAAACGATGATCGCGGAGAATGCGGCGAGACGCATCCGGCTGACGAGGCTGCTCGCCGTACTATGGTTGTTCATCCCGAGTTCCCTTTCGGCTCGGCGATCACGCGCCGTTCCAGCCAGGAGTAGTGGCGAAAGTTGCGGGGCAGGTGCGAGCCGGCGGAGCTGATGACGACCACCGTCAAGAGGATCGCCACACGGTGGCTCCAGAAGAACGGAACCAGGCAGAGCAGCACCAGTTTGAGAACGATCGTTGCGGTTCTGCACTCGAAGAACCACGACCGCCAATTGGGATAGGCCTCCATCACCCACAGCACTGCTCCAGTGCCTACGGTGCCATACAGCCACGGCAGCAGTCGCGCCGCTTCTACACCGAAGACGTGCCCGCCCAGAAGCACTCCCACCACGGCGATGTGGGCGGTACGAAGCGCGATGTTCCAGGCCCGCGCGGGCGTCACTACACGGGACGATTGAGCGGCACTCACAGGGTTACGCGCGTTCCTGTCTGGTCGACTTCGCAGCCGCCCATCGCGAGCACCTGTTGGCGGAACCGCGCCGAGCCAACGATCTCGAGCAGCAAGCGCACATTTTCGAGCTCCATCACGGCGGCCGGAAAGACGAGGTCATAGCGTTCCCGCGTGACCGGGATGAAATCCAGATCGAGTGCCTTGGCTGCAGCCATGATGCCCAGCCCCGCGTCGCCCCGACCCGAAGCCACGGCCATGGCCACATTCATGTGCGTGTATTCCTCGTTTCGATACCCGTTGACTCGAGCGGGCTCGATACCGCGCCTTTTCAGTTCGTAGTCGAGCAAAATACGGGTCCCCGAGTCAGGCTGCCGGTTCACGAACGACACGCCGGGGCGCACCAGGTCCGAGATATCCTTGATGCCCTTCGGATTTCCCTTTTGGAGAATCAGGCCCTGCCAGCGGTGCACCAGCGTGATCAGCACCACGGGAGTCTTCGTTACGTATTTGCGCACGTAGGAGCGATTGTAATCGCCGGTCTCCGTGTCCAGAAGGTGGCAACCGGCGAAATGGGCGATCCCCCGATCAATGGCGATCAGGCCGCCCAGGCTTCCCACGTTGCTTGAGGAGATCGTGACCTTACCCGCGGACGCTTCCTTGACGAGGCTGCCCAGTAGATCGATCGTCAGGTCATGGGAGCCGATGGTGATGAGTCTCGTCTGTAGCGCTCGCGCTGGCGTCAGCAGTTCGACGCGCACCGCTTCCCCCTCCGAGTACCCGCTCACCCCAGGTGGGATGCGCAGAATACCGTCGCCTCGAACCATGGATGTCAGGACTCCCGCTCCGCCGCTGAGGGGCACGGCAACAGTGCGTTCGCCCACTTTGCCCAGGATGACGCGCACCTGTTCCTCGACCCCCGGTTTGGAGGGCAGCTTGCGGCCCATCACAGCCTCGATGGTCTCCGCCTCGGGTTCGAGTATGCCTTGCATCCGGTACAAAAGCGGCCCGACGAATTCGCGGAATGCCACGGCCGCCGAGACGGGATAGCCCGGCACGCCGACCACAGGGTGGTTCTCCACGGCCGCCAGCAGCGCTGGCTTGCCCGGCCTTACCATGACACCATGCACCAGAAGTTCACCCATCTCCTCCAGCACCGATAGTACATAATCCTTCGACCCAGCCGATGAACCGGCAATAAGCAAAACCAAATCGTAGCCTGCGTCGAGCCCCCCGGTCACCGCTTTTCGGATTGCAGCCGGATCGTCTGGCACGGATTGCATAATCACTGCTTCGCCGCCGCATTCGGCCGTCAGCGAGGCGAGCATCTGGCCGTTTACTTCAACGATTGCGCCCGGAGCGAGTTGCGCTCCGGCATCTTCGGGCCGGACGATCTCATCGCCGGTGGGAACGATCAGGACGCGCGGCTTGCGGAACACCTCCACCGAAAGGACTCCGGCAGCCAGCAGTGCTCCCTGGTCATACGGGCGGATGCGCTGCCGCGCAGGGATGAGGATCTCGCCTTTGACGATATCCTCACCCGCTTTGCGGACATTCTGCCACGGGTAGACTGCCTCCCGGATCTCGTAGTCTTCGCCCACGGCCTCCGTTTTTTCGATCATGACCACGGCGTCGGTGCCTTCCGGAAGCGGCTCACCCGTATTGACCGGTTTGGCTTCCACGCCGCCGCGCAGCAGGACGGGACTCCCGTGTGATGCAGAGAACGTAGCGCTCGCCCGGACTGCCAGGCCATCCATCGCCGCCCCATCGTAAGCCGGCACCGACCTTGAGGCACACAACGGCCCAGCCAGGTAGCGCCCTAACGCCTCCCGGACGGGTACAGTCTCCAGTTCTGTATGTGTGTTTTTGAAGCGTTTGAAGAAGATTGCCCGAGCCTCGTCGAGCGGCTTCGGGTTCCGGGAGAAGCGTTGTTCACGTTTCACTATGATGTCCTCCCAGACCGGATCTTCCGTGTCGCACTGAGAATTCGTCAGGTTCGAGGATGGCGTCTGGAGGCGCCATCCTCGAGAACGTCAGTCTCTCAATGCTCAGACATCCAGTTTCCAGGGATGCCGGTAGCGCGCCTTCAGGAACGGTTTGATGTCTTTCTGCAGGACAGTCCAGTTCTTCTCGTCCCAGTCCAGCCACGTCTTGTGGCGCATCGAAAGGTTGGCCAGCAGGCAGACGGTCGAAGATCGCGCGCAAGTCTCGATCTCACTGATGGGCTTGGCGCGTGTCTTGATGCACTCGATGAAATTCCTCCAGTGCGGCACGTTCATTTGGCCCATCTCTTTGTCCTTCTCGTAAACCACAGCTGCCAGCGAAGACTTCGGATTAGGGTACACCCAGCAGCCGCTCCGGCTCAGGTAGAGGGTGCCCTCGGTGCCATGAATCGTGGTGCCCGAACCATGGTCGCCGAACATCGGCATGGGATTGCAGGTGCGGCTCTCATAACTGGCCAGGAACTTCGGGTAGTGGAAGGTGGCCAGCATGGTGTCGGGCGTGTCGCGGTTGTCCTGGACGTAGAACTTCTGGCCCATGGCGGAGATGGAATGCGGCATGACCTCGTCAAAGCACTGATGCAAGGGATCAATCAGGTGCACGCCCCAGTCGGTCATCGCTCCACCGGCGTAATCCCAAAAATAGCGGAAGGTGGGGAAGGTAGTGACGCCCACGCCCCAGCGGTTGAGGTTGAACGGCACTTTGGGCGCGGGCCCCAGCCACATATCCCAATCGAGGCCCAGGGGCGGTTGGGAGTCGGGCGGATTCCCGTACCCTTGCTTGGGAGTCGTGCCGCTTTGGAAGGCGTGGCAGAATGTGATCTCGCCCAGGTCGCCGCGCTTGACAATCTCGGCCGCCTTCTTGAAATAGCCACCGGAGCGCTGCATGGTGCCCGCCTGCACCACACGCTTGTACTTGCGGGCAGCCTGAACCATCTTCTGCGCTTCTTCGACGTAGACGCAGGCCGGCTTCTCCACGTACACATCCTTGCCGGCCTTGCACGCTTCCACCGTCATGTAGGCGTGCCAGTGGTCGGGCGTCGAAATGCAGACCGCGTCGATCGACTTGTTGGCCAGGACCTCGCGGAAGTCCTTCACTCCCTTGATCTCGAAACCGCCCTTTCGAGCCGCGGCTTCGGCCCGTTCCAGGTGCGGCTGATAGACGTCGCAAAGGGCGGCCGGCTGAACCTCGGGGATCTTCATGGCGTAGCCGAGATTGCCCGAGCCCATGGCGCCGAGGCCGATGAATCCCACCGCGACCCGGTCGTTAGCGCCCTTCACCCGGCCGGTGAACAGCGAGGTAGTAAAGACGGCGCCGGCACCGCCCACGAATTCTCTACGCGCAAGCTTATGATCCGAATCCATAGCCGATATCATAACGTCAGTCCACCGGAAGGTGCTTGCCGGCGCGGCGTCACCGGGCGGGCTTCACGCCGTATTCGGCCAGCACGCTCAAGCAGAGGTCGACGTCGTCGGTGAGGATGTAATCAACGCCGGCATCAACCAAGCGCCGGATCAGGCCCGCCTCCTGCGCGCCGAAGTAATTCACCTTGATGTTGTGCTCGTGCAGTTGCCGCACGGCCTCCCGCAAGTGGTCGAGGGGACCAAGCAGTTGGATGAACTCGGTGCGCAGCCGGATGGTGTCCCGGGCATACGCGAGCATGTCGTTGCCCTGTCTCGACATGTTGCAGATGCGCACGCGCGGAGCGATCGCCTTGGCCTCCACGGCCTGCTCCGCCGTGGCGGCAAGGAAGCAATCCTCGACACGGCGCATGTCCACGATGGTGCGGGTGGTAGCCGCTGCGACGCCGGGTGCGTTCTTCAGATGCACGTTGCAAAGGATACCCTTGGGAATCGCGGCCAACGTCTCGCGCAGGGTCGGGATGCGGGTGCCCGCGAACTTCGGCGAGAACCGTATACCGGCATCGAGCGCCCGCAATTCGTCGAAACTCAGCTCGCTGACCTTGCCGTGCCCGTTCGTGGTACGGTCGACCGTCGAATCGTGCATGATGACCAACTCGCCGTCGCGCGAAAGCTGCACGTCGAATTCAATCATGTGCGCTCCCTTTCGCGCGGCCGACACGAAAGCGGGCACCGTGTTTTCCGGGGCGTTCTTGCAGTCGCCGCGGTGCGCCGTACAGCGCGCTCGGACTTCGCCCGGCGCAGGCAACGAGAAAGCGGCAAAAGCGAGGAGGACGAGAGTGATAGGACGCATACGATGATTTCTGAACGCAGAACCATGATTGTACCTTCAAGAAACCGGGTGATGGCAACACGCGGGAGTATACTTGCTGGTTGCCATGCCTGGCATGAAAGGGACAAAGTGAGAAACCCTCTTTTCGCGGCAGCGGCGCTCTGCGCGGCCGCAACGGTGATGAACGCCCAGCAGCCGGACGATGCAACGGCCAAGTGGCGTGAGGAGGCCCGATTCCCCGTCGTCGACCTTTCGGGCGAAACAGCGCGGCAGGTCGTTATCGCGGAGGGCACTCCCGAAGTCTATCAAGGCCACCCGACTACCGTTCTCATGCGCGATGGCAAGACCATCTTCGCCGTCTGGTCCATCAAGCACGGCGGCAACGCGGGGCCGATGGCGCGTAGCACGGACGGAGGCAAGACCTGGACGCGGCTGGACGACCGGTTACCGTCGGGGTTCAAAAAACACGAGAATTGTCCGAGCATCTACCGTATGACCGATCGCCGGGGCCGGGAACGGCTGTGGGTTTACTCGGCGTGGATCGGCAGGTTCGGGGTCCCCATGCCGCGCATCATGAGCGAAGACGGCGGCCGGAACTGGAAGGAGATACCACCGCTGGGGGAGGCGTTCCGCTGCGTGATGACGTTTAGCAGCATCGTTCGCCTCAAAGACGGCTCGTATATCGGGATGTACCATCGAGGGCCTGACGGCGCCGACCGCGCTCCGTTGGAAGTGCTCCAGACGGTCACCAAAGACGGCGGATTCACCTGGTCCGAGCCGCGTGTGGTGGCCAAAGTCGAAGGGAAGAACCCGTGTGAGCCGTTCGTGTTCCGCTCGCCGGACGGCCGCGAACTGTGTTGCCTGATGAGGGAAAACACGCACAAGGGGTACAGCCTGATGATGTTCAGCCGCGACGAAGGCGCGAGTTGGAGTACCCCTGTGGACACGCCGTGGGCGTTGACCGGCGACCGCCACATGGGCGTGTACGCGAAAGACGGGCGGCTGGTGATCGCGTTTCGGGACCAGGCCCGGCAGTCGCCTACGCGCGGCCACTTCGTCGCGTGGGTCGGCACATACGACGACATCCGACAAGGTAAGCCGGGACAGTACCGCATCAAGCTGCTGCACAGCTATGCGGGGGGCGACTGCGGCTATCCCGGCATGGAGTCGTTGCCTGACGGAACGATCGTGGCCACCACCTACATCAAGCTGTGGAACGATGCGCGCAAGCACTCGGTTGTCTCGACGCGCTTCCGGCTTAAGGAAACCGACGCCCGCCTTGCCGCGGCGAAAACGGCCCGATAGGGGCGCGCGAGCGGCAGATTAGCTCTTTTTTTTCAGGTAGTTAGATGGAGCTGGCGGAGGGGCTTGAACCCCCGCCCCTCTGAGTTCAAATCAGATGCTCTACCACCTGAGCTA
>CAYLLB010000098.1:0-9377 GCA_964384215.1 uncultured Solibacteraceae bacterium | reverse complement strand
CTTCAAGCCGTGCCGATCGAGTGCGCTGGCGATGGCGGCATAGACCCTCCAGGCGTCGACGCCGCGCCGGCGCTCGGCGAAACCCCAGCGCACAAAGCTTTCCACGCCGTTGAAGCCCAGCGCACGCGCCAGTGGCAGCCAGTTGCGCAGCGTGGCCAGCATCTCGGGGAGTTGGTCGGGAGTGAGGAAATCCCCGCCTGCGGCCACGACGCGCTCGGACGGGCGCGTGAACCGCACAGCCGGCTCCACGAGCGGCGCCGGTTCAACAGCAGGCCGCTCGCGGCTCAACCGGACGGCGCGCAGATAGTCGAGATTGGCGATGCGGATGGAGTCTTTCAAGACGCCTGCGCGATAATAAAGCACTGCGCGCCGGAAGCGGCCGGTGTTCAAGCGCGCGATGCCCCACTGGTCGGATTCGGCCACCCGTGGGGTGACGGCGGTTAGGCCGTAGCCGCGGTCCAGAAATTCGATGATCAGCCACAGCGGACCGTGCAGGCTAGTTCGGATGGAGAACACGTATTCGGCTTGCGTATAATAGTCCTCACCCGGCTCCAAGCGCGCCACCACAGCCCCACCGGCATCCTCCACCCGCCAGCGGCACTTGGCTGTCTTCTCGAGAACCAAGCCGTTGGCTGTTACCGGCTGCCCCGCCGTCCAACTGGCCAAGCCGTCGCCTGAAGCGGTGGCCACAACCAGACAGGCAAGAATCGCGAGGCGGATCATTCCAGCACCAATTCGTAAGGCTCGATTCCCAGCGTCTTGCCGTCAGGCAGACGCACGCTTGCCGCGCGGTTGGAGAAGTTCAGAAGCGCCAGCTTACCGTTCTCGAGCACGCTCCAGTAGACCTCGGGCGGCTTGCGGATGGCGAGCGCGGAACGGATTGCAGGCCGTACCTGCGGCAAGGCGAGGACTCTTTCGCGGATGAATTCCGAGTAGAACTCGGCAGGTACGGCTTCCCCCGGATAGACCAGGAACTGTCCTTTGCCGGTGTCACCCACCGCCCAGCGCTGCATCAGCGATTCGTCGCCTTCCACCGTGGCCATCCCACCGCGCGGCATGTAGCAGTAAATGATGACCCCGCCCGCGCGCAGCCAGCGGTCAATCCGCTCCAGCACGCCTTTCTCGGTCACGTTGCCCCACAAAAAGACCAGCACTTTGTAGCGGTCCAGCGCGCCGTCGGCAATCATCTGTTCGCTTACGTAGTCGTAGTCCATTTCCGAGCGCAAGGCGCGCCCCATGGTGAAGTAGGGTGAGCCCCAGCGGTAGCGCACCAGTTCGTCGTCCAGTTTAATGGCGGTATCGGGATAGAAGGCGGCGACGTCAATCAATGGTTTGGCTCTCTGGTCCAACAGTGGCCCCAGGCGCACCCAGGCGTCGATAGCCTGGTCGTTGCCGGTCAGGTTGCCCCCGTAATAGAACAGGTGCACCGCGCCGGTAGTGACGGCGTTGAACAAGCGAGCCACCACCCCGCGCTTGGAGCCGAACCCTCCGGGTTCGTATCCCAGAGCGGCGCCATAGAAACGCGCCGCCGAACTGGCCATGCGGGTGATGGTGAAATTATCGGGGTAATTGTCGCTCTCGTTGGTCAGGCGGATGCCGCCGCCTACTTTGGCCATGCTGCGCGCATGGTAGCTATAGTCGGTGCCGATCTGGACCGGACCCCAGCCGCCGGATGATTGATGAATCACCGTGTGTGGCATCGCCTGACGCGCCCATACGGCCCACCTTTCGCACCACTCGCTCATTGCGCCGAAGTACCAGTTGGCGAAGTCCACTCTTTGCCGTCGCGTGCGGGCGGTTTCTGGCAGGAAGGGTTTGATCTCATCAAACGAACGGTAGGAGCCATCCCAAGCACGGTTCAAATCTCCGATTGTGCGATACTGGGCGGCAAGATACTGGCGGAACGCGGCTTGCGCCAGCTCGTCGCCGGCCCAGTAGCCGATGTGGGTATGATGATTGCGGAAGCGGTAGCCCGGTCCTTTGGCCGGGTACTGCGCCTCGCCGTAGTCCCCGCTCGGCCCCAGGCGGACGCCTAACAGCACCTTGCGGTTGCCGTAGCGCGCACCGAATTCACGAATGAAGCGGCTGGCGTATTCAGCCTGGAACGGGTAAAAGATCGACTGGGTGTCGTGGCGGATGCCGTGCTCCAAGCACACGAACCCGAAATTATCCTTCGATTCATAGAGCCATTCCGGCAAAGCGTAGCCGGAACCTGCCAGCAGCAAGGGGAACCAGCGCATGCCATGTTTTTCGACTTCACTTGCGATGGCGTCGTAAAAGCTCCAGTCGTAGATTCCCCGGCGGGTTTCCACCCATCCCCAGCGCACATAAGTCTCCACGCCATTAAAGCCCAGCGCGCGGAATAGCGGGAGTTCGTTGCGCAGTCCCGCCAGCGCCTCATTGAGCTGGCTGCGATCTTGTACGTGGCCGGCCGTGGCGACAACCCGATCACCCGTGACAGTGAACTTCACAGCCGGTTCGACCAAAGGCGCGTACTCGAGAGGCGGTTGCTGGGTGGTGATCCAAATGGCGTGGAGATAGTCGAGTCCCGCGATGTGTATCAAGTCTTGGATCGCCGCTGCGTCATACTCGACGGTGGCGCGCCTCAGACGCCCCGTGTTGACCCGCACAGTGCCCCACTGCCGGGCTTGCGCCGCCGCCGGCGAGACCGAGATCACGCCGAAGCCGCGGTCCACGAACTCCATGACCAGCCAGATTCGACCTGTTGGACGGCGGTTCAGCCGGAAGCCGTAGCTGGCGCGAGAGAAGTAATCCGTGCTTGGTTCGAGCCGCATTGCGGCAACTCCCGCGACGGTTTCCAGCCGCGTAACCGAGCCGGCCTGCGGCGCCATCATCAACCCTTCCTGCTTGGGCGGCCGCCCGGCTTCCCAACGCGCGACATCGGCCGCCGGCGCGGTGGCGGCCAGCACTAAAAGGACGGCTGCGGTGCGGTTCCAGATTGGTTTGAACATTATGGCTAGAGATATCAGGCGGGATATGGGTGGCGCAACCGTGCGCCCGTGGGAGGGTCAGCGGCGTTTGCGCGCGCTGAGCGCTTTCCGAATCATCTGCTCGCGGTTGCCGCGCTCCCACTCACTGTGTATATCCGCTTCGGCAATGCCTGCCGCCCGCCCCAGCAGTATGTAGGCGGGCAAGGCATATTCCAGGCTTTTCCAGCGGGCCATCTCAGCCAGTGAACCCATGGCCCGCTCACGTATCAGGGCCAGCGCGTCCGCGTTGCGGTCTTCGGTCAAGTTCAGCAGGGCGTGGCAGGCCGTCTGGCGGTCGCTCAAAACGATGGAATGGAGCATCTCTACCAGCCATGTAGGCGAAATCTTGATGCCTTGCTCCGCATTGCGGCGGGCAAGAACTGCGAAAGCGGACAATGCCCGCGCCGCATTGCCGCGCACTTTCTCATCGCTGTCCTGTAATGCGAACTGAAGATCATCAACCACGGCGCTCTTTTGGGGCGCGTAGCCCAGCACCGCAGCGGCGATGGCGCGTTGCTCGTCATCAGCCGAGCTGCGCAGCACGTCGCGCAGGGCCGGCAGATGCTCGCCGGCCAGAGCCACAAGCCGTTGCTGCAACGCTCGGCTTGCCGGATCGGCCATGCGCGAATGGCCTTCGACGAAATCCTCACCCCTCTCGCCGAGCCGTGCGGCTTGTTCGACGGCGCGCAGAAGTTCCCGGTAGGTCTCCACAATGGCCGCCGGCAGGGTAATCTGCTTGGCTGGAATAGGGCGAAACTCCGCGTGAGGCGCGCCTTTTTCCTCGATGCCAACGAACAGGATGGCCTGGCCGGCCGCGCAGCAGACGGCTTCGACACGCGCCCGGACCACTCCCGGAACGGCCTCCAGGCTCTCTTCCACAGCGGCCTTGGATGGCGGCATGGGATCGCCCTCGCGCACGCCCAAAGCTTGCTCCAGACGAGCCAGGCTCACTTTACGCAAGCCGTAGAATTCTATGATTCCCACGCGCGGGACCTGCGCCGGCGCCAAGGTACCCAAAAGCAGAATGAGAGTTGGAAGCTGCAATATTTCAGGACGCAGCGGCTGGGGCCGCGGTTGCGCTCGCAGGCCGGAATCCTAACTGCCCGACTTGCGGGCTTCCTTGACTGAAAGCAGGAACTCCGTGCCGGGGGCGAAATCCACGGCGTTGCCCTTTACCGTCATTTGGATCATTACGATGGAGGCGGCAGCGCCTACGCCGGCGCCGATGGCTGCTCCGCGGGCCCCGCCGGCGATACCGCCGATCAGCGCTCCCAGGCCGGTGCCTATCGCAGCCTTGCCGAGATTGTTGGTCTTCTTGATGACTCGGCCTTCTTCATCCACATCCTGCTGGCCCTTGGAGTTCGTCACGGACTTTACCGACGACTGGACGCTGATGTTCTGTCCTCCATGTTGCAGAGTCTCGAAGGTGAAATTGAGCACCGATTGACCCTTTATCTTGCCGCTGGATTTCACCTCGGTGACCTTGCCCACCATAATGTCGCCTTTAAACTCCTGCGGGCTGAGCACCTGCGCGGTGCTCTTGTCACCCATATGACTGGTCCTGGTGCTCAACGGTCCGAGCAGTTTCACGCGGAAATCCGTTTCGGGAATCGTCTGGGCCACGAGCGTGAGACTCAAGACGAATCCCCACAGTCCCAACAAGCCAAACAGCAGGGCGATCTTCTTCATCGTATTTCTCCTCACTTCAGTATGGACCATTTAATCGTGACAACGCTATGGCGTTTGTTGCGGCTCCGAATAGTAATGCGCTTCCAGTTGTTGGACGGGCCAGGGGCTTCCGCCAGTGCGAACTCGCGCTGATCCAGCTCAATCATCACCGGCACGCCAGGCAATTCGCCGGTCAGGTTACCGAATGTGGCCCGCTTGCCCTCGATGGTGACCGATCCGTTCTTGTCCAGTTGGCCGGACCACAATAGGACGCCTGCCGGAGGCCCTTCGTAGGCAGGCTTCGCTGGGGGTGCCGGGCGCGGCGGTTCCTGCGGAATCGGAGTCTCGGGTTTCAAAATCTCGACCCGCTTCGGCGCCTCGGTTTGCGTGAGCGGCGCGGGCGGTGCGGCACGAGGGGTTGCTGCTTGAGGCGCGGCGGCGGGAGGCTCAGACGCTGCCGTCACGGGGCGCTCTGTCGCGGTTGAAGGTGGCGCCGCGGGCGGCCGCGTGCGCGTTGGCAGGCGCGCCTCCGGAATGCGGCTGGCGGGTGGCGCCGAAATTTGAGCTGTTGGTTCCGGCTCCACCGTGGCCGGTGGAGGCTCGGCTTCAGATGGGAGTGTGGGAACCTGCGGAGGCGCCAGCAGACCTTCTTCGGAAGGCTTTGGACCAAAAAGCTTCTTGTATGCGAAAAAGCCGCCCGCGCCCAGAGCCAAGATCAAAAGCACCACCACAATCCAAATAAGGGGGCTGGACGGTTTCGTCGCCGGTGGCGGTGGCGGAGCGCTCGCGGTCAGGCTGGCTCCGCATGCAATACAGAACTTCACGTTGGGCTGCGCCTCAGCCCCGCAAGAAGCGCATTTGCGGCCGGACGCCGAAGGCGGCGCTGCTGCTGGCGGGGCGGGCGCCGTCGGAGCAGGCGTACCGCACTGCACGCAAAATTTCATTCCTGCCTCAATGGGCGCACCACAGTTTGCACAGGTCATAGTCTGTCTGTCTCCGTCTGTCCAGCCAGGGCGAAGCGCCCGCCGTCGCCGCCGCTCAGGCCTGCTTTTCGGCCAAGGCACCGATGACCGGCAGCATGAACTTCTCGTTCGAATATGCCTTATACATCAAAAAGAGCCAGATCAGCATTCCGCCCAGCCATATCACAAGCCCCAACAGGGCGAAAAGCAAACCGATGCCAAATGGAAGGATGGCATGCAGAATGGCCGATAGGATCATCTCCGCGATGTAGAAAGCAATCCAGGCCACGTTGAAAAAGATCGACTGGAAAGCATGGAAACGGACAAATTTGTTCTGGTTGTAAGGCGCCAGCACCAGAAACAAAACGCCGGTGATCAATCCGGCAAGGTAGCATAGCGCGCCGGCTACGTTGTCGGTCATGCCGCTGGCGGCGGCTGGCGCCGGCGGAGGTGTCGAAGTTCCCATGCCTGGACCCGGGCCCGCAGCGGCCGGAATAGGCGTGCCGCACTTGCCACAGAAATTGCCTTCCACTTGAGCGCCACAACTGGGACAGTATGCCATTGTCTTCTGGAATCCTCCGGATGCAACAACTGTACTGAAAACGGCGGTATTTCGCAAGAGCCTTGCGGCCATTGGCTACCGGCTGCTGCGCGACCGAAACAGTCGGACATGGAAGGATTTGCGCCCTGCCGACCCCGAGCAAAAGATCCTATACTGGGGAAGGTGGGACCCGGGTCCCGCCCGACGGACTCCAACCAGAGTTCTCCGTACTTCATCATAGGCGTATCCAACGAAATGACCAGACCAAAAGTTACGATTGATGGCAACGAGGCGACCGCATATGTCGCCTACAACGTCAGTGAAATCGCGGCCATCTACCCCATTACGCCCAGTTCCAACATGGGCGAGTGGGCTGATGAATGGGCCGCTAAGGGTATTCCCAACGTGTGGGGTACCGTTCCCACGGTGGTCGAGATGCAGAGCGAAGGCGGCGCGGCGGGTTCTTTGCACGGCGCCATTCAAGCAGGCGCGCTTTCCACCACCTTCACTGCCTCACAAGGCTTGCTGCTTATGATCCCGAATATGTTTAAGATCGCGGGAGAGCTAAGCAGCACTGTCATCCATGTCTCCGCGCGCACGGTGGCTACCCACGCGCTTTCCATTTTCGGCGATCATTCCGACGTGATGAGCTGCCGCAGCACGGGCTTTGCCTTATTGAGTTCCAATTCCGTGCAGGAGGCCATGGACATGGCCATGATCGCGCATGCGTCGACTCTGGAGACGCGTGTGCCGTTCCTGCACTTTTTCGACGGCTTCCGCACCTCTCATGAAGTGGCCAAAATCGAACAGTTGACCAAAGAAGACATGTTGGCCATGTTGGATGAGAAGGCCATCGCCGCGCACCGCGAGCGGGCCATGACGCCCGACAGGCCCGTGCTACGCGGTACAGCGCAGAATCCCGATGTGTTCTTCCAGGCGCGCGAGGCGTGCAACCCATGGTTTCTGGCCGCCCCGTCCATTGTGCAGAACGTGATGGACCGCTTCGCCAAGATCACCGGGCGCCAATACCGGCTATTCGATTATGTGGGCGCCCCGGACGCCGAGCGCGTAGTGGTGTTGATGGGTTCCGGCGCCGACATCGCCCACGAGACGGTCGAGTATCTGAACGCCCGCGGCGAGAAGGTCGGCGTACTAAAGGTGCATCTGTACCGTCCTTTCTCGGTTGAACACTTCATCAGCGCTCTGCCGACTACAGTGAAGTCGCTGGCGGTGCTGGACCGCTGCAAAGAGCCCGGCGCGCCGGGTGAACCGCTCTACCTGGACGTGGTCACAGCTTTGATGGAAGCCAACGCCGCCGGCAAGCTCCCCTGCCAGTCCCTGCCCAGAGTGATCGGCGGCCGTTATGGGCTCTCGTCGAAGGACTTCACGCCCGCGCAGGTAAAGGCGGTCTTTGACGAAGCTGCCAAGAGCAACCCGAAGAACCATTTCACCGTCGGCATCAATGACGACGTGACGCACACCAGCCTGGATTACGATCCCAACTTTTCCACCGAGGATCCCAAGACCTTCCGCGGTCTGTTTTACGGACTGGGTTCGGACGGCACGGTCGGCGCCAACAAGAACTCCATCAAGATCATCGGCGAGGAAACCGACCTGTTCGCGCAGGGTTACTTCGTCTACGACTCGAAGAAGGCCGGCGCGGTTACCGTCAGCCATTTGCGTTTCGGTCCGAAACACCTCCGTTCCAGCTACCTGATCAACCAGGCTGACTTCATCGCCTGCCATCAGTTCACTTTCCTGGAACGGCTGAACATGCTGAAGTACGCGCGTCCCGGCGCGGTGTTCCTGCTCAACAGCCTGTATGGCCCTGAACAGGTCTGGGACCACCTGCCGAGGACCGTGCAGCAGCAGATTATCGACAAGAAACTGAAGTTCTACGTGATCGACGCCTACAAGGTTGCCAAGGACACCGGCATGGGCGTGCGCATCAACACCATCATGCAGACCTGCTTCTTCGCCATTAGCGGCGTGCTGCCGCGCGATGAAGCGATCAAGCAGATTAAGAACGCGATCCAAAAGACTTACGGCAAACGGGGCGAAGCCGTGGTTCAGAAGAACTTCGCCGCCGTCGACGCCGCCCTTGACCATCTGCACGAAGTGGCGGTTCCTTCGCAAATCACCAGCACGTTCGATTTGCGGCGTCCGGTGCCGGTCGAAGCGCCGGAGTTCGTGCAGAAAGTAACCGCGAAAATCTGCGCAGGCGAGGGCGACGAACTGCCTGTCAGCGCTCTGCCGCCGGATGGCACCTTCCCCACCGCTACCGCGCAGTGGGAGCGCCGCAACATCGCTTTGGAAATCCCGGTGTGGGACGAGGTGTTGTGCATCCAGTGCGGCAAGTGCGTGCTGGTTTGCCCGCATGCCTCCATCCGCGGCAAGGTTTACAATGCTTCTTACTTAGTCGGCGCGCCCGAGACGTTTAAGAGCACGGCCGCTCGCTGGAAGGACTTCAAGGACCTGAAGTACACCCTTCAGGTGGCGCCCGAAGATTGCACCGGCTGCGGCCTCTGCGTTGAGGTGTGCCCGGTGAAGAGTAAGACGGAAACCAAGCGGAAAGCCCTCAACATGGAGCCGCAGCCGCCGCTGCGCGAATCCGAGCGGGCCAACTGGGAGTTCTTCAAGCGCATTCCCGAGACGAACCGCGAAGTGCTGGCGTTGAGTCAGGTCAAGGATGTGCAGTTGCTCCAGCCGCTGTTCGAATTCTCAGGAGCGTGCGCCGGCTGTGGCGAAACACCGTACGTCAAGCTGATGACGCAGTTGTTCGGCGACCGAGCCCTGATCTGCAACGCCACCGGCTGCTCGTCGATTTACGGCGGCAACTTGCCGACCACTCCGTACTGTGTGAATCCGGAAGGCCGCGGTCCAACCTGGACGAACTCGCTGTTTGAAGACAACGCCGAATTCGGGCTGGGTTTGCGGTTGGCTGTCGATCAGCAGACCGCTTATGCGCGCTAGCTGGTCTCGAAGCTCTCGTCGAAAATCGGCGGCAACCTCGCCACGGCGCTGCTCGAAGCGAATCAGTCCACCGAGGTGGGATTGCGAGAACAGCGCGCACGGGTCGCCGAACTGAAGAAGATTTTGGCCGGCGCCTCTACCGCAGAGGAGCGCGACTTGCATGCTTTGGCCGATATGCTGGTCAAAAAGAGCGTCTGGATTCTCGGCGGCGACGGATGGGCGTATGACATCGGCTCCGGCGGG
>CAYLLB010000097.1:0-10047 GCA_964384215.1 uncultured Solibacteraceae bacterium | reverse complement strand
TTTCATTTGACCCAACGACCCCCGTTTCGGTTACCGGGTCAAATGACTTGACAGGGTTTGAAGGATGCAGCATAAGCATGTACTTTCTGAACGATCAAGTGGGCGCATCTCGTCTGGTTGTAAGGTGGCCCGGCTCTCATAGACTTGAATCAGCGTGCTACAATGCCATCAGAAAAGGATCGGAAATATGCCTAGGCGCAATAAGGTGTTTTTGTAGAGACGCCGTCATGGAATCCGATCCCACCTCTGACGAATCTATAGTAGTATGGGACCCGGCGTAGGTTCGGACCGTTCCTAGGGATAATGTTATGCCTGCAACATTGGAATCGATTGACTACGATCTCTTTGATTACAAGCACTTGGACGAGAAGCCGTTGGACCTTGAAACCGCGATCCAAGAGGTAAAGAAATTGCGGTCGAAAGGTATACCAGGCACGATATACCGAGTTGTACCCGTCGATCGAGGAATGGGTGCGTTTCGCATAGAGACAGTCTCTGCGCCGAAAGCAGAGGAAGAATTCAGACTTCGCATATCTCAAAGGTGGGCTCGTCTGTTATCGCGCTATCGCCTGCTCACGGTGAAATAGACCCACCATGCCAGATCAGACTGAAGAGACGAGCAAGGTACCTGCAAAGACGGAGGCGACGCAAGATTGTTCTTCGGGGTCAGCGTCCGTCCCTCTCTCCCCCGAGATGAAGAAGGTTCTAGAAGAGCTTCCTCCTCCCGAAGCAAAGACCCTTCTTTCCATGTTTTTCGCGAGGAGTACTACTTCATTCGGGCCAGATCCAGAGACTGCCAAGATTCTCGTACAAGCAGAACAACACGAAGAGAGCTGCAGGCTGGAAGGCTACAAAGCAACCCTGGCAAACCGCGAGAGGCAGGCCGTGAGAGATCATGACTTCCGCATCAAGAGATTGAACCGCGAGTTCACCATGTCAATGGTTGTTCTCGTAGGAGCTGTTGCTCTCTGCGGGGTTGGTCTTTACCTTATCATCGCTGGGCAGACCGGATTGGGAAGCAATCTCTTGATCGGAGGATCGATGCTTCTCCTCTACCTTCTTAAGGGGAGCTCTGACTTTTTCGCAGGTAAGGAGTAGCCGGAGGGAGAACGATCCGATGAGTAGGAGTGAGTTGTTCGTAAGTGATCGCTTCTTCTAGTCCGTGTGGGGAGACGCATCCGCCTCGATCTCGTGCTTCTGTGCCGTTTTCTCTCTTGTTGAGGTGTCCATCTGGATTCCGATTCCGGTTTCCAACGGTTCGCCGTGTGAAAAGGCGCTAGAGAGGCTTGCTAGAACTTCTTCAGTTCTTCGACCAGGGCGGTCAGGCCTCGCTTGCGGTAGAGTTCCGTGAGGCGAAGTTCTTCGGCCGATGGGGCTACCGTGCCCAGCAGGCGCGCGGCTTCCAGCGAGGCTCGGCTGGGAATCCATGTGTCGCCGCCCGCGAATTGCACTTGGCTCACGTATCCCTTAATGCTGCGGATTGCCAGCGGCGGTCCCGTGCGGCTGTTGAAGCGCAGCGAGGTTTCCTGTTGCACTTGAGACGCGGCACCCGGCGCGAGCTTCAGTTCGGCTGGCATGGCGCCGGCAAGAAACTGGCGTCCCGCGCGGTCTTCCAAAATCCAGCCGATCTCGATGTAATCCACCTCGCGCTTGCTCAGGTTGCGTATGTCCAGACGCGGTGCACGCATCTCATTTCCCGCCACCAGCGCTTCTCCGGAGATGGCTTCCACTGGCGAGTCCCCCAGCTTCAGGAACGCCAGCTTCAGCTCCTGACCGGCGCCCGCCGCCGTGGCGCGGCCGCTTCGTGCCATCTGCAAATCCAGCCGAGGCCGCTCGGCCTGCCGGGCCAGGCTTGCCACCACGTCCTGCCGCAAGGCCTCCGGACCGCGGGCCTCCAGCACGCTCTTGAAGTACTTCCGGTCGCGCTGAGCTTCCAGTTCCCACGCGGTCATGGTGCGCCGCGAATTCAGCCGGTTCGGCCCGAAGAAGGACAGATCGTCGAACAGGATCCCGTCGAGCTTCACCTCGACCAGCGGTCCCGTGTTTGGCGTCAGCGGTCTCAGTAAGCGCAAATCCACGCGCACGGGGAACGTCTCGCCGCTTGCGACGTTCAGGCTGGGCACGGCGACCGAGGCTTTGCCTCCCGGCGTCACTTCCTGCGCCAGCACCAGCAGGGTGACCGAACGGATCCGCCGCGCGCCGGAGTTCTTCAGCGACAGTGAGGTGTGCAGATCCAGTACCAGCGCGCCACCGCGAGCCGTCGCGCGCGTTTCGCCCCAGTCGGCGGAGACCAGTGAAAGCGGAGAGTCGTTGGGGAAATTCACCTTGACCGAGGTGCGCGGATCGATGGGAACCTGGGCCAGCGCGGCCCAGGCCAGCAGCAGTACGGGAATGAATACGTATTTACTGCGCATAGACATTTGTGATGGTCACGTGGCCCGTTTCCGAATCCACGTACCGGGCTCGCAGGACTCCCTGCATGTTCACCGAAACCGCCACCGGCTCGGAACCCGGGTTCAAAAGCGTGAGGGAGCGGTTGTCCTGCTTGAGTTCAATTCCTGCCCCTGTTGCCTCCAGTGTCACGCCCGCTTTCTCCGCGACCGGTGCTGGCGCCGGTTGCGGGAGGTTCAGCCAAAATCCCAGTACGACAGTGAGCACAGCGGAAGCCAGCGCCACCACCTGCCGGCTGCCAAACGCAAAACCGCGCCCCACGGCGGCCACGCACTGGTCGGCCTCGATGCCGACGTGTATGTTGGCTTTCATCTCCATGGCCAGGCGATTCCAGTTGAGATTCGCGGGAAGCTCTCCGGCCCAATCCCTCACCAACTCCCGGTCCCGGGCGAAGGCAAGGCTTGTAGCGCGGCAATCCGGACACTGATCCAGGTGCCGGCGAACGCGGTGCTTGTCGAAAAATCCCAGCTCGCCGCCGGCCATCAATGCCAGTTCGGACTCGCTTGGATGTTTCATGGCTTCCTTCTTTCCATGTATCGGCGCAATTTCACGCGCGCATTGGCGATGTGCGACCGAACCGTGGCCTTGGAACAGCCGAGCCGTTTGGCGACTTCTCCTGCCTCCAGGCCCTCTACGTCGCGCAACAGCAGCGCGATCCGCTCCCGGCCGGTCAACAACCGCAAACCGTCCTCCAAATACGCCCGCTTTTCCGAGCGCAACACCAACTGCTCGGGGCTCTCCGTGACCGGCGCGGTCACCGGCTCGGGAACCTCGTCAAAATCCACAAAACTGGCGCGCCCGCGACGGCGCACAAAATCGATGGCCGTGTTGGTGGCGATACGGCCCAACCAGTGCGTTGCTTTCTCGGCGTCCTTTAGCTGGTCCTCCCGCTGGAGCGCCTTGATGAAGGTTTCCTGTGTGAGGTCCTGCGCATCGCTCGGGTTGCCCACGATGCGGTATATGAGTACAAAGATCCGGCGCAGGTTCTCCGCGACGAACCGGTCATGCCGTTCCCGGATGTCCGGGATGGGGCTCTCGGCGGTTTCGCTCATTCCGGTTTGCCAAGTTTCCAGAACCGTGACCATGCGCGCCCACAAGGGCCTTCATAAAACCTGACGCACAATCACGCTAAACGTGGAGGCAAAGTTAGACCATCCACGCCGAATTCCATTATGATGCCAACCGCGCAAGGGGGAACAAGTTGCTGAATCCGCGCATGATACGCTGTAACGGAGAGGAGCGCCGAAGATGGGATACAGGTTCTTTGCACTCGCCGCTCTGGCGGCCGCCGGTTATGCCGGCCCGGGGATCCGCGTCGGGACGTACAAGGCCGAAGTCCGGACCTTTTATACAACTCAAGATGGGCTACCGTCGGATGACGTGATCACCGTCTCGGTCACGCCGGTCGGTAAGGTCTTGGCAGTCACGCCAAAAGGCGCCGTCGAGTTCGACTCGGGAAAATGGCGCATGGCCTCCCTGCCGGAACCGGCTGCGACAGCCGGTGACTTTGTAGGCGAGCGCGCTGAGATCCGCCAGACAGCCAAGGGACCGCGCGGTGAGGAAGCCGCTGCCACCTCGGCAGGCCTGTTCGAACGGACCGGCGGCGGCGCCTGGCAGCGCTTATTCCCGCGTGATGGCGTCCGTAGTTGGGCGCCCGTGGATGTGCGCGGCGTGGCCTACGATTCACGGGGACGGCTGTGGTTCGCCTCGCCGCAAGGCGCCGGCTGCCGCGATGCTGTGGACCGTTGGTCCCTTTACGAAGGACACGACGGACTGCCGTACAACGACTTCACCACCATGGCCGCCGGACCGGACGGCGATGTCTGGTTCGGCACGAAGATCGGCGCAATTCACTTCGACGGCAAGACCTGGGAGTACCGCCAGGGCCTGCGCTGGCTGCCTGCCGACCATGTGCGCTCCATCGCCGTCACCGCCGCCGGCGATGCCTGGTTCGCCACGCCCGGGGGTGTCGGCCTGATCGCGCGCCGCCCGATGACGCTGGCCGAGAAGGCTCGCCGGTTCGAGGAACATATCGACAAGCGCTGCCGCCGCACGCCGCTCGGCTATGTGCACGGGGTGAACCTGGCTCGCACAGGCGACCTCAGCGAGTGGAAGAACATGGATTCCGACAACGACGGTCTGTGGACTGCCATGTATGGCGCCGGAGAGTGCTTCGCCTGGGCGGCCACCAAGGATCCGGAGGCCAAGCGGCGCGCCAAGATGGCCTTCGAAGCGCTGCGTTTCCTGCAGACCGTCACCCAAGGCGGCACCCCGCCTGCACTGCCCGGCTTCGTGGCGCGTACCATCCTGCCCGCCGACGGACCCAATCCCAACGCGCAAGCCTACACGCGTGAGAAGGACGAACGCACCCGCGCCACCCGCGACAAACTGTGGAAGGTCCTGGTCCCGCGCTGGCCACGCAGCGCCGACGGCAAGTGGTATTGGAAAGCCGACACCAGCTCGGACGAACTGGACGGCCACTACTTCTTCTATGCCACTTACTACGACCTGGTGGCCGACACGCCGGAAGAGAAGCAGCGCGTGCGCGAAGTGGTTGACGCGCTCACCAGCCACCTGGTTGACCACAATTTTCAGTTGATCGATTGGGACGGCAAAGTTACGCGCTGGGGTGTCTACAACCCCGAAGCGCTTAATGACGGGCCGTTCGTGATGGAGCGCGGGCTCAATTCGCTCAGCATACTTTCCTACCTGCGGGTTGCCGAGCATATGACCGGCAACGCGAAGTACTCCCGAGCCTACGACGAATTGGTGAAGCGGCACAGCTACCACACCAACGCGCTGGTGGCCAAACTGCACGAGGGCCAGGGCACCGGAAACCACTCCGACGACGAGATGGCCTTCATGAGCTACTACAACCTGCTGAAGTACGAGAAGGATCCGAGGTTGCGCTCGCTTTATGCCTTGTCGATGTACCGCTACTGGATGGACGAGCGGCCGGAGATGAACCCGGTGTTCGATTTCATGTTCGCCGCCAGCACGAAGGATGTCGTTTACACAGATGCCTTTGAACGCGTGAAAATCGCGCCCGACGGCGACTGGCTGGAGAAGAGCGTTTCGACATTGGTGCGCTATCCGCTCGACACGATTGACTGGCGAGTCACCAACAGCCACCGCATCGACGTCACCCCGCTGCCGCGTACGCCCGGCGCGGCCCGGCGCCGTGCGCTGGGATGCCGCCCGGACGGTACTGCCCTGCCGGTGGACGAACGCTTCGTGGACCACTGGAACCAGAACCCGTACGTGCTCGATCAGGGTGGAGCGGGCCGGTACTCGACCGACGGCGCGGCCTTCCTGCTGCCTTACTACATGGGCCTCTACCACGGTTACGTCGAGTAGGGGTTACGGCAGCCACCGCCTTCTGCCGTTGCGGATTTCGATGGTCACATCGCGGCCCAGATGGCAGAATGTGTAGCGCGCGTTTTCGAGCCGCCGTGATGGCGTTCCGGTTTCGCGCAGGCCGTCCAGATGCGGCCAGACGCCGATGCAGCCGCGCAGGAAGCCCCACAGAATCAGCAGGGCGTTATCCAGCGGCTCGCTCGATAGGAATCCGGTGTCCCATTTGAGCCCTGCGGCCCACAATCGCGTACGCGCGTAACCGTAGCGCATGACACGGTCGAAGGTGTCATAGGCCTGCTCCGCCTGCCCGGCGACGGCGCGCGCGGCGATTTCATACCCGGTGGTGTGGAAGAACGCGTTGCCGTTCTCGTAATTCGGGTATACCTTCTGGTCGCCGAGCTCCCCGAAATCCACCATGTCGCCCAACTGGGTGATGGGGATCATGTTGCACGGAGTCGCCCAGATGGCTTCGCGCGGGATCTTGAACTGGCGGCAAAGTTCGCCGTAGCGCCGATCCAGGTTGGCCAGAATGCGGCTTGCCTTGGTTTCATCTGCGATGCCATGCACGATGGTGAGCAGGTTCTGATCGGTGTAGAAGTAGCGGCGGCCGGACTCGGGCATTTTCTCGCGGACGTCGATCCAGTCCATGTAGAAACCGCGCTCATCGTCCCAGAAGACCTTGTTGTAGCCCGCCACGGCCTTCTTGTGCAGAGTACTGAACCGGGACGCGCCCTCCGCATCGCCCAGCCAGGCTTTCATCTCCGCCATGGCATCCAGCGCCATGACGCAGTAGACGTTCGTGATGGCGTCCTTGTGGCCGAACTTGATGATGTCGTACCAGTTTGAGCAGTCGTGCTGGCCGTCCGGCAGGCCCGAAGTCTTCGGAATCTCGATCACGCCGTCCTGATCGCGGTCCAGCGCGACCTGGTAGCCCGCCACGCGGTCGAGAACCGGCATCACGCTTCGGAGCCAGTCGCGGTCGCCGGTCTGCAAAGCGTGATGGTACATGGCGAGGATGAAGTGGGGAATCTGGTCGAGGAGATTGCCCCATTGGACGCGGTAATAGCCTTCCACCCACCATCGCGGAAGGACGTAGCCGTCCGGCTCCACGCCGGTTGCGGCGAAAAACGTGAGTTGCTTGCGCAGCGCGGCGAGCGATTTGTCGTGCTTCGCGAAGACGCCCTGCACCATGGGGAAGAAAGCCATCTCGTGCAGGCAGGGCACGCTGGCGGGATTGTTGCCGAACATCCACCCCATCCAACCGTTCATTACGGCGGCCATGCTGTGGGCTTGCTCATCAAGGAAGCGGTCGGGCAGGTTCAGGCCGAGCGGCGCGATGCCCTTGTGCGGAGCGAGTTTCAGCGTCCAATCCTGCATTTGTACGGAGCCGCGGCAGCGCAGGATGGGGCCGCCGCGCCGGTCCACCGTCTCGGAGCCCACTGCGACGTAAGGCGACGTGCCGTCAGCCGGCGTCTTGGCGTAGCTGAACCAGCCTTCGGTGAGCCGGCTCTCCAACGCCATCGACGACGGAGCGAAGACGATTTCCTGGTTGCGATTCGGTGAAATGACTTCGTGGCAGCGCGTTTTGGCGTCCAGCAGAAAAGCGCGCGTGCCGTCGAGCAGCATTTCCGTGTCCAGGTATCCCGCGATTTCGCCGAAACGAGCGCCAGGCGCGGAGAGAGTTTCGCCTTTGGTCCCCTCGGTCCGGAATGCCAGGGCGGGGAAGCGGTCCGCTATGACACGGCAGTCTTCCAGGTACGTGCGCTCAATCTTCCAGCGCAGTTGGCTTCCGCCCAGCTCGATCAGCCACTTTTCGCGCGCGAGAGGAGTGTCTTCCGGCCCCAGCAGGATATCGTCAACGCGCAGGCGCCCAGCACCTTCGGGAATGATCCTGGTACTGTTCGTCGCCCGGCTCACCAGCCAGCCCATTCCTTCCGCCAATAAACCCGTGCAACTTCGCGCCAACGGCTGCGATTTCGTGTACAGCAGATTCGCCGTGAACCGCCCGTTCTCATTCCAGGACAACTGCTCGATCCAGACACCATCGGGTCCAGCGTGCAGGCGCAGGTGGAAGTAATCGTTACGGAGTTCGAAGGAATTGGGCCCGTCCGCCCCAAGCCGCAGCGGAGCACCCAATGCGGCCGAGGCTGCTTCGAGGAAAGCTTTTCTGGTGAGCACGGTCATATCACTTGCCGAGGATCCATTCGCGCGTGTAACGCGCCCAACGGATGTCGCGTCCCCCGCCCGGCAGCGCCTGCTGCCAGACCGCGACGATCGTTCCATCGGAGGCCTGCGTGAGTCCCGGATAGGAGACCTGCAATCCCTCAGTGCGGGCGATGATTCTCGGATTGCTCCAGGTCTTGCCGCCATCGGACGAAAGCGCCGTGCTCAGCGGATACCGCGTCAGCGGCGAATTGTTCCACACGGCGACGATCTCCTTGGGGTTTTGCTGCAGCCGCCACAGCGCTGCCGGCGTGTTGTGCCCCGGCAGGGGACTCCGCACTGGCGCGGACCATGTGAGCCCGCCGTCACGGCTCCGGCTCTCGTAGTGGAACGAATCGCCCGAGCGCAGAATCATGAGCACTTCGCCGTCCGCGAGTTCTACGATCGACGGCTCGCAGAGACCGTTGGTGCCGCCCGGCGTCAGTTTTTCGACGTAAGTGTGAATCGCGCCGTGCAGCGTCCACTTGCGGCCGTCCTTCGAAAGCAGCACGCCGCTCATCAGGTTCATCTCGCCTTCCGTGCGCGCCGCCATGCCCATTTCCGGCCACTTGTCCCACGAGATACCCAGCATGTAGGTGCCGTCGCGAAGGACGATCCCGTTGTGCTGTTTGCCTGGCGTGTACTGCCGCGGGATCACCAACTCGGAGACCTTCGACCACGTCGCCCCGCTGTCTTCGCTGCGGATCATCATGGTCCACGCCTTGTCGATCCTGTTGGGCGTGTTAACAAGAGTGGCGAAGACGAACACCCGCTGCCCGTCCACGAGGATGTTCGGGTCGCCGTAAGTCTTCTCGGGATCGGAAAAAAGCAGCTTGGGCGCCGACCACGTGCGTGCGTCGTCGGCCGAGAATGCGCCGTAGACTTTTTCGGGCTTCGCGTCCTTCGCTCTCACGCCCCAGACTGCCAGCAACTGCCCGTTGCCGAGGCGCGCCACCTGGGGAATGGTGTTTTGATTGAACTCGCCGCCATCGGAACGGATGACGGCGCCGGTTTCAAAGTCGGCCGCGGTGCATACCGCAGCCATCATCAGAAGGAAAGGCAGGGTTTTCATGAGGTGTTGATTGTATTTCGTGAACGAAACTTGGCGCAAGCTCTTATCTTCGAGGCAGGCGCGCGTTCACTATGGCGGGAAGCCATTCCGAATGGTGATGCTATAGTTTCCTTTTGGGTTAACGCTATGGACAAGAGTTTCCTTCGCGGAATGCTTTTGTGGCCGCTCCTCGCATTGAGTTGCTTTGGAGCGGGTCTGGACTTGAGCAAGGCTGTGGTGGCGACGCCGAAAACCTTCACCGGCGTGGAGAAGAAGGCCGTCCAGGTGTTGGTGGAAGAAGTCGAGAAGCGCAGCCAGATCCGTTGGTCTTTCGTCGAAAGCGGGCCGGCCGTGATCGAACTGCGGCGCGGAAGCGGACCCGCGGAAGGCTACACCATTTCGACCAGCGTGAGCGCGCCTGCCCGGGTGATCATCTCCGGCAACGACGCGCGCGGCGTGCTGTTCGGCGTGGGGCACCTGCTGCGGAAGTTGGAGATGACGCGCGGCCTGGTGGTGCTCCCCGAGCCGCTCAATATTACGTCCGCGCCGCGCTACACGCTGCGCGGCCATCAGCTCGGCTACCGCCCCAAAACCAATTCCTATGATGCGTGGAATGTGGCCATGTGGGACCAGTACATCCGCGACTTGGCCATTTTCGGGGTCAACGCCATCGAACTGATGCCTCCGCGCACCGACGATGACGCCGACAGCCCGCATTTTCCGCTGCCGCAGATGCGGATGATGGTGGAAATGTCGCGCATCGCCGGCGAATACGGCATGGATGTGTGGATCTGGTACCCCGCGCTGGATAAGGATTACTCGGATCCCGCGACGGTCGAGGCCGCGCTGGCCGAGTGGGGCGAGGTGTTCCGCCAGTTACCGCGCATCGACGCGGTGTTCGTGCCCGGCGGCGATCCCGGCCACACGCAGCCAAAATACATGATGGCGCTGCTCGAAAAGCAGACCGCCAACCTGCGCAAGTATCA
>CAYLLB010000096.1:0-10117 GCA_964384215.1 uncultured Solibacteraceae bacterium | reverse complement strand
CAGCACGACGATCTGGTGTTCGCGGTGGCTCTGGCTTGCTGGGGGGCTCGACATGTGTACCCACACAGCGGGAGTGAGTACTGGCAGGTCCCTCTTTAAAACATTCGCGCTATGGACGCCATGGTAACGCCAGGGACGCTAAGGAAAAACAAAAAAATACTTAGCCTTCCGGGAGGTGGCTGACCAGGCGGGTGATTCCTTCCTTCAGGCGGGGCACATTGAAGTTGAGGAGAAGACCTAAACGGGTATTGGACAAGCGGAGGTAGGTTAGGAGCTGCTTGTGGTGGACTGGGGTTATGGCCTCGATGAATTTGAGTTCGACGATGACTTTGCCTTCGACCAGGAGGTCGGCCCGGAAGCCGGCTTCGATTTGGATGGATTCGTAGATGACCGGGATGGGGAACTGACGGGAGACGTTGAGGCCGCGCTGCGCGAGTTCGTAAGCAAGGGCAGCTTCGTAGACGGATTCGAACAGCCCGGGGCCCAGCTTGGAGTGGACGCGATAGGCAGAGTCGAGGATCTGGTGAGCGATTTCATTTTCGGTCACAGAGAGATGGTTGGCGCGGCGGGGGGAAGTTCTCGGGGAAAGTGAGAGGCGATGTCCGGAATTCTGTGTAAACTGCAGAAGGTCTCGAGATAGTTCAGCATCTGCTTCCAGTGCTGCACCGTTTCCCATTTCTCGACCGTCTTGATCAGAGCCAGATAAAGCAGCTTCATGGCCGCTTCTTCGGTCGGAAACGATCCGCGGGTCTTGATGCTTTTGCGCAAGCTCATGTGCAGCGATTCCACGGCATTGGTCGTGTACACGATTTTCCGGACCTCTTCGGGAAACGCGAAGAACGGGACCACGCGTTCCCAGTGTTCACGCCAGAGCCGTGTTACCGCCGGGCACTTCGGCCATTGCGCTGCAAATTCGTCCAGTTGCCGTTCGGCTTCCTCGGCGGTGACGGCCCGGTAGATCAGCTTCAGATCGGCCGACACCTTCTTGCGATCCTGCCAGGTCACATAGTTCAAACTCGCCCGCACCATGTGCACGATGCAGAGTTGAACCTGCGCCTTGGGATAGATGGTCTCAATGGCTTGAGGGAATCCCTTCAAACCATCCACGCTGAACAGATACACATCGCGCACACCGCGGTTCCGTGAGCACGTTCATCCAGAACTTCGCGCCTTCGCTCGAACTGGTCCACAGCCCCAGCACATCCTTGCGCCCCTCCAGGTTGATTCCGATGGCCACATATACCGCCCGGTTCTCGACCCGGCCTTCATGCCGCATCTTGACGAACAGCGCATCCAGGAACACGATCGCATAGAACTAATCCAGCGGCCGGTTCCGCCAAGCCCGCGATTCCTCCATCACACCATCGGCCACTTCGCTGATCCGGTTCGGGCTCACCTCCACCTGGTACATCTCCTGCAGGTGCGCCTGAATGTCCCGCGTGCTTATCCCGCGCGCATACATCGACAGGATTTTGTCGTCGAAGCCCGTCCACCGCGTCTGGCGCTTCTTGATGATCCGCAGCTCGAACTCGCCGTTGCGATCGCGTGGCGTTGCCAGTTCCATTTCGCCGAAGCCGCCCTTCAGTGTCTTCCGCGTCGCGCCATTCCGGCTGTTGCCGCTGTTGTCGCCGGCCGGATCGTGCTTCTCGTAGCCCAGATGTTCAGTCATCTCGGCCTGCATCGCGCGTTCCAGCACAGCCTTCGTGATCTGCGTTAGCAGTTCGTTGACGTCTTCGGGCTTCCGGCCCTCTTTCAGCCATTGGTCAATCAGTTCGTCACTGACCGGCTTCGTCTTCTTCTCTCACTTCATTCCGTTCTCCTCATTGTGCCGGAGAACGTTTACACACTCTTTAGGACACCCTCGTCAATTGCGCCGATAATCCTTACGACATAGTCCTGATTCAGAGTGTTATTATCCAGTAGTCGTCATCTGTACAGGTTCCAAACCCCAACAAGGGTAGTTCATGTGTTCGACGATTACTTTGGGAAGCTTACTCGCATTTCTACAGGTGCGTATGCCTGGCAACGCGACCTATTTGAACGATTTATCCATGGTCAGTTCCCGCCGTCTTTGAATCTGCCAACTGGCTTGGGCAAGACCTCGATCATGCCCGTCTGGCTCCTGGCGCTAGCCGCAGCCCCGGGTATCGTGCCACGACGTTTGGTGTGGGTAGTGGACCGACGCGTGGTAGTGGATCAGGCCACGGCGGAAGCCGAAGCGCTGGCCGAAGCGATGCAAGCGCTTCCCGGCGGCGACGAACTGCGCTCTCGCCTGGACTCTCTTTCGATCGCGAGCGGCGAGGATGGTACGCTGGCGGTGTCGACCCTGCGCGGCCAGCGCGCAGACAATCGCGCCTGGAGTATCGACCCCTCCCGCCCGGCGATCATTGTTGGCACTGTGGACATGGTTGGCAGCCGGTTGCTGTTTTCCGGTTACGGAGATGGCCGCTGGCACGCACCACAGCATGCCGGCCTGCTCGGCCAGGATTGCCTGCTGGTAAACGACGAAGCACATTTGACACCAGCGTTCGCCAAGTTGCTGGACGAAGTGCAAGCCTGCATCGCACGTCAAGGCTTGAAACGGTTTCGCGCCATGCGTGTTTCGGCCACGCAGAGCGACAGTGACAGATACCCCGCCAGCCTTGACGCGGACTTGAGCGCTTCACCGGAGTTCGCGCGGCGGTACAACGCCAGTAAGCTGCTGCGTCTGCATCCGGCCGCCGACAAGAAAGCGTTCGAAAAGATCATGGTCGATCTCGCCACCGGCGACGCAACCGGCCGCACGCTGGTTTATGTGCGATCGCCGGAGACCGCGGTCAAACTCCGCGACTTGATCGCCAAAAGGACCGGCTCCGGGCGGATTCGATTGCTCACCGGAACACAGCGCGGCTTCGAGCGGGACCAGTTGGTGGAAGATGAAGTTTTTCGAGAATTCGCCGGCTGCGCTGTTTCGGGAGCGCCGTGCTGGCTGGTAGCGACTTCGGCGGGCGAAGTGGGTGTGAATATCTCCTCGGACCGTCTGATCACCGAACACGATACGGCCGACCACCTGCTTCAGCGATTCGGGCGCCTGAATCGTTTCGGCGAAACGCAGGGCGCGGCGCACCTGGTCTACCCGCAAGGCGGCGACAAAGACGAAGCCAAGCGCGAGACGATGGATTACCTGCGCTCGCTGCCATCACCGGCTGCGGATGTTCACGACATCTCACCGCGCGCCTTGTTCGAGAGTCCGCCCCCTGCGGAAGCATTCGCGCCCGCGCCGCCAATGGCACGGATCGAAGAGTGGCTGCTTGACGTCTGGAGCCAGACCAGCCTTGGCGCATGCGAGGCGCGCCCACAAGTGGCACCGTGGTTGCATGGCAGGCCGGAACCGGAGCTGCCTACAACTGAAATCGCCTGGCGCTGGGACGTGGAGTGGCTGACCAAGCCCTGCGTGCCGATTGAGGACGTCAACGAAGCGCTCGCCTGCCATCGGGTGCTCGCGCGCGAACGGCTGAAAGAGCCCACTCTGCACCTGCGCAAAAAACTGGAGCAACTTGACGGAAGCACTCCTATCCTGTGCGTGTCTTCCGACGGCACGGTACGGCGCACGACGCTCGGCGATCCAGGCCAACTCGAGTACACGCTGCTGCTGTTGCCGGTGGGGTGCGGAACCATCGTGGATGGAATGTTCTCCCCGGATGGTGCGTCGACGGCCCCCTACGATGTAGCCGATGAAGGCACGGCACAAAGGCGCGCGCGCAGTCTCACGCCGCTTGAGGATCCGGAGCTGCGATTGACGTGGCAGGTGACCGTCGAACCGGACGAGGACTCAGACGCTGAGCCGGTGACGGTGTACTACTACTCGGCGCCGCGGGAGCGCGGCGTGAGCGTTAGCCGCGATGTATACCTGGACGAACACCTGCGCGACGTCGCCGAAACCGCGCGTCTGCTGGCTTTGAAACTGGGGCTCGACGAAGATCTGGTTCATGCCTTCGAGCGCGCCGGGACGCTGCACGATCTTGGCAAAGCCGACGCGATCTGGCAGGACGCGATGCGCGGCGATATGGAACATCCGCTGGCGAAGACGGCGCGCCGGGGCCGGCCGGCCCTGCTCGACGGGTTCCGCCACGAGTTAGCTTCTCTCGCGTGTGCCAGCGAAACCGGTGACCTCGCGCTGCATCTGATCGCGGCGCATCATGGATGGGCGCGCCCGCACTTTAGGCGGCAGGCGTTCAACCGCAACGCCCTTAAATCGAGCGAAGAGATCGCGCTCGAAGCCACGCGCCGGTTCGCCCGCCTCACGGCGCGTTACGGCCATTGGGGTCTGGCGTACTTGGAAGCATTATTCAAGGCGGCCGACGCGCTGGCCTCGCGCAAAGCCGAGGAGCAACCCGCCGATGCCTGAGCTACGAATCGCCATCGACCCGACCAATCCCGGCCAGTTTTACGCTTGCTGCGGGCTGGTGGAACTGTTCGATCTTCGCGGTGCCGAAACGCTGTCGCATTTCGAAGCCGACCCGCACGTCCCGAAAAGGGCGGAGTTCGTTCTCCGTAGCGAGCGTGAGCTGGATCTCACCGCGCTGCTCGCCGACCTCGCGACCGCGCAATATGCGGTTCTCCATCACCGGGACGCGGCCATTGCACCTGTGAAAGCGCGGATCGGTTCCATCACGATCGAGCTTGACTGGTGGCTGGATTATTATCGCCAGGAAAAGAGCGAGAAGGGACTGAAGCTTTGGGCCGGACAAGTGACACCGGCGAAACTGTTCGCCGAGCTGCCCGGGGTGTTACCGCGAGAAGGCAACCCAATGCAATTCGCGGCATTGACCAAGACAAAGTTCGGCGTGGATCCGCGCGCGGCCTGGGAACCTATCAACATCGGTTTCTCGCCCAACGAACACCAAGGTGCGGCGGTGTATCCGGCCGTAGAACTGCTGGCCGCGTTTGGCCTGCAGGGGTTCCGGCCGGTGATTTCGCGGCGGGACGGCGCCGTCTACTCCGCGTGGCTCGATCCGCTTCCCCGAATGTTGTGCCGCCTATCGGGGCGGATCGGCGACCGTTCGGTTCACTATCAGTTTGATATTGAGAAGCGTGGCAGTTATCGCTTCTTCACATTCGCGGCACCAATGAAGAAAGGGAGCATGGCATGACGGACCGGTTCGATACATGGTTGAGCGACGATGGTCCCGTAGCGCTGGTGATACGGGAGTCCCTGGTCGCGGTGACGGGCAAAGACGGCGTGATCTTTCCACCGACGTTCGCGCCCGACCAAGAGAGCACCGATAAGAAGGCCGGCTACATTATTGATGACGGCATCTGCCTAATGGACACGGTGGGCTCGCAGGCAAACCGTCTGGAGCCTATTTTCAAACAGGAGCCTTACTGCAAGCTCGTGCCAAAGGTTACCGTGGCGGTGGGAGAGCGCACGGTAAACCTGCTCGATGCCGGGCACCGCGCGGCCGACGCCGTGGTGCGGTTCTCGGATCTGTGGAGCGAACTGCAGGCGGCGTTTCTAGACATTCGGGAGAAGGGCAACTCGCAACGGTTGGCTAAGATTGCCCCAACCAGCCTGGTATTCGGGGCGTGGGACTCCCGTGACACACAGACGAAGATCCCACGACTGATCGAATCCACCATACGGGCCTATGGCGTGACGTCGCTGCGACGGTCGGCGCAATACACCTCCTCGATAGAAGAAGACACGCGGCATCAGATGGGCATCGACGCCGCATCGCTCGGCGACAAGGACTTTCCGGCTGAATGGGGTTTGGTGGACAACCCGAGCGGCCGCGTTCATGGCGGCGTGGTGGCGCGCGAGGGAATTCGCCGCGAAGCGGTGCTTAATCTGGTTGCGTTGCGCGCGCTCTCGGCGGGCGAAGCCAAAGCAACTCGCCGGTTGCAGCGCTACATCCTGGGTCTGGCGTTGGTGGCATTCCTGGCGCCCGCCACTCTGTATCTAAGGCAAGGGTGCCTGCTCACAGTGGACAAAGCCACGTCATCGAAGAAGTCCGTCATACACCGCGACGGGACGGCAGAGGATCTATCGGTAACCAAGGAAGACGTCGAGAGCTTCGCTGCGGAAGCCGCCGCGGAATTCGGCGTTGGAGCCAGCCGCCAGGCGACGTTCGACCCCGACGCCGTCAAGAAAAAGGCCAAGGAAAAGAAGTCCAAGAAGTAGGCGGATATGGCGCGCTATCTTTGCATCTCCGCGACATTGCTTACAAGGCGCTATCACGGCGAAGAGTGGCCGCCGGCGCCGGCGCGGCTGCTGAAAGCCCTAGTGTCGGGTGTGATGACCGGCGGTTACCGGCGGTACTGGACACGAGCCGAAGCAGCCCTGCGCTGGCTCGAATGCCAGCCGCCGCCCGTCATCGTGGCCGCGCCGGCTGAGACAATTTCGAAGTACCGCCTGGCGGTTCCCAACAACGACCTGGACGTGGCAGCCAAGGAGTGGAGCAAGGGCAAACCCTACGATGCCGCCAAGCTGAAGACCATGAAAACAGTCGCGCCGCGCGCGCTGGCTGGTGGCCCGCACTTGCACTATCTCTGGCCGGTGGACGCCGATACTCCGGAGGAGCACGTGCGCACGCTCGCGCGTTGTCTGCACACGTTGGGCTGGGGCGTGGATATGGCCTACGCCGACGCCAGCCTGGTGGATGAACAAATGGCGCGCGGGCTTGCGGGCGAACGTTATCTTCCCAGCCAGGAGGGCACGCCATTGCAGATTCCCATCGAAGGATTCCTCGACGACGTGCTCGAAACCCACGGCCGGTTCTGCTCGCGGCAGCAGGCGAAGGGCGTCAACCCCGACACGCGCCCCAGCGTGTATGGGTTGCAACCGTACCGGCGCGAAGGCGGCACGGCACGCCCCTGCCTCGTGTTTTCGCTGCGGACGTGTGAAGGCACTTCGTCATTCGCGGTCGACTACGGCCGCTCGATGGTGGTAGCCGCGTGGATGCGACACGCTTGCGCGGAGGCATTCCGGCAGGAGAGCGCGCCGCCGGACTGGATCGACAGTTACGTGTTGGGCCACCATCCACAAGGCGCCGGTAACGCTCCGCGCCTGTCGATTCTGCCACTCCCGTCGATCGGCAACGCCCACTCCGATGGCCGCGTGCGGCGAGTGGCTCTGGCGGCGCCCGCGGGCGGAGCGCGCGAGCCGCTGGATTTGCTGGAACTAACGTTACGTTCGGCTTTGATCACCGGCGACAACCAGCGCGCCGTCTGCCGGTTGGGCCGCATCGAAAACAAGAAGGCCGTGCTCCCTTTCTACTTCCGCCGGGCGCGGCACTGGCGATCGGTGACGCCCGTTATATTGCACGGCTTCAATACACAGCGCGGCAAACTCTCGCTCGCAAAAACCGAGCGTCTGCTCATGCAGGCCTTCGGCGAAGCGGGTTTCCCGCCAACCGCCATCGAATCGATTGCCTTCCAACCCGCGCCCTATTGGCCGGGCACCAGGGCAGCGTTGCAGATTCGCGTCCCAGGGCATCTCGCAGGGTGGCCGCGCTGCCACGTGGCGGTGGAATTCCGCGAAGAGATCGATGGACCCGTTGTAGCTGGCATCGGCCGTCATTACGGCTTGGGGCTTTTCGCATCGGAAGGATAAAGTATGCGAAACACTTACGTAGTCACTTATGACATCGCCGACGACAAACGGCTGCGCCACGTCTTCAAACAGATGCGCGGCTGGGGGGACCACTTGCAGGATTCGGTGTTTGAGTGCCAGCTCACGCCATCCGACCTGATCCGTTTGCGCGGCGAGCTGAGCGAACTGATTCACCACACCGAAGACCAAGTGCTCTTCATCGACCTGGGGCCGGCCGAGGGCCGGGGCGACCGTGTAATCACGGCGCTCGGTAAACCGTATGTTTGTGTAGATGCGCCCTGCATCGTAGTGTGACTATGGCGACAGCACCCATCCATTCCCCGGAACCCGAACGCGAAGGCCGGCAGCTGTTGCCTGAGTACCTGCCCGCGCGGATGCTCAACGAATACGCGTATTGTCCGCGGCTGTTCTACCTGGAATGGGTGGACGGCCTGTTCCGTTCGAACGCAGATACGCTTGAAGGCCAGCAGCAACACCGCCGCGTGGATGGCGGTTCGGGCGCGTTGCCGCCGTCGAGCGAAGCCGAAGAAAAGCTGCACGCGCGCTCGGTGACCCTGGCTAGCGCCACCCACCACCTGATCGCACGGATGGATCTGGTCGAGCTGGAAGGCACGGCGGCGACGCCGGTTGATTACAAGCACGGCGCACCGCAGGAAACGCCCGGGGGCTTGAGTGCTTGGCCTTCCGACGTGGCGCAGCTCGCCGCACAAGGTTTGGTGCTGCGCGAAAACGGTTTCACCTGCCAGGAGGGCGTGGTCTACTACGCCAAGACCAAACAGCGCATCCGGGTGCCTCTTGACAGCGAAACGTATTCGGCAGCCGCCGCGCTGGTGCGGAAAGCACTGGAAACGTCCGCCGCGCCCACGCCGCCGGCGCCGCTCGAAGACTCGCCTAAATGCATACGGTGTTCGCTTGCGGGTTTGTGCCTGCCTGATGAGACCAACGCGCTACTGGATGCGGACGGCGAGGTTTGCGCGCAGTTGAGCCTGTTCGGAGGACCGGAACCGGTCCCGCGCAAGCCGGTCCGCGGTGAAGTCCGCCGGCTGATGGCGCCGCGCGACGACCTGAAACCTCTGTACGTCAACACCCAGGGCCTGCACATAGGAAAGAGCGGCACGGTCCTTCAAGTGAAAGAGAAGGGGAACACGATTCAGACCGTGCGGATGGGCGAGACTTGCCAGGTGAACCTGATGGGCAACGTTCAGCTCACAACGCAGGCTATTCAGGGCCTGTGCGAAGCCGGGATTCCGATCTGCTATTTCTCGCAGGGCGGATGGTTCTATGGCATCACTACCGGCTTGTGCACCAAGAACGTCTTTCTCCGCCAGCGGCAATTTGAACTGGCTGCGAAAGAGCGGTTCGCACTCGAACTGGCTTGCAGCCTGACTGCCGGCAAGATCCGCAACCAGCGGACCATGCTGTTGCGCAATCACGTCGAACCTCCTAAGGAGAGTCTGGAGAAAATGAAGGAACTGGCGGCTGAGGCGGAGCGGGCCCGGAACCTCGAAGAACTTCTGGGGTTCGAGGGTAACGCCGCGCGGATCTACTTCGGAGCCTTCTCCGGTATGCTGAAAGACGCGGGCGAGCAGGCGGCGGAAACAACGGCATTCCGGTTCGATTTCCATTGCAGGAACCGGCGCCCACCCCGGGATCCTATCAACGCACTGCTATCGCTGGGCTACAGCCTGTTGGCAAAGGATCTCAGCATCGCCTGCTACGCGGTGGGCTTCGATCCGATGATGGGTTATTTTCACCAGCCGCGCTTCGGCCGGCCGGCGCTGGCCCTGGACCTGATGGAACCCTTCCGCCCGCTCATCGCCGATTCGGCCGTACTGTCGGCAGTGAACACGAGAATGGTGCAACCGGGCCATTTCGTGAAGGCAGGCCACAGCGTGGCGCTGACGCCAGAGGGGCGCAAGTCTTTTTACAGGGCTTACGAGTCGCGGATGGATACAATGGTCACGCACCCGCTGTTCGGATACCGGGTAAGCTACCGCCGTTTACTGGAGATCCAGACCCGGCTGCTGGCGCGCGTGCTGGAAGGTGAGTTCGGAAAGTATCCGGTCTTCGTGACCAGATAGGGAGTGCGAGCGGCGAGGTGGCGCGTCATGGGCGGGCGTCGCTCGCGTGATAGAACTGGCTAATTTGCAAGTAGTTGCAAAGAGCAGAGCGGATGAAGTGGCTGAGACGGACAATTTCTGAGGCGGTGCTCGCGAACACTTGCGCAGGTGCTTGAAAAGTGAATAATTAGAGCATGGGCTATTTCCGCGCTCATCTGAGCGCGGCCCCATTGAAGCCCTCCGGCGCCGTAGTCTGAAGGCCGAATAGCACGCCATTTCCGCGCTCATCTGAGCGCGGCCCCATTGAAGCGCCACTGATTTACCCGCGATCATGCTCGACGTAAGTGGTATTTCCGCGCTCATCTGAGCGCGGCCCCATTGAAGCCCATCTTTGGTTCTGTTGTTGCGAAACTCTCGGCGCATTTCCGCGCTCATCTGAGCGCGGCCCCATTGAAGCTCCGCGGCC
>CAYLLB010000095.1:0-10966 GCA_964384215.1 uncultured Solibacteraceae bacterium | reverse complement strand
GGGTGCTGATCTGAGAACTGCGGTCAACCAAATCCGCGCTGCGGAGGACCATGGTATTGCCGCCATCATGCTCAGACCTCCTGCCACTGTGCCAAGGGAGGACCCACGAATTGTAATGCCGTACTACTTACAACTATCGCTTAATGTAACATCTGTAGTGATCTTGCAGGATCGGCTAATACAGGGAGAGGTGGTTCTTCCGACTGCAATGTACCGCACCTTGAGCAAAATGGTGGAAAGAATACACTATGCGAAGGTGGAGGTGCCGTGGACTCCGCTGCGCCTCCGCAAGATCTGTGCTGCCGTGGCAGGACACTGGCAATTGTTCGGCGGTCAGAACGGCCTATTCATGATCGAGGAGAGCGAAGCCGGCGCTGTCGGTTCGATGGTGGGAAGTGATTTTACAACACATTATGTATCTATTTGGCACGCCTGCCGACAAAAGCAATGGGATCGGGCGTGGGCGCGATTCAGTCACCTCCTGCCGCTGATACGCTTTCAACTTCAGGGCGGAATGGGCGCCTCCGCCGTCAAGCACAACCTTGCAGCCGAAGGCATCATATCCTGTCCCTGTGTTCGCCCTCCAACACCAACTCTGGAGAAGCATGGACTCGAAACGCTGGCTTTCTTGAGAAACCTTGCGGCGGTAAGTGAGGACAACGATGCGCGGGCTACTGCTTGAGGCTGGGCCGAAGTACGGAGGGTTCACCCTCACAGATCGAAAGATAGCGGAGGCGTGACTCTGGGGATTGTGAGGCCAGTCGCTTGCTAAGTATGATCCCGCAGACTACTTAGCAAGAGGCGAGTTGGTTCACTCGCCGGCTGTGGCCTCTCGGCGGTGATAGCATGCGTCAAGCCTGCGCGGCGCCGGCCCATTGGCGGCAATCCAATTTAGCCGGCCGGAAGATACCGGGATCTTCGTAGCCGGTGGCCCATTCCCGGTCGGCGAAAGTCGCCATGTTGAAGTGCAGGAAGAGGCCCAACTTAAGTTTCAGAAATTCCTGGCGGAACGCGTCACGGCCGTCGTTGACTGGCGCCTGGGCTAGCAGGACGGCCGCCAGCGGAGCAAAGAGCACGATGAAGAGGCGCTTCATGCCGATTGAGTCTATTGCATGCGCGACGGACTGGGAATGGGGAATGATTCGCCTTACCAGGTTCCGGCGGGGCGGCGGACACTCTATTTCGACGGCGGATTCTTGATCATGGTCAACAGCAGGACCACTTCGGTCCTGGCCTTGATGCCGTGCTCGAGCAGGGGCGTCATGTAGGCGAAGGTGCCCTCGGCGGCCTCCATCTCATCCGCGCCCAGGCGCAGGGTGGCCTCTCCTTTGAGGAAAGTGAGAATGGCGGGGAAGGGCGCGGTGTGCGCTGAAAGCTCCTGCCCGGCAGCGAAGCCGAACAGCACCACCTTGGTGCGCTCATCGTTTTGTAGCGTCTGGCTCAGGATGCCGTCCGCGGGGACCTTGGCCTGCTCGCGCAAGTCCTTCGAGTAGATGTAGTTGTCAGCCATGCCCCTATTCTCCCGCCAAGATGCGCACGAATCTGTAACCGGAATCACGCGCGGCTCAAGGAAGCGCGCGGAGGGCTTCCTGGACCTGGGGATCGCGGGCGATGGAGATCTCGTCCCCTTTTTCGACGCCGAGCGCCTGGGTGATGATCTCTTCCCTCAGCCGGCTGCGGATCCATTCGCGGTCCACGCTCCATTCGCCCACCGAGGGGCGGATGCTGCGCTGCGACAAGTACACCTGAAACTCGTCCAGCAGCGCGCCGCTCACCTCGAAATCCGCCGCCGGCTTACCGTTCTTCCGCACGAATTCGACGGCGAAACTGGTAAAGGAGGCGCTACCTTCCAGCACGGCGCGCAGCCGCGACACGGGTTCAGGCGACACCACGCGGTCCGGATGAATGCCGCCTCCGCCCCTGACTTCTCTGCCGGAATCGGTGCGATACAACTTGCCGGCGCTGTCCCGGTGCGCCAACTGGCCGAAGTCGAGCGGGCGTTGAATGGAGCGGCCGCTGGGGGTGAAGTAAAATGCGGTGGTCAGCGCCAGTCCGGTATCCTGCGAAAGCGAGTACACGCTTTCCACCAACCCTTTGCCGAAGCTGGGCTCGCCGACGATCCTGGCGCGGTCGTGATCCTGTAACGCGCCAGCCACGATTTCACTAGCGCTGGCGCTCTTGCCATTCACCAGCACGGCCAGCGGAAACTTGTATGCTCGCCCTTGCGCGGTGGCTTTCTCCTGCTTACCGGCGACGGCCCGGCCTTGCACGCTGAGGATGGTCTGCCCGGGATCCAGGAACAGGGATGCCACTTCGAGGGCCGCGGGCAGGACGCCGCCGGGATTATTGCGCAGATCGAGCACCAATCCCTTGAGGTTGTCGCCGCCGAGTTTGGAGATGGCCTCGCGAACCTCCTTGCCGGTTTCGACGTCGAAGCTCGCCACGCGGATGTAGCCGATGCCGGGCCGCAAGAGGAAGGCGCGGTCCACACTGGGCGCCTGCATGTCTTCCGGCGTCAACACAAACTGGAGCAGACGCGCGTTACCGGGCCTGCGCACGTCCAGCCGCACCTGTTCCCGGCGCGCCTCGCCGAGCAGTCCGATGAGCTGCTCTATTTCGAGCCGATCCAGGCGAATCCCGTTGATGGCCACGATCTCGTCGCCGGGCCCGAGGCCAGCGCGGCCGGACGGCGTGCCGGGCAGCGTCTGCAAGAATATCACCCGGCCGGGCACTACCGACACCACGCTTCCGAAGCCCTTGCTGGTGGACTGCTGCAGTTGCTTGAGTTGCTGGAACTGCCCCGCGTCCATGAACACGGAGTGCGGATCCAGGCGGCGCAGCATACCCGGAATCGCACCTTCATAAATGGCGCGGGACGGATCGACCGGGTCCGCCGCCTCGCGTTCGACGGCGGCATAAACGGATGTGAAACGTCGCAACACCTCCTGGACGTCCGGCGCGGAGGCGGGCGCCTGAAGCAACAGGAACGCGGCTGCGAATGGGAATGTCACGGTAACGGGGGAGTCAGTCTTTACTGTAGCGCGTGGCCCGGCTTGCAGTGTGCCGCTCGAGCGCGAGCCGGATCAACTCATCGACCAACTCGGAATACGAGACGCCGGAATGCTCCCACATTTTCGGGTACATGCTGATGGAGGTGAAACCCGGAATGGTGTTGATCTCGTTGATGTATACGCGGCCGCTGGATTCCTCCAGGAGGAAATCCACCCGCGCCATGCCCGCACATTCCACGGCGAGCATACATTCCACGGCCAGGCGCCGTACTTCGGCAGTCGTCTCCGGGGTGAGTGGAGCCGGCAACAGAAAGCGGGAGGCGCCCAAAAGATACTTGTCGTCGTAATCGTAGAATTCACGCGACGGAAGGATTTCGCACGGCATGGACGCGCGCGGTTTCTCGTTGCCGAGCACCGCGCATTCCAGTTCCTTGCCAAGGATGGCGCGCTCGATGACGACTTTGCGGTCGTAAGCCGCGGCAGATTCCAATGCGGATTCCAGTTCCTCGCGGTTGTGCGCCTTGGAGATGCCGACCGAAGATCCGAGGTTGGCGGGCTTGACGAAAACCGGATACTGGAAATTGCGCTCCACCTCATCGGCGTCCAGTGCGCCGCGCCACTGGACCAGATACTCGACCACTGGCAGCCCGCGCTCGTGACACAACCGCTTGGTGATTTCCTTGTCCATGGCGGCGGAGGAACCGAGCACACCGGCGCCCACGTAAGGCAAATCGGCGAGTTCGAAAAGACCCTGCACGGTGCCGTCCTCCCCAAACGTGCCGTGCAGCACGGGGAACGCGACGTCGATGCCGGGATTCGCTCCAGGCTCCGGAAGAATGGGGTGCGGCGACCACCGGCCTTCCTTTCCGATAAAGAACCGTTGGACCTCGTAACGCGCCGGGTCCAATGCGGCGATAATGGATTCGGCTGAGCGCAGCGAGACTTCATGCTCGCCGCTACGACCGCCGTAAACGACAGCTACACGCAGCTTCACAAAATTGCCTTTCCAAAAGCGGACATCACGAGTTCGACGGCCAGCGCGGCCGTGCGGTTGCCCTCGTCCAAAATCGGATTCACTTCCACGACTTCCATGCTTCGCATGAGGCCGCTATCGCAGATGAGTTCCATGGCCAGGTGGGCCTCGCGATAGGTCACGCCGCCGCGCACGGGCGTGCCGACGCCGGGCGCTTCGCGGGGATCCACGGCATCCATATCGAGCGAAACGTGAAAACCGTCCGCGCCGGCGGAGGCGATCTCGATGGCCTCGTTGGCCACGGAGCGCAGCCCGCGCTCGTCAAGGTCGCGCATGGTGAACGCGCGCACACCGGACGAGCGCACGTGCGGCCTTTCGAGCGCATCCACGTCGCGAATGCCGATGAGCACGGTGCGACGCGGATCAATCTTTGGGGCGAAACCGCCCAACCGTGCCAGTTCCGGCGGCCCCATGCCGAGCAGGCACGCCAGCGGCATGCCATGCACGTTGCCGCTGGGGCTGGTTTCAGGCGTGTTCATGTCGGGATGCGCATCGATCCAGATCAGGCCAAGCGGCTTCTTCCGTTTGCGCCAAGCGCGCACCATCCCGGATACGGTGCCTACGGCCACGGAATGATCTCCGCCCACGACCAGAGGGACCTTGCCGGCAACGGCCGCGCGTTCCACCGTACGCATGACGCGCGCGGCCGAGCGCACGATCTGGGTCAAGTAGCGCGCATTACCGGCGCCCTCCGGGCTGCTCTCGGGCTGCTCGACCTCCACGTTGCCCAGGTCTTCCACCCGGTAGCCCAGCGATGCCAGACGCGTGTTCAAGCCAGCCAGGCGGAGCGCGGAAGGCCCCATGTCGACACCCCGGCGCCCTGCGCCGAGATCCAGCGGCACTCCGAGAATGGCGATAGTCGAATGATGCATAATCGCGCTACGGACGCTTACGGCCGCGTCCGGTAAATCATGCGCGGGAAAGCAATGGTTTCGCGCACGTGCTCCAGGCCGCACAGCCAGCCGACGCAGCGCTCAATGCCCATGCCGAATCCGCCGTGCGGCACGCTGCCGTACCGGCGCAAATCGATGTACCAGTTGAAGGCCTCCGGCGGCAGGTTGTTCTCCTTGATGCGGCTCAGCAGAAGATCCAGATCGTGGATGCGCTGGCCGCCGCCGACGATCTCTCCGTGTCCCTCGGGCGCCAGGATATCCACGCCGAGCGCCACTTCAGGCCGTTCCGGATCGGGTTGCATGTAAAAGGCCTTGACGGCGGTCGGGTAGCGATCCACCATGACAGGGCGGTCGAACTCCTCGCAGATCAAGGTTTCGTCGGTGCCGCCGAAATCGCCGCCCCACTGGATCTCGCTGCCTTTCTTCTGCAGGATCTTCACGGCGTCGTCGTAAGTAATGCGCGGGAAAGGCGCCTTGATGCACTCGAGTTTGGTTACGTCGCGCTCCAGCACGGCCAACTCGGCGCGGCAGTTTTCGAGCACACGCGAAACGACGAAGCAGATCATCTCCTCGGCCACGTCCTTGACGTCTTCGATCGTGGCGTAAGCCATTTCCGGTTCCACCATCCAGAATTCGGTCAGGTGGCGGCGCGTCTTGGATTTTTCGGCGCGGAACGTCGGCCCGAAGCAATATGTTTTGCCGAAGGCCAGCGCAGTGGCCTCGTTGTACAGCTGGCCGGACTGCGTCAGGTAGACTTTCTCGCCTTCGAAATAGTCCACTTCGAACAACGTCGTGGTGCCCTCGCAAGCGGCGGGCGTGAAGATGGGCGTGTCGACCAGCGTGAAGCCGTTCGAGTCGAAGTAGTCGCGAACAGCGCGGATCACTTGGTGCCGTACACGGATGATGGCGTGCTGGCGGCGGCTGCGCAGCCACAAGTGGCGGTGGTCCATCAGGAAGTCGATGCCGTGGTCCTTGGGCGTGATGGGATAGGGCTCGGACTCGGGTACACGCTGCAGAACCTTGCAGTCCTCCACGTCCACTTCGTAGCCGCCCGGCGCGCGCGGTTCCGCTCGCACCTTGCCCGTGACGGTGAGCGAAGATTCCTGCGTAAGATCCTTGATCTGTGCGAAGACCTGCTCGGGCAGGCTGCTCTTCACGGCCACGCACTGAATGATGCCGCTGCCGTCGCGAACCAGTGGGAACGCGATCTTCCCGGAGCGGCGCAAGTTATAAAGCCACCCGCGAATAACAACGCTTTCGCCGACGTGCTTGCCGGCATCCGAAACACGTATGATGACGGGCGAATCCGCCATATTATTCAATCTCCTCCATTCGTTGAAAGACCTGCTTGACGGCCTCGATGGGCTGCGGGATCGACGCGCTCGCCTTCAATTCAAGCAGCAAAGGAAGCTCTTTGGCCCGGAGCAGCGGGATAGTCTTGCCCCAATCGACGGTTCCGCGCGGAGCGAGGAAGGGGAACTGATGAAGGTCCGTGACGCCGTCGTTGTCGTGCAGGTGCGTCGAGCGGATGCGGTCCTTCATAAACCGGAACGCCGTTTCCACCCCTTCGCCGAGATGGGCGTGGCCCACATCGAAACAGAAGCCTACGTTGAGGTGCGTCGCGGCGACGAAAGCGGCCAACCGCTCCCCCGTGGACATACGGTTGGGGATGTTCTCGAGCAGGATCTCGACGCCTCTCTGGCGGGCGAACAGCGTCAGCTCTTCCAGAGACGTGAAGGCTGCTTCCAGCTTGCGTTCGTCGTATTCGTCCCCAGGCAGACCGATGTGTTGGATGAAATAGCGGAACGGGATCGTCTCGGCGATTTCGAGTGCGCGCTTGATCTCGTCCAGCATCTTGACGCGTCTGCTCTTGTCCGTCTCGGTGATCACGATCAGCGCGTTGGGGCCGGAGCGGCCCCAGACATCGTCGGTAAACAACGGCCCGTGCATGGATGCCACCTTCAGCTCCGAGTCGTTGAAAAAATGGCCCAAATCGGAGATCTGTGCGCGGTCGTTGTAATCAACGTGCGGCTTGATGCAGAACAACTCGATCGCCGGAATACCGGCCTCCCACACCCGTTCGAGCCACACGGTGGTGAGCCGGTGATCAGCAATCAAATGCGTAGACAGAATGTGGTTCATTCGTTTCAATACCCGGAAGCCTTTCCCGCGGCGCGCGGGTCAGCCGCCCCCGCGAGCCATTCGCCTTCGCGCGCGATGGCGCTCACTTCGCCGATGGCGCTCACGGTTTCGACCTCGTGCCCACGAGCGCGTAACAGTCTGATCGTGTCTGGAGAGAAGCCCGGTTCCATGCGCAACACATCCGGCTTCCACTGATGGTGGAAGCGCGGCCAATTCACGGCGTCCTGCAGGCCCATGGAGAAGTCCGCCATGTTCAGGAACACCTGCAAAACCGTGGTGATGATGCGCGCCCCTCCCGGAGACCCAAGTACGGCGTAAAGCTTTCCTTCCCGCAGCACGATCGTGGGAGTCATGGATGATAGCGGACGCTTGCGCGGCGCTATCAGGTTGACCTCGCCTTGCACCAGGCCGAACATGTTAGGAACGCCGGGGGCCACGGTGAAGTCGTCCATTTCATTGTTGAGCAGGAAGCCCGCGCCCGGCACGGTGACACCCGAACCGTAGCTCCCGTTCAGGGTGTAAGTGACGGCCACGGCATTGCCTTCGGCATCGACGATCGAGTAGTGCGTGGTCTGATCGCTCTCACTCAATTCGGGACGCCCCGCAGTGACCTGATCGCTGGGCGTGGCTCGTTCCGGGTCGATCAAGCGGCGCAGCCCGGCGGTGTAGCGTTCGCTGATCAGACCGGCCACGGGCATGTGCGCGAAGTCAGGATCTCCCAAGTAACGGGCGCGGTCGGCATAGAAGCGCCGCATGGTTTCGGCCACAAAATGAATCGACGCGGCAGACCCAGCGCCTTGGCGTTCGTAGCCGGAGCCGTCCAGCACACCCAGCATTTCAAGCAGTCCCAAGCCGCCCGAACTGGGCGGCGGCGCGGTGATCAGCCGGTAGCTTTTGTATGTTCCCACCAGAGGCTTGCGTTCCACGGCCTGGTAGCTAGCAAGATCCTCCCGCGTGATTAAACCGCTGTGTTCCTTCTGCGCCTTCACGAGCAGGCGAGCTGTTTCGCCCGCATAGAAATCGCGCGCTCCCACAGAGGCAATTCGGGCCAGTGTGGCGGCGAGTTCCGGCTGCCGCATCACCTCGCCGGCCTCATAGAATCGTCCATCGCGTTGAAATACCCGCCTTGACTCGGCGTCCCGCGCCAGAGCCTTACTCGAAGCCAGGCTCCGCGCTAAATCGTAAGATACCGAGAAGCCCTCCCGTGCGAGCCTGATTGCAGGCGCGAGCAACCGAGGCCATTTCAGGCGGCCGTAACGCCGATGCGCCAGTTCAAACCCACGCACCGACCCGGGCACGCCCGGGGCGCGGTAGCCGAATTGGCTTGCGTCCGTGGCTTTACCGGCTGCATCCAGGTACATATCGGCCGAGGCCGCCAGCGGTGCGCGCTCGCGGAAGTCGAGAAACGTGGTGCGTCCATCGGCGAAGCGGATCAGCATGAATCCGCCGCCACCTATGTTGCCGGCTTGCGGGTGCGTCACCGCCAGCGCGAAGCCCACGGCCACCGCGGCGTCCACCGCGTTGCCGCCCGCTCGCAAGACGGCCACGCCGACATCGGTCGCGTGTCCTTCGCGGCTCACCACCATGGCGTGCCGCACGCGCACTGGCTGAGCCGGCCATAGTGTCGAGAGCAGAAGAAGGCAACAGACGAGATACCGCGCGCAACCGCGCATATAAATCAATCTTACTATTTCGATCACGATGGCCGCCGGAGTCGCGCGTCCGGAATGGGGCTGCTACACTAGGCTGCTTGCGCCGACTGAGCGGAAATTACACCCCCATGATGGTGGCGAGCGCCTCTTTGGCGGTCGCGTTCTTATGGATGCTGCTGGCTGTCCAGATCCGCTATAAGGGCGATTGGATCGGCCTGTTCCACATTGGCGGCGGCTTCTCTCCACCGCCGGAGGCTGGCGGAACACCGTCCACGCTTCGCGGCGACGCCGGCTATGACGGGCAGTTCTACCGCCTTGTCGCGCGCGATCCGTTCCTCACCCGAGGCTATGCGCGCTACGTGGACTCGCCGGAGATGCGCTGGCAGCGGATCCTAATTCCGGCTCTAGCCTGGACGCTCGCCATGGGCCGGAGCGGATGGGTGGACGGAGCCTACATCGCCGTCATCCTCGGATGGGTGTTTGCCGGAAGCTTCTGGGGAGCAAGACTCGCCCGCAGGATGGGCTATCCGGCGTGGATGGGCGGCGGATTTCTGCTGTTGCCCGCAACGCTGGCTGCGCTCGACCGCATGACCGTCGATGTCGCCCTCGCCGCAATCCTGCTGGGCGCGCTCTGCGTGGGTGAAAACGGCTCGGAAAGGTGGTTGTGGCTTCTGTCGGCCGGCGCGGCGCTCTGCCGCGAAACCGGAACTCTGCTTGCAGCCGCTCTGGTGGCGCGTGCGTTGATAAGGCGGCGATTCTCGTTCGCGGCGCGCCTGGCCTCGTCGCTTGCGCCGGCCGCCGCATGGTTCTGGTATGTACGCCTGAACGCGCCGCGGACAGTGGAGAACTGCCTCGGTTGGATTCCGCTGGAAGGGCTGCTCCGCCGCTTTCTGCACGCAAGTCAGTTCGCCCCGGACATGCCGCTGCGCGAATTGCACATTCTGCTTGAATACCTGGCCCTGTCCGGAGCGCTGCTGGGCGTACTGCTCATGCTCCGGTACCGCCCCGGCTTGAAATGCCTGCAAGGAACCGCGGCCTGGTGCTTCTTGCTGCCCGTGCTGTTCGTCAACCATGCCGGCGTGTGGAGCGAACCATTCGCTTACGGAAGGACCCTGACGCCTTTCTGGTTGTTGATAGCACTCGAATCTGCGCGGCTCCGCCAGTGGGCAGGCCTATTACCGGTCGCGCTGATCGACTTGCCGCTAGTGGCGCAACTCGGCTACTACGCAGCCGCGTTTCTGAAGCCGGTCTGAACTCCCGGGCCTCAGGAAACCGCTGGCGGAGTTGGAGGAGCGGGGGGCGGCGTCGCCGGCGGGGCGGGGTTGCCAGCCGCAGGCGGCTTACTCTTTTCCTTCTCCTTGGTCGCCTTCACCGGACTGATGATGACGTGAACGTTGCGCCCCTCCAGCCTCGGTTGCCCTTCGATGGCGCCGTAGCCCGTCAGGTCTCCAGCGAATCGCAGAAGGAGCTTCTTGCCCAAGTCTACGTGGGCGATCTCGCGCCCGCGAAACTGCACCACGGCCTTCACGCGATTGCCTTCCTGCAGAAAGCGGATGGCGTGATTCTTCTTGAAGTCGTAATCGTGCTCCTTGGTGTTGGGACGGAACTTCAGTTCCTTCACCTGGATCACATGCTGTTTCTTCTTGGCCTCGTGCTGTTTCTTCTTCTGCTCGTATTGCCACTGGCCGTAATCCATGGCCTTCGCCACGGGCGGTTCGGCGGTGGGCGCAATCAGGATCAGATCGAGCCCCATCTCCTGCGCACGCCGGACCGCGGCCGGCGTGGGCATGATCTCGACCGTCCCGTCGGGGAAGACGGCACGCACCTCGCGTGCCCGAATGGCTTCATTGACGTTTTCCCGGATTCTCGGGCGTCGGAAATGAATATGTCTACCTGGAATCATCGACTCGTTTCTCTGAGTTGTATGCGCACCTGCAAAGGTTGAAACATGGTGGCCGCTGTATGGATTCTTCCATCCCCGTAACGTGTCATTCGTGGCGGCAAGATTAGCGTGTCAGCCCCTACTGTTCACGGGTTGCAATCTTCTGTCCATCCCCAGACGGCAGACTGGGCTCGGGTCAATCCCACAGAGCCTGTCGAAGAAGCGCATCGGCACGATTCTACCAGATCCGGACAGGAGTCATGCAAGGGGGGATGCCGGGGAGGCGGCAAAATACTGGACTGAAGTGAACCCCTGGGGTGAGACACGAAGTTAAGGGGGTTGTCGCCGTTCGA
>CAYLLB010000094.1:0-11889 GCA_964384215.1 uncultured Solibacteraceae bacterium | reverse complement strand
TGGCCGGCGGGGTTCCGGGGGCGGTGGGTGGTTTGTGGCTGCTCTACCGCGCGCACTGGAAGGGCCACGAAGAGACGGTCGCGCTCGCTCTCGGGCTGCTAATCCTGCTCGCTCCCACGCTCGAATGGCGCCGCTGGCGAAACGCGAATGGCGGTCAAGACAGGCAGACGCGTTACGGGCTTGTGGCACGTCTGACATTCCCCATCGGCGTTTCGGTGGGGTTCTCTTCGGCCGGGGCGGTATCGCTCGGCACGCTCGCGCTGTTACGCTTCACTGCGCTCCCGCCGGTCCAGGTGGTGGGGACCGACATACTATTCGGCTTGGCGCTTCCGGCCTCCGGAGGGTTGGCGCATGTTCTCAGTGACGGCCTGGATGCGGTGTTCCTCGCCAAGTTGCTTGACCGGGGCCTTGCGGGAGGCATGGTGGGAGCACGGCTGGCCGGCAAACTGCCTGCCGCGGCCCTGCGGCACTGGCTGGTGATCACGTTGGCCGCGCTCAGCGTGGTACTGGTTGTGAGAAGCGCGGGCGCTGCTCGACGCGGCCTTCGGCGGCGCGCGGCGGGAGGAGGAGAAGTCCCGCGCCAAGGAGCGCGTGCTCTCCATCCGCGACAAGTTCGGCCAGTGGGACCCTCGCGACCAGCGCCCCGAGCTGTGAAATCTTTACAACTCGCGCATCAGTCCGGGCGAGAGCGTTCGCGTGTTTCCGCTGTCGAACTGGGCCGAACTGGACGTGTGGAGCTACATCCGGCAGGAGCACATCCCCGTCGTTCCGCTGTATTTCGCGCGGCTGCGCGAGGTGGTGAACCGCGGTGGAATGCTCGTGCCCGTCTACCATAACATGCCGCCCGCCGAAGGCGAAAAGGTGGAGCGCGTCATTCGGCTGCACGTTCTGCACCGGTGCCGTGCGGTCGGAAGCGACCACGATCGGCGAAATCATCGAAGAGCTGAAACGCTCGCACTTCTCCGAACGCCAGAACCGCGCCATGGATCACGACCAGGAAGGATCCATGGAGTTGAAGAAGCGGGATGGTACTTTTGAACGAGCCGTCCGGCCCCATAGAACTGTTGCGGTTTTCTACCGCCGGCAGCGTGGACGACGGCAAGTCCACGCTGATCGGCCGCCTGCTTCACGACACCGGCTGCGTTTACGAGGACCAATGGGCCGGCGTGACGGCAGCCGCCAACCGGCGCGGCGAACAGGGCCTGGAGTTCGCCTATCTCACCGACGGCCTGCGCGCCGAGCGCGAGCAGGGCATCACCATCGACGTGGCCTACCGGCACTTCTCCACCCCGCGCCGCCACACTTACATCGCGCACCTGCTGGGCACGCCGCTGGTGGTGTTGGTGGTGAACAAGATGGACCTGGTGGGCGACAACGTCGCGGCCCGAAGCGATCACATGAGCTGGTGCACGGGTCCGAGTCTGCTCGAACACCTTGAAACGGTACCACTGCCTGCGCCCCGGACCTCCGGACCGGCCCGCTTCCCCGTCCAGTACGTGATCTGGGCGCCGCCGCCGTTCCGCGGCTACGCCGGGCAGGTTGCCTCGGGATTGCTGCGCGTGGGAGACCCTGTAGTGGCGCTGCCTTCGGGGCGGCAGTCGCGCGTGGCATCCATAACAACCAACAACGGCGATCTCGGCGAGGCCGCGCCTCGCACGGCGGTGGCCTTGCGCCTTCAAGACGAACTCGACATCGGGCGCGGAGAGGCTTCCCACCGTGTCGCAGCACATCCGCGCCACCCTGGCGTGGATGGACCAGCGCCCGCTCGAACCCGGCCGCGCGTCCCTGATCAAGCACACTGCGCAGCAGGTCTACGCCGCCGGTGATCGCGTCCTACACCGGGTGGACATCGATACGCTGACCCCACAGCCGGCCGGCGCGAGGTGGCCGCGGCCGTGCAGGCGCTGCTCGAAAGCCGCGAGATTCGCGTGGACGTACTCGGTGACGAAGCGGCGCGTTTCCTTCCGGAGCTGATCCAAGTGCTGCGCGAGTACTGGGCTGGTTGCGCGCCAACGGTTACATTGCCTGAGCGGCGCTGGATGTTCCGTCACGCGGTATCCGTCCGCGCGGTTCATCGCCCGTTTGCGACACTGCCTGGCCGAAGAGTTAACCTGAAATTTCTATGAAGTTCTCCATCCAGATCAAATGCCTGCTCCGGAGCACGCTGCTTTTCGCCTTCGCCGGGGTCGTTATCAGCCCCGCCCAGACGTCCGGCGATGCCTTGCTTACGAATTTCAAGAATCCGCCCAATGGCGCCAAACCGCGCGTCTGGTGGCATTGGATGAGCGGCAATATTACCAAGGAAGGCATCCGAGCCGACCTGGAGTGGATGAAGCGCGTTGGCATCGGCGGCTTTCAGAACTTCGACGCCGGCCTGAGCACGCCGCAGATCGTCGACAAGCGCCTGGTCTACATGACGCCCGAATGGAAGGACGCTTTCCGGTTCACGGCCACGCTGGCCGACAAGTTGGGCTTGGAGATGGCGATCGCCGGCTCGCCCGGCTGGAGTGAGAGCGGCGGACCGTGGGTGACGCCGGCACAGGCGATGAAGAAGTATGTGTGGAGCGAGACGCAGGTCGAAGGCGGCCGCCCATTCACTGGCAAGCTACCAAAACCGCCGTCCACGGTGGGAACGTATCAGAATCGCGCGGACCGCAAGTGGCCAGTCGAATTCTACGCCGACAGCGCCGTAGTGGCTTACCGTACGGCAAAGGTGGAACCCGTTTCCGCCAAGGTCACCTCAAGCGGCGGCACGTTCAACATGGCCGCGTTGTCGGATGGCGATTGCTGGAACGCCACTTTGCTGCCGGCCGCCGCGGTGGGCGAAAAGGCGTGGATTCAGTTTGAATTCCCTAGTTCCCAAACTATTCACGGCGCGACGCTCGCAACTGCCGGTCCCGGCCGCCACTATGCTCACGACCCCAACCCGGAGCAGCGCATCGAGGCCAGCGATGACGGGATCCACTTTCGCACCCTGGCCTCCATCCCGACGGCCTCCGACCGCGCCAGCGTGTTTACCGTCGCCTTCCCCGCTGTCACGGCCCGCTATTTCCGCCTGACGGTGCTGACCACGCCCGCGCCGCCGAGAGATCCATCGCCGGCCGTGCGCGCCCCGATCGCATTCCCCGGAACCCTGGTCTCTGAACTCGTACTGCACACCGAACCCGTCATCAACCGCTTTCAGGACAAGGCCGGTTTTTCGGCCACCGCCGGGCTTTACGACCTGGCCACGCCGCAGGGCACCGGTGCCATCCGCAAAGCGGACGTCGTCGATCTGACTTCCAGAATGCGGCCCGACGGATCATTGGACTGGACGCCGTCGCCGGGCCATTGGGTGGTGCTGCGTTTCGGCTACTCGCTGACCGGCGCGCACAACGGGCCGGCCTCGCCCGAGGCCACCGGGCTCGAAGTGGACAAGCTTAGCGCCCGCCACGTGAAAGCATATTTCGACAATTATCTTGACCAGTACAAGGCTACCCTCGGTCCGCTGATGGGGAAACGCGGCCTGCAATATGTGGTCACAGACAGTTGGGAGGCCGGCACGCTGAACTGGACCGACGATATGCTGGCCGAGTTTTCGCGCCGCCGCGGCTACGACCTGCGCCCTTGGATGCCCGTGCTCGCAGGCCGCGTGGTGGAAAGCGCCGCGGCCAGTGACCGTGTGCTCTGGGATTTCCGCCGGACCATCGGCGAGTTGACCAGCGAAAACCACTACGATCAGCTCACCACTCTGCTGCGCGCTCGCGGCATGGGCCGCTACAGCGAATCGCACGAATACCGGCGCGCTTTCGTTGGCGACGGCATGGAGCCCAAACGCAGAGCCGACATCCCCATGGGCGCGATGTGGACCCAGGCGCCGGGCAAGTCCACGGATCGCTACGACGCGGACATACGCGAGTCCGCCTCGGTGGCGCACATTTACGGACAGAACATTGTGGCCGCCGAATCGCTGACGGCTGCGAACTTCGCGTGGGCATACTCACCCGAGACGCTGAAACCCACCGCGGACCGTTTGCTCGCCATGGGACTGAACCGTTTCGTCATTCACACCTCGGTGCATCAGCCGGTGAATGACAAGATCCCGGGCCTGGGCCTGGGCCCTTACGGCCAGTGGTTCACCCGGCACGAAACCTGGGCCGAGATGGCCAAACCCTGGACCACATATCTAGCCCGCAGCGCTTATATGCTGCAACAGGGACGCTTCGTTGCCGACGTGCTGTATTACTACGGCGACGATTCGAACGTCGTCGCGCTGTTCACACAACGTCCACCCCGGATTCCCGCCGGCTTCAATTTCGATTACGTGAACAGCGACGCGCTGATGACGCAGTTCACCGTGGTGAACGGCCGGCTGAGGGCGAAATCGGGTATGAGTTACCGCGTGCTGGCGCTTGACCCGAACAGCCAGCACATGACTCTTGCGGTGTTGCGGAAGCTGCGCGACCTGGTCGCGGCCGGCGCCGTGGTGGTGGGGCCCAAGCCCATCGAGTCGCCCAGCCAGGCTGATGATCAGGCGGAGTTTCACGCCATCGCGGATTCGCTGTGGGGGTCAGGCAAAGGCAAGATCCAAGCCGGCCGGACCCTGGAGCAGGCGCTCGCCGGTGTGGCTCGGGACTTCGAGTTCAGCCGGCCCCAGGCCGATACGGAATTGCTGTTCGTGCACCGCAAGCTGGCCGGCGGCGACATCTATTGGGTGAACAACCGCCAGGCGCGCGTGGAAATCCTCGACGCCACGTTTCGCGTGACGGGCAAGGCTGCCGAAATCTGGCATCCCGACACCGGCGTCACCGAACCGGCCTCCTATCGCATGGCTAACGGCCGCACCACGGTGCCGCTGCGGCTGGAGGCGAACGACGCCGTCTTCGTCGTCTTCCGCAAAGCTGCCGCAGCGCCCCAGCGCAAGATCGAGCCGGTGGTGGAGACGGCGCTGGCAACCGTGGATGGTTCCTGGGACGTCGCTTTCCAACCCAACCGGGGCGCACCGGAGAAGATCACGTTCGATGCGCTCCACTCGTGGCACACCGATGCCGATCCCGGAGTGAAGTACTTCTCGGGCACGGCCACCTATACGAAGACCGTAGAGGCCCCGGCGGCCTGGTTCAAGCCCGGGGTGAACCTATGGCTCGATCTCGGCGACGTGAAGAACCTGGCCGACGTCACGTTGAACGGCAAGCCGCTGGGCATCGTGTGGAAAACGCCTTTCCGGGTCAATCTGGCCGGCGCGATGAAGCCGGGCGCGAATGTGCTCGTGATTCGCGTGGCCAATTTGTGGGTCAACCGCCTGATTGGGGACCAGCAGCCGGGCGCGACGAAGAAATACACTTACACGGCGCGGCAATTCTATAAGGCGGACTCGCCGCTCCTCCCCTCGGGCCTGTTAGGACCAGTGCAGGTGTTGAGTGCGAAGTAAGGCCGGAAAGAGCATCAGTTATGCCGAACCGTGCTTAACGGCTGCGTCGTGCAGCGAGCCAACCTAACCATTTGTCCAGGCCCGCGCCGGTGGTCGAGGAGACTTCCAGGATCTCCATGGCCGGATGCACTTTGCGCGCGTTTTCACGGGCTGCAGCGGCATCGAACGGTACGTAGGGCAGCAGGTCGATCTTAGTCAACAGCATCAGTTCCGCGCGATGGAAGATGCCCGGATACTTGAGCGGCTTGTCGTCGCCTTCGGTAACGCTGAGCAGGACGATCTTCGCCTCCTCGCCCAAGTCGTAGGAAGTGGGGCAGACCAGATTGCCAACGTTCTCGATGATCAGCATGTCGAGGTTCGCCAGGTCCCAATCATCGAGCGCCTTCTCGATCATGCGGGCGTCCAGGTGACAGGCGCCTCCGGTGGTGATCTGCTTCACGGGGAAACCGAAACGCGCCAGGCGGCGGGCGTCGTTGTCGGTCTGAATGTCGCCAGTGAGCACGGCCACCTTCGTCCCGGGCGCAAAACTCTCCAGCGTGCGTTCCAGCAGCGTGGTCTTGCCCGAACCCGGCGAGCTGATCAGGTTCACGACGAGCATGCCGTTTTGGCGGTAGCGTTCGCGCAGTTCGGCCGCGATGCGGTCGTTCTCACTCAGGACTTTCTTCTCCACAGTCACGCGGCTCATGGTTCTTCGATCTCCAAATATGCGATCTCCAATTCGTCTCCGCCCGCGAATTGCGTGTCGGTGGAAGCGCAGTGCGGGCACACCAGGTTGTAATCCACGACCTCGAACACATCCCCGCAGGCCTGGCAACGTCGCGTGTGCGGACGCCAGTCGATGCAGAGTTCGAGCGGCTCCAGATCACTTCCTTTCACCAGCGATTCGAAGCAAAACTGCAACGAGTCCTTGTCCACTGCCGACAACTCTCCCACGCGCAATTCGACCTTCACCGCGTGGGCGCCGTCGCGGCGCGCCATCTCGGTACGCACCGTTTCGAGGATGTTCGTGGCCAGCCCAAGTTCGTGCATCAGCAGATCCTGGGGAGTTGCCCGCCGCTGAGCATGTCCACTACACGCGTGGTGCCGAAAGCGGTGCGCATGGCCACCACGCCGGGGTGCGCTTGGGTCACGGTGCCGATCAGGGCCGCTTGCGCTCCAAGCGGATGCTTTCGCATGGCATCGAGCACGCCGCCGGCCGCTTCGGGCGCCACGATCGCCACCAGCTTGCCTTCGTTCGCCACATAAAGCGGATCGAGCCCCAGCATCTCGCAGGCGCCGCGCACTTCTTCTCGGATCGGGATGGTGTCTTCTTCGAGCATCATGCCGACCTTGGAGGAGGCCGCAATCTCGTTGAGGGTGCTCGACAGGCCGCCGCGCGTGGGATCGCGCAGCGCGCGGATGGCGGTGCTGGCTTCGAGCATCCTGGCCACCAGCCCGTGCAGCGCCGCGCTGTCGCTTTGGAGCGGGGTTTCGAATTCCAGGCCCTCGCGCTCGGCCATGATGGCGATCCCGTGGTCGCCCACGGTTCCGCTCAGCAGGATGCGATCGCCGGGGCGCGCCTGACCGGCCGACAATCGTAGACCTTCGCGAACCAGGCCCACGCCGCTCGTGTTGATGAACAGGCCGTCACCCTTACCCCGCTCGACCACCTTCGTGTCGCCGGTCACCACCTGGACGCCGGCCTCGCGCGCCGCGCGCGCCATGGATTCCACCACGCGGCGCAGCGTCTCGATGGGCAGCCCTTCCTCAATCACGTAAGCGGCGCTTAGAAAGAGCGGGATGGCGCCGCCCATGGCCAGGTCGTTGATCGTGCCGTGCACGGCGAGCGAGCCGATGTCGCCACCGCGGAAGATGAGCGGCTTCACCACGAATGAATCCGTGGTAAAGGCCAACCGCGTACCGTTCACCTCCACGATGGCCTGGTCGTCAAGCTTTTCGAGAACGGGATTGCGGAGCGCCGGCAGAAACACATCACGCATCAACTCGGCTGAGAGCTTTCCGCCGCTGCCGTGGCCGAGCAGCACTTCGGCGTAAGTCGTAATCGGCGCCGGGCACGAGAACATGCACGCGGCGCTATCGTTGTCTTTCAACGTCAGTCTCTCTCCTTAGGGTACGCCGAGCGGACGGCGGTATTGATAGTAGGCCGCGCAGGCGCCCTCTGCGCTCACCATCGGCGCGCCCAGTGGATTTTCGGGAGTGCAGCGTATACCGAAAGCGGGGCAGTCGGTGGGTTTCTTCCGGCCCTGCAAAACCATGGCGCTGATGCACTCGGGAGGCTCCTGGGCGGTGACTTCTTCGAGGCCGAAGACCTTATCCGCGTCGAAGTCCGCGTACTCCGGACGCAGGCGCAGGCCGCTCGCCGGGATGCTGCCCACGCCGCGCCATTTCCGGTCGCACACTTCAAAGACGCGCTCCATGAGTTCCTGCGCGGTGCGGTTCCCGGCGCGAGTAACCGAGCGCGAGTACTCGTTCTCAACTTCGGCACGGCCCTCTTCGAGTTGCTTTACCAGCATCAGGATGGCGCGCAGCAGATCCAGCGGTTCGAATCCCGCCACCACAATGGGCACATGATAATCGCGGGCAAGTTCTTCGTACTGCCAGTAGCCCATTACCGCGCACACGTGGCCGGGCGCGATGAAACCCTGCACGCGATTGCCGTCCGACCCGAGCAGCAGCCGGATAGCCGGCGGTACCAGCACGTGCGAAACGAGCATCGAGAAGTTCTTGAGGCCCTCTCGCCGGGCCTGGTGCACGGCCATGGCGTTGGCCGGAGCCGTCGTTTCGAATCCGATGCCAAGGAAGACGACACGGCGATTGGGATTGGCGCGGGCGATCTTGAGCGCTTCCATGGGCGTGTAGGCGATGCGCACGTCGCATCCCGAGGCTTTCATCCGCAGCAGGTCGGTGTCCGAGCCGGGCACGCGCAACATGTCGCCATAGCTGACCAGCGTCACATCCTTCATGGAAGCGATGTGAATGGCCTTGTTCACCGTTTCGAGCGGTGTCACGCAGACCGGGCACCCGGGGCCGTGCACCATCTCGACGCCCGCGGGCAGCAGCTCGTCGATGCCGTAACGCATCAGCGTGTGGGTCTGGCCGCCGCAAATCTCCATGAGCACCCAAGGCTTGGTCGTTACCCGCGCTAACTCGCCGGTTGCGGCGCGAGCGAGCTTCGAGTCCCGGTACTCGTCAATGTATTTCATGCCTGGCGGGCGGCCCTGGACGGCGCCAACGGCCTTACTTTAATTCTATCGTGCGGCCGGCGGCGTTTGTTACCATCGGCATTTATGCCTGGTGTAAAGCCCGCTTCACCAGCCGAGGCGACCGTCAAGGCCGTTGCGCTCGGCATTTTCCTGGCGTTCGTCTTCGGCGCCGCGAACGCCTACCTGGGGATGAAGGCCGGGCAGACCGTGGCGGCGACGATTCCGGCCGCGGTCATCGCCATGGCACTGTTCCGCCTGCCGGCCTTCCGGGGCGGCGTGCTCGAACAGAACATCACGCGCACAGCGGCTTCGGTAGGAGAGGCGCTCATCGCCGGAGCCATTTACACCATCCCGTCGTTCGTGATGGTGGAGATCAACGGCGTGCGGCTGTGGCAGGACCTCGGCTCCCACTACTGGGAGGCGTCCATGGTGCTGGCGACGGGCGGATTGATCGGGGTGCTGTTCATCGTCCTGCTGCGCCATCCGCTGTGCGTGGACGCCAAGCTTCCCTGGCCGGAAAGCGTGGCAAGCGCGGAAATCGTGAAGGCCGGCGATAAAGCGGGGGAAGCCACGCGCTACATTTTCGGCGCCATGGGCTTGGGCGGGCTTATCCAGATCCTGAAAAGTGATAAAGGGCTCCTCATTTTCCGCGAATACAGCGAAGGCTTCCTGGCTTTCCCGCGTTCGGTGGTGCAGCATTTCAACTTCCGGAAGGAACCGCTGGCGAGCGTGACACACACAGGAGGCATCCCTTGGGCGACGCCGGCGCTTTCTCCCGCGCTGATCGGGGTGGGCTACATCGTGGGCCCGCGGCTGGCTTCCATCAACGTGAGCGGCGGCATTCTGGCCTGGTGGGTGCTGATCCCCCTGCTGCTGTTCTTCGACCCCGACCTGGCCACGCGCCTGGGCGCGGGACAGAACGTGGGCTGGGATGTAGCCGCCTACACGGTCTGGTACAACGTGGTGCGTCCTATCGCGGTGGGGACCATGCTGGTGGGCGCATGTTACACGCTGATCAATATGCGGGAATCCATTGTCCGCAGCCTGCGCGGCGCCTGGCAAGCTTCTACCGCCGCGGCGCACGAAGGCAAGCTGGTAGAACGTACGGAACACGACATCCCTGTGAAATGGGTGATTGGCGGCATCGTTGCTCTGCTCGTGCCCATCACGGCCATTTACTACTACTTCACGAGAGGCTGGGTGGCCGCGCTGGCGGCGGCGGTTCTGATGACGCTCACCGGATTCCTGTTGTCAGCCGTGGGCGGTTACCTGGTGGGACTGGTGGGAAGTTCGAACCAGCCGTTGAGCGGATTGACGCTTTCGGCCCTGGTGCTGAGCGCGCTGATCATGGTGGCCATTGGCGTGAAAGGGCCTTCGGGGGTGGCGGCAGTACTGGGAGTGGCGGCGGTAGTCGCGTGTGCGTGCTCGGTCTCCGGTTCACTGATCCAGGATCTGAAGGCCGGCCACCTGTTGGGCGGCACACCATGGAAGATGCAGGTAGTGGAACTGGTCACGGTAACCCTGCTGAGCTTTTTCCTCATGCTGCCGATCATCGCTTTGCACCAGGCCAATCTCGCCACGGGCGGCATCGGAGGACGGGCTCTGCCGGCTCCACAAGCGGGCCTGATGGCGCAACTGGCCAAAGGCATCGTGGGCGGCCAAATGGCATGGGGGCTGCTCGCCATGGGAGCGGCGTTCGGCATCGCGCTGGTATTGTGCGGAGCGCGCGCGCCCATGCTGATTGCCGTGGGAATGTACCTGCCGTTTGAAACCTCGTCGGCGATCTTTGTAGGCGGGGTGATGAAGTGGATCGCGGATCGGGTGTCGGCGCGCTACAGCGATCCCGAAAAGGCCCGCGTCGAGGAGCGCGGCACCTTGCTCGCCAGTGGATTAATCGCAGGTGAAGCCATCGTGGGCATCCTGCTGGCGGTCACGTTCCTGAGCGGGCTATCCTCCATTACCCGGCTGCTAGCGGGATCCGATGAGTTCAGTTACTTCCCCGCCCTGGGCGGCTGGCTCTCGCTTGTCGCGTTTGCCGTTCTGGCGTACATCCTGATCCGGATTCCAACTCAGAGAGAACCCTGATTCGCAGGCGTCGGGCGGGGCCGGATCCCAGACGACCCTGTACGGAGACCGGCCCGCGCCCACCTCCACGGCCTTGCGCGCGATCTCTTCCCCGTACGGGAAACAGTGGACGTATACGGGACCATTGCTTTCCTTGACCATATCGATCAGCGCCTCGGCAGGCGCGGCGCGTTCTTCGTACTGCGCCTGCTTTTTAGTCCAGAGGTATCCCAGGTTATGCGCGAGGATGACAAACGCGACGGCATACACGACCCATTGGTAGTGGCTGCCCCGGAAGTGTCGATAGAGGCAGAGCAGCCCCTTGGCGACAACCAGCGACAAGCCCAGGCTGGCGAGGTATGTGTGGCGGCTGGGTACGCGCGGCATATCACTCAGAAAACTGTAAGGAATGAACGCGTTGGCCACCCAGGTGAGCGCCACCACGATCACGCCGGATTCTTTCGACAACATCGCCAGCACGAACGCAAGCAGCGCGGCGGCGTACAGGCTGACGCGCTTCTGGTGATTGCGCAGCCGGGCGATCCAGAAGAGAATCACTACCAACGAAAAGAAGAAGACCAGCAGTTCCGGAAGAGCCGCGTACCACACCACGGCCTCCTGGTGGCCTTCGTAGACAGCGAAGAAACCAGCCGCCACCGCCGGCGCCCGCCAGCCCACCGCTCGCCAGCTTCCCAGTGCGAACACGAGAAGGGTGTTCAACACGTGTAGTAGAACGGAACTCCAACTGAAGGCTACTGGATCGAGGCCGAACCATTGCTCGGTCCGATAGGTCAGGAAATGAGACGTGGCGCGGCAGCGATATACCGGATCCCGCGCCAGGTCATCCCAGCCGGAGACCGGCACGAACTGCCGCGCCACGGCGATATGCACATAATCATCACTTATGAACGGCAGGAAGACCGAGGGGAGATACGTCAGAATAGCCAGCCCAGCCAGCACAGCCGATACTGCAGCCGCGACTCTTGTCCTTCTCTTCAATGCGTGCAGACACCTTACCCGTAGCTCTTTTAGAGAGAGCCTCACCCAACGTGCAGCCGGCGGCGCAAATCCACGTCAGGTCCGCCTCACCCAACTGCCGGCTTACACTGTTAACACAAGTGAAGGAGTATACACGGATGGAGGAGCAGATGCACATCCCCCGAATTGGGTCACCTAAAATATCACCGAAAGGTCACCTGTTGGGTCAAATGA
>CAYLLB010000093.1:0-12248 GCA_964384215.1 uncultured Solibacteraceae bacterium | reverse complement strand
ACCAGGATGACAACTCTGGCGGGGCGGCTGGGCGCGATTCCTATCGGGTTGGGCTTTGGGGCGGGCGGGGAAGCCCGTCAGCCATTGGGATTGGCTGTGGTGGGAGGACTGCTGTTCTCGCAACTGGTGACGCTATACCTCACGCCCGTCTTTTATACGTACCTGGCGGGCCTCCAGAGGGCCTGGAGCGCCCGCCAAGCAGATAGAAAAAGAAGAGCGGCTGTTAGCCCGGTCGCGAGCGACTAGTTGCTCTTGAACGGTCCTGGAATTTTGACCAGGTCCGCCCGCATCTTTCCGTTTTCGGTCATGCGAGCCATGAAGTACACTGACCCGTCTTTGCCGACGGCGATGGAATTCACCCAGCCGGGCCGTTCGCCGTTCTCGTAGAAAATGGCGCCCTGGTCCTTGTACTTCGCCGTAGGAATGTCGTAAGTGACAAGGTGGAGGTCTTCAAGGCCTTTCGCTTCACCCCTCGCCGTGCTTTCCGCGCCGCGAACGCGCTTACCGTTTACATAGATCGGAGCGCCGGTCAGGTAGTGTATGGTGCGGCCGTCGGGACCGAGCGTGAAGCCCAGGTAGCCGTAGCTGAACTGGTCATACATTCCGCTGCGTTGTGACGGCAACGACGTCAACCGGTCGAGCACCTCCACGCGCTCGGCCTTGGGATCGAAGCGGAAAAGGTAGCCGGAGTTGCCGTGGACGCCGTAAAACATGTTCTCGGGCGCGTACCAGAAAACTTGCCGCCAATTGTAAGCCATGTGGCCGGGCGAGGTGATGTCATACAGCCCGAAGTAGTCCTTCTTTAGATCGTCGCCCTGGACGGGAGTCACCGTCTCCGTTTCGTAGTTGTAACGGAGGATGGTGCCGCTGCCCACCGAGAAGTACACCGCGCCGTCGCGCGGGTCGATAGCGAAAGAGCGGCAGATTGTGCGGTAGGTCTTGCCCTTGCCGTTCTCGCCCAACTCGTTGAACTTGCCCAGGTCCTTCATCTCTTTCTTGGCCATGTCGTAGCGGATGAAATACCCGGTCGGCCAAGTGAGTCCATAGAGGCGGCCGCGCTGCGTATCCATGGCCATTGTCAGGATGCCTTCGCCATGCGGCTCGAGACCGAGGTCTTCGAACTTACCCGTGGCCATGTCATACGACAGGAAATGCCCGCCCCGGTAAGGTTTGTACCCCTTCGTGGGGACGCCGGGCTTCTCCATATCGTCGATGATGCTGTAGTAGCCGAGGTGGGTGGCGAAGTACAGCTTGCCGTTTGACTCGACGAAATTGACGTGGGCCTTGCCCTGGCTCACCACGTTCATGCCCTTTTCGCCGCAAGCCTCGGTCAGATCCCCGACAAACTTCGTCTTGTCGGTAGCCGGGTCGTAAACAAACATCTGTCCGGCCACGTCCTGCGGTTCGGCGCTCAGAACGTAGTAGATCTTGCCGTCGCTGGCAGCGAGCATGCCGTTGTAAGTATCATGGGCCAGCGCAAAACCGGAATTATAAGTCTTCGCAGTCAATTTTCCGCTTACCATGGGTTTCTTGGTTTCTTGTTGAGGTGTGGGCTTGGCACAGGCACCGAGCCATAGCAGCGACAAAAGCGCCGCGGACACACCGATAGCGTGTTTCATCATATAAATGGACTCCAGGTCTAGGCTTTCGCCAATTCGTTAGCGTGTTTCTTGATCTTGCGGACTGCCTGGGCGACCAGTTCCATGTCCTGGCGCGTTGCCAGCAGCATGGTCTGCGTCAGCCAGAGCGCTTCCGCGCAAAGCTTGTCGTTCTCGGGGCAGCGTGTGCGTTCCGCCCACCCTTCGATGGATTCCTTGGGGTGCGCCGCGCGAAAACCACGGCTCTCGATGGTGTTCTTAATAAACGGTTCTGTGTTGAGCGGACTGTAACCGCTGGAGACGGGGATGCCTTCGGCCGACATCGCCTTGATGAACTTGGCGCGCGGAAGGCCGGCAAACTGCTCGGGCTGGTACCGCCACATGTAAAGGTGATACGCGTTGCGTGTGCATCCGTCGTACATCTTCGCTGGCGGTACGCCGCCGATTTCCTTCAGCATGCTGCTCAGGTACTGCGCGTTCTGCTCGCGGGTCTTCGACTGGGCTTCCAATCTCGACATCTGCGCCATCAACAACGCACCCTGGAATTCGGTCATGCGCAGGTTGAGGCCGCGCCCGGAGTATGTGAAGTTGTACCCCTCGGCCTTCCGGCCCCGGCTATTGTTGTGGAACGCGTAGCACTTCTCGATGATCTCGTCGTCGTTGGTGAGGATCGCTCCGCCTTCGCCGGAATTGAGGTTCTTGGATGCCTGGAAGCTGAAGCAACCCGTGGCGCCCCACGTGCCGACCTTGCGGTTACGCCACTCGCCCAGGTGCGCCTGGCACGCGTCTTCCACCACCGGGATGCCATGTTTCTTGCCGATGGCCAGAATGGTGTCCATGTCCGCGGCCGAGCCGCCCAGGTGCACCGGCATGATGAGCTTGGTGCGCGGCGTGATTGCGGCTTCGATCTTGCTGGCATCGATCTGCGACGTTTCGCGATCGGAGTCGACAAACACCGGTAGTGCGTTCATCATGAGGATGACGTTGACGGTGGCTACGAACGTGTACGGCGGCAGAATCACTTCGTCACCCGCCTGGATGCCCAGCGCATTGAGCGAAACCAGAAGCGCGCTGGTACCGTTGGCCGTGGCCAGGCAGTGTTTGGCTCCGGTCAACTGCGCATAGGCGGCTTCGAAACGATCCACGTTGAGCTTGCCAAGGCCCCGGTACCACTTGCCGCTGCGCAGCACGCCCAGCAGTTCTTCTTCCTCCTTCCGATCGAAGACGGGCCAACCAGGCCAGCGTCCCTTCTTCACCGGTGTACCGCCCAGCAAGGCGGGCTTGTCTTGTGCGCTCACGATGACCGGACTCACCGCCACGCCTGCGGCCGTGGCAGTGGATAGGAATTTACGGCGATCCATTTCAGTCTCCCTTCTTTAGGGGCAGCATCTGCCCGCGTGGAATTTCCCAGGTAATGGCACGCGCACGCGCGCTGCGCGGCGCATCGGCGGTGTCACCCACTTGGTAGTAAATAGTCAAAATGCGGCCGCCGGCGAGTTCCACCGAGCTTGGATAGCCGCAATCGCCATTCGAAGCGTCACCCGCCAGAATCATCTTCCGGCTCTGGTCCCAAGTAGCGCCTCCGTCATGGCTTATCAGAGCTTGTGCGCCGAAAGGCCGGTTGCGCTGCCCGAAGGTCAGCACCACCTCGCCGGCGCGCGTAACAATAAGGTCCGCCGGATGCTCGCTGTCTCGCGTGACAACGCGAGGGTCGGTCCAAGTGCGTCCGCTGTCGCTTGAATGCACGGTGGCGATGTGGCCGCCCTTTTCCGAACGCATGGCCGCGAGCAGGCGGCCGTCGGCCAGTTCCACGACCGACGTTTCGTTGTAGTGCTTGCCGAGCAGGGAAGGCTCCCCCCAACTGCGGCCTCGGTCTCGCGAGCGGAAGATGTAGCTCTCGTTGCCGCGCTGGTCGTGGAACTCAAAGTAGACCGGCATGACAACCGTTCCATCGCGCAACTGGATGATCTTGCCGTAGGGCGACACGGCGCCTTCGCCCGCGTAAAACTTGTGGATGGCTTCGCTACGCTGGGGGCGGGACCACGTTGTGCCCCTGTCATGCGAGGCCATGCAGTAGACGCCGTCGAATGACCATTGGGATCGGTCGGGCGATAAACGCTTTTCGGAAGCGTCGTACCCGGAAAGAACCGCGTAAGCCAGCAAGATCGTACCGTCCTTGAGCACGCCGAACGCCGGGTTGCGATCGTCTTCCGTGCTGTCGACGGCGGTGCGCGGAGCCGACCATGTCTTCCCACCGTCTTTCGTTCGCACGATGTCGAGCCGGCCGCCTCGCCCCATGTGCGCGCCTCCGCCACGAATCACGGCAAGGACTTCGTTGCCGCCGAGCCCAATCATCACGGGGAAGTACCCGCCGCCGGTGGTGACGTCGACCGGCGTTTCATCCGGAGCGAGTCCACCCTGGAAGGTGATGCCAGGCCGCAGAACTTCCGCGATGGCCAGCCCCACAAAACCAGTGGTGCGGACCAGTTCCTTCACGCCGTGCGTACGGGTGTTCGTCGGATCCAGCAGGAACGTAATGTACCTGTCGGCGGAGGTGCGGACGCGCTCGTCGTGATCCACCTTGGTGTAGTACCAATTCAGCAGCGAAAGCACACCCGGGCTGCGTTGCTGATCGTCGCTCCGGGTTATGCCCCAGGTGCCGTCGGCATTCTGCGTCTTAAGCAGCCATTCGATGCTGGGCTTGACGCCGCGCGCAATGCGCTCGCGCGATACCTGGTCGTCGACTAGCGTATGGACGCCAATGAAACCCTCGCCGCAATAGGTCATCACCGCCAGCGGCCAGAAAATCTCGCTAGTGCCGTCGATGATGTATGGGATGCCGCCCTCGGGCGCCTGTATGCTGAGGAGCCAGTTCGCCGCCGCGTATGCGTCGCGGGCGATCTCAGGCTTGCGCGTCAGCGAGAAGTACTCGGAGAGGAAAGCCGCGGCGGTGGTGGCAGTCGCAACCGTGTAAGGGTGCCGGCTCAAATGCCCCCGGTAGTAACCCGTGCCGATGGCGCCCTTGGCCGCCGGCGATTCGACGAACCAGGTGGAAGCCGCACCCCGGCCCTTACCCTGCGGATCGTCGATTGAGCCCTGGTAGACGAAGCGCACATAGCGATCCATGGCGCGCTGGTAGATCTGCTGGCGCGCCGGTGAGGCATAGCGGCAGGCGAGCGCCAAGGCTGTGGCGGCCGTTCCGGCATCGCCAAAGTAGATGTTGCCAATGGGGCCTGCGTCGGCCCAGTAGCCGCCTTCCTCGCCCTTCGAGGTGATCACGATCCGCTGCTGCTGGACGAAAGTGTCCGCCCAGCGCAGCGCTTCGTCCAGATATGCACGGTTGCCCGTGATCTGGTATCCCGCCATCAGCATCCTGGCCAGGTTTCCGTTTATGAAGATTGACCACGAGGTGTCCTTCGTGTTCTTCAACTGGCCGCTGCCCACGTCGAGCGTCATCGTCCAATCGCAGAGGTCCTTCAGGTAGGCCTGCAGTTCGGCTTCGCTCGGACGGTTTTGCGCCTGTGCGAGCGAAGCGAAAACCAGCAGCGCGACTACCAGGGTGCGTCTCATTTCTCGAACACTATCACCTCATATTCGTCGACTCGCGGGACACTTACCGTTACACGGCTCTGGCTGTCTTTATTCAGTGCGAGCGGCTGCGGATGCACCAGGGTGTAAGCTTTTGTCGCGGATTCACCCGCCGGAAGCGTCACAACGACGTCTCGCGCAGGCAGCACCCGCGTGATGGGCCTCGTCATCTCCCCCGTGAAATTGACCAGGTGAAGCAGCTTGCGGCGCCCGTTCTGCTGTGAACGCCAGACCACTTCTACCGAACCCGGGATGTTCGAAACCTCGACCGGGGCGGGTGCCATGCGGTGCGCCGCGTTGGCGGCCATCCTGAGGAATTCCGGCAGCCGGAAGGATGCCACCGTATTCCCGAAGTCTCCCGCGAAGTACACCGCCGTTCCTTTGCCCGTCTGCTTTATGGCCAGCGCGGGATCCGGCGACACGGGCGGGACGCCGTCGTAGCGGCCCTTGAGCGGAACCGTGAATCGCAGCGGCACCTCGGCGCCTTCAGGCTTCACGCGCACATAATAGGTGGCGGACGGCAACAGTTCGCGATAGGTGCCTTCCAGCATCCAATGCTGAGAGACCGGCTTCATGAAGTCCCAGCGGGTCGGCCCTACAATGCGCTTGTTGTCAGCGACGCCGAACAGCGAGGCCAGCGCGAAGTTGTCTCGCCGGATTCCGGTGTCGTCGTACAGCGATGTCTCGAAGGTGGCGAACAGGTTCCCACCCTTCTCGACGTACTCCTTCACACGCGCGGCCGCTTGGTCGCTCATGCAGGCGACATTCGGCATAAAGATGGCGGCGTAGCGCGATAGCGGCTCGCGCTCCAACGTGACGTCGTCGATGACGTCGAACGGGATGTGCGCGCGCAGAAGCGCCTCCGAAATCCCGGAAAATTCCTGGTCCACGTTGCCCACGGCGGTACGCGACGGGATCCGGTCGATGTCGATCATCTGCGCCGGTGAGCCGGAGTAGAAGTTGGCCGTGGTCTCGGACCACACAACGGCGACCCTGGCTTCCGAGCGGGTGCCTATGTAATAGGAGGCGTTCTTCTCCACCAACCGGTTCATCTCCGCGATGGCGTCGATCTCGGGCTGCTTGAAATCGAAGCTGGTGAGTCCCATCCAGACGCTGGCCGCGTTGGCGATCGTGTCGGCGTACAGCAGGCGCAATTCGGGTTTCGGCAGCAGTGAGAATGTCCAGGGCTTCAGCGCCGCGGCCGAGAAGATCACGGTGGGCTTGCCGCCCGCCTGCGTCTCGAGCATCCGGGCCGTCAGGCCCGGCTTCCACAACGGAACGCGCGTCAGGTCGCCGCTGATGAAGCCGCCTTCGCTGCCCAGCAGGTCCTCATGTTCGACCAAAGCGCGGTTAATGCGCGCAGTGGCCCAGTTGGCTCCTCGCACGCCGCCATTGGTATAGAAGGCGATGTTGGGATTGATGGACTTCAAAACTTGGTTCGAGTCCTTGAAGAACTCTGCCATGCTCGACACCTGGAAATCGAGCAGGCGCTTGAACGGCAATCCACGGCGGACCTGCTTCGAGGGCATTTCCTCGCCGTACAACTTGCGGTACTTCGCCCGGCAGTAATTGCAGTAGCAGGATTCGGCACGGTATACCGGCCCGTCATAGAAGATGCCGTCTACGCCGTAGGCCGCCAGATCGCGAAGCACCTGGAAGCACCACTCGCGCCACGGCGTGTTCAGACAGAAATCCGTGCCGTTGTCGTAAACGCCGTCCACCGGCTTGCCGGATTCGGTGATCTGCTGCCAGTCCGGATGCTTGGCGCCAAACGCAGTCCGGTACCAGTGCACGTTGAAGTAGATCATCACGCGGATGCCGCGCTTGTGGGCCTCTTTGACGTACTCGCCCAGATAGTCGCGGTTGACGCGGCCGGCAACTTTACTCTTGAAGTAGAACTCCTGATCGTCCAGGCCGCCTTCCATCCCCATGATCTCGAGGTGTTCGGCGTTGAAGCCGCGCGACGCTTTCCACTCGGCAAGTTCCGCGGGTGGAACCCCGTCGATGCGGTCCATGCTGGTTACAATGTCGCAGATGCGCAGCGGCTCCTTTTGCCACCAACGCAACGTGGGAGCAGCCGGCTGCGCGAGCAGCGAGCCGCTGAAAAGGACTACGCACAAACCAATTCTGTTCATAGTGGTATGAGTGCCGCCACCGTCCGGAGTGTACGGTAGTTTCGGCCTTGAGTCAAGGTAGTTACTTTCAATATGAGAAGTATGTAACGACCGCGCAAAAACACGAACGGCGGGCCGTGTTTGCAGCCCGCCGTTCCAAAGGTCCAGCGAAGGGTTGTCTACTAGAACAGGAGCTTCAACCCAAACTGAACTTGCCGCTGGTCGCCGCGGGAACTGATTACGCCGACCGTCGATGCAGTGGAGATGTTTGAGCCCGGCCCGCCCCAGTTGGCATGGTTGGGGGCGTTGAACATCTCGCCGCGGAACTGAAGCTTGAAACGCTCGTACAGAGTGAAGTCCTTCAAAATGCTGGCGTCGATCACGATGTCTCCGGGAGTGAACAGCAAATTGCGCGCTGCGTTTCCCCAAGTGAACGGAGCCGGCACCGAGAATGCCGCCGGATTGAACCACTGGCTCAGCGTCCGTTCGGCCGGATACAGATCCACTCCGGCAACCCGATTCGGACGGCCTCCACGCCAGCCAGTCTGAGTCGCAGTAAAACTCGGCGAGAACGGTGTGCCGGTGCGAAGGTACGTGATACTGGAGATCTGCCAGCCGCCCACCACTTGCTTCACGAACGGGTGCGCACTCGAGAGGAATTTCCTCCCGGTACCGAATGGCAGGTCGTAACTGCCGGCGAAGGTCCAGATGTGGCGCCGAATCTGGTCCGAGTTTCCGCGATCGATGCGAGCGTTGTAAGGGTTCTGCGGACCACCGGTCACGCCCACGTCGTCGAGCGAGCGGTTCCAGGAGTATTCGATTTGATAACTCAACCCGTTGTGGTAGCGTTGCACAACCTCAACCTGCAATTGATGCAGGATGGAGTTGCCGCCGCCTGCCAGCAGCAGAATGTCGGACCACGGTTGATAGGGCCGGTTGGGCTGGATAGCTCCGGCGATCTGCTCCTTGGAGAGGTTCACCGGGTAGTTATACCAGGGTAGATGCGTACTGTGGTTGCCCACGTAAGAGACACGCATGCCCATATTGGCCAAGAGTTCGCGGTCGATTGTGAAGTTCCATTGATAACTCTCGGCGTTCTTGAGGTCGCGCTGTACGGCCGTCAGGCTGGGATTCGGACTAATAGCTCCGGATCCGGGGAAGGGATTGGCCAGCGTGATCGACGGCACGGTGCCGGCCGCGGCTTCAAACGATTCGGCCAGCAGGAACGGAGGATTGTTGAAACCGCGCTGCCGGGGCCCGATGAACACGGGCACGAAGTTGTGGAACAGGCCGAAACCCGCCCGGACCACAGTCTTCGTGTTACCGAAGGGACGATAGGCCAAGCCGATGCGCGGGCCGAAGTTGTTCTTGTCGGGCTTCATGTCCTCGGATGTGAAACCGGCATCTTTCGCCATCACGATCGGATAAGCGTTCACCAGTTTCTGAATCGCCTGCGAAGGCATCGTATCGCTATGGATGACCAGGCGGCCGCTCTGGAAATCGAAATTCGAGATAGTGTTGTTGCGCTCATACCACGGCGTCTGGTACATGTAACGCACGCCGAAGTTCAAGCTCAGGCGCGGGGAGACACGCCAGTCGTCCTGGATGAAGAAACTGGTGCGGGGCCCCACGAATAAGAGGTTGGGGCTGGTCGTGGAACGGTAGGCAGACGTCGGATAGCCCAGCAGGAAATCCGCGAACTGGTGCGCCGGCTGAGCATTCACCCCACCGGACGTGTAACGGCCGTTGAAATCGAATCTCCCGAGGCCGGCGTTGTTCGCCAGTGACGAGAGCATACCGGCGACCGCGGGCGGCGAGAGCACTTTGTGCCTGGCGAGATCGACGCCCATCTTTATCGTGTGGCTGCCATGGATCATCGTCAGGTTGTCGATGAACTGCGGCGTGAGTTCCGAACCTGGATCAGACCCGCCGTAGTCGCCGATGGCGACATGGTTGGTGATGTTGATGTTCGGCAAACCGCCAAACGACACAGGGTAGAGGGTCGGGAATAGGGTCCGTGGATCGAAGTCGCGGTTCATTCCCTGGCGTGTGGACGCATGACGGAAGTAGACGAAACGGAACTCATTCAATGTCCGCGGCGAAATCGTGTGGTTCCAGGTCAGATTCGCGCTCTGCGTGCTGTAGCCGCCATTGTTCCAACTGCCGTAGCCGACCGGATACCCCTGGGGCACGAAGTAAGGAAAGCCCTTGGAGTGATTCAGATTCACCCAGATGCTGTCCTTCTCGGAGAAGCGGTGATCGATGCGCACATTGACACGGTTGATGTCGCGGGTGACAGGGACCACCCAGCGGTAGTTGTTGAGTGTGCCGAGCGGACCCGAAGACGTCACGTTGGGCAGCGGCACACGTGCGATGAGCGTCTTCGACCGCGAATCGATCCGGGAAGCCGGGATCGTGTTGTTCGCGAACGGGATTCCGCTGAGCGGATCCAGGATAATCACCGGTGTTGAAAGGCTTGCGAAAGCGCTGTAATTGCCGTCCCGCATATCCTGGGTGGCCACGCTGGTCAGGTAATTGTTACTCGAGCGCACGCGGTAACCTTCATAGCTGGTGAAGAAAAACGTCTTGTTCTTGCCGTTGTACAGGCTCGGTATCACCACCGGGCCGCCCAGAGTGAAGCCGAACTCGTTCCTGTTGAAAGGCGGCTTGGGACTGGGAGCGTGGTTAAAGTAGGTGCGAGCGGCAAACTCTCTGTTCCTGTTGAACCAGAACATGGATCCATGCAGGTCGTTGGAGCCGGATTTGGATACTACTGTCACGGCCACCGTTCCTTCGTACTCAGCCTTTTGGTTGTTGGAGTCCATCTTGAACTCCTGAATCGAATCCACCGATGGCAGAGTGGATAGGCCGTCCGCGTATGAGTAAGCGCCGCCGCCGTTGCCGGTGTCGTTGTACATGGCGCCGTCTACGGTGAACTGAATGCCGCCCCAGTAAGCGCTGCCGGCCACCCGGGGGTTCGAAGCGCTGTCACTGGTCACGCCCGCGGAGATGCGGATCAACCTGTCCAGCGTGCGGCCGTTGAGCGGAATCGTCGTGATGACGTTCGCTTCCAGGATGTTTCCGACGGTCGCGTTCTCGGAGTTCACTACCGGTGCCGAAGCTTGCACCTCGACAGCCTGCTGCACCGTGCCGGGCTCCAGCGCGATGTCCACGCGCGCCGAGCGCGTGGCCAACAGACGCACGCCTCTGGTCAAGCTGGGCTTGAAACCCTGCACCTCAGCCTTAACTGAGTATGTGCCCGGAGGCAGGTTTGCCACCACGTACTCCCCTGTGGCCGAACTGGCTGCCTTGTATTCAATGTTAGTCCCCTCGTTCACGACGGAAACGGCGGCGCCACTGACGACCGCACCAGACGAATCCGTTACCGTGCCAACGATCGTGCCTGTGACGTTCTGGCCGAGCATCAACGACGCTCCTGCAAGGACAGCCAGCAGGCAGATTAAGAGCTGCGAATGTAGCTTTGTTCTCACAACTAACCTCCTCTGAAAATCTGAAGCACTCGCCGCACCGGGAAGTGCGGCATCCTGACTCTCACTTAACATAACGGGAGCTATGCGTCAAGGGTACTATCCCCACATCTACAATGCACTTTCTGGTCTTTGAGCAACACTACCGCTCAGCCGAAGTTTACGTTACTTTTACGTGGCCGTCAAGCAGAAAATACCGGGTTAGGACGCATATTTTTACATCTGCATTTGTTTCCGGCATACTTTCTGTCGATATTGGAAGTTTCTCTTGACCATACTGTAATGTTGGCCTACAATTGGCTCGTGCGGCCTATCAAGCACGCGCGCTCCAAACCGGAGCACGACAAGGCGGTTATCCTTGCCGCCCTGAGGCGTTTCGGACCTATCTCCAGGGTGGAAATCGGACGGCTTGCACAACTTCGTCCCAATACGGTGTCCACGCTCACCCGGGAACTGCTTTCCGAGTCCGAGATTGTGGAAGCCGGGCCAAGCGACAACCCGAAGGGCCGCAAACAGGTGCTGCTGCGCCTCAACGAGAGCCGGGGCTTCCTTGTCGGCGTGGAATTCGATTCGGAGCAGGTGGTGGCCGTTGCCATGGACTTGCACCCACGGATCCTGAGCATCGTCCGGCGGGCTCCACAACTGGACGCCGGGATCGAGGGGCTCACTAGGCAGCTTTTTGCCTGCGTCAGAGAAGCAATCGCGGCGGGCCACATGGGAGATGCCCCTTTGATGGGCATCGCCGTGGCGGACCCCGGGTTAGTGGATCCACACAGCGGTCTTTCGACCATGTCCTCACTGATCCCTTTTTGGAAGGATGTGCCGCTGTCCCGGCTGTTCCGCGAGGAGTTCGGTATCGAGGCATTGGTGGAGAGCGCGACGCGTGCCAAGGGTGTTGCCGAGCGAGTCCTGGGAGCCGGGGCGATGGCCGACGACATGGTTTACGTCGAGTACGGAGCGGGCATCGGCGGCGCCGTGATCTCGCAGGGGCGGCTCCTGCTTGGCGACGGTGGCAGTGCGGCGGAGTTTGGCCACACGCACGTTGTGGATGGCGGTCCGCCGTGCCAGTGCGGGAGCTTCGGCTGCCTGGAGGCGATGGCGGGTTCGGCTGCCTTGGCGGGGCGTCTCCGCAAACTGGTGCAGGAGGGTGGCAATTCCATCGCGGCCCGGCAGGTCGACGGGCAACTGGATCGAGTGACCGGGTGGATGGTCCTGGAGGCGGCCATCGCGGGCGACAAGATCTGCTCGGCGATCGTCGAGGAGATGGGGCGCTATCTGGGACTGGGCTTGGCCAACTTGGTGAATCTGTTCAATCCCCGCTTGATCGTCCTGGACCGGCGGCTGAAGCTGGCAGGGCCTTCGCTGCTCGATCAGTTGACCCGCATCGTGCGGATGCAGGCGCTGAGTCAGGCCACAAAGAATCTTGAGGTGAGATTTGGAGAACTGGGCGAAGAGGCGGG
>CAYLLB010000092.1:0-12579 GCA_964384215.1 uncultured Solibacteraceae bacterium | reverse complement strand
TCAGCGGGACCACCGGCACGCGGTCCGGGACTTCACGCCGGACCGCGCGCAGGCACCGTTCAAGACAGTCCATTTCACTTATCCGGGAACATCGCCGGCAGCAGTTTATCCAGGTGCCGGCCGATCTTGCTGTGCGCGGAAACATCCCAGAGGGAAGTCTTCTGCTGCCGCATACCAAGCACACCCGCGATCCAGGATTGCGTCCAACCGCTCTCGGTCGACCAAGCACCCCATCCTGCGTCCGCATTGCTCGCCCAATATTCCCAACGCTTGAACTCGAACGCGCGGTACCACCAGCCGTCCAGTTCCGGGCGCGCCTCCGAGCGGACCTGTATGCGGCAGAAGAAGTCCGCCATCTTATTCGATGCGTCGATGTACATCTGCTCGCCGGTCGCGGCTGCGGCTTCGTGAAGGCCGAGGAACGCGAAGTTCGAAGTGTAAAGCATATCCGCCAGCGGATCGCCGTTCTGCTGCATCAGCGTGGCTTCCTTCTTGCCGTATTCCTCGTTCGAGCGCGGCGGACCGTAGGACCCTTTCCCCGGTGCGCCCAACTCCTCCCGGATGGCCCCGCAGGCATCCTGGAAGCGCAGCATCTCGCCCGCGATCTTCCGCAGCCATTCGCGGTGTTCGGGCGTATCTTCCACCCGCACCAGCCAGGCCAGGGGAAGCAGCATGCGCGCGCGCTCCTGCTGAATGCCGTTGGTCCAGCGCCACTGGTCCGGGTATGCCGCCACGGTCATGCGGATGGCGTTCCTGGTCAGATCCAGGAACGGTTTGTACCCCGTCTTGTGGTACGCCCAAAGATTGCACGCCCACAAATAGGCCTCGTAGTGCGGCGCGTAATTCACGCGTTCGCCATTCCAGTAGTGCCGCCACCCATTCTTTTCGAGCGGCTTCTGATCGATCCGGCTGTCACGGAAGCCCAGCTTGCCGGTGGTACGAAGGTTCGCCAGTAGACAGCGCATGACGCCCTCGTCCCAACGGTCGGTCTTCAGCACGCCGGCGGTGCCGATGGTGCCCAACATGCTGCGCGCGTTGTCGTCGCCATAATAAACGCCTTCCGAACCCGGATAGCTCCAACCGACCAGGCCGTAGGCCGGATTGTTCGGATCGGCGCGCGGCCCCTTCGCCAGCGACGAATGAATGTAAATGTAGTCGTTCAGATTCGATGCAGTCCGCGCGTACTGCTCGCCCCCCTCCGCCACGCTCGCGAGTGCGAGAGGGAAGCTGACCTCACCGATGCAATCGTTGCGCAGCGTCCAGCGCACCGGCTGCGAGCCATCGGGGAAGATGCTGCTCGAGAAGCCCTCCAGCACGCCTTCGGAACCGTCGCCCTGCGGCCAGTCAGCCTGGGGAGCAGCCGCTACACTATCGTTCACTTTTCCCGCGCGCGCCACCACATCCTTCCACGCTGGATGCACGAACAGCCGCGCGTTGCTGTAGGCGGCGACACCGCGCCGGAACGCCGCCGCTTCTGCATCCTTTGGAAGCGCGACGGTCGCGGCGTAGGTTGGATGCACGGAGGGCGTCCACTTCAGTGCCGGAGCAGGCCGCGGCGCCGCAAGCCGTCCCAGGATCGTTTTCCAAATCGGCGACCAGGCTTCGTTCGGGGCATAGCGGGCGGTGACGAATTGGCTGAGCTTGGTCGTGGCCACCAACACTCCGTTATGCTCGAACAGGATCGGATAGACGTCTTTCTCAGGCAATCCGTACACGGCTGTATCGAAGCCGGCGACCCGCGCTACGACGATATCGGCCTTGGCCGCCTCCACGGGCACGAACTTCACGTTATGCAGTCCAAGGATACGGAGTCTGCCGAGAGCCGGGGCGAAAGCGTCTGACGCCACCACCGCCCGTTCCCAATGCACTTCGCGCGGAGCGCCCGCTGCCAAGCCGGGCAGCGCCGCCGGATACTCAATGTACAACCGCAGCTTTTTTTTCGCGGCTTTGTCGAACAGGTCCGTCGTTACCGGAGTGGCCCGGCCCGGATATTCGTCGGCAAGGATTAAAACGCCGGCGCCTCGCGGAGCTTTCGCGACGGCCTCCTCCGGCGAATCGTACCGCGCGTAACGATCGCCGCCCGCCGTGACAGCACGATAAAGATCATTGTCCGGGGCACAGCGGAAAACCAAAGGAAGAGGCCTGGCCGCCGCGATAAGCGGCAGCCAGAACCCGGCCATGGCGGCTAGCAGGCTCGCCCGTTGAACGAATTTGCGTCGGTTGTTATGCACAGCGTCGTCCTTCATTCTAGTTGCGATCGGAAGCCCGGTACGTTATCGCCCCATATCAGAACTCCACGCGTATTTTGAGAAACTCGCATGGTTGAGCACGTTAAAGAACTCACTCCGGAACTGGAGCTTACATGCGCCCTTCTACGTCGGCTCATGTTCGCAGACCACTCACTGCACACCACCACCGTCACAACCCAAAAAAACCACGAGAGCACCGCGGCGCCTCAGATCGGTCTCCTAACTTTGCGCGCGCACGGAGCGCACGATAGCTGAGTAGGCGTCCGCCCGGTAAACAGTGGTGCCGAATTCCACCGGCACCTCCGTGGCATACGTCTTTCGCTTGATGACAAGTACGGCCGCCGGCGTCGGCGCGCCCAGCAACTTCTTGTGCATGCGCTCCGGCCGCGCGGCCGAAATCTCCTCGACGCAATGTGTAAGCGTCAGGCCGTAGTTCTCTTCCAGGATCTTGTAAAGCGAATGGTTGGCCAGATCGAACCGGTCCAGGTTCGGGCACAACCGGCAGGGGATCTGCACGGTCTCGACAGCCAGCGGTTCCCCGTCGCTGAACCGTAGCCTCCGGATTTCAAAGACCCGGTCGTCCACGGGATCTCCCAAGAAATGCCGCGCCTCGGCGGTCGCCTTCCGCACCAGCAGGGAAACCAGTTGGGAACTGGGCACCCCGCCCCGCGCCCGTATCTCCTCCGTGAAACTGCGCATCTCCTGCTGTTGCTTCGCCAGGCGCTTTGGCGAGACGAAGGTTCCCCGGCCCCGGTGAGTCTCAATCAACCCATCCCGGTCCAGAACATCGAACGCCTGCCGCAGCGTCATCCGGCTCACGCCGTATTGCTGGCAGAGCACCCGCTCCGGCGGCAGCGCCGTGCCGGGGCTCATCAAACCCCGCTTGAGGATTTCCCGGATTCCCTCCGCGATTTGCAGATACACGGGAGTGCCGCTGGACTTGTCCGGCCGGATGGCCAGCACCGCTTCGCCTGAGACAGTGGAGATCATGGATGAGATCTAAACTCCAGATGCCTTTCTATCTGGTCTAGACATCTATACCAAACTTACGATATCCTGTCAAGAGTTTATTGATTCGATAGGATCGACCCATGCTCGCTCTCGGCCTCGCGCTCGTCTTCGCCTCCGGCCTCGCCAACGGCCTCTTCACCGTCCCCATGAAGATCATTCCCCGCTGGAAATGGGAGCACATCTGGCTGGTGTTCATCGTCTTTGCCTGCTTGGTGATGCCGGTCTCGATCGTCGCCGCCAGCATCGCCGATCCAGCTGGCATCTGGAACGCGGCGCCTTCCCCGGCGCGCACCGCCGCCTTGGTTTTCGGCTTCGCCTGGGGCTTCGGATCCATCTGCTTCGGGATGAGCGTGGACCGTTTAGGCGTCTCGCTCGCCAACTCGCTGGTCATCGGCCTCAGCTCGGCCCTGGGCTCGCTCGTGCCTCTGTACCTCGCCGGAAATTTCCAGCTCGAAGCGCGGCACATTCTCCTGTTCGGCGGGGTCGCCGTGTTCCTGGCCGGGGTGGCCGTCTGCGGATCGGCCGGCAGGATGCGTGACCGTCAGGGCCCGGCCGCTTCGGGCGCATCCGCGCTAGGCTACGTCCTCGCTATCGTCTCCGGTATACTGTCTGCCGTCTTCAACATCGGCTACGCGATGGCACAGCCGGTGGCCGAAGCAGGCATCGGACTGGGATACTCGCGCTTCACCGCCACGAACTTCATCTGGTTGCTGATGCTGAGCGCGGGCTCCATCCCCAACATCGTCTTTTGCGGGTATCTGATCCTGCGCAACAGAAGCGTCGGGATGTTCCGCGAAGGGCCCGCCGCCAGGACCTACGGCCTCAGCATCCTGATGGGCCTGCTCTGGGGCGCCAGCATCTTCTTGTACGGTGCCGCCACTCCCATGCTGGGCGACATCGGTCCCTCCATCGGCTGGCCCCTCAGCCTGGCCGTCGGATTGGTGGTGGTGAACATCATGGGCACCCTGCTCGGCGAATGGCGGGCGGCCGGCCCGGCTCCCGCGCGGCGCATGCGGATCGGTATCCTGGTACTATTGCTGGCCATTGTGCTCTGTGCCCTGGCTGCAAACACAGGTTCATAAGTATGGCTATTCCGGAAGTCCTCAGCCGTCTCCACGGCAAACTGATTGTCTCCTGCCAGGCGCCCGATGGCGACGCTTTCCGGCACCCTGAGTGCATGGCGCGTTTCGCTCAGGCCGCCCGTGATGGCGGCGCCGCGGGAATTCGCGCCAACGGCGTGGAAGACATCCGCGCCATCCGCCAGGCCGTCGATCTGCCCGTCGTCGCCATCGCCAAGCGAATCTGGAGCGACGGCAGGATCCTCATCACGGGTGTTTTCGAGGACGCGGCCGAACTCGCCAGGAATGGAGCCGAGATGATCGCCATCGACGTCACATCGCGCGGGCAGCGCTTCGGAGCGCTCGAGCGCCTCGCACGCATCAAGCGCGAACTCGGCGTCACGGTCCTGGCCGACATCGCTACCGTCGAGGAAGCCGTAGCGGCCGAGCAAGCCGGCGCGGACGCCGTGCTCAGCACCATGCGCGGCTACACGGACGAGACCGCGCACACCACGGGATTCGAGCCCGATTTCATCGCTCAGCTCGTGCGCGCCGTCAAAGTCCCGGTCATCGCCGAAGGACGCATCGGGACGCCGTCGGAAGCCCGCGCCGCCATTCAGAGCGGCGCCTGGGCCGTCATCGTCGGCACGGCCATTACCCGCCCTTCCGCCATCACCCGCCGGTTCGCGGACGCCGTCGAAAGCGCGCGAACTCTTCGCGGCGACATTCTCGGGATCGACTTGGGCGGCACCAATACCAAGTACGGCATCGTCTCCTCCGGCGGCCACCTGTCGGCGGAAGGTTTCGTGCCTACTCCGTCCGGGGGCGGCGCCGTGCTGCTCGCGCACCTCAAGACGGTGGCGCGCCGCCTTGTCGAGAGCGCCCGCCAGGCCGACATCGACCCTTGCGCCCTGGGTGTCGCCACGGCCGGCTGGGTTGATACTCGCACTGGCTGCGTGGCTTACGCTACCGAGAACCTGCCCGGCTGGACCGGAACGCGCATCGCCGAGGAGCTTCAGGCGGCCACCGGATTGCCCGTCGCCGTCGAAAACGACGCCAACGCGCTGGCTGCCGCTGAAAGCCAGTTCGGCGCCGCGCGCGGTTGCCGCGATTTTGTCTGCATTACGCTCGGCACCGGCGTAGGAGGCGGCTGCTATACCGGCGGACGCCTCAACCACGGCGCTCACTACTTCGCCAACGCGCTCGGCCACATCCCCGTGGTTCTCGACGGGCTGCCCTGCACTTGCGGCCTGAAGGGATGCCTGGAGGCCTATGCCAACGCCGCCGCGCTCGTCCGCTACGCGGGAGGTGCCTACCCGAACGCGGAGGAGATCGTCAACGCGGCCAACACGGGCGATCTGCGGGCCCGCGCGGCCGTCCTTCAATACGGCAAGTACCTGGCCTTGGGCGCCGCCTCGATCGTGCATCTGCTGGATCCGGAGATGCTGATCCTCGCGGGAGGAATTGCCCAGAATAACCCGTTGTTGCTCGCAACGCTCCAATCGGAACTCGCCGCGCGACTGACGGTGCCGGACCGCCGCAAACTCCATGTGACGGTCAGTTCACTTGGATACTATGCAGGCGTTTACGGGGCCGCCGCTGCGGTCCGCGAACGCGATCATCTTTAGCAGAAGTTCGCGGGTCTGGCGCCAGAGACTATAGCAGGTCCTCTCGGTGGGCCGACTCCAGCTTCTTGACGATTTTGCCGACTTGCTGCGCGCGTTTGCGATCCGCGATGAGCAGCGCATCCGGCGTGTCCACCACCACCAGGTCTTGCACTCCCACCATTGCCACCGTCTTGCCTGGCGCGTGGATGTAGTTACCGGAGGCATCCTCCAGAACCGCGTCCGAACGAAGCACGTTTCCGGAGGCGTCCTGCGGCAGCAGTTCGTAGACCGCGTTCCAACTGCCGACGTCGTTCCATCCGATGTCGTCGCCAGCTACTCCCACAACGTTGGACGATTTTTCCAGCACCGCGTAGTCCACCGAGATGTTCTCACACAACGGAAACGTCTCCCGAACACGCGCGGAAAAGTTGCGGCTGCCCCAGGCGGGCAGCGAGGCGACGAGCGTGGCCGTCTTGGGCAGGTGCCGGCGCAAGGCCTCCAGCAGCACATCGGCGCGCCAGAAAAACATCCCGGCGTTCCAGTAAAACCGCCCTTCCTTGACGAAGCGTTCGGCGGTCTTCCGGTCCGGCTTCTCGCGGAATCGCAGTACCGGCCAGGTTTGCAATTTGCCCGCCTCGACACCCTTCGGGAATTCGATGTAGCCGAAACCGGTCTCGGGCCACCGCGGCCGTATGCCGAGCACCGCGATCTGTCCCTTGGCGGCGGCGCGTAAAGCGGGCTTGAGCAGCGCGCGATAGCGGGCCGGTTTTACGATGAGCTGGTCGGCCGAAAAAACGGCCATCACCGCGTCGGGATCGAAGCTGGTGAGTATGTGAGCGGCCAGTCCCAAAATCGATGCCGTATTGCGCTGCGCGGGCTCGGCGAAGATCTGCTTCTTGGGGATCTCGGGCAACTGCCTTACGATCTCGTCGCGCACGTGCTCGTTGGTGAGCACCCACATGCGCTCCGGTGGGAACATCGGCCGCAGCCGGTCCACGGTCTGTTGGATCAGCGAGCGTTCGCCGAAGAACTTGAGCACCTGTTTGGCGGTCCTCTTTCGGCTGTGCGGCCAGAAACGAGTGCCCCGCCCTCCGGCCAGAATCAGTGCGTAGTTGTGATTGGCCGCCATCAGTTGACCGGATAGGGATGAATCAGCTTGAAGGTCCTGCTCCAGCGCGTCTTGGTGAAGAAGTTCTGCGCCAGGTCCATCATGTGGTCGAAACCGATCGTCGGACTGGCCAGCCGCTCCGTGGGAGCGTCGTAGGACCAGTAAATGATGAGCGGCTTGCCGATGATGTTCTTGCGCGGCACAAAACCCCAGTATCGGCTGTCGAGCGAGGAATCGCGGTTGTCGCCCATGGCGAAGAAATTGTCCGGAGGCACTACCACTTCGCCTTTCACAACGTTCTGCTCGAGCATTACCTGCGCCGGCGGGAAGATGCCCACATTCGGCTCACCGGGAAAGTTGTCGCGATAGGAGTCAATGTACTCGGTCTTGTGGTACTTGTAAGGCTCCACCAGTTTCTTCCCGTTGAGGTACACCTGCTTGTTCTCCAGGCGGATACGATCGCCCGGCACCCCGATGACGCGCTTAACGAAGGTCTGGTTGATGTCTATCGGATACCGGAAAACGATGATATCGCCTCGTTTTACGTCGCTGTAAGGGAGCAGGTGCTTGCTGATCGGCCCGCTGGGTGCATAGGCCAACTTGTCCACCAGAAGATGATCGCCGATCAGCAGCGTGTCCTCCATGGATCCGGTGGGGATCACGAAGGCCTGCACCAGCGTTGTCGTGCCGAACAACAACAGCAGGATGGTGATGGTCCATTCCGCGATGGCGCCGCGCGGGCGCTCGCCAACAGCAGTTTTTTTTTCGGACGCCGGTGCAGGAGCTGTGTTTACTTTCGTATCAGCCACAATTAACCTCGTACGAATAAGTCCTTTCTATTTTACCCAATGGCGGCGCAGTGAAATCGTTTCCGCCAGCGCGATCCACAGGTTCAAGACGCCTACGCCGCTTACCGCCCCGCGCATGTACGGGCTGATCCACACTTCGTAAAACTGCGGCACCAGCTTGGGCAGGAAATTCCTCTCCCACATGCCCGTCCATGGAACCATCACCAGAAACACACCCAGTTCGATGACGAACAGCACGAAGAAGACAGCAAACAGCTTGTGGTACCAGCGCACCGCTGGCACGGTCGTCGGAACCGGCGCCCCGCTCATCGCGTCTCCGCCGCCTCCGCCGGGATCCTGAGCCCGAGCCCGCGGGCCGATACAATCTCGCGCACCGGCGCATAGCTGAACCTGTGTTCGTTCGCCGCCCCGTACAAGGCGAGCGCCTCCAGATGTTCGACGGTCGGGTAGCCCTTATGTCTCGCCAGCCCGTATTGCGGATACACTCGATCCCATTCGCGCATGGAACTGTCCCGGTCCACTTTGGCCAGTATCGAAGCCGCGGCAATCGATTGGCAGCGGGCGTCGCCTTTAATCAGGGCTTGTTGCGGCAATGGCAGATCCACCCGCACGGCATCCACCAGCAGATAATCGGCGGGAGGATTGAGCTTCTCGATCGCGCGCCGCATAGCCAGGCGGCTGGCTTCCAAAATGTTGATGCGGTCGATCTCGGCCGCATCCGCCGTCGCCACCGCCCACGCCATGGCTCGCTCGCGGATCTCCGCGGAGAGTTCCTCTCGCCGGTCCGGGGTGAGTTGCTTGGAATCCCGCAGGCCGTGCACCGGCCGTTCCGGGTCCAGAATCACGGCTGCCGCGAACACGCTTCCGAACAGCGAACCTCGCCCGGCTTCATCCACGCCGGCGATGTACAGGAAACCCTCCCCCCGAGCCTCGCGCTCGAAGTGGGCCGTGCACCGCAGTCGCGTGGATCGCTGGCCTGCCAAATTATTCGCGCTCGCGCAAACGCGCGGCCTTGCCGCGGAGTTCACGGAGGTAATACAACTTGGAGCGCCGCACACGGCCCGTGCGCACTACGTCGATGTGGTCGACGACCGGAGCGTTCATCGGGAAGATGCGCTCGACGCCCTGCCCGAAGCTGACCTTGCGGACCGTGACCGTTTCGCCCATGCCGCTGTTCTTGCGCGCAATCACCGTGCCTTCAAACGCCTGCAGGCGCTCTTTGTCGCCTTCCTTGATCTTCACATGGACGCGCACGGTATCGCCCGGCCGGAACTCCGGCTTGGAAGCCGCCTGCTTCTTCCCCTCAAACTTCGTCAACGCTCGGTTAGTCATCGCCTTGAAATCCTTTAAATCCCTATTCTAGCGGACCCGGGTGCACTTCCGCTCGTCTCCGGGCCAATTCCGGCCTCATCCGCCGGGTTTTTTCGGCCGCCGCCGCTTCGCGCCACTTCCTGATCTCGGCGTGGTTGCCGTTCAACAGCACTTCCGGCACCTTCCAGCCCCGGAACTCCGCCGGCCGCGTGTACTGCGGGCAGTCCAGCATGTTCAGCCCGTATTCGTCGCTCGAAAACGATTCGTAGCGGGTCGAGTCCTGGTTCCCCACGACGCCTTCCCGCAACCGCGCCACGGCGTCAACCACCACCGCCGCGGCCAATTCTCCGCCGCTTAAAACGTAGTCGCCGATCGAGATTTCCTCGTCGGCCAGGTGTTCGGCCACCCGCTCGTCCACGCCTTCATACCGCCCTGCGATCAGGAGGATTTCCTCCATGCTCGCCAGACGCTTGGCCATCTCCTGGTCGAACAGCCGGCCCGACGCCGACATCAGCACCACGCGCCGGCCCGGCCCGCGTTCCGGCCAGATGGACTCCACCGCCTCGAAAAGCGGCTCCGGCTTCAACAACATGCCTTCGCCTCCCCCGAACGGACGGTCGTCCACGGTCTTGTGCCGGTCGTGAGTCCAGTCCCGCAGATTGTGTATCCGGATCGCAATGCGTCCGGACTCCACGGCTTTGCCGACCACGCCGTGCTCGAACGGCCCCCGGAAGAACTCCGGAAAGATCGTCAGCACGTGAAACGTCATTGTTCGTTCAATTCCGCCAGGCCTTCCGGCATGTCCACCACCAAGCGCCTGGCGTCAATGTCGATCTCCACGAAGATCGACCGCGCGAAAGGGATCAGCAACGCCTGCCCCGTCTTCCCGCCGGCGACCTCCACCAGCGGCGGTCCGCCATACTCGCGCCACGCGCTGACCCGGCCGATCGTCTCGCCGCTCGCCTTCTCCACCACCTCGCAGCCGATCAAGTCGTCCACGAAGTAACTGCCTGCTTCGGCGGGAGGCCGCCGCTCAATCGGGATGCGCACTTCCGCGCCCTTGAGTTCTTCAGCCGCGGAAATCGTGTCGATGCCTCGAAACTTGAATACCCACCGGCCGCGGTAGTCCCACAAATCGTCGACGACGAACGGCTGCCCATCGGCCAGGAAGCCGTCACGACCGAAAAGAAAGACTTCCTTGAAGCTCCGGCAACGCTCGATGGAATCGCTCAACGGGGTCGATATAAGCTCACCCCGATTGCCTCGCGTCCGGTCGAGCAAGGCAATGGCGACCCACTTCCCGCCCGCCGCGGAGTCCTCTTCACGCTCCAAGGCTATTCCAGGATCTCCAGCGTGAACCGCCGGTTCAACTTCATGCCGGCGGCACCCAGAATCGTCCGGATGCTCCTGGCGGTCCGGCCTTGCTTGCCGATTACCTTCCCCAAATCGCTGGGAGCCACGCGCAACTCGAGCACGGTCACCTGCTCGCCCTGCACTTCCCGTACGTTTACTTGATCGGGGATGTCAACCAGTGCCTTCGCAATTTCTTCAACTAATGCTTTCATCCCTGCGCCTCCTGCCTCTGCTCCGATCATAGCACCGCTCTATCTCGCGGGGCTTCCCAACAATCGGAAGGGCTCAAGCCGCGGGCTGCTCGGCCGGCGCCGGATTTTGCTTCAGCAACCGAGCCACGGTATCCGAGGGTTTCGCCCCGGCTTTGATCCAGTATTCGATCCGGTCGTGCTTCAAATCCACCAGCGGCGGGTGAGCCACGGGACTGTAATGGCCGACGACTTCCACGGCGCTGGAATCCCGCGCACGTTCTTTCTCGATCACTACAACGCGGTACGACGGCTTCTTCTTGGCGCCAAAACGGGCCAAACGTATCATCAACATCGGTTTCTCATTCCTCCCTTCACGACAGGCCGGGAAAAGCGGGCAACTTCATTTTACCCAACCGTTTACCCCAAAAGCCGCCGGAGAGACTCTTCATCATTTTGCGCGCTTGCGCGTATTGTTTCAGCAACTGGTTCACTTCCTGCACGCTCGTCCCGCTCCCACGGGCGATGCGCTTGCGCCGCGAACCGTTGATAATCATGTGGTTGGCGCGTTCCCGGGGCGTCATCGAATCGATGATCGCCACCACGCGCGTAACTTCTTTTTCGTCGATCTTGACCTTGCTGACGTCTTTGAGCGGCCCGATCTGCGGCATCATGCCGAGCAGCGATTCGAGCGGCCCCATCTTCCGCAACTGCCGGATCTGATCGCGGAAATCCGCCAGCGTAAAATCGTTGTCCAGGAGCTTGCGCTCCATCTCCTCGGCCTTCTTGCGATCGATGTTCTCTTCGACTTTTTCGATCAGGCTGAGTACATCGCCCATGCCCAGAATCCGCGACGCGATGCGGTCGGGATGAAACGGTTCGAGCGCGTCGAATTTCTCGCCCACGCCCACGAATTTCAGCGGCTGCTCGGTCACCGTCCGGATCGATAGGGCCGCGCCGCCACGGGCGTCGCCGTCCATCTTGGTCAGGATCACGCCGGTGATGCCGAGGCGCTTGTGGAACTCCGCGGCGCTCTTGACCGCGTCCTGCCCGGTCATCGCATCGGCCACGAACAGGATCTCCACCGGCTCGAAGGCGGCCTTGAGTTCCTGCAATTCCGTCATCAGTTCGTCGTCGATGTGCAACCGGCCGGCCGTGTCCACCAGCACTACGTCGCAGCCGGTCATCTGCGCTTCGCGCCTTGCGCCCCGCGTCAGTTCGAGCGGCCGTTTTTCGCCTTCGGTGCCTTCGTAAATCGTCTGGCGGAGGTCTTTGGCGATCACCTTCAACTGCTCGCGCGCCGCCGGCCGGTAGACGTCCACGGAAACCATCAGCGGGCGGTGGCCGTTGTTGGACAGCCAGCGCGCCAGTTTACCCGTCGTAGTGGTCTTACCCGAGCCCTGCAGCCCGACGATGAAGATGATACTGGGAGGCTCGTTCGCAAACCTCAACCGCGCGTGATGGCTCCCCAGAATGCGGATCATCTCGTCGCGGACGATCTTGGTGACCTGCTGCGCCGGCGAGAACGACGCCAGGACTTCCTCACCCATGGCCTTCTGCCGCACGTTCTCGATGAACTGTTTGACAACCTTGAAGTTGACATCGGCTTCGAGCAAAGCGACACGGATCTCCTTCAGAGCCGCGTCCATATTCTCGGCTGTCAGCTTCCCTTCTCCGCGCAGGTTTTTGAAGACGCGCTGGAGCTTTTCCGATAAGTTCTCAAACATGTTCGAGATCCGGGCTCGCACGGGCACTCTGCGAGCCACGGCAGACTACTGCTCAGGGGGCAGTTCTTTCATTATACGGGACACGCCCATGCGCCGCAAAACCGCGAATTGGGTCACCTAAAATATCACCGAAAGGTCACCTGTTGGGTCAAATGAAA
>CAYLLB010000091.1:0-13343 GCA_964384215.1 uncultured Solibacteraceae bacterium | reverse complement strand
AGACAGCCGTCGGCAGGCTCGCCATTTGGCACGAGACGTTCTTCGGGCAACCTATGCACATTCTTGACTCACAACTCTCGATCTCTACCGTGGAAGGCGCGCTCAAGGCGCATTGCAGTACTCCAGGCATCGGCACAACAACATAGCCGTTCTTTCCGTACAGAATCCAAGTGTTTTGCTCGCCATAGTAATAGCCGTTGTACATCTCTGCATGTTGGCTTGGATCGCAACTTAGATCATCGCCGCTATTAGCCTCACATCTCAGCGCACACATGCCGGAGTAGGTCGCAGATTTGTACGTAGTCTGATATAGCCAGAAGTAGTTCCAGTAATAATTGGTCGCGATGCATTCGACGCGGTAGTTTCCGGTCACGCTGTAGCTACCTACATTGGTATTCATGCAATCTGTCGGTCTCCCGGCAGTACATGAGGTCCTTTGGCTACCAACAAGAGTTCCCCCAATCTCCGAGCAAGCCAGGTAAGGCTGGGCATGAGCGGACGTGCCTGCCATCGAGAAAAGGATCAGTACAGGAGTGGCGATTCGGGGAGAAACGCTGATCATTGTTGGCCTCCTGACGCCCGTTTGGCATGATTCACAAACGCGTTGTAATGGCCTTGCGCGAGTTCCACATAGCTTGACTGCGTCTGCTCAACGCTGGCTTTCTTGGAAGAGATTACCCTCAGCATTCCCTTCACGCTGGCCTCGAAACCTGCGCACTCGAAACATGGGAAAGCTTGATACGCGCTCGAATGCCACTTCGTAACGTCCTTACCCTCCTTCGCCTGCTTTACACGATCCTCTAGTTGACGCAGGGCACCAACCTTGTCCGTAGCTGATCGCGTGTCCTTCAACGCGGCAAGAAACACCGCATATTCCTCTGCACTCGCCTTTCGTACATCGAAGATCCGGTTTATAGCCGCCTCGTTATCTCCGATCACGGAGTCGTCAGAAAAAACCACAGCGTCGACGTCCACCGTGGCCCGAACGGGATGCCCCTGCTTCTTCTCGGGCACGGTAAAACTCCAGGCAGATCGTGCGCCGTACATCAATTCACCGACATTCATACCTAGGGGAACATGAAACACTTTTCCAACAGATGCCAATGTCCCCACGAAATCCTGCCTGAGATCTGTACGGAAAGTGCTTCCGTCGGCATAGTAACACGTCAGTTTCAAAACATATGCCAACACTGGTCGCGCGCAATTGTTGACTACGTTGAATGTGACACGCCCTTCTCGCGGATCGTATGTGAAGTCCACCACACCCAGGATGTCGGATGGTTTGGCGGCAGTTTCAGCGAGTACGATCTGCAGAAATGCAAAGGTGCAGAGAATAAGCCCTAGCTTACACTTTCCTGTCATAACACCTCCTCCCTTGTCAGAATGGAACGTTTGAACGCTGCAGCACGCACAGACGGACAATGAATCTCGATCGAGCTGCATCGCCGGGCGGCGCATCGACTGAACTGTTGCCTGCCGGACCGCCAACTTTGATGCATACTCCGGCGTTGCTTTCACTCTCGGAACTGCACCCCGGAATCGAGCAGTCGATTGATATCACATATCTCGATACTGCACTAATGTGTCACTATTATTTGTTATTTTTCAGAGACCAGTGCGATCCTGTGTGGGAGTGTACTTCCCCTTGCGACGGTTGTCAAGACATAAATTGCGGGCAAATCTGTACCTTAATGTACATGGCCGTGTACCAAAAGAGTTTCCGCATCTCCACCCAAGGCCGCTCGGACGTGATCGACATCGGCGGACAGGTGAGCAAGATTGTCGCCGAGAGCGGTATCCGGACGGGCATCGCCAATATCTCCGGCCGCGGATCGACCTTGGGCGTGACCACCATCGAGTACGAGTCTGGCTGCCTGTCGGATCTGCGGCGCGCGCTGGAGAAGATCGCGCCCATGAATTCCGACTACGCGCACAACGCGAAATCACCGTAACGGTATGCGGCGAGTAACCGTTCAGGCGTCTTTCGTGTATGTGGCGCTCCAGGTGGCTGCTTCCGGCGAGATGAGAATCTGATCGCCTTCGCGTTGGAAAGACGCGCCGCTGAGTTGGGAGAAGGAAAGCCGCTTGCCAAGGCGAGCAGGCAGAGTGACATGCGAAGGTGCGGACCCCCGGCTTCGGGTGAACCGCAACCGCCACACTCTTCCTCGTTTTTCGGGTTGAAGAGCCATCCCGATGCGGCCGAACCGGGTAGGTGAATTCGTGATCGTCTGGGGCTCGCCCTCGCCGGTCTCGAAATCACCAATGCCTTCGAGCAACCGCAATCGCATGCCGTCTTCGAGCGCCAGCATGTGCCGGAGATAAAGCACGCACTCGGCGCTGGCCCAGTTGTGCGGCATATCGCCGATGTAGTTGGCTACAAGCGACCCGCGCAGCGGCTGCTCTTCCCGCCACACATAAGTTGGGCTCGCGTGATTCAGAAAACCGTGAAAAGTGAGCCTTGCCCAATCCGCCAGCCCGGCCCACAGGTACATATGTGCGACGAAGGCAGCATTGTAAGTCCACAAGCCCTGGTGGTAGATCCACCCGGTCTCCACCGGGACATCCTCCTGAGTAACTTCCTGCATCAGGGCGACGTGGCCGCGCACGACCGGATCCGCTCTGTCGAACAGCACTCCCGGATAGATGGCGTGTGAGAGCGCCCACTGGCCGCACTGCGGCCGTGGCCGGTCCCACTCGTCGGGCGCCGACCATGCCTGGTCGGACTTCATCAGCATCGGCAGATACGCGAAGCCTGCCTGGTGGGTGCGCATTTCGGCCTTGGCGGCCTTCTCGAAGGCGGCGCGCAAGTCCGCGTAAAGCGAGCCGGCTTCTTCCAGCCCGCCGATGCCTTGTCTACGGGCGGCGTCCGCCACCGCGCGCAGCCCGGCCATCACCCACAAAGTGTTAGTGAACTCCTCGCGCACCCCGCCGAGCCCGCCGTCGCCCATACCCGGAGGAAGCAGTCCATAGCGGGCGCAGGCGTTATCGGCGGTGAGATTCTTGTCGCGCAGGTCGCGCAGACACTGCACGGCCCGCAGGATGTTGGGCTGCATACGCCGCATGTAGCTCCAGTCCTGGGCCAGTTCGGCCTGCCGCACGAGCGTGAAAATGGCGATGCCCGTGTCCTTGAGATGAGCCCGCCCCGCCCCCGCGTAGATCCCTCCGTCGGCATCCTGCTGCGACCAGGTTGTCTCCAGTCCTTGCTGCGCCTCCCGATCATAGCCGAGGTAGCGCGCCGCTTCGAGCAGGAAGTGGCCGTCCACAATCCACAAGCCGCGATACACCGTAGGCCCGACCTGGAACGTGAGCTTGCCGTCCCGCATCTCGCGCGCCTGCTGGATGTTGCGCGCGCAGGCGATCAGGAACTCGTGGTAACGGCCGCTCATGCGCCATTCGAGGCCGCCCGCGAACGCGTTCCAGTCGCGCCAGTACTCGCGCGCGGATTCGAGCAGTCTCTCCGCCTGGCTCAGCCCAGCGCGGATCTTCTCCAAGTCCTGACCTTCCTGCGGGAAACGGAACAGGATGCGCTGTGGGACCTCGCCGCTGGTCGCGCCGGCATTGAAAGTCAGCACCAAGCTGCGGCCGTCGTTGCCGGCACGGCAGGGGGCAGACGTGGCCATGAACAGCGCCCCGCCCGTGCCGATGCGCACCTGGGTTGCGCCGCCATCGCCGCGCATCGCAATCTCCTTGGCGGTCTGGATGCGCACCTGCGCCGCCGCCCGCAGACGGCGCGCGGACTTGGGACGCACTTCCAGGATGACGTTGTCCACGCGGCCTTCCCCGCGCTCATTGGTGGCGAAGGTGATGAGGTCCAGATAGGCTTCGGGCCGTTCAAATCGCGTGTGGACGATGGGCGTCCCGGGCGACTCCAGGCGCTGCGATACCAGCTTGTTCGACTCCATGCCCAGCAGGCCGAACTCCACCACTTCCGTGAAATAGTAGAGCGGTCTGGTGCGCGGTGAATGGCCATAGCGAAGCTCCCCGCGGTCCCCGACCAGGCTCTTTGCGTGGTCATCGGGGAAGCAATAGGCGGTTTGAGAGTTCAAGGGGGCGTAACGAAAGTCGATGGCGGCAGCTTCAGCCGGCGAGCCAGCCGCAAGCACCTGGGGCGCGGCAACTGCGCTGCCGGCGGTCTTGAGAAAGTTGCGTCGGTCCACGGTATCCCTCCGCGACGATTGTCGGAAAGTCACCCAACAGTGTAAAGGATTTCTGTTTCGGACCTGATTGTGGGAGTTTCGCGCTTCACAGTTGTTGTGAAAACACAAGTCCGACACGATCACGTGCCACGGCACGCTCTGGGAGTTCAACAAGAACAACGATTTCTCGGTCCAGAAGGCCTTCAACATTGCCAGGCAGAGGCTGAATCGCAACCAGTTCGGAGCCAATTTCGGAGGACCGGTTCCCGTTTCCAAGCTGCGGGAGAAGCTGTTCTTCTTTAATTGGGACTCCGGGCGGCAGGCCGCGGACACATCGAGTTCGTGCGTCAGCGTTGCCCTCCCGCGTACCGGAGCGGCGATTTCACAGCCAACTCGTCGACGATTCCTGCCTCTCCTGCGTAATTCGAAGGGCCTCCTGCACGCCATCGGCGGCGGATGGAGAATCGCGAAGCCCACGCTGCCGCGGAGCCAGCGATCCTGGAAGAAGTGGTTCAACACAGCCGCGTTCGCTGCGCCGCCTTCTTACGCGCAGTGTGGAAGCTGCGGCAGGTTCGGCAACGCGCCCCGCACGTCGATCCATAACCCCGGTTTGGTGACCGTGGACATGATTCTGGGCAAGAGCTTTCAGATTCATGAGGGCATAAGGTTCGACCTTCGCGCCGAGTCTTTCAATACCTTCAACCACGTGAATCTGGGCTCCGCCACTATGAGTCTGACTTCCACAGCCTTCGGTACTGTCGGCAGTGCCAGAGATCCCCGGATTCTCCAATTCGGCGGCAAGTTCGTCTTCTGATCCCCCGGCGGGCCCGTTTGGGGCGGGCCCGCCCTTTTTTCCACCCACGCGCGCCGGAATCTGCTATCCTTTCAACTTCCTAAGTCCCCTAAGGGAGAACCCACATGAGCAATGTGTTTAGCGGAATTCTGATGGTCCTGGCCGGCGGCGCCATGCAGGGCAGTTTTGGCATGCCGCAGAAGCAAGTGAAGGGCTGGTCGTGGGAGAAGATGTGGTTATTCTATTCCATCTCCGGTATGTTCGCCTGCCCGTGGCTGCTGGTGGCCGCGCTGATCACCGATCCGCTGGGCGTATATGCTAGCGTTCCCACCAGCGTGCTGCTGCGCACGGCGCTGTTCGGCTTGGGTTGGGGAGTGGGCGGCGTCTTCTTCGGCCTGGGTATGGCGTATGTGGGCATCGCCCTGGCGTTCGCCATCATCATCTCGCTGGTCGCCGCCGTGGGCACCTTGGTGCCGATGCTGGTTCTCCATCCGGAACAATTAGGAACGTCCAAGGGCACGTTCGTGCTGGCAGGATTGGCCATCGTCATAGCCGGAGTGGCGATTTGCGCGCGCGCGGGTTCTCTCAAGCAGGCAGCCGCCGCGGATGAATCCGGCAAGCAAAAGAAATTCCTTACGGGGCTGTTGATCTGTATTATTAGCGGCGTCATGTCGCCGATGATGAATTTCAGCTATGCCTTCGGCGACCAGATTTCCGCCGAAGCGGCGCGGCGCGGCGCGGATCCGGGCAACGCTTCGATCGCGATTTTTGCCCTGGCGACCACGGCCGGTTTCCTGATCAACGCCGCGTACTGCTTCTACCTGCTGGCCAAGAACCGCTCCTGGCGCGGCTCGGAACCGTCGGCCAACACCATGAACTATGTATACTCGTTGGCCAGCGGCGCTCTCTGGCTGGGCGGCTTCTTCTTGTATGGGTTGGGCGCCACGGCGCTGGGGGAGTTGGGTCCGATCCTCGGCTGGCCGATCTTCATGACAGTAATGGTTTTGATCGCCAACTTCTGGGGCTTGCTCACCGGCGAATGGAAGGGCGCGGGCACCAAAGCTCTGGGATACCTGGCCGCCGGGACCGGCGTCATGATCGTCGCCATGATCGTGATTTCGATGGCGGCGCGTGCGTAGGGAGGTTAGTTCGATGCACCCCCAACTATCACGACGTGAGCTTGCCATGCTGACCGCGGCCGGTGTCGTGCGAGCCGAGCCGCAGCCGGGCGCCCCTTACACCGGCCCCCTGGACGGATATCAGGATAAGGTTGACCTGAAGTCCTTCGACCCCACGGCCTGGGGCGTGAGCCGCTATGCGAACGCGAAACTGCGCTTGACCTTCCGCGCAAAGACCCGCAAGGAAGCTATTGCCTGGCAGACGCGATTGCGCGCCAAGCTCATCGAGCTGCTCGGCGGATTCCCGAAAGCGGCCGCCGCCCCTCGCGGAATCACGCTCGAAGTCCGCGAGTTTCCGTCCTACCGGCGCGAGAAATTCGTTTTCGAGAGCCGTCCGGGCCTTACCGTGCTCGGTTATCTGCTCACGCCGAAAAGAGGGAAAGAGCCCTATCCCGCGATGATCGCCGTGCCGGGCCACGGCCGGGGTGTCGACGACATCGTGGGCATCGACGACAAGGGCCAGCCTCGCACCGATAAGGCGGGTTACCAGCACGACTTCGCCCTCCAGGCCGTCGAGCACGGCATGGCCGCGGTCGCCATCGAACCGCTGGGGTTCGGCTGCCGCCGCGACGCAGCCGCGAAGAAGAACAGCCTCGGCACATCTTCGTGCCAGCCATCCTCGGGTGCGGCGTTCCTGATCGGCGAAACCATGATCGGCTGGCGCGCCTACGATGTGGTACGCACCATCGACTGGATCGGGACACGCAAGGAACTGGACCCGAAGCGCGTGGGCTGCATGGGCATCAGCGGCGGCGGCACCTGCACGCTGTTCAGCGCCGCGGTGGAGCCGCGCATCCAGGTGGCGTATGTCAGCGGATACCTGAACACCTTCCGGGCGAGCATCATGAGCATCTCGCACTGCATCGACAACTACGTGCCCGGCATTCTGCATTGGGCCGAAGCCTACGACGTGGCCGGTCTCATCGCCCCGCGTGCCCTGTTCGTCGAGTCCGGCGAGTTCGACAACATCTTCCCCATCGCGGCCAGCCGCGAGAGCTTCGAGCGCGTCAAGAAAGTGTACGAAGTCTTCGGCGCCGCGGATAAGGCCGAGCAGGAAGTCTTCCCGGGCAAGCACAGCTTCCACGGCGTGCGCGGGTTGCCCTTCGCCGCCAGGCACCTCGGCGTCTGAGTGTTTTCCGCCGGACGCTACAATACGGGTATGGAACTTAGTGGCAAGAAAGTTGCGATCCTGGCCGACAACATGTACCAGGAGATGGAAATCTGGTATCCGCTCTACCGCTTGCGGGAAGCCGGCGCCGAGGTGGTGGTGCTGGCGGCGAAAGCGGGTGAGACTTACACGAGCAAGCTGGGCTACCCGGTGGTTGCGAACAAGTCCTTCGATGACGCCAAGGCCGCGGACTTCGACGGCGTGGTGATTCCCGGTGGCTTCGCGCCCGACCTCATCCGCCGCTACCAGAAGGCGACGCAGTTCGTGAAGGACCTCGACGCGCAGGGCAAGCTGGTGGCTTCCATATGCCACGGCGCCTGGGTGCTCTGCTCGGCAATGGGGATGTTGAAGGACCGCAAAGCCACGTGCTTTTTTGCCATCAAGGACGACCTCACCAACGCCGGCGCCAGCTACGTCGATGCCGAGGTGGTGGTGGACCGAAACCTTGTCACTTCGCGTAAACCGGACGATCTGCCGGCGTTCTGCCGCGCCGCGATTGAAGTCCTGAAGAAGCAATAGCTGGTGCGGACAACGAAGCTCGTGGCGGCCGCCGCAGTGCTCAGTGTAGGCACCTTTGCCGTCTGGACGTCGACACGGGTCGGAGTGCAACCAGACGGCAGCATTCTGATTTCCACCGGACAACGGCTTACGCCCGCCGGTGTGCAGGTGGAGGTAAATGACCGTCCCCTGGGTATGGTCGAAAGCGGGGACGGCAAGCTGCTTGCCATCGTCACGGGCAGTAACTTTGCGCGCCACGCCTTGCACCTGCTCGACACCGCGCGCAACGCGATCGTCCAGACGGTTCCGCTCGGCCACAGCTTTGTCGGCGTTGCGTTTTCCAATGACTCCGGCACACTTTACATCGGGGGCGGCCAGGATCATGACGTCAAGATCCTGCGCCGTTCCGCGCAGGGCTTTTCACAAACTGGCTCCATTGCCATTCCAGGGGCGGCGCCCAGCGGCTTGGCGCTCGGCCCTGACGGCAATACGCTCTATGCCGCGCTGAACCTGAAGCACGCGGTGGCGGCGATCGACATCGCCGGCCAGCGCGTGCAGGAAATCCCGGTGGGCATTTATCCTTACACGGTTGCGCTTACGCCGGACGGTCGCAAACTCTATGTGAGTAATTGGGGCGGGCGCCGCGCGGGCCCGAGCGATGTTACCGACGGTACGTTCCCGGTTGTGTTGGACCCGCGCACGGGCATTCCTTCCACGGGAACGCTGTCGGTGATCGACACAAAGACGCGAGCCGTCACACGGCACATCGAAGTCGGGCTGCATCCCAGCGGCATGGCCATGAGCGCGCGCGGCGACCGGCTTTATGTTGCCAATGCGAACAGCGACACGGTCTCAGAGATCGACACGCGCACCGATAGGGTACTGCACACCTTCAACGTGCGCCTGTGGCGCAAAGCGCCCCTGGGCAGCGCGCCGAACGCTCTCGCCGTGAGCAGGGACGGCAAACGGCTCTATGTGGCTAACGGCGCCAACAACGCCGTGGCTATCGTAGATCTCGCGCGTCCGGGCGGCACCGTGCGCGGTTTCATTCCCACGGGCTGGTACCCGACCGCAGTCGCGCTGGATGCCGGCGGCAAGCGGCTCTATGTTGCCAATGGCTATGGCTTCGGTTCCATCGCTCCAGTGAAGGAAGGAGCCAAAGGGCGCAGCTTCCGCGACCGGGTGGGTGTTGTGTCCATTGTGGATTTACCCGGCGAGGAGCAGCGCGCGGCCTGGACCAGCCAGGTCCTTGAGAACAATCGCGCCGGGGCGCCGCCCTCCATCCGTCCGGCCGATGCGCGGCACCCGATCCCGCTTGGTCCCGGGCAGGAATCTCCCATCCGCCACGTCTTCTATGTCATCAAGGAGAACCGGACCTACGACCAGGTCTTCGGCGATCTCCCGCGAGGAAACGGTGATGCGAACCTCGTGCAGTTTGGCCGCGACGTGACCCCGAACCATCATGCCCTGGCGGAAAAGTACGTTCTGCTGGACAATTTCTATGCGCCGGGGGACCAGTCCGCGCTCGGCCATCGCTGGTGCACACAAGGCTACGCCAGCGACTGGCTGCACAAGTACGGCAACAGCCGCAACGACGCAAATCCGATGCTTTTTGCGCCTACCGACTTCCTCTGGGACCACGCGCGGGCCAATGGAATCACGGTGCGCAGCTTCGGCGAGCGGGGCCGGAACGTCATCGAACCGGTAAACGCCACCTGGACTGACATTTACAGCGACTGGAAAACCGGAGCCGGCAAAATCCGCATAACGGCTAAGCCGGTCGTGCTCGGCCTTCGCGATATCTACGCGCCGGACTATCCGGCCTTCGGTACCAAGATCACGGACCAGTGGCGCATGGACGTCTTCCTGCGCCATTTCCGCGAGTACGAAAAGAACGGCAACCTGCCGCGTTTGGTGGTCCTGCTTCTGCCTGACGACCATACCAACGGCACCGCGCCGGGCTATCCGACGCCGCGCGCCATGGTGGCCGACAACGACCTTGCACTGGGACGGTTGGTGGAGGCGGTGTCCAGGAGCCGCTATTGGAGGGAGTCGGCCGTTTTTGTCACCGAGGACGACGCGCAGAATGGCCTCGACCACGTGGACGGCCATCGCACCGTCGCGCTGGTCATAAGCCCCTGGGCGCGCCGCGGGGCTGTGGATAGCACGTTTTACACCATCATCAACATGTACCGCACCATCGAGCAGATCCTGGGCCTTGCCCCCACGAATCAGTTCGATCTCGCGGCGGAGCCTATGTTCACGGTGTTCGGCTCGGAACCCGATTTCTCAGCCTATACGGCGCTCGCCAACAGGATTCCGCTCGATGAGATGAACCCGCGGCTCGGCGGTTTGAAAGGGCAGGCGCGGGAGTTGGCGCTGGCGTCGATGCGTATGGATTTCGACGAGCCGGACGCCGCTCCGGAAGACGTTCTTAACCGCGCCATCTGGCATTCGGTGAAGGGTTTCGGCGCGAAATATCCAGTGCAGGCCAAGTAGAACTTACGGTAGCATCTTCAACTTCAGGTTGCGGAACTCGATGCGGTAGCCTTCAGCCTCTAGCCCGACAAATCCGCTGGGGACCTCGCAATTATTGAAGACGCTGGTGACGCCGCCGTTCACCCAGAAGCTGATGCGGTTCCCGTCGGCGGTCAACTCGCTCACGTTCCACTCTCCGGCCGGCTTCACGCGCTGCTCGATCAACTGCTGTGCCAAGTTGATGCGCATGCGGATGCCGCTGACCAGCGTGTCGCCGAACAGGAATCCGCCGCTTGCATCGCCGATCTGCCCCTGGTGCCAGATGCGCCCGTCGGCGCTGTTGCGTATGTAAATGCCGCTGTTGTAGTTCTTCCGCCCTTCGACAAGCGTGTACTTCCACTCCACGTGGAAGACGGCATTGCGCACCACGCGCGTGTAACGCAGGAACTCGTGGCCGCCGTTGCCTTCGCAGACGAGAATCCGCTTCGCGCGGTCTACCTTCCATTGCGAAACCTCGCTTAGGGGCTTGTCCGGCGGGATAGGCACGCGAACCCATCCCTTGAACGAAGGCGCGGGCAGGATGTCCTTCCAGCCTCGTGGATTCGCGGACAGCGCGCTGGGCGTATCCGCGGCCCACCCTGCGCCGAGGAACAACAGGAACACGAATAGTTTACGCATCGAGCTTCTCCAGGTCCGCCGCTTCGCCGAACTTCACGCCCTTCAGGCCCGGGTCGATGTTGCGAAGCAGTCCGGTAAGTACGCCGCCGGCGCCGACCTCGACGAATTTGCAAACGCCCTGGCCGGCGAGATAGCGAATGGTGTCGACCCAGCGCACCGGGTTCGGAATCTGTTCAAAGAGCCCCTGCCGCGCTTCGGAGCCCGTCCGGATCTCGCTGGCTTGCCAGTTGTTCACCAGCGGCCAGCGGAGATCCGAAAAGGAGACGGTATCCAGCTCGGCGCCCATCCGCTGTTGCGCGGGCTTCATCAGCGAGCAGTGGAACGGCGCGCTCACCGGAAGCGGCACCGCGCGCTTGGCTCCGGCGGCCTTCGCCAGTTCCATGGCCCTTTCGACCGCGCCTTTGTGACCGGCGATGACGGTTTGATCCGGGGAATTGAAATTCGCCGCGGAGACGACCTCTCCCTGGGCGGCTTCGTCGAGTATCTTTTCGAGGGTGCCGGCCGGCAATTTCAACAGCGCGGCCATGGCTCCCACGCCCGCGGGCACGGCTTCCTGCATGAATCTCCCGCGCTTGCGTACCAGGCGCACGGCGTCCGCGAAATCCAAGGCACCCGACGCCACCAGGGCCGAGTATTCGCCCAGGCTATGACCGGCTACGTAATCGGGCGTGCGCCCGTTCTGCTGAAGCACGCGAAACGCGGCCACCGAAACCGCAACCAGGGCCGGTTGCGTGTTTTCGGTCAGCTTCAAGTCCTCTTCGGGGCCTTCAAAACACAATTTCGACAAGGCGAAGCCGAGCGCCTCGTCGGCCTGCTCGAAAACCTGCCGGGCAACGGGAAACGCATCGGCAAGGCTCTTGCCCATCCCCGCATACTGGGATCCCTGGCCGGGAAACAAAAACGCAATTTTCATCATCCTACAGCGTAACCTCTTCCCGGGATAGAATCATCTTTGACATCGAGCGGGGGTGACTTTCTGTGCGCCTTTCTGAGATCTGTGTCCAGCGGCCGGTATTCGCCTTCATGTTGATCATGTTCCTGGTCGTCATGGGCGTCTTCAGCTTTGTCGACTTAGGCGTCGACCTGTTCCCTCGCAGCGACCCGGCGACAGTCTACGTCAGGGTGAAGCTGCCGGGCGCCAGCCCGGAAGAGGTCAACTCGCAGGTGGTCATGCCGCTGGAGGAGTCCATCGCTTCGGTGAGCGGCATCGACGAGATGCGCGCCATGGTATCGGAAGGACAGGCGTCCATTATCGTCACGTTCGTGCTCGAACGCGATATTGGTGAAGCCGCCGAGGATGTGCGCGAGAAAGTCAGCGCCGCCGTGCGCAACCTCCCGCCGAACGTGTTGCCGCCCACGGTGGCCAAGGCTGACCCCGACAGCGACCCGATCGTCACGCTCGCCGTCAGCGGGACGCGCAGCGTGCGCGAGTTGACCGAGATCGCCGACAAGCAGGTGCGGCGAGCGCTGGAGACGGTGGATGGCGTGGCCGGCGTCGACATCAGCGGTGGCAGCTATCGCCAGATCAATGTGTTCATGGATCTGGACAAGCTCAACGGCTACAAGCTCACGGCACAGGAAGTCAAGAGCGCCCTGGAAAGCGAGAACATCGAGGCTCCGGGCGGCCGCATTGTCCGCGGACCTGTTGAGGTCGGAGTCCGAACGCTGGGAAGGGTGGAGGCGGTCTCTCAGTTCAATGACATCATCGTGAAAAACGTCGGAGGGGCGCCTATCCGCATCCGCGACATCGGTTATGCCGAGGATGGCATGAAGGAAAAGCGCAGCTTCGCCTATTACAGAAACAAACCCGCCGTCATTCTCGACATACGCCGCCAGACGGGCACCAACACCGTGAAGGTAGTGGAGGAGGTTCAGCGGCGTTTGCCCTCGCTCAAGAAGCAGTTGCCGGCGGGAGCCTCTATCGACGTCATCAAGGAGCAAGCTACCTACATCAAGAACTCGGTCGCCGCATTGGAGGAGCACCTGCTGCTGGGCAGCCTGCTCGCCAGCGTGATCGTCTTCATCTTCATCCGCGACTGGCGCACCGTTCTGATCAGTTCCATCGCGATCCCTACTTCCATCGTCACCACCTTCACCATCATGCGAATGATGGACTTCACGCTGAACTCGATGACGCTGCTGGGACTGACGCTGGCCGTGGGTATCGTGATCGACGACGCCATCATTGTCCTCGAAAACATACACCGCTTCATCGAAGAGAAGGGCCTGCCGCCATTTGAAGCGGCCATCGGCGCCACCAAGGAAATTGCTCTGGCAGTCATGGCGACCACCCTGTCGCTGGTCATCGTTTTCGTGCCCATCGCGTTCATGTCGGGTTACGCCAAGCGATATCTGAACCAGTTCGGATGGACCATGGCCATGTCCATCATGGTTTCGATGCTGGTGGCGTTCAC
>CAYLLB010000090.1:0-14003 GCA_964384215.1 uncultured Solibacteraceae bacterium | reverse complement strand
GAGGCGCAGAACTTCGCCGCCCGCAAACACATCCTCGAATACGACGATGTGATGAACAAACAGCGGCAGTACGTCTACCGAATGCGCCGCCAGTTGCTGGAAGGCGCCGACCAGCGCGAACGGGTCATGGAGATGGTGCGCGGTATCGTAGCTTCGGCCGTGGACACGCGCTGCCCCGAGGGTTCTCACCCCTCGGCGTGGGAGTTGGCCGCGCTGCAGTCGGATATCCTCACAGCCTTCGGCCACAAGGTCAACATCGCCGAACTGGCGGAGCTTCGCCGGGAGGAAATCGAGGATACGATCTTCGAGCAACTCGAGGAGCGTTACAAAGAGAAGGAAAAGCTCGTTGGAGTCGACATCATGCGCGAGACCGAGCGCATGATCATGCTCCACGTCATCGACGGGCAGTGGAAAGATCACCTGCTGTCGATGGACCACTTGAAGGAAGGCATCGGCTTGCGCGGCTACGGTCAGAAAGACCCGCTGGTCGAGTACAAGAAAGAGTCCTTCGTGATCTTCCAGGACATGATGGACCGGATTGAGGACGAGACCATCCGTTTCCTGTTCTTCTTGCAGCCGGTCCAGGATGGGCGTCCCGTGATGCCGTTCCGTGAAGAGGAAGAATACGAGTACGACGAGGAGGGAAACGGCCAGGAGCCGGTGCCCGCCGCGGCGATTGCCCCCGTGGCGGCGCAGAGTTCAATCCAGGACTTCACGCGTAACATACAGCGCAAGAAGGACAAGGAGATGGCCGAGTTGCAGCTTGTGGGTGGAGAGGGCTCCGCTCCCAAGGGCCCCGTCGTGAAGGGAAAGAAAGTCGGCCGCAACGAGCCATGTCCTTGCGGCAGCGGAAAGAAATACAAAAAATGCTGCGGCGCCAACGAATGAGATCGGGTCTGCGGGTTCGGCTGGCGGCGTGTTTGCTGGCCCTGGCGGCCAGCCTCCCCGCATTCGGCGGACTCTGGCCGGATCGCTTTGGCAGTTACACACGCGTGGAAGCGTCGGCGGCCCCACCCGCCGCCGATAAAGCACTGTGGGACGAATACGGGTTGGAAGAAGCTGAACATGCTAAGTTTACAGCCGCCAACGGGGGCAAGCTGGCCGCCACAGCCTGGCGATTCAGAGATTCCACCGGCGCCTTTTCGGCGTTTTACTGGCAGGTGCCTGCCGCAGCCCGGCCCAGCACATTGAGCAAGCTCGCGGCTGAGGCGGGTCCGGACTTGTGGCTGGCCCATGGTAACTACCTGTTCCACTTTGCTGGAGCGCGTTTGGAATCCGCTGATTTACAAGGACTTGTGGAAGGGTTAGCGAGGTTGGAGCAGTCACCTCTGCCGACGCTTCCATCTAGCCTTCCGGTTGAGGGCATGGTGCCGAATTCAAGCAGGCACATCATCGGGCCGGTAGGGCTCGAACGGTTCACATCGCAGTTCCCCGCCGCCCTCGCCGGATTCCGTTTCGGTGCGGAAGCCCATCTGGCACGCTACCGGGCTCCCGGTGGGGAAATGACGCTTGTAGTATTCTCTTACCCGACGCCGCACATCGCTCGTGAGCAGGAGAGTGCATTCCAGAAGCTACAGGGCGCCATGGTGAAACGCACGGGTCCTTTGGTTGCGGTGATCGTTTCACCGAATGACCCCAATGCGGCCGAGAAACTGCTTTCGAAGGTTCGATACCAGGCGGAAATAACCTGGAATGAGAGAGTTCCGACCAGGCGCGACAACGTGGGCAACCTCATCCTAAATATCTTCCTGCTGATCGGGATCCTGTTGGCGTTCGCCATAGTGTCAGGTCTGATTGTTGGCGGGTTGCGCGCGCTGGCTCGCCTTTTGTTCGGATGGAAGCCGGACACTGAGAGGATTATCACGCTGGATCTCTCCAGTGAAAAATAAGCTGGCTGGTTTCTTTCGGTTAGAGAGAAAGCGGTGGGAGCGGAAAGGGCTTTTCGGCTAGTTTTCCACAGGACATGAGATTTCCACAGATTTTCTAAACGGCTTGATTCTAAAGGCTTAGAGACGATTTTTTGGTCCGCCTTTTTTCCTTGACTTCGGACTCTGGAGGCCCTAATATCCAATCACGACAGGTTCTCACGGCCGCGACGCCGTCGAATCTGATTCTCCCATTAACATCGCCCTGGTAATCCAGGGGGTTGAAGACAAAAGCCCATCCGGGACCGGATGGGCTTTTGCTTTGTGTGATACGTACTGGAGCGAAGTTTTCCACAGGAGGGGCCGGTTTTCCACTGGTTTTCCACAGGAGGGGGGGATGTAGCTTATCAGCGGTTCCGTGCGATCCTGTACGACTCTCCGGCGCGGGCGACAAAACTGTACGAATCCTTCGCGGAGGCATCTTTCTCAAGAATTACAGGCGGGGCTCCCGCCTCGCTCTTGACAAGCGGCGTAGCGTCCGCCCATGGGCTTCGGAACCGGCATACGACGTTCCTCCTCGATCTGATGCGGACGTTCACGGGCTTGCCCCCTATCATCTCCGCCGACACGAGAAAGCCTCCGCGCGCCTGGAAATTGCGGAAGGCAACGGTTGCGCCGGGCGGCACACAGGGGAAGAAATGAATCCGGCCGGAGCGGGAGTTCAGCAACCGCTCGGGCTCACGCGCCACAGCATCGAGGAGTTGCGTCCGGCTGGCGATCCGCACATCCGGTTGCGCGTCGAAATGCATGGATGAGAGACGGCCCTTCACCAGGTCAGGATGCGCACCCAGCAGATGAAATACCTTGCCGCTGGTCCAGCCCCCGACAAGGCGCGCCGTGCGCAGCATGGCCTGAATCTCTTTAGGAGGAGAGTCCAGGTTAATCTCGTCGGCCAGCAGCACGGGCGTTACGCCGGCGAAGAAGTTGTATCGTAGACCCACGGGCTGCACGCCCGCGACGTCCGTGTAGACGGTGCCCTCAGTACCCTCCGCCGTCGGATATGGCGCCATCCGCCCGGCGACGCGCAGCCACTCGTCGCGCAGGCCCGCATCCTGGCCGAGCAGTTGCGCGGCAGCGGCGGCGGACTTCAAGGTCCACTTGATGAGGCTCAGCGCGGAGGCTGAGTCGCGGTTCCGCTCAAAACGCCAGGTCCAGCCCCAGTGTTCGGCCGACATGGTCGGAATAGCATGATAGGCGCCATCCTCGGTTCTGGTCAGATAAGCGGCGTAAAAAATGGCCAAGTCCCTCAAGGCCGGGTACACGTCTCGAGCCAGGAACTGCTCGTCGCCCCCGTAATCCCAGATATCCCAGACCGCCTTCATGACCTGGGCGGGAATCTCCATGCAGAACTCCCAGGACGAGATGGTATGGAAGTACTCGTCCGCCTTGATCGGCGGCAGATAGCCGTGCGCGGGGCCGAACATGCCGGGCAATCCGAACACCTCGCGGGCGTTCTTCCGGCTGGCATCGAGCCAATGCTTCACCAGCGCTGAGTAATAGTAAAGGCGGTCGGTCTGGTTGAGGACGGCGCAGTGAGTGGCGTACACCTCGTTCAGGCAAGGCAAGCCGTGCCAGGGGGAGACATCCGCTTCCAGTTGCGCGTAAGTTTCGTCGGCCTCGAAACGGGCCGGATCGGGGCTGGTGAGCCAGAGTTGAGCCTCTTCCTGGTCGGCTCCGTAGTCGGTGGTGGGCCAACTGCGAAACAGATACGGAATCTGGCTTCGGTCCCACTTCGCGTCGCCAAGAATGCGCCCGTTTTCGCGCTTCTCATAGAAAGCTTTGAACCAGCGCTCATTCTCAGCCGCCAGTCCGCTTGCCCCGGTTCGTTCCGCCCAGTCGAGGAGAGCGCTCGCTTCGGCGAAGGGTGCAGACGTCTCCGCGCTGGTTGCGACCGCGATGTAAACCTGGAAGCGGAGCGAGGAGGCCGTCCGCACGTACGCCGTGGCTGCAGACGCCGGCGCCGCGTTGAGGACATCGTAGTCCGGCAGGTGCCTTCCGAAGGGGCGCTTGCGCTCTATGTCCGGGATGCCCATCGGGGTGCCCAGTCCCGTTTCGCTATTGCTGGTTCGGACAGAGGTGGCGACGCCTACGACCCGCGCCAGCAGGACGTACTCGAAGCCAGCGGGGAAGGTCTTCTCGGCTGGCAGACGCTGCCGGATCCAGAAGTCACGCCCCGACGACCCGCTTTCAGGCGGCGCAATCCCGGTTCCCGTAGTATCCGTGTGGCGATACAGGCGCAGCGAGAGGCCGTTGGTGAGCCCGCGTGCCTCCACTTGCAAGGCGATGACGTTGCGGTTCATGAGGGCCGCGTAAGTCACATGCAACGCGCTCCCGTCTCTCTGCATGCGCACGCGGGCCGTGCCGTTATCGCAACGAACAACGGCCTCCGTCGGCGCTGAGCCCAAAAGGTCCGGCGCGTGCAGAATCACCTGTCCAACAGGCTTTGGTGCGGGGTAGGGTTTCCTCCAGGACCCGTAACGCTCCGCCCACTTGCCGTCCGGAAGCATGTAGCCTGAATTACGGGCTCCTACGATGGGCTCTTGCTTTGGTTTCGCGAGCGGTGAGAATGCGCCTTCGCGGATTTCGGCGAGCGTCAGCGGCTTCTCCCACTCATACCGCCGCCGGTCCCACACGTCCGTTTTGCCGAGGCTCAGGGTGAGTCGACCGGGCGGTCCCCAAAGGCTGATCTTCATGCGCGGTGTGGAAAGGTTCACCGCGGAGTTCGTTATAGGGGGCCATGAGCCCTCGGGCCGGGGATTGCTTCGCGGCAGGTCCCTGCGGATCGTCGTGGAGCGTGCCAGGTCCCACAGCGGCTGCGCGGCAAAACTTCCGGGTAGGCAGAACAAGGCTGCTGTGGCCGCATAGTGCAACATTATTCGTGGAGTTTTCACGTCAGCGCTCCAGTCTCCTGCGCGCTTCGGCAACCGCTGCCAGAATCTCTTCCCTGTGAGCGTCTCCGGCTTCCTTGCGCGCGAAACGCTCGAAAGCGTCCAGCATCTGCCGCGCTTCCTGGACTGATTTCTCCACGCGTGCCCCCTTGTCTCCCACCGTGATGTAAATGGGACTGGTGTGACCGAACCTCAGACGAGAGGGTGCCTCCGACCGGCGTTCCTGCTTGCTATAGCGGGCCATGTCGGCGTCCGGGAGTAGGTTGTCTAGCGCCGTGGCGCGGGCGACGATCCAGGCGCCTTCCGTGATATCGAGCGTCGCCGAAACCTGTGCTCCGGTCCGGCCCTGCGCGGTTCCGGCCTTCGTCACAACCGCGCCGTTGCGGACGATCTCGAGCGACCGAAGCGGCTGATCCCAGACCGCCGTGGCTTTCACACGCACCCTGCCGCCGCGCGCGGGGAGCGGGATTTCGTCGCCGGGCGTGAGGCCGGCATCCGCCGTCAGGAACACCATGGGGCCGTTGGTAACGAAATTGCGGCCCTTGCGCCAAGATTCCAGGAACTGCTTCAGACCAGCGTCCCCACCGGTATGAACGTAGCTACGGTTGTAACCCACGGGCGTGGTTTTAGCACCTACTGCGGATCCCGCGCCGGCAGCCAGGCGAAGTCCACAGTTGAGCATCCGGTAGTAGGTGTCCGTGTTCATCCACAGCATGCCATCCGGCGTGTCGGGATATTCCGGAAAGCCCGGCACCTGGAGCAGGTTCGAATAGATCCGGCGTGGCTGGAACTTGAAACGGTGGAAGTTGTTGTTGTTTATGTTGATGACGTCGACGTAGCCCAGCAGCGCGTCTACCAACGATTCCCGGCTCCACCCGCCCTGATAGCAGATCAAGGCGCCTTGCTCGCGCGCCCGCTTGACGTAAGCCAGGTTGGCCCGCCGGCGGTCGTGGGCGATGGACATAGGCTCGGTCAATCCGATGAGGTAGACTGCGCCCCAACTGTTTTCGACCTCTGCATCGTAGAGGGAGGCGGCCCGCGCATGTCCGCCGAATTCGAGGTCCATCACGGCTTTCGGTTGTGGGGGCAGTGGGAGCTTCGGACCGTTCCACCAATGGAAGGAACTACCGAAGTCGAGGTCTTCCGCGGCGAGCATGGCAGCGAGGTCCGTCGAGGCGACGTGGATGTGATCTTCACCGCTGCGATAGCCACGCTTGCCCATGTCGATCCAACGGCGCAGAGAAACGCGCAGCGCCGCAGACTGTTCCTCCGCTACCATCGTTTGCATCACGACCGGCGTGTATTCGGTTCCGCGCTCCACTTGCACCAATACACGGCCGGGCGTAAGCGCCAGGCTGGCGCGACCGTTGCAAACGAACCAATCGTCGGGTCCGATGGGGACTTTCACGGCGCCGGCCGGTACCTGAGCTTTGCCCGACTTGTCCCGCACCAGCACACGCGCCGGAAGCGCCCGCCCGGTTCCGGCATCCAGAACGCGCAACTCAAGGTTCGCCGCGACCAGTGCCGACGTGAGCAACGACAAGGTAACCAGGTTGCGATATCGCATCGGAGGTTTGCCTTGCTGATATCCTACCTGCTTTCCGGTTCGATAGAACCTGCTATTCTACGTGGGGCGCGAGCAGAAACATCACTATGGACACGACGAGATTCCGCAGCCGGCGGACAGCGAACTTTACTGAATCTGTCATTCGCGAGATGACCAGGCTGGCCCTCCAACACAAGGCCATCAATCTGGCACAGGGATTCCCCGATTTTGCCGCGCCGGATGAGATCAAGACTGCCGCCCAGCAAGCTATCGCTGCGGACCTGAACCAATACGCAATCACCTGGGGCGCGCCACCGCTGCGCCAAGCCATTGCGCGGAAGTACCACGACTGGTACAAGCTCGACTACGATCCTGAAGCCGAGATCACGGTCTGCTGCGGCGCCACCGAAAGCATGATCGCCTCGCTCCTGGCGGTGGCGGATCCGGGCGACGAGGTCATCGTCTTCGAACCGTTTTACGAGAATTACCGTCCGGATGCGCTACTGGCCGGGGCGGAAAGCCGCGTGGTGCGGTTGCGCGCGCCGGATTGGACGTTCGATCCCGTCGAACTGCGCCGCGCATTCTCCCCACGCACGAAAGCCATCATCCTGAATTCGCCGAATAATCCGACGGGCAAAGTGTTCAGCGCCGGGGAACTGGGCCAGATCGCGGAGTTGTGCCGTGAGTTCAACGTGCTGGCCGTCACCGACGAGATTTACGAACACATCCTGTACGACGGCGCCGCGCACATTCCCATCGCGACCCTGGAGGGAATGCGCGAGCGGACGGTGCTGGTGAACAGCATGAGCAAGACGTTCTCGGTGACCGGTTGGCGGGTGGGATGGGTGCTGGCGCCGCCGGACATCACCAGTTCCGTGCGCAAGGTGCACGATTTTCTCACCGTGGGCGCCGCGGCTCCGCTGCAGTACGCCGGCGCCACGGCATTGAATGCAGGACAGGAATATTACGAGCGTCTGGCGCGGGACTACGCGGTGCGGCGCGATATCCTGCTCGGAGCGCTGGAGCGGGCGGGCTTCCGCTGCTTCCGCCCCCGCGGCGCCTATTACATCATGTGCGACATTTCGGGCTTCGGCCTGGGCGACGACATCGCCTTCACGCGGCACATGATAGAGAGCGTTGGCGTGGCGCCCGTGCCTGGTTCCAGCTTCTTTGCCGACCCGGCCGACGGTGCGCACATCGTCCGCTTCTGCTTCCCGAAGCGCATCGAAACATTGCAGGCGGCGGCCGAGCGGTTGGCGAAGCTGTAAGGTAGGCTCCCGGTGGAGGGGCTTTCGCCCCGCGATTCAGTCATATACACTCGCTGGAATGATAATTACCAGGCGGGACTTTGGCGCATCTATCGGCGCGGCCGCGGCCAAGCCGGTATCGCGTCGCGCGCAACTTCAAACGCCGAACATCGTCTTCATTCTGGCTGACGATCTTGGCTGCGGCGATCTGGGCTGTTACAAGAAAGGCTCCAAGATCGACACCGCGAATATCGACCGTTTGGCGAGCGAAGGTGTACGGTTCACCGATGCCCACTCGGGTTCGGCCGTTTGCTCACCGACGCGCTATGGCCTACTAACCGGCCGCTACGCCTGGCGTACGCGTCTGGATCGAGGCGTCTTACGGCCCTTTGATCCACCATTGATCGAGGCGGGCCGGCTCACCTTGCCGGAGATGCTGCGGCTGCAAGGGTACTACACAGCCTGCATCGGAAAGTGGCATCTGGGCTGGGACTGGCCGAGGATGGACGACCACGTCGATTTTCGATTTGCGATCGCCGGCGGCCCCGTGTCATGCGGATTCGACTATTATTTCGGAGTAGACGTTCCGAATTATCCGCCCTACTGCTTCATCGAAAACCATCGCATGCTTGGCCTGCCGTCGGAGCGGAAGACGACGCGGGATCTTGACGGGGCACCGGGCCCGATGCTGCCTGGCTGGAAGTTCGACGAGGTGCTCGCCACCCTCACCGCGAAGGCGGTGGAACACATCGGGCTTCGCGCACGATCGAGACAGCCGTTTTTCCTGTACTTCCCGCTCACTACGCCCCACGAGCCGATTCGTCCATCCGTGCGCTTTCAGGGCAAGAGCGGAATCGGAGCGTGGGCGGACCTGATGCTCGAAACCGACTGGGCGGTGGGCGAAGTGCTGTCCGCGCTGGACCGCCACAAGCTCACTGAGAACACGCTGGTCATCTTCGCGGGCGACAACGGCCACACATCCTATGCCGGCCTGAAGGAACTGCTCGCCTCCGGCCACAAGCCGTGTGGCGAGCTTCGGGGCTACAAGGGGGACATTTACGACGGCGGGCACCGCGTGCCCTTCATCGCCCGGTGGCCGGGCAGAATCCAGGCCGGCGGCGTCAGCCGGGAATTGATTTGTTTGAACGACATGATGCGGACCTCGGCCGCGATCGTGAGCGCGGAGTTGCCGCCCAATTCGGCCGAAGATAGTTACGACATCCTGCCGAATCTGCTCGGGCGTCCTGCGGGACGGCGCCCGCAGCGCGCCGTGGTCCATCATTCGGGTAATGGGGTGTTCGCCATCCGGAGAGGCCCGTGGAAGCTCATTCCCGAACAAGCTGCACCGGACAAGCCCGGCATGGTGCGACCCGGGGAGCTCTACAACCTGGACGAAGATGTTTCCGAGACACGCAATGTGATTCAGGAGCAACCAACGTTAGCGAAAGAACTGGCTGCACTACTCACGAAATATCGACGGGACGGCCGTTCCCAGTGACCCGCGCCAGGCGGACTATAATAGCAGCATTCCATTCGCGGGAGGTCCTCATGACGACGATGGACGGATGTATGACGCGGCGTTCTTTCGGGATGGCGTCGCTGGCTAGTCTGTTAGCCCTTAAGCACCTGGCTTCGGCTTCCTCCGATGACGGCCCGTGGTCCGGGCCAGCCCTGGTGCGGACCGCGTTTCTCATCAGCCAGAAGCCTAGCTGGCCGCGTCCCGATGTGGACGCCGGCCAGGAGATGTCCGAAATCCGCGCGCAGCTTGACGAACTCGCGCGCCGGCATCCGGGGAAGATTCGCTACATCGGCGGCGATCTGCTCCGTGAAGGTACGGACATCTCGGCGTGGATTGAAGGCGCCAAGGACGCCGACGTAGTGCTGGTCTTCAACCTCAGCAGCGGGTTGGGAGCCATCCTGCAGAAGGTTGTGAGCACGGGCCGCCCCACGCTCCTGTTCTCGCGGCCCTATGCGGGGCACTCCTGGACGACGTTCTCCGATTTCGCCAAGCAGGGGGTCAAGGCCGACGTCATCGCCAGCAGCGATTTCGGCGAACTGGACGCGTACGTGCCGCTGTTCCGCACCATACACTACATGCGCAACAGCAGGGTGATGCTGGTGTCGCCTCCCACGAAAGCCCGGCGCGGGGAGGATTACACTGCGCAATTCGGCACTTCGTTCGCTTATCCGAGCTACACGGAACTTAAAGCGGCGTTTGACGCTGCGGACATAGCCAAGGCGCGCAAGGAAGCCGCCGCGTTCACCAAGGCGGCCCTGCGCGTGGTGGAACCGTCGGATAACGAAATCGTCGACTCGATGCGACTCTATCACGGAATGTCCGAGTTCATGCGGAAGGAGAAGGCCAACGCCATCGCCATCGACTGCCTGGGCGGGTTCGCGCGCGGCGAACTGCCTGCCTATCCTTGCGTGGCATTCTCCAAGCTGAACGATGCCGGTCTTTACGGTGTGTGCGAATGCGACCTGGCCTCGACCATGACGCAGCTCCTGGTGACTTCTTTCTCGAACATGCCGGGTTTTGTGACCGATCCCGTGTTCGATACGAGCCGCAACGAGGTGATCCACGCCCATTGTGTCGCAGCCACGAAGATGGCGGGCATCGACGGGCCGGCCTCGCCGTACGTGGTGCGCTCGCACCTGGAGGACAACAAGGGCGTCTCGATGCAGGTGCTCGCGCCGGAGAGCGGCACGGTGACGGTGGCCCGTTTCGCCAAGGCCGACAAGTTCCTGATCTCAACCGCGGAGGTCATCGGGAACGCCGACGGCCCGCGCGGCTGCCGCACGAAAATCCGGACCCGGGTAAGCGACGCCCGTAAGTTCCTGCGCGCGTACTCGGCGGGGCTGCATCGCGTCCTGTTCTACGGCGATCACACAGAAAATATCGATCGTCTGAGCCGCCTCGCCGGCTTCCAGATAGTGCGGGAGATCTGAGCGCGGTCGCGCGCACATGGTTCTCGTTGTCATCTCCATCCTGGCGAGCCTTGCTTATATCGCGGCGACCGAGTGGTGCGCGGCTCTCGGCATCGTCGTACTGAAGACGCTGCCCGTGGCATTGTTGGCGGTTTACGCGCTGCGCAAGCGCCGCGTGGACCTAGGGGTTTCGCTAAAACTATCGGCGGCGGGCGACGCACTGCTCGGCTTGGGAAAGACGTGGTTCCTGGCAGGCCTGATCGCCTTTCTCGCGTCCCACTTGGTTTACACATTCACATTCGTGCGGCGATGGCGCAAGCCGCGCTTCGGGGCGCCGGCGGTCGCTGTGATCCTGTACAGCGCCACCCTGGGCATATGGTTGATACCGGCCACGGGCAAGCTGGCCGTACCCGTGGGTTGCTACCTCGTAGCCATCTCGGCGATGGTGGTGAGCGCGTTGGCGGCGCGTTTCCCAACGTGCTGGGTCGCCGTGGGCGCGGTGCTGTTTCTGCTTTCCGACTCGATCCTCGCCATCCACAAATTCCGTATGCCGGTCCCCTATGCGTCTTTCTTGATTTGGACGACGTATTACGCGGGCCAACTGGCCATCACGCTCGGCGCCGCGGGCGGCGCGCGCGGGTCGCGCCGGAGGACCTGAGTGCTCGGATTGCTATACTTTTCTTAGTGTTCCTTCTCATTGAAAAACGCATAGGGGAGGCAGTTTCCGCGTACTTGCGCGAGCGTTACGGGCTTGATACGCCGGCCTCTACAGAACAACCGAAACAGTCCAGCTTTGGCGAGATCGCGCTGCCGGTGGCCTTTCACCTGGCGCGCAAATTGAAGAAGCCGCCCAAGAGCATCGCGCTCGACTTGGCGGCTGGCCTCCATGGCACGCCGGGGGTGGAGTCCCTGGAAGTGGCCGGCAACGGCTACATCAACATCCGCTTCGACCGGGGCTACTATGCCGCGGGTCTGATGGACGAATCGTTCCGTGCGCCGGCGGATCTCAGCGAGAAGATCATCGTCGAGCACACCAACATCAACCCGAACAAGGCGGCGCACATCGGGCACCTGCGCAACGCGGTGCTCGGTGACACCTTCGTGAGGATGCTACGCTCGACGGGCGCCCGGGTGGAAGTGCAGAACTACATCGACAACACCGGCGTGCAGGTGGCCGACGTGGTGGCGGGCTTCCACTATCTGGAACATCGCACCGCCGATGACGTGCGCGCCTTGATCGCGGATCCTTCGGTGCGCTTCGACTACCTGTGCTGGGACCTCTATGCACGCGTGTCGGCTTACTATGACACGCACCCCGAAGCGCGCGAGTGGCGGATGGAGACCCTTCACGCCATCGAAGCCGGAGAAGGCACGCAGGCCGAGTTGGGCCAAGTGATCTCGGATGCGATCGTCAAGGCGCACTTGGCGACCATGTGGCGGCTCGGCATCGTCTACGACGTGCTGCCGCGGGAAAGCGAGATCCTGCATCTCAAGTTCTGGGCCACGGCATTTGAACTGCTCAAGGAGCGGAAGGCGATTTACTTCGAGACCGAAGGCAAAAACAAAGGCTGTTGGGTGATGCCCGGCAGCGCCTTCGACGAGGACGCGGATGAGGACTCGAGCAAGGTGATTGTGCGTTCGAACGGCACAGTCACTTACGTGGGCAAGGACATCGCCTACCAGCTCTGGAAGTTCGGCCTGCTCGGCAAGGATTTCTACTATAAACAGTGGAGCCAGTATCCGGACGGACGCTGGATATGGGTGTCGACTACCGAACCGGGGCCGGGCATCGCGCCTTCGTTCGGCGGCGGTACACGCGTATACAACGTCATCGATTCGCGCCAGAGCTATCTGCAGGACGTCGTAGCGGCGGGCTTGCGCGCCCTCGGCTTCAACGAACAGGCGGACCGCTCGGTGCATTTTTCTTACGAAATGGTGGCGCTCTCCATGCGCTGCGCGGCAGAACTCGGTTTGCAGATTCCAGAGGAGGACCAGCAGCGTCCTTACGTGGAAGTCTCAGGGCGAAAGGGTCTGGGCGTCAAAGCCGACGACCTCGTTGACAAACTGATAGAAGCAGCCCAGAGGGAAGTGGACTCGCGTCATCCGGAGGCCGACGCCGAAGAGCGCCGTCGGGTGGCCACGCAAATCGCCATCGGCGCACTGCGCTACTTCCTGTTGAAGTACACGCGTAACAGCGTGATCGCGTTCGACTTCCAGGAAGCGCTCAGTTTCGAGGGCGAGACCGGGCCGTATGTTCAATACACCGCCGTGCGCGCACGGAACATCTTGCGCAAGCTGGCCGAACGCGGCGAGACGCTGCCGGATTTCCGCTCTGAGCTGAACCGTGAGGCCTTCGCGCGCCAGCTCGCCGACGAGAACTGCTGGCAGTTGCTGCTCGCGGCATCGAAGGTCGACTCGGCAGTGGCCCGCGCCGTTTCGAGCGGCGAACCGGCGCACGTGGCTAAGTACGCATTCCAGTTGGCGCAGGCATTCAACGCTTTCTATCACGAGTATCCCGTGCTGCAAGAGGAAGACCACGAGAAGCGGGTGTTCCTGTTGTGGATGACGGATTATTTCCGCAAGCAGTTGGAGGGCACGCTCGGCATCCTGGGGATCGAAGTGCCCGAGTACATGTAGCAGATCCGGGGACAGGCTACGTGATTCCGGAATCACCAACAGATGTCGGGAGAAGTAATTGCGGAATCACGTAGCCTGTCCCCGGAATTTTGCAGGGGGGGAGCTATGAGTTCAAAGGATTCGTTCGGCGTCCGGGCCAAGCTGACGGTGGGCGGAGCCAGCCACGATTATTTTAGCCTTCAGGCGCTGGAAAAGGCTGGATTCGGCAATCTGGCTCGGCTACCGTATTCAATCCGCGTCCTGGTGGAAAATCTGCTGCGCCACGAAGACGGCCGCTCCACGACGGCCGCGGACATCGAGTTCGTCGCGCGCTGGGACGGCGTGCCGGTGGAGAAAGAAATCAACTTCATGCCGGCGCGTGTTCTTCTGCAGGACTTTACCGGCGTGCCGGCAGTGGTGGACCTGGCCGCCATGCGCGACGCGCTCAAGAAGCTGGGCGCCGATCCGGCCCGTGCCAACCCGCTGCTCAGGGCGGACCTTGTGATCGATCATTCGGTGCAGGTCGATGAATTCGGCGCGCCGGAGGCTTTCAGCGCCAACGCGCTCATCGAGTTCCAGCGCAACCGCGAACGGTACGCGTTTCTGCGCTGGGGGCAGTCCGCATTTCGCAACTTCCGCGTGGTGCCGCCAGACACCGGCATCGTGCATCAGGTGAACCTGGAATTCCTGGCGCCGGTGGTGTACTCGGCAAACGGCAACGGCCGGGCGCTGGTTTATCCCGACACCGTGGTGGGCACGGATTCCCACACCACGATGATCAACGGCCTGGGCGTGGTGGGCTGGGGTGTGGGCGGCATCGAGGCCGAGGCGTGTATGCTGGGCCAGCCGATCT
>CAYLLB010000089.1:0-14087 GCA_964384215.1 uncultured Solibacteraceae bacterium | reverse complement strand
ATCGCTGGCTTGAGTTGGACAGCAGGCGGCCATGGGGAACGGGAACCTGATTCGGCGCGAGCGTGAGATCTCCGAAGGAAGTGCTTTGGACTCAATCCGTCCAAGGGGAGGAATTGGCTAATTCGGACAGCACTGGCTTGGCCTCAATAACTACCGCGACGCCAGCCTTCCCGAAATAGCTAAGTATTACAACCACACATTCCGCGTGGACCAGAACCTGGGCGACAAGCAGCGGTTCTTCGTCCGTTACAGCACCTATGTCCGAAACAGCACGTACAACAACTACTTCGACAACGCCTTCATGGGCATCCAGTTCTGGTTCTACTCGAAGGCGGCCATGTTCGACCACGTGTACACAATCACGCCGACCATGGTGTTGAATACCCGCTACAGCTACAACCGGTTCATCCGGGGCACGGACAGCCCCCCATCAGCCATCGGCTTCGACATCACGCAACTGGGCTTCTCGTCGCAATATGCCAGCCAGGTTCCCAAGGACATCATGCGCTTCCCGCGCATCAACTACGCCAGCACCAGCTATATCAGTAACGGGATCGGTGGAGAAGAGCGCCCGGTAAACAACCACACCGTATCCGCCACACTGTCCAAAGTAGCCCGCACGCATTCCATCCGCACCGGCTTTGAATTCCGCGCCTATCAGGAAGCAGACCGGTTCATGGGTAACCAGCAGACCGGCTCCTTCACTTTCGGATCGAACTGGACCAAAGGCCCGCTGGACAACGCCTCGGCTTCCCCGAGCGGATATGGACAGTCGATTGCCGCTCTGTTGTTGGGTCTGCCCGACTCGGCGATCATTGTCCGCTCGGCGGACTACGTCGAGCAGTCCAATTCCTGGGGTTTCTTCATACAGGACGACTGGAAGGTATCCAGCAAGCTGACCATGAACCTGGGGGTGCGCTATGAGTTCGAGACCCCCTTGCGGGAGCGTTTCAACCGGAGCACCTTAAGCTTCGACCCATCCTATGTGCAACCCATCTCGGCGGCTGCAGCGGCCAAGTACGCCACCTTGTACCCCAACTACTCGGGCGGGTTCCCGGAACTCCCGGTCAGCGCGTTCGCTCTGAATGGCGGTATGACCTTTGCCGGGGTGGGCGGCAACGACGGCTCCCTGTATCACACGCCCAAGAACATCTTCATGCCGCGCGTAGGCTTGGCTTACCAGATCGCTCCCAAGACCGTGCTGAGAAGCGGCTTCGGCATGTTCGCGGGCTTCCTCGGGCAGCGCCGTGGAGACGTCTTCCAGAACGGCTTCACACAGAACACCTCCATGGTACTCACCACCGATAACGGCTTATCCTGGGCCACTACCATAGACAAGCCCTTCCCGAACGGCGTCGCCGAGCCCAGGGGGAATGCCGATGGTTATCAGACCTACCTTGGCCAAGGCTTCACCTTCTTCAACCAGAACCCCAAGGTGCCTATGACCCTACGGTGGGAATTCGGCCTTCAGAGAGAGATCAAAGGCGTAGTGGTGCAGGCCGACTATGTCGGCAGCAAGAGCAACAATCTGGCGATCGCCAGCTCCACCACGCAGTACCAGGGCCGCAACATCAATGTCCTGCCGAGGCAATATTGGAGCACCAAGATGACGCGCGACGACGTCTGGCACAGCTACCTGACCGGCAGCATCGCCAACCCGATGGTGGGCTTGGTGCCGGGTAATACCCAGAGCATCTACACGGGTACTAACACCACCAGGCAGACGCTGCTCTCACCGTACCGTGCCTTCGGTAGTAACGCCATTTGGACCGACGAGCAATCCGGTTTCTCGTGGTACCACGGTCTTCAGATGAGTGTCCAGAAACGCTTCTCGAAGGGCTACACCATCATGGGCAGTTACACCTTCTCGAAATGGATGCAGGCGGTGAACCTCCTGAACGCCTGCGATCCGGGGCCCGTTCACGAGATTTCGGATGCCGACGCGCCCCACCGCATAACGTTGAGCGGAGTTTGGGAGCTGCCGTTCGGTAAGGGCAAGCCTTTGCTTTCGTCCACCAACGGCTTCGTGTCGCGTCTGGTGGGAGGATGGCAGGCCTCGGGGCTCTGGAGCTTACAGAGCGGCGCTCCCTTAGCCTGGAACAGCGCCATCTATTACGGCAATCCGGCGGACATCCTGCTCCCGCTGGATCAACGCACCCCGGACCACTGGTTCAATATCTCCGGATTCGAAACCGCCAGCGGCAAGCAACTGCAGAGTACGCAGCTTCGGTGGTGGCCGTTCCGCTTTGGCTCGCTGAGGCGCCAGCGCGTGAACAACGTGGATCTGGCGCTGATCAAGGACACGACGATCACGGAAGGCAAGGTCATCCAGTTCCGCGCCGAGGCCCTCAACGCGTTCAATCACCCCTACTTCCCATCGCCGAACATGACCGTCACGACGGCGCAGAGCGTCAAGGACACGGGATTCGGGCAGATCAACGCCTCGACCCAGGACAACTACGCCCGCCGGCTCCAACTGAGCATCCGTTTCATTTTCTGAAGTAACACCCACCCTCGCGGCGGCGCAGCATCCTTCCAGGCGCCGCCGCGTTTTTTGTCTCTCGGCATCGTCGTGCATTACGATCAGGCAAGGCAGCACCATGTGCAATCCCCCGAACCTGGCCTGTTCTCGTCGCGATTTCCTCCGGCTGGGGGCGGCGGCCGCGGCCCCTGAGCCGCCCGCGCCCTGGATCCCTGACGAGCTCGTAGCCGAAGCCTACCAGAAGGCCGCCAGCCAGAATATCCTCGCCGCTGTGAATCCGATGGTGTTTCCTGGCTATTTCTCTGTGTGCGCCGACGGCCAAGGTTTCGGTTACGGCAACACCTATCCGTCGCTCGACGGCCACCAGATGACGGACGCACTGTTGTGGCTGGGCGAGGTGGAGACCGCCAAGCTCAACTTCGATTACGTGCGCACCTTCCAGCGCCCGGACGGCGCATTGCCCATCGCCGTGCTGCCGGCGCTCGCAGGCAAGAAGATCGGCCCGGACGGGTACCAGTCCGAGGTGTCGGGGAACGGCGGTCTGTACAAGCACTGGGTTCCGGGCAATCCGTTGGCCGCCCTCGCCGCGCCTACTTATATCCAGAACGCCGATGCCATTTTCCGGCGTACGGGCGACATACAGTGGCTCGCGGCACGGATCGGGTCGGTGGATCTTGCCGCGAATCAGTTGGCGTCATTGGTCACGCCGGAGGGAGCGGTGCAAGGCGCGGGCTACTACGTGGAGCGGCCCACGCGGATCGATTGCGACGGAGTGTCGCAGCCGCACGCCGTGGACGCATTCCGCCGCGCGGCTGCGCTCAATCGCATCCTGGGCGATAGAAAGAGAGCCTCGCGCCACGATGCGCTCGCCAAGCGCATCCAGCGCTACTTCGCGGAGCGCTTTTGGATGGGTGACCGCTTCGCCGAATACCGCCATCCCCAACGTGGCTTCATCCACAGTCACGGCTTTACGGACGCGGACTGGTGCGCCCTCGCATTCGGTCTTGCCACGCCACGGCAACAGGCTGTTCTCTGGCCGAAGCTGAAGGACGAGAAGCGCTTCTACTACGGCGGTATGCCCACCGGCATCGCTACTGAACCGGAAAAGTACGAGGCCTGGGAATTCACGCATCCCGACCGCATGGATCTGGCTGCTATGGGGCGCGTATGGTACCTCGAGTGCCAGGCGCGGGCGCGCATGGGCGACGCGCGCGGCCTTCTAGATTCGATCCGGCGCGTTGCCAGCGCGGGCCGCGGGGGTGGCTGGTATTGGCGCGAACGCTACAACCAGAAGGGCGGTTACGGAGCGCAGAAGTACTGCGAATACCCGGCAAACCTGATCCGGATCGTGCAGCGTTTCCTGCTGGGAGTTGAGCTGGGACTGGACGGGACCATCACTCTCGCACCCACTGCGATTGACGAGTTCTGGAGACGGGAGTTCGGGCAGACACTGCGCTGGCGAGGGCGCGTCCTGACCTACCGCATGAGCAAGGCTGGCATCTCCGCCACGTACGTGGGCGGCGCAACGCGGCGGCTCTCCGTACGGCTCCAGGATGGGAAGGTGCGGCACGTGGAGTTGCCCGCTGCGCCCGAAGTCCGGCCCTACAAGATCGAGATTCAGTCCTAACAAGCAACAGCCGGTAAAATTTACCGGAGAGCAAAGGGGAGCCGCGATTCAATCTGTTGAAATAAAGCAACTTACCATTCGGTACGGCGATTGCTCCTATCCCGGCTTGGAGGCGAATATGGAATTCACAAGAACAAGAATCGCCCTTGCCGGAGTCTTGGCGGCGGGACTATTGATCGGAGGAACGGCGGCGGTGGTACGGCACAACAAGCCTGCCCCGACGGCAACGGCAGCCCCGGAAGCTTCTGTCCCCGGCTACACGGGGCCTCTGTACGACGCACAGGGAAAGCTGGTCGGCTACGCGCCTTCGCAACTGGCGCCGGAATCGCGCCCTTCGTCGTTCGCGGCGCCTCAGGCAACCCCACCGGCGGTAAGCTCTGCCCGCGAGGCCGCTCCCGCACCGGCGCGCGCCACCACAAGAAGACCGCGCTCGACGCGTAAATCCGTAGCTATCGTCGCGGGAAGCGCCGGTGTGGGTTCGGCTATCGGAGCCGTTGCCGGCGGTGGAAAAGGTGCCGCCCTCGGCGCCCTTTCGGGCGGTGGAGCGGGATTCGTCTACGACCGGTTGACGCGCAACCGGTAAAGCGCTCAGTAAAGCGGGCTGGTCTTTCCGGTAAGGGCCGCCGACTTGCCCAACGGTTCGAGGAACGCCTTGGCGCCCGCTGTCATAAAGCCCAAATCGGACTTGGCTTGAAAGAAACGGAACCCCTGCTCCATCTGTGTCTTCAGATCGGCGGCGGTGGCCACGGGGCGGCCCAGGAACTTGCCGTGCGCCTTGGCCGCCGCCGCGATGCGGGCAATGGCGTCCTGCAGCTTGGGGTGGTTCTGTTCACCGCGGAGGCCTAAAGAAAACGACAGGTCGCTGGTGCCGATGAACAGTACATCGACACCCGGTGTGGAGGCAATCTCCTCGATGCTCTCGACGGCGCGGGCTTCCTCGATGACGGTGATCACCATGACGTTGCGGTCGGCGAAATCGTAGTAGCCTTCCTCGGACGGCCATCGCAGGGTGGCCAAGCCCGCACCCGAGCCGCGGCGCCCCAGTGGAGGGTACTTGCACGCATTGGCGGCCTGCCGCGCCAGTTCGGGCGTGCTGGTGAAGGGAAAGATCACACCCAGCGCGCCTGAATCCAGGACGCGTTTGGCGGTCCAAATCTCGTTCACCGGCACACGCGCAAACGGGACGCCGGGAAGTCCGCGCGTGGCCAGCACCATGTTGCGCAACGTTTCCAGCGTGATGGGCGAGTGCTCCATCTCGATCCAGAGAAAATCGAAACCGATGGCCGCCGCCTGCGCCGCCACCTCCGCGCTCGGGAGCGTCACCGTGATTCCTACTACCGGTTCGCCCCGCTCCAAACGTTCGCGAACCGGGTTTTGCCAAGCTGTACTTTCGCTCATGAGGGCTTACTCCACCTTGTCCCAACTGAACTCATCGATCGAGAAATCCGCGCCGCGCACATACTCCATCAGTTTGCGTTCGCTCGTACGAACCTTCTCAACGGCGGCGGCCAGCCCTTCGCGCGCTTCGTTCGGGATGAGTAGCAGCCCGTTCTCGTCGCCATGCAGCACATCGCCGGGCCTCACCACCAGGCCGCAGATCTGCACCGGCACGCTGGGTTTGGCGATGCGGAAGTAGGCGTGGCTCGCCACGGCGCCCCGCGCGAAATAGCGGAACCCCAGGGCACGGACCTCGGGAATGTCCCGCACCCCGCAGTCGCTCACCAGGCCCACCGCCCCCAGCCGGGTGAAGAACGTCGCCATCACTTCGCCGCAGTGTGCTGCGTAGTCGGGATAGCCGCCGATCTCCTGCAGCACGATTACTGCGGGTTTCGGCGAGGCGTCCACTGCGCGGTAGAGTTCGGTGAACACTCCGCGGTCGAGCCTGCCCATGTCGGTCATGGTTTCCACCTGCGCCGTCACCGCATAGCCGCACATGCGGCCCAGTTCCGGAAACAGGCAGCGAATCTGCAGAGGTGTGAACCCCTGGTTGTGCGGCCGCAGTTTGAGGAGTTCGATGGCGTTGGCTAACGTAGGCGTGTCAACGGTCTTCAGGAACTCGATCCAGGGATCGGACGCGATCGGCTGTGCGCTCATGCATCCATCTTCCTGCACGTGCGCGGTTCGTTCAAGCTGAATGTGCATTTCTCACACGTGACACCCGCCGCCAAGTGATTCATCCTGGTAATTACACTCATGCGCACGAAGCCCAAGCCGGCCACCCGTTCGGGCCCTCGACGAGTCCTCAAGACGCTGGACCGTGTTCTGTCGAAAGCCGGCGTCGGCTCACGCACCGAGGCGCGGAGCTGGATCGGCACGGGGCGCGTGCGGGTGAACGGGCGACTGATTCAGACGCCGGATCACTGGGTGGACATCGGGCGCGACAAAGTGACGCTTGACGGCAAGCCCGTGCTGTCGCAACAGCGCGTGTACCTGCTGCTGTATAAGCCGAAAGGCTACATCACCACCTACAAGGACCCCGAAGGACGCCCCACGGTTTACGACCTGCTCTCCGGACTCAATGAATATGTATTCCCGGTGGGCCGCCTGGACCAGGACACCAGCGGGCTGCTGCTCATCACCAATGACGCGCAATTCGCCGAGAGGCTGACGAATCCGGCCTACAAGGTCGCCAAAACCTACCTGGTAAAGTCCGCCACTCGGCTTTCCGACGAGCAACTCGACCAGCTGCGCCGCGGGGTCACGCTCAAGGACGGTCCCACGCGGCCCGCTGAAGTCCGGCGAGTGCGCGACAGCGGGGCGCACACGTTCTTCGAGATCTCGATCACAGAGGGACGCAACCGCCAGGTGCGGCGCATGGTGGAAGCCATCGGCAGCAAGGTGCTGAAGCTGGTGCGCGTGGCGATCGGCCCCATCGAGATTGCCGGCCTCGCTATCGGAAAGTATCGCGCTCTGACGAACGCGGAATTGGAGCAACTGTCACAGGGAGGAATGAAATGAGACTCTTGTCTGCCGCGCTCGGTCTGCTGGCCGCGGCGGCCGCGTCCGAGGCCGCGCCGCGAGTTCAGATCCTGGACCCCGTCCTGGTCGCAGCGGCCCCCCCGGAGGTCCGGCGTTGGGGCTTCTATCAGTTCCCCGCTATCGTGCGCTGGGAGGACGGCCGCATCGCCGTGCATTTCCACATCGCGCCGGACGCGGCCGAAAGCTATGGGCTGACGCCCAGCGAGCCCAACCGCGCGCTATCGGCCGACAACGGGCGCACCTGGAAGCTCGACGTCACCACCAAGGGCGTGTACGGCCTGCCTCTGAAGAACGGCGACCGCCTGGAGTTGAGGACACCCCGTCCCCTTCCACTCGCATCGTTGAAGCTGCCTGCTCCTCTCGGTGATCGAACCGACCAGTGGAAGAACACCTACGTACACTACCGCCTGCGCGAGCTGCCGGAAGAGTTGCAGGGCATCTGGTTCGGACGCTTGCCGAAAGGCTCGCTCGATTGGAAGATGGAACGCGCCGCGCTCACCGACGATCAGGCGCTGCGCTATTCCATCCGCGAGATCTTCCCGATCGTGGTCTTCGGCCAGGTCCGCCGTTTGCACGACCGGTCCCTTCTCCTGTGCATGTACCCGGGCCTGATGGAGGGCCAGAAGCGTTTCTACTCGAACGTTTTCTTCTACCGTTCGACCGACGAGGGGCGCAGCTGGCAGGTGCAGGGCCGCATCCCCTATCAGCCGGACACAGCGCTGGACCCGACGGGCCCCGAGCGCGACGGCTTCACCGAGCCCACATTCGAAATTCTTAAGGACCGCACGCTGGTCTGCGTCATGCGCAGCGAAGGGCCCATGTACCAAAGCCTCTCGCACGATGATGGCAAGACCTGGAGCAAGCCCGTCATCATCGCGCCGAACGGTGTCTATCCGCGGCTGCTCCGTTTGCCGAACGGGGTCCTGGCGCTGAGCTCGGGGCGTCCCGGCGCCGAAGTGCGCTTCTCATTCGACAAGCACGCGCGCATCTGGAGCGCACCGTATCGCCTGGTGCCGCTCACCGCGCCCAGCGTGCAGGCGGATTCGTGCGGCTACACGGACATGGCGGCCGTTGCCAGAAACCGTCTCCTGATCGTCTACTCCTGGTTCAAGTACCACGGAAGCGATGGCCAGGCGCGCAAGGCCATCATGGTACGCCAGATCACTGTGCAGCCGTAGCCTCGGGCTCGCTCGCGTTGTAAACGAGCGCCATGGAGGCCAGGAACAGGAAAAGATACTCGCTGTCGCCCAGGTTGACTTCGAAAAGCCCGCTGACCAGCGTGGCCAGAATCACCGCGACGCCTCCGTGGAGCATAAAGCGCGCGTCACTCGTACCGGGCGGCAACTTGCGCAAGCGGCGCAGGAAGTCCAGCAGCATCTTGCCCAATATCCACATGAGGGCCAGCATGGCGGGCACGCCGCGCTCGGCCGCGTAATGGATGTAAATGTTGTGCAGGTGGCCGTACCAGCCTCTCGGCAGCGGCGGATGTATGTCGGCCGGCAGGTAGCGCTCCAGCTCGAGTCCCACGTGCTCGGGTCCGACGCCGAACCACGGGTGGACCTTGATCATCTCCCATCCTGTGCGCCAGCATACGATGCGGTGCTGGTTGGAATCGATGTTCTTGTTGGGGTGGAACATGGACATGGCGCGGGTCCGCACCGAGGCCGGCGAAACCAGCAATCCGCACGCCAGTAGAACCGGCACGGCCAGGACCAGCCACCGCTTCCAGAACCAGATCAGGTACAGAGCCGACACCGCCGTGGCGATCCACATGCTCCTGGTGAACGCGAGCACCAGCGCTGCCGCAATCAGCGCCCCGCACGCAGTCCAGGCCCACCAGTAACGCCGCGCTTTCGGAGAGAAGAACAGGAACGCCGCCAGCAGCAACAGCGCCACCATCATCTCCCCACTGAAAGTCATCCAGTGGCTCATGAAGCCGGTAATGCGGACCGACACATAATAGTCGTAAAAATTCATTCCCGCCTGCCGCGCCTGGCCCACTTTCCCCCAGAACTGCACGAGAGACCACGCGGCGGAGAGCGCTGCCCCGCCAAACCATGCCATCACGACGCTGCGCACCGCGTTCAGCTTGACGAAGGTGCTGGAGACGGTGAGCAGCACCAGGAACACGAAGAATTTGCGGATCTGCGGGCGCCCGGCGGCCGGGTCCGTCGATAACAGCAGCGAGACCACGGTGAGTACGAAATAGATCGCCAGCGGAAGCTTCACCGGCGGCATGCGCAGCCGCGCGCCGGACACCAGCAGCACCACCACCGAGAGAGCCAACAGGATGTGGCACGCCGCGATGGAGAAGAAAACCGCTACCGCGGATCCGAACGTCAGATAGAGGGCGATGCGCTCCCAGCGCTGCTGCCAAGCTGCTTTATCGGTCATGAGTCTCGAAAACCCCTTTGAGTATGCCAGAATGACGAACGGGGCGGCCACCAGCCATGGAGATCTACCTGCAACGTCACGGCATCGCGGAGTGGGGGCACACCGGGTTGCGCGATGCCGACCGGGCGCTTACCGATGAGGGCATCGCGCGGCTGAAGAGCATCCTCAAGGTGGCTCGCGCGGCCGGCGTGAAACCGTCGCTAGTCCTCACCAGTCCGTACCGGCGCGCGGTGGAAACTGCGCAGCTCGCGGCGGACATACTGGGCTGCAAGGGTGAAATGGTCCGGGCGGACGCGCTCAAACCGATGGCCGATCCGCGCGAGGTCTGGGAGGAAATCCGTCTGCACAAGGGCGAGGAAAGTATCTACCTCGCCGGCCACGAACCGCTGTTCGGCCGCCTCACGGCATTCCTCGCAGGTGCGCCTTCGCTGCAAGTGGACTTCAAAAAAGGCGCGATTGTGCGCATCGACGTCGACCGCTTCGGCGCGGAACCGGCGGGCGTATTGAAGTGGATGCTGGTGCCGAAGCTGGCTACGGCAGCTCTTTGATTTCGATCTTGCGGAACTCGACGTTCGTGTCGTGCCCCAGGAAGCCCACGTACCCCTTGGTGCGCGCGATACCGGGATGCGCCGCGAGCACCTTGGGATCCGTCACCGTATCCAGGTCGCCGTCCACCGCCATGCGGCCGTTCACCAGCACCCGGATGCGGCGCCCCTCGGCCCGGATCTCCATCTTGTTCCACTTCCAAGGCATCTTAGGCTGGCCGCCGCGCGCCGCGATCACGCCGTAGACCGAGCCGTTGTACTGGGAGTCCCGCAGCTTGCCCTTGTAGCGGGGAGAATCGTCATCCAGGATCTGAATCTCTATTGCTACCTGCGAGATCCGTCCTTCGAGCGGCGCGCGGATCCCCACGCCGTTGTTGCCGCCCGGCTCCATGCGATACTCCAAGCGAAGCACGAAGTCGGCGAACTCGCGGCGTGTATAGAACATGTTGCCGCCGCCTCCCTTCGGGCACACGATCTTTCCATCGGCGACGATGTAGCCGGGGCCCTTCTGCCCTACGATGGTCCAGCCGTCCAGCGTCTTGCCGTCGAAAAGTTTCTGGAAACCGCCAGCCGCGAGCGGCATCCAGGCGGCGAACAAAAGCGCGAGCGTGCGTAGCCCCTTCACACGACCACTATAATGGATCGCACTCCGGCGCGGTATGCTATTTTCTAACTATGTTTCGCACTGATCGCCGTGGTTTTCTCTCCGCGCTGGCCGCCGCTTCCGCCGCGCCTTCTGCCAGTTTCGCCGCATCTCCGGGTGAAACAGACCTCAAGCTCGGGGTGGCTACCTACTCGCTGCGTGAGTTCTCCCGCCGCCTCGCCATCAAGATGATGCGCGAGATGAAGATCGACTACGTAAGCATCAAAGAGTTCCATCTGCTGTACACGAGCACGCCCGAAGAGATTGCGAAGGCGGTAGCCGAATTCAAAGCCGCGGGGCTGACGATTCTCTCCGGCGGCGTCATTGGCATGCAGAAGAACGACGAAGGCGAACTGCGCCGCATGTTCGAATATGCGCGCATGGCCGGCATGCCCATGATGGTCATCGCACCCACCCGCGAAACCATGCCGCGCATCGAACAGCTGGTGCGCGAATACAACATCAAGGTGGCCATCCACAACCATGGCCCCGAAGACAAGCATTTCCCCGGCGCCAAGGATGTCTTGGCCGTGGTAAAGGACATGGATCCGCGCGTGGGACTGTGCATCGATGTGGGGCACGAGGCCCGCACCGGGGCGGACGTCCCCGCCTCCATCGCAATGGCCGGCAGCCGTTTGCTCGACGTGCACATCAAGGATATCGTCGAAGCCGCCGGCAAGAACCGCGGCGCCGTTGTCGGCCAGGGCGTGCTGCCCATCGCGGCCATTTTCAAGCAGTTGCTCAAGATGAACTACCAGGGCGGCGTCATGCTCGAGTACGAAATCGACGGTGACAACCCGGGACCCGGCATGCAGCGCTCGTTCGCTTACATGCGCGGTGTGCTGGCGGGCATGGCGGCGGCGAAGGCGTGAGCGGCTTATGCCGGCATCCACTGAGTTCCAGGGAATGACCGCGCTGGTCACCGGCGCATCGAGCGGCATCGGCGCCGAAACCGCCGTGGCCTTCGGTTCGCGAGGGGCCTACGTGCTGGTCCATTACAATGCGAGCCGTGAGGGCGCCGAAGACGCGCTCCGCCGCCTGCGGGAAGCCGGTGGGGACGGCGAGTTGCTCGCGGCGGATTTGTCCACCGAGACGGGCATCGACGGCTTTGTTCAACAACTTCGCGCCCTCGCGCGCCCTGTCGACATCCTCATCAATAACGCCGGGAGCCTTGTCGAGCGCCGTAAGTTTCTGGAACTCACTCCGGAACTGTGGAATCGCGTCATCACTCTGAACTGGACTAGCGCCATGCGCATCGCGCAGGCAGTGCTGCCGGGTATGATCGAGCGCAAACACGGATTCATCGTGAACCTGTCCTCGATCGCCGCCCGCAACGGCGGCGGCATCGGCGCCGTCGCGTACGCCAGTTCGAAAGCCGCCGTTTCCTGCATGACCAAGGGCATGGCCAAGGAATTCGCGCCGTTCGGCATCCGTGTCAACGCGATTTCTCCTGGCACCATCGACAACAACTTCCACCGTAAGTTCTCAACCAAACAGATGCTCGACGCCGTCGTGGCTGCCACGCCGCTCGGCCGCTTAGGCGAGTCCGCGGAGTGTGCCGAGGTCATCACCTTCCTCTGTTCGGAGCGCGCCAGCTTCATTCAGGGCCAAACCATCGAAATCAACGGCGGCATGTTGATGGTGTAGCGCTCGCGCCGGGTCTAAAATAGCGTGACATGAGGACATGGGCTTTTGTCTGTGCGTTTCTGCTCGCGCTGGCGACCGCAGCCGGCGCGACACCCGAAGAATTTCCAACCGCCGACGGAGTTGTGAAGATCACGCCCGTTCGTCACGCCAGCCTGACCATCGAAGGTGGCGGCATGCTGATTCAAGTGGACCCGTGGGGCGCGTCCAATTACGCCGCTGCCCGCCCCGCTGATCTGATCCTCATCACGCACGATCACGGAGATCACCTGGATGAGGAGGCCATCGCGAAACTCCGCAAGCCCACCACGATCATAGCGGGACCCGCCACGGTACACGCCAAACTCCCCGAGACGGTGCTGCTCGCCAACGGCGGCGCCAGGAGCTTCGGTAAGTGGAACGTGGAGGCCATCCCGGCTTACAACCTGAAGCGCGTGCGCCCCGACGGCAAGCCGTTTCACCCGCGCGGTGAAGGCAACGGCTACGTGCTCACTTTCGGCGGCAAGCGGTTCTACATCTCCGGCGACACGGAAGGCATCCCCGAAATGCGCGCGCTCAAGAACATCGAAGCGGCTTTCGTTTGCATGAATCTGCCTTACACGATGACTCCGGAAGAGGCCGCCGCCGCGGTGCGCGCCTTCAAACCCAACTTTGTTTACCCTTATCATTCTCGCAACACCGATCTCGCCACCTTCCAGAAAGCGCTGGCCGGTTCGGGCGTCGAGGTACGCATCCGGAATTGGTACTGATGCGCGTTCCAGTCAAGCGTCAGTAAGCGCCGCTGTCCCGCGCCGCCTGTACCATGGCCTCAATGTTCTCCGGCGGCGTGTCGCGCGGCACCTCGCAACCCGAACTGAGAATGAATCCTCCGGGCCCGGCGCTTTGGATCAGTTCGCGGCTCTTGCGATAGACCAGTTGGGGCGTCCCTTGCAGAAGGACGCCTGAAGGTTCGAGGTTGCCCTCAAGGCACACCTCGTCGCCAACCATTCGCTTCATCTCGCCGAAATCGTTCTGGAAGTCGAGTTCAAGAGCGTCCGCGCCCGTCGCCGCCATGCAGTCCACAATGTGCGTGGTCTTGCCGCAGATGTGGAGAAAGACCGGCGCGTCGATGGCGGCGTGCAGCCTGCGGACCACTTCCTTGAGCGCCGGGAACGCGAACTTGACGAAGTCCTCACGGCTGACCAGACCTGCGACTGCATCGCCGAACGTCACCGCGTGCGCGCCAGTCCGGCCCACCTCGATGCCCAGGTGCGATACCATCTCGACGGAGATTTCCAGCAGGTCAAAGACAAACTGCGGCTGATCGGCCATGTCCATCATGAGGGCTTCGATGCCGCGCACGGCACTCGCAAGCGAGAAAGGCCCCTGGTCGAAATTGGTCTTGATGAAACAGGTGTCGCCTAGCAGGCGTCGCGCGCACCGCGTGGCCTCGGGCAGTAATCCCATGCGGGCTGCCGTCTTGGCCTCCGTGAGCGGCGGTAACAGGGCAAGGTCCCGCCGGGCAGCCAGCGGACGGTCCAGACCCACCGGCGGCAGATCGTCATGATATCGGACGGGTACGCCGAGCGCTTGCGGCAGAATCCAGTTGTCGGTCGTGATGTGGATGCCGTCGTAGCCGTAACGCCGCCACGCGCACGCTTGAACTGATGCGATCAGTTCGGGGTTCCGGTTGTATTCGCTGAACGCCACGCCGGCCTGTTTGACTGCGTGACTGATGATCAGCGGGACCACCGGCACGCGGTCCGGGACTTCACGCCGGACCGCGCGCAGGCA
>CAYLLB010000088.1:0-14500 GCA_964384215.1 uncultured Solibacteraceae bacterium | reverse complement strand
GCGGGATGTGGCGATTGAAAAGCAACACGAGAGTTCGGCAGCGGCGGCCCCAGGTGGCGAGAGAAGAGCCGGATGGGGCGGCGGAATGGGTGAAGCGGGTTTTGGGGCTGGAACCGGACTCGGAGCAGGCCCGGATCTTGGAGAGCCAGCGGCGGCGGGGCATGTTGAACTGCACGAGGCAGTGGGGGAAGTCGACGATCGCGGCGGCGAAGACGGTACACGAAGCTTGGAGCAAGGCGGGAAGCCTGTCGCTGGTGGTGAGCCCGAGCGCCCGGCAAAGCGGGGAGGTTGTGCGGAAAGCGGCGGGCTTCGCGAGACGGCTGGGGGTGGAGCGGAAGGGCGACGGGGACAACGAGATGTCCATGGTGTTCCCCAATGGGTCGCGGATTGTGGGGCGGCCGGGGAGCGAGGCGACAATACGGGGATTTTCGGCGGTGACGCTTCTGATGGTGGACGAGGCGGCCCGGGTGAGCGACGAGTTGTACAAGTCGATCCGGCCCATGCTGGCGGTGAGCGAGGGGGCGCTTTGGTTGATGAGCACTCCGTTCGGCAAACGGGGATTCTTCTGGGAAACGTGGGAGCGGGGTGGGGCGGAGTGGGAACGGGTGCGGGTGACGGCTTACGAGTGCCCTCGCATTGCGAAGGCGTTCCTGGAGGAGGAGCGGCGGAACTTGGGAGAGCGGTGGTTCCGGCAGGAGTACCTGTGCGAGTTCGTGGATAGCGTGAGCGGGGTGTTTGATCGGGACTTGGTGGGACGGGCTATTTGCGAGGAGATCACGGCTTGGACGCTTTGAAAGACTGCTCGCCATGGCCGCCATGGTTGCGCCATGGACGCCATGAAATGCCAAAAAGCTAAACAGCCATACACCTATGACGAATTTTGGGGATTGTTTCTTGGGTTTGGACTTGGGGCAATGCTCGGATTATACGGCGGTGGCGGTGGTGGAGCGGGCGGAGTTGAAAGGGGAGTGGGACCCGGCTTTGTTCGCGTGGCGGAAGGTGATCCAGTTGCGGGTACGGTATTTGGAGCGGGTGGCCTTAGGGACTCCGTACCCGGACGTGGTGGAGCGGATCAGAGAGATGACGCGATCAGGGGAACTGGCCGGGCGTTGCCGGGTGATAGCGGATGCGACGGGGGTGGGGCGGCCGGTGATTGAGATGTTGCAGCGGGCGGACCTGCGGTGCCGGGTGATCCCGGTGGTGGTGACCGGGGGAGACAAGGAAGTGCGGGACGGGGAGTATTACCGGGTGCCCAAGCGGGACCTGATTGCGGGGTTACAGGTACTGCTGCGACAGGGGAGACTACAGATCGCCGCAGGGTTGCGGGACTTTGAGACTTTGGTGGGCGAGATGGTTGGGATGCGGGTTAGGACTACGGCGGCGGGGTACGAACAATCCGGGGCCTGGTGGGAGGGGCAGCATGATGATCTGGTGTTCGCGGTGGCTTTGGCCTTGCTGGGAGGCCCGACATATGCACCCATTTGCCGGGGCCGAGTACTGGCAGGTTCCGATGTAGACAGGAAAGACGGAAAAGGTGAAGGTTGGTATTATTTCACAGCTTCCCGGCTCCTTTCCCCCTTACATCCGCGGGGCGTAGTAGCCTTTGCGGGCTCGTACGACCACGTCCTTGCGGTTGGTGACTCGCATTTCGATCTTGTGATAGAGGCCGTCGGCTTTGAGCGGCTCAGGACGGTAGAAGATGTTGTACTGGTGGCGCAGTTCGTTGGCGATGTTCTCGAACGACTGCGACAGATCCTCGACCTTGAAGGGGAAGAAAGCCTGCCCGCCGGTCTCGGATGCCATGTGGCGCAGCACCTTGTCCCCATCGGTCTCGATGCGGCTGATGTTGGTGGAAATGGTGTAGATGACCACGTCGGCTTTCTGGGCCATTTCGAGCGCCTGGCCGAGCGTGTAGCGGCTTTGATTGTCGTCGCCGTCGCTGACGATTACCATGGCGCGGCGGAACTTGCTGCGCGGCTGATCCAGCATGAGCTTGTCGCGGCAGGCATAGAAAACCGCGTCGTACATGGACGTACCGCCGCCGGGGCGCAGGTTGTTGATGGCCCCGCTAAGTTTCTGCAGATCGTCGGTCAGGTCAGACACCAATTCAGTATTCGTATCGAAGCTCACCACCATGGCGCGGTCCTGATGCGGACGCAGGAGCGTGTTCAGAAACTCCATGGCCGCTGATTGCTCAAACCGGAACCGCTCGCGGATACTGTTTGACGTGTCAATCAGGATGGCCAACCGCAGGGGCAGATCGCTTTCGGCTGTGAACTCCAGGATTTTCTGGGGCTTCTTGTTCTCCAGCACCTCGAAATCTTCCTTGGCGAGGTTGGTCAAAAAGCGGCCCTTTTTGTCGCTAACGGTAAACAGGACGTTTACGCGCGTCACGTCCAGCACGATGCGGTTCTGGTCGTCGGCGCCGGGAACGGGCGTCTGCGGCGCCGGAGTTTGTGCGCTCAGCGCGAAGGCTGCGCAAACACAGATCAACAACGCGTGGATTGGTTTCATGACGGCTCGCTTTGATTATAGAAGTCCTTTGATCCACTGCTCAAGCTCGGCGGGGAGCGGCGATTCGATGGTCAGCAGCGCTCCGGTCATGGGATGCTCGAAGCGGATGCGGTGAGCGTGCAGGAAGTAGCGGTTCAGCGGAGGCCGGTTCTTGACCTTCGCCGGTGCACCGTAAAGGCGGTCCCCCACTACCGGGTGGCCCAGGCTGGCGAAATGGACGCGGATCTGGTGCGTACGGCCCGTGTGGATACGCACCTCGACCAGAGTGAAACCCTGTTCGAAGCGCCGCAGGACTCGATATTCGGTGAGCGCCGGCCGGCCGCGTTCCAGGCGCGCCGTCATGCGGACGCGCTTGAGCGGATCGCGCGCAATGGGCTTATCAATGCGGCCCTGGTCCTTGGACAGGCTGCCATGCACGAGCGCGATGTAGGTCTTTTCGGTGCTACGCGAGGCGAACTGCGCCGCCATGCGCCGGTGCGCCAGATCATGCCGCGCGGCCAGCAGGACTCCGCTGGTGAAGCGGTCCAGCCGGTGCACGATGCCGGGGCGCATGTCGCCGCCCAGCGTGGACAGCGTTTTGAACCGGTGCAGCAACGCGTTTACCACCGTGCCGGTTCTGCATCCCGCGCCGGCATGGACGATCATGCCGGCGGGCTTGTCGATGGCCACCACGTCGTTGTCTTCGTACAGGATCTTCAGCGGCAGCGCTTCCGGCTCGGCTTTGAGCGGAGGCAGCGCCTCCGGTTCCACTTCGATGGTCTCGTTGCCCTGCAACAGATAGGCGGACTTCACCGCCGCGCCATTGGCGCGCACGCGCCCGCCGCGAATCCAACTCTGCAAGCGCGCGCGGCTGTAAAGCGGCATATGGTCCCTGAGGAATAGATCCACGCGACAGCCCGCGTCCGATGGTGAAACAGTAAAGGTCATCCAGCTCCGCTATCTCCGTTATAGCGCGTGCGGAGGGAACCAACCCTTTAGAAAACTGGCCTCACTGCCTTCGTAGACCGCCTCGGCCAGGTGTTCGACGCCTCGTTGGTTGCCCCAGGAATAGGTGATCCACAGCCGGCCCTTGAACTCACAGAAGTCGATGTCGGAGTTGTTGCAGTTCTCGGCGGTAGCGATGCGCCGGCGCTGCCCGGCGGTGAGCTTGGGATTGGCGATCTTACGATCTTCGTCTGAGGCTTTCAGTACAGGGTTGAGCGGACTCGGCACCCAGTGGATGAGATCCTGCGATCGCACCACGCGCATCTCGTAACCTTCGTGGGCTTCCAGGTAGAAGTCGTAATACCAGCCATCCAGATAGCGCAGGCAGTGGGGCGCTGTGTAGCGGTCTTTGGCGTAGACGCACTCGGGCGGCGTGAGTTCCCAGGTACGCAGGTCCTTGGATGTGGCGAAGCGCGCGGTGAAGGGCCGCCCGGCTTCTTCTTTGGGCTTGTCGATCTCGAACATTAGCACGTAGCGGTCGCGCGCCTTGCAGATAGAGGTGTTGAAGATACCCCAGCCGGGCATGTTGAACACGGTCCAGGAGTCCCATTTCGCAAGATCGCGCGACGCGAACATACGCAGCATGGGCTGCCCGCCCTTTTCGACGCCGGTGACGTAAACCGTGCCGCCATCAACAAAGGCGCTGGCGAATTGATGGCCGTGTGCGAAGGCCGGCGTGGCTCGTCCACTGGCGCGTTCCACGAAACGGAAGTAGTCCTTGTGCTCGAGGTTCGCCCAGTAGCCCGCGCGCACCCACTCACACCGGTACAGGCAATTCTTCCAAACGATAGGGGTGGTTTCAACAAGGTCGAGGTCGATGGTTCCGAGTTTCCGCATGCGCGGACGCTCCGGCGCGGCAACCAGCGGCAGAGCCGCGGTGGCCAGAAATCCCCGGCGGGTGGAAAACATGTTCCTCATGATGTACTTCGTCCTTCCGTGTCGAGGCAACGCAAGCCGCGATGCCCGATGGTGAGCTACCAGTGTACTGTATGAAGGAATGGGACCCGGAGGAATGGCCCTGTTGAACCGGCGCGAATTCATCGCAACGGCGGCGGTGGCCGCTGGAGCGAGGCCCGCAGCCGAACCGCCCAGGCGCTACCTGATACTTGACAGCCGCGTCGTCGAGCGCGGGGAACACGTCGTATTGCGCGTTGGGAAAGTGAAAAAGGATCCGCGCAATCCGCTGTTCGCCGAGGACAAAGCGTGGGAGGCGCGGTTCGACAATCTTTACGCGAACGTAGTGCGGGAGCCCGGCACGGGCCTCTACCGCTGCTGGTACAGTCCGTTCATCGTGGACGAGGCGGTGCGCACGACACCGCGCTCCGAGCGCAAGTCGAAACCGTACCGCGCGCTCAAACGCGAGATGGGCGTTTGTTACGCGGAATCTAACGACGGCATCGTATGGCGCAAGCCCGCGCTCGGCATCGTGGACTTTGAAGGCTCGCGCGACAACAATCTGGTTGTTCGCGGGCCGCATGGCGCGGGCGTGTTCCTCGACGCGCGCGAACCTGACCCCGCGCGGCGGTACAAGATGTTCTTCCAGGACAAGACCACTTCGGGCGGGTTCTCCCGCGACGGCATCCGCTGGTCCGATCCTGTTTCCTTCGCCTCCATCGGAGCCGTGGGCGACACGCATAACAACGCTATCTGGGCGAACGAAATTTCGCGGTACGTGGGGATCACCCGGTTGTGGGATCGGGCCGCGAAGCAGCGCCTGGTCGGGAGGACCGAGAGCGAGGACTTCCTGCATTGGACGAAGGCGGTGGAGGTCCTGCGTGCGGACCCCAGGGCGCCCGAGAGCCAGACCTACGCCATGCCGATTTTCGAATACGCGGGGGTGTACCTCGGCCTGCTCATGATGTTTCACACCCCATCGGACACGGTGACTTGCGAATTGTCCTGGAGCGCGGACACCCGGCGTTGGGAGCGCGTCGATCCCGGGAATCCTCTTATCCCGCTGGGCGGAGCGGGTGCCTGCGATTCGGGATGCGTTTACGCCGCAGCTACGCCCGTGGTGCTCGACGACGAAATTCACCTATACTACGGTGCGAGCAACGGCCCGCACACCGGCTGGCGGGACGGCTTCTTCTGCCTTGCGCATCTGCGGCCGGACGGCTTTGCCGCCATGGAGGCGCCCGATGACGGGACCGTGATCACCAGGCCCGTGGAGGTGACCGGCAGCCGGCTCGTGGTGAACGCGGATGCTTCCAGCGGGGAACTGCGCGCGGCAGTGGCGGGCGATGAGCGGCTACAGGTTGAGCGCGCCATCCCGCTGCGTGGCGACCACGTCAAAGCTGTGTGCCGCTGGCGAGGCGCGGACTTGGAACGCTTGCGCGGCAAGCGCGTGCAATTCGTGTTCGCGCTGCGTTCGGCGCGGCTCTTCAGTTTCGGCTTCGAAGGCTGAACGTCACGCCCGCGATTTGATCCGCGGGAAGTACAACCAGAGATGTCCGCCGTTGTCGTTCTCGCCGAACACGAGTTCGCCGTCGCGCCCGGTGGCCGCATCGCCGAAAACGTAGCCGTAGCGCTTGCGCCCGATGATGGAAGCAGCCACGCCGAGATTCGTCACCTCGCGTTGCTGCGGATCGAAGCAGAACATCTTGGCGATCTCCGCGCCGCAGAACCCGAACAGCCGTCCATCAAAGGTGACCGCCATGGGCCCCACGGGCTTGAGCATGGTGCGCCCCAACGGCGCGCTGAATCCGCCGGCTTCGCTGAAGGAGAATAGCTGGCCCTGGGCGTCGGCCGTGTAGAGTAGGCCGTCATGCGGGTCGGCGGCCCATTCGAGCGGCTGGCTCCAGTCCCCGGCGGGGAGCTTCACGGCGCGTCGTTCCAAGGCCTGCCGCTCCGGATCGTAACGCCACAGGGAATCACCCTCATCGCGGCCGAAAACGCCGCCGCGGGAACCTACGGCAATCTTCCCCTTGCCGGGCGCCTCTCCGACGATCCGCGGCTTCGGCGCGTCGATATCGAGCGCGAACACGTGGCCCGTGGTTGTCCCGACCACCTGCTTGCGCGAGGCCACCGCGACGGCGTCCACCACCGCTTCGCCCGGCGCGCATTCGCCCTGGTCTTCGATGGCCGGCCGCCTGACGCCCCACTCCTGAATGAAGTCCTGGCCGAACAACCTCACCAGTTTGGTGCTGACGGCGCGACCGCCCTTGGGGCCGTTTACGAAAGCCACCACGCCCTTTGCGCCGCAGCACACCGCCGCGCATTGCGTGGCGCCTTCGACGGCGCCGATGTCGAAGACGAGGCCGGTGAGTCCCCGGAAGCACCCCACGATCAGATGCGCCTGATGGCCGCTGGTGCCGCCGTAGATGGTGCCGTCGGCAATGATATCGAGCGCCGTGATGCGGCTCTCATCGAGCGGGATGGGCACGGTCATCCCCGGCATGCAGGTCTCGAAGGCGATTAGCGTGCCTTCGCGCGTGAACGTCTGCGCAACGTCCTCCAAATACGCCTTGATCTCGGGAGAGTTCCGGTCGAATCTCGGTTTGTTCTGCATGACGTTCCTCCTAGCCCCACATCCGGATCGGAAGATGAGCGTTCTTCCGCTTGCGGCTGGCCGGCATCGTAACCTTGAATATCCCGCTGGGGCGCTCGCCGACGTGGCCGAAGAACAGGTCGCCGTTATGGTCCACGGCGCCGCGCGATACATACTGCGCCAGACCCGTGGGATGCTCCAGGCGCGACACCTCTTCACGCTTGAGCGTCTTGGGGTCCAGCCTCCAGACCACGCCTTCGCGGCTCTTGCGCGGCGGGGGCATGGGGTTGCGCACCGGATCGTGCCAGCGCGAGGCGACATAGTAGAGTTGGCCGTCGCCGGCGAAGGTCAGGCCGCCGCAGTGGTCGAGGAACATGTCGACCGGCATGGTCAAATCGCGCGGCTGCGTGGCAGGCCCCAGGCTTTCGACGCGCGGCCAGGGCTTCTCGTTCGGCCAGATGCGCATCAGATAGGGATTCGGGCACCAGGTGGAGGCGTAAACGCACTCGCCGTCGGGCGAAGGCGCAACGTCGTAAAACACGCTGTGCCAGCCGGTCATGTAAATCGGATGCGGCAGCGTCAGTGGCGAGACTTCCAGCCGGTCCGTCTCGGGAGTGTAGCGGACCAGATGGCCGTAATCGTCCGTGGTCCAGACGCGGTGCGACTTGTCGAGGAAGAGCGCTTGGCCGTTAATGGAGCCGATGCGCCCGATGTCGCGCCGCTTGTGTGTCTTCAGGTCGTAAATGAAGAAATGGTCGCGCGGGTAACTGAGCGCGTACAGCAGCCGCCGGTCCTCGTCGTGCAGCAGGCAGCGGCAGCCCTCCTTGGGAATGAGCGTGTCCCACCAGAGCACCTGGTCCTTGCGCGTGTCGAAAGCAAGCAGGGCCGCGCCGCGGAACAGGCGCTTCTCGTCGTGCCACGAGTACCACGGATTGTAGACGGGCAGATCGATGGGCGGCCCGGACAGGTGCGTGGCCATGTACATCACGCCGTCCGACATCGACGGCGCGAAACTGTAATGGATTTTGCACTGGGTGGCGTGGCCGGTGTCGCCCGGATCGTCCACTTTTTCGGCCAGATTAAAGAGAAAATCGAGCTTGTCCTTTTCCTCGTTGTAGCGAACCGGCTTGACGACGCCGCCTGGAACGCCCTCGGCGCAGGACGACGCATAGATGCGCCCGTCAGGCCCCACCGAGAGCGACCAGCAGGTATCAGATTCCGGATGTTCGGTGAACGGGTACCATTTCGACGGGTACGGCGTCTCCGAACCCTTTGCCGCGGCCAGGCCCGCGGAGAGAACCCCCGCCCCGGCCTTCATGAAGTCGCGGCGGACCATTCCGCGCGCTTTGCTCATGCGTCTCCTCCGGCGCCGCCGTTGCGGCGCCTGTGAGATTGTACTTCACACGGGTTCAAAAATGGAAGGCGATTGCGTGAGCCTTCAGCCGAACGGCTTGTCCGATATAATGCCTCCATAGAGCATGAAACACGAAAATAGACGGAACTTTCTGCAGACCACGGCGGCGGCACTGATTGCCAGCCGCGCTGTGCCGGTGCTTGGCGCGAACGACCGCATCAATATGGTGGTGATCGGATTCGGTGGCCGCGGCCGGGATCACGTCAACTTCCTGTCGGCCATTCCGGAGTGCCGCATCGCCGGCATCTGCGACGTGGACCAGGCGGCGCGCGAGCGCGGAGCGGCGCTGGTAAAGAAAGTTCAGGGTAGCGACCCGAAGACGTATTCCGACATGCGCCAGGTGTTCGACGATAAGAACATCGACGCGGTGAGCTTCGCCACGCCCAACCACTGGCATGCGCTCGGCACCATCTGGGCCTGCCAGGCGGGCAAGGACGTCTACGTCGAGAAGCCGGCCTGCCACAACATATACGAAGGCCGGAAGATGATCGAAGCGGCGCGCAAGTACAAGCGCATGGTGCAGGTGGGCTCGCAGAGCCGCAGCCAGCCGCACAAGCGGCTCGCTATCGAGCTGCTGGGGCAGGGCGTAATCGGCAAGGTCTACATGGTGAAGGGGCTGTGTTTCAATCCGCGCAAGTCCATCGGCCATACGCCGGACACGCCCGTGCCGCCCGGAATTAACTGGGATGTGTTCCTGGGGCCGGCGCCCATGCGGCCGTTCAGCATGAACCGCTTCCACTACAACTGGCACTGGTTCTGGGACACCGGCAACGGCGATATCGGCAACCAGGGCGTGCATGAGATGGACATCGCGCGCTGGGCGATGAAGGACGCAGGCCTGCCCAACTACGTGAGTTCGACGGGCGGCAAGTTCCTGTACGAGGACGACCAGGAGACGCCGAACACGCAACTGGCCACGTTCGAATTCGGCGGCAGCCAGGTCGTGTTCGAAGTGCGCGGCCTGATTACGCCGGGCGAAGGGGACGTGCGCCGCGCCGACCACTTCGTAGGGAACATCTTCTTCGGCAGCGAGGGGTTCATGACCCTGGACGGCTCGGGCTTCCGCGTTTACATGGGGAGCAAGCGGGAATTGGTGCGCAATGAGCCGCGCACCGCGCCGGGCAGCGAAGACACTCGCCCTCACATGGCCAATTTCCTGGCCGCCGTGCGCAGCCGAGATTACAAGACGTTGAACGCGGATGTCGAAATCGGAGTGATCTCGGCCGCCTACTGCCACCTGGCGAACATCAGCTACCGAGTGGGCCGCAGGCTGAAAGTCGACCCTGCCGCCTGGAGGTTTGTAAACGATCCGGCTGCCGACCGTCTGCTCACGCGCGACTACCGCGCCCCATATGTGGTGCCGGAGAAGGTGTGAGTAGTGTGAACGAAGGAACCGGGTCGGCCCGGTGACGGCCGGCTCACGCCGCTGACCAGGTGGTCTTTAGGATTTCATCGACCAGCGGGGCGGCAATCCGCTCCGCTGCGGCACACATTGGTATGGCGGTCAGCCAGACAAGGATCCGGCGGGACCGGACTGACATTTCGGCCTTATGGAACAGGCGGCCTCGCTCACGCAGGGATTTCCAAGTTGCGGTCGAACACGGGTACATCAGGCAGCAGACCGCCGTCGCGGTTTCTGCCAGGTTCGCATACGCAAGAACTTGCAGCAGATCCTGCCTGTGTTCCTCGCGAAGCTCGTGTCCTTTGGCTGCCCACCGGTCCTGCTGGAACTCTTCCCAGTGCCGTTTGTACTTGGCGTCGACGATCACCGTGCATCCCTCCAACTCAAAGACCAAATCGGGAACAAGGGATTTCTGCGATCCAAGATAGGGAGGCTCCCAGACGAGCGGCGCAACAGTTTCGCGCTTCCTCCCAACCTTCAAGCGGCCACCCGTTCGAATGGCAGCCGCGCGAAGCACGGTTTCCACCCATGCCTCGAAGAAGACTTCCATAGGCATGGTCCAAGGAATTCCTTCCAGATCGCTCAGGCCGGCCAGGCCCCTCTCTTCCACGGTCCAGTCGATGGCCTGAAGGCCCTCGTAAAGAACATCGTTTCGGAGCGGTCGCCGAAGCCAGGCATCGATGTCACGTGGTGAGGGGCGGCATGCGGGCACTGTTCGAACCCTCAACAATAAGCACTCAGCCAGCGCGATCAGCGCGTGCACGAAGGTTCCCTGCTCCCGCTGGCTCTCCAATGATTGAAGCTGATGCTCGATGGTGTAGCGAATCGCTCCCTTGAGGTGACGATCGTCGCGGAGTTCAGGAAACACGCATGGCACAGCGAGAAACTCTCCGCGCGGAAGGTTGCGCGTGGCGTATTGCTGCCACAGTACAGTTCCCTTGGGCGCCAAGCGATCCTGTTCGGTGAACTCGAATCGGCGTTCCATCCGGTCGAGAAGGGCTTGCAGCCTCGCCAGGACCATGAAGGAGAGAACCCACAGCGGCACTCGGCGTTCAGAGCGCTTCAGCAGAGGCAACCGCAAGGGCGTCGGGCTTACGAGCCAGCCCATTTCCGCGAGCATAGGCCCGATACCGGGCCACGGGAATCGGGGTTGAACTACCAAACCGTAGTCCGCCCTCGCCGTAAAGGGAGAGATGAGCGGAACCGCTCCCACAGCACTTCCGGACTCCATCCGCAACAGAACGTCATTGCCGTCGTAGTCACGCCTGACGGACACCTCCAGCATCTCGAGCAGGTCCCGATTCTGCGTGATGAATTGATCGGCAAGGCGCGCGGCCTGCGCCTGAGGGTCCATTGCTCCTTTGATCCCGAAGAACTGAACGGCCGACTCCTCGATCGAGCTGTGATCCTCCAGTTCAAGGCAGATGTTCTTCGAGGGTTGCACCCCAGGCAAGGGACTGAGCCGAGGCCTCCGGTGACGACGCTGGTCCCGCGAACTCAGGTCCGATCTCCTGCTCAGAGACTTTCGAGCCATTGGAGGTAACCACGGATGCTCTCAGCAAATCCCGTCACATATCCCTGCGCCAGGTATTCCGCCAGCAGCGGACCGAGATTGGTCCGCAGGTTGTTCTTCGCGTCAGTTTCGCCTTTGGCCAGAAAGTAGGAGTGACCCGGAACTAATGACAGTGCTTCATCGGAGGCGTGTTCAACAAAAATCGAGAGCAGATCCCGAAACGCCTTCTGCGCAGTCGCGCATCCGTACTTCTCAACGACCTGCATGCTCGGCCAGAGCGGCACGAAAGCGAACCGGCGCCGCACCGCCACGTCAACAATCGCGATGCTGCGATCGGCGCTGTTCATGGTTCCCAGGATGTGCAGGTTCGGTGGAAGATAAAACGTCCGATGGAATGGCTCCCCGAAGTCGTATGGCAGTTCGATCTTCCGATCGAATCCCGGCTCGGGTTCAAGGAGGTAGATCGCTTCGCCGAGAATCTTGCCCAAGTCGGCGCGATTGATCTCGTCGATATGCAGCAGGTATTTCTTCGATGGATTCTTAAGCGCCGCGGCAGCAGCCTCCATCAGGAAGCCCGGAGCCGGAGCGAAATGGAAGCCCAAGGAGTCTTTGCCAACGACCGGGGCAAGGCCACCGATGAAGTTCTCGTAAGTCGTATTCGGATGAAACTGGATCGAGCGGCCGAAAGAGGCGTACTCATCGCGGAGAATCTGGCCGGCCATGAGCGTTTTGCCAGTGCCGGGCGGCCCCTCAAGGATCACATACCGTCGCCCGTTCAGGAGTTCGGTTACTTGTTCGCGCGTGGTGGAAGACATCAAATGCTCAAACCACGATGTCTGGATTTCCGACGACTCTTCTGCAAACTGAGCGAGCGGCCTTTGACCGCGTTCCTCGAACATTACATCCAAAAGCGCCGTGACCGCCACTGCGGTGGCCTCCGGATCGGCGGTTGGAGTGAATGCGCCGTAAATGACTTTGCCGTAGCGCTCGAAGATTCTCTGGTAGGGGGCCCAGGCCAATTTGATGGCGTTTGGAATGTCCAGGTCGATGCGAGTAGGGTCCTGTTTGGCCCAAGCAATCTGGCGCCCTTCTCCGAACCGCCTATTCAGCCACGCACAGATAGCCTGGATCTTTCGAGCGTGCCCCGGACGTCCAAGGATTGCCTCGTCCGGCGAAAGGCCCTGGGTACCCACCACCATCGCAATCAGACATGGCGCTTCCGACGCGGGAAAAACCACAAAGGACATCCCGCCATACGGTCCTGACGTCGGATTGGAGGGATGGATGTATGCGGAAAAAGGGATGCCCGTGTCATTGCTGAATTCCGGGGCACGAAGAGTTACGGTCTTCTTGGCGTCGCTTCGGTAGCGGCCGTGCGGGCTACCGAAAAGTGCCTCGAAGGCTTCCTTGTTTCTTTCATTCCATGACTCGCCCGAACGGGCATGGATGATATCCAGTAGTGGTTGTAAGCTGTCGCTCATTGTGGTGTTGTTGGCCGCCGACCGGCGGTCCCACGCGGTTACTCTTCGACCGTGGCGCTCGCAATCGTGTTTACGAGTCGCGAATGATCAGTTTAACGCCTATTTAGATCCAGTTACAGGGTCCGGAAACCGGGTGAGATTGCCGCTATGTGGAGGTTAGCCGCAACAACGCCGTGACCGGAGGCTTCCACAACAAAACAGAGTTCATCACCAGACAGGCGTACGGCTTCCGCAACTTCCAATACTGCAGACGCAGCGTGAAGGTCGTATGTCGTTCAGCGAAATCAGACGGCCGGAAGCGACAGTCTGGGAGGTCGGCGCGCCTCTCTCAATCATCCTGTCGAGAGTCGGAATCGTTCCCACGAGTTCGAGTTACTTGACCTGGCCGACGTCTACGGATCCGTCCTGAGCGACTTCGATAAGCAACTTCAGCCCGTTTGCCCTCTCGTTCTCAGCCGCAGCGCGGACATAGAGCGGAGATGCGCAGAGGCCGAAATGGGCTTCGAAATCGTTCGAGTTCCTCACGGCTTTATCTACTTCCCCCTTCTTGATACGAATTCTACCGAGGTTCAGAATGCCGGCCATCTCAAGATGGTCTTGTCTCTGTGCCAGTCCGGCCTTCACGATTCTTGAACACTCGAAGTCGAGATTATCGAGCGCAAGGACCCATCGGCGTGAGTCGTCAAGATCCCACTCGCCAGCGTTCATCGCGGCGAGGATCTCTACCAGTCTTTCGTAAGATGCCTGAACGGTGCCAATCCGCTCTGCCTCCAAGTATCGCTTGATGAATTCAACGGCCTCGCCAATCTTTGCTAATTGCTGGTTGATGTCGGAAAGGAACCGCTGAGCAGTTACGATTGCTGCTGCTTGCAACAAGAGGCCCGGGACGGCCACCCTTGGGAAGCCTGCTTTCTCAGTGATCCCGGTTTGCACGATCCGCTTGCCGTCGGCGGTCACCGCAATCGCGTAGTAGCTTCCCTGACTGGAACGCATCAGTTGCATGCTTCCATCTGAGACGGCGCGGGTTACGTCCGGGCTGAAGGAGACGACATACCGATTCCCAGCGAGCAGACTCCCGCTCATGACCAAACGAGGTGCATGTTGGATCCACGAGCGAAGCTCCTGCCTTACGTCAGGGCTAATAGAAAACAGTTCCGTCCGGTATTGCGGGCTGCTCAAAGCTCGCCTGATGGTAACGTGCGGCTGCTCGACAGGACCAAGCGCAATGGCCTCAGGAGATGTGGTTGTCTTCGCAAGTGTGCCGTGGTCCGCGGCCGTCCATGCTGATGGTCATCGAGCGCGCTTTGTGTGGCGCCAGGAACTCGGCAGCGGTGAACTGCGAACCCTGATCCGAGTTCCAGATTTGCGGTTGGCCGAAGCGGAACGCGGCGTTCAGCGCCGCCAGGCAGAAGCCGGTCTCCATAGTGTTGGACAACTCCCAGTTGGGCACATAGCGGCTGAACCAGTCCATCACTGCGATCAAATACAAGAAGCCGCCGTGCATCGGAAGGTACGTCATATCGGTGCTCCAGACGTGGTGGGGGCACTCGATGATCACGCCGCGCAGCAAATACGGATACACTTCGTGGCCCGGCGCGGGGCGGCTCAAGTGGGGCTTGGGACAATACTGTTCATTTAACAACATATTAATGCTATTCCGTTCGGGGCGGGAGGACCCAGGAATGGCTCGAACTGTTGCTTCCTT
>CAYLLB010000087.1:5080-14547 GCA_964384215.1 uncultured Solibacteraceae bacterium | reverse complement strand
CATTCGAGGGCTCTCCAAATTATCGCTGGCTGAGTTTTCGGGGAGCAGGTCAGTCCCGGGGGAGGTGGAATGAGTGTTCAACTGACGGTTCATCGCGGCACGCGGCAGATCGGAGGTAACTGTGTTGAACTCAGCACAGCGGATGGTCACCGAATCGTCCTCGATGTCGGACGTCCGCTCGACGCACCTCCGGACGCGCGTGGTCTGTTACCAAGCTCATTGGACACCACCTCCCCCGTGGACGGCGTGCTTGTTTCCCACCCACACCAGGACCACTACGGACTGTTGCAGGACATCCCGTCCGGTTGGCCGGTTTACTGCGGCGAAGCGACTCGGCGACTAATCCGGCTCAGTTCGTCTGTTTTCGGGATAGAGGTGCCAAATGCATTCGTCCCGTGGAAGAGCGGCGTGCCTCTCGAGATCGGGCCATTTACCGTTACGCCCTTCCTGACGGATCACTCAGCCTTCGATGCATACATGCTGTTCATCGAGGTACACGGTAAACGTATCCTCTACTCCGGAGATTTCAGGATGCACGGGCGGAAGTCCGCTTTACCGAAGAGAATGATGAAGGCGCCGCCCACAGACCTAGACGTCCTGTTGATGGAAGGGACCAATCTCCGCAGCGATAAGCCCTGCGTAACCGAGAATCACCTTGAAGATGCGTTTGTGCAGTTGTTCCGGGGTACCCCAGGTCGAGTCTTCGTGGCTTGGTCAGCCCAAAACATAGACCGGACCGTAACGCTATATCGCGCATGTCTGACGGCGGGCAGGACGTTGGCCGTTGATCTCTACACCGCTGAGGTGATGGAGGTAGCAGCAGATTTCGGCAAGTTGCCAAGACCCGGCTGGGACAATCTGAAGGTTGTCATAACAAGTGCCTTCGGCCGGATGTGCCGGCGGATTGGAAGAGAAGGTTTTGTCGAGCGAATGGTGCCGTTTGGTATTTCTGCCAGTAAGCTGACAGAGACACCAGAGAGGTGGGTGGCGATGGTGCGCGGGTCGCTTGTCCCTGACTATTCGCACAAAGGAGTTGTTCCGAATCCTAATGATGCCTGGTGCTGGTCGATGTGGTCCGGTTACCTGAGCAACGAGGATGGTGCGTGCGTGCGGCGGTGGTTCGACAGTGGTGGAACTCGGGCGGAGCACATTCATGCCAGCGGCCATGCCTCCCCGTCCGATTTGAGGGCATTCGCCCGAGCGATGGACGCGAAGCAACTAGTGCCAATTCATGGATTGGATTGGGACGGAGACGCGGCAGGATTCCCGGACATGAGACGCTTGGCTGATGGAGAGGTAATGACGCTTTAGTTCCGAATGAGCCTGCGTCGCTCTGCAAGAGCCTTCCCTTGAGACTGGCTCCATGATCGTTCTGTGGCAGTTACACAACCGCGCCCGTGAGTCGCTCGCACCCACTGATAGCCTCTAGGTGGGCCTATGGCCGCAAGACCGCAGGAATCTCCTCGCCCGCGTATCGGAACCGCAGTCGGCTGACCGCCATCCCCAAGGTAGCGGCGCCGTATGGCATCTACCCCTCTACAGCTCATGACGCGGAGCATCCGCGAGCGGAATATCAAACAATGTGCTCAGATCACTCCGCGTTCTTGGCGCAGCGGAAGCCGGTGTCGGGGGCGGCGAAGCGCGCTGGGATCGACATCCACTCGTAGGCCACGCCGTGCGCCAGGGGCCGGTCGAAGGCGCCTCCGCGCATCGTGTACCAGGGCTCGGTGGCCGTGGGCGGCGGGCTTAGAACGCTCGCGAAACTTTTCACCGCTTGCGCGCTGGGGGTCTTCAACTCTTCTACATACTCCCACACGTTGCCCGTCATGTTGATGGCGCGGGACGGGCTAGCCCAGCGGTCGAATGAGTTCACCGGCATGGGAGCTCGCCCGGCCGCACTGTTGTCGGCCACGTTGGCGCGCGACGGGTCCGCGTCGTCGCCCCACGGGTACAGGCGGCCGTCGGTTCCTCGGGCTGCTTTCTCCCATTCCATGGCCGTAGGCAGGCGCTTGCCGGCCCACTTGGCGAACTCCGCCGCATCTACAAAGGTCACGTTGACGATCGGCAGGTCCGGCTGGTCCGCCATGCAGCCTGGCGGCAACGGCCGCGACATCGCCTGGCAGCACCGGGCGGAGGCAGCGCCAGAGACTACCGTCCGGGCGATGTAAACCGCGCCGAGCGTCTCGCTGCGTTTCTCCTGCCCGGCCAGGAACGCTCCGGCCGGCACCAGCAGCATATCGCCGCTTTCCATGGTGAGCGCCGGCGCGAGTTCCTTCTTCACTTCCGCCTGCGTCTGCTGTTGCTGCTGCGGCGCCTTGGCCGGGCGCAAGGCGAAAAAGAGAACCACCAGCACAACGACCACGGCCGCCGCCGCGCCCGCCGCGATCAACAAGCCCTTCGACCTCGGCGCCGGCACCGGCTGAGGGGCGGGTGGAAGTTCCGGAGTCGGTGCAGGCTCGGGAGCCTTTCGCGTCAGACGGTCGATCTCAGCGATCACTTCACGGAAGCTCTGGGGCCGTTGATCTGCCTGCTTGGCGGTGCATTTGGACACCAGGGCGATCACTTCTTCCGGCACGCCCGCCTGCCGCAGGGGTTCCAGGTTCAACGGCTCATTCAAAATGGCATAAAAGAGCCGCTCCACCGAATCTCCCTGAATGGGTTTCTGACCCACGAGAAGCTCGTACAGCATGATGCCGTACGCGTAAATGTCCACCAGGTCCGTGGGCGGCTGCCCGAGCACCTGTTCAGGCGCCATGTAGTAGGGCGTGCCGAGCGAGAAGCCGGCTTTGGTGAGCGAGAGACCCTCGCTCTTGGCGATGCCGAAGTCCATCAGCTTCACCTTGCCCGCCGCGTCCATGTGGACGTTTTCGGGTTTGATGTCGCGGTGAACGATCTTCTTCGAGTGAACGTATTCGAGCGCCGTGGCGACGTCGCGCGCGATGCGCAACTTGTTGTTCAGATCGCCGGTGTGGCCGTCCCGGATGGCATGGCGCAGGTCCTCGCCCACCAGGAATTCCATCACGATGTAGGGCCGGCCCGCTTCCTCGCCGTAGTCGTGGATGCGGATGATGTTTTCGTGCTCGATATTGCCGGCCATGCGCGCCTCTTGCAGGAAGCGCGCCTTGGCTTCCGCGTCGCGGCAGCCTTCGTCGGTCAGGATCTTCACCGCCACGGTGCGGCCGATCACCGTGTCCCGCGCGCGGTAGACGTGCGACATTCCGCCGCCGAGGAATTCCAACAACTCATACTTGCCAATATTCGCCGGGAGTTCCATCGTTCTGGTTAACGGGCTGCTTGCGACACGCACCTCAGGCTGTTGAGGAAGTCCTTCTGGAAGACCGGCGCCAGGCCACCCGTGTTCAGAATGAACCGGTAGGTGAGTTCCTTGCCGCCGATCGTCACTGGACGACCCTCGCGCCCCTGCCGCACAACCCATTCCAGGTTATACCCGCCGCCGCCCGGACTCCACCGGTCGGCATCGGCGAAGAAACGGAACACGGACCAAAGCCCGTCGCGATTCTGAAAATCGAAATCGCTGCCGCCGGTCAAACTGGCGCTCAATCGCACGCTGGGCGCGCCCAGGCCCGGCCACACGTACTGCCGCGCGGGTTCCTGTCCTGTGAATCTCGCTCCCTGCCCGTTGATGGCGAGTGTCATGGCTTTGATCTGGTCGGAACGTTGCGGCTGTAACGCGTACCTGAGAGCAGGCTCCATCGAGCCGCCCGGATAGACGGCGTCGGAGAACTGGGCCGCGTGGTTGAAGAACGTCACGAAAGCCGGGGTCAGCACGATTCCACCCGGATTGGCGACGAATTGCGTCCCCTGCTTTTGGAGGAAATTGCGCAAGGCCTCCTCATAGAAGACCCACAGCCTGCCTTCGCGCGGGCGGAAGATCGAGTTCACTTCCTCCAGCGTGGCCTCGGCCGAAGCGTTCGGATTGAACGGGAACTTATTGGTCACGGGCGCGTAGGCCACGCAGAACTGCCGGGCCTTGGCGTTGATCTCGCCCGCGCCCATTCCCTTGGTGAGCGCGTCCACGTAATCGATGGGCGCCTGCAGCAGTTTCAGCACCGTGGTCTCCACGTGGGCTTCCGGATCAATCCGGAACGTGTAACCCATCTTCTTCACCACGTTGCGCGCATTATCCGCACTCATGCGCACCGGCGCGGCGCGATTCGGGTCGGGCGGCCCGGTCATGTCCGCCACCTGCCCGATGGACGTCTGCAAAGCCGCCAGCGAACCCATGTACTCCTGGTTCTGCGGCCACACGTACTGCACCACCGTGGCCGGCGGCGGCACCACCTTCTGCACGGCGTCGAAGGCTTCCGTCACCTTGGGCGAATCCACGGCGGTGTTCTGCGTGGCCACCCAGAACAGCGCCATCAGCGGCGTTTGGGCTCCGGAAAGCGTGTTCAGCTTCCGGGCCGCGTCCTGCAGGCTGCTATAACGGGCGACGGCCGTGTTCTTCAGGAACTCCCGCCACTTCGCGATGAAATCGTTCGTGTAGCGGTTCCGCAGTTCTTCCTCGAGTTTCGTCGGGTCCGGCTTGGCGGCGGCGTAATCGCCCAACACCCAGCGCTCCCCGCCGAAGAACTTGTCGGATCGCTTGATGTTGTCCTGCATGGCCGCCCAACCTGCCTTGGTGAATGCCCCCGCCACGTCGCGGTTGTTGAGGACGACCTCCGCCGATCCGGGGAACTGCTCGTTGAAATTGACCTTCTTCGCGCGCCGGCTGGCGTCCGCCAGCATGAACTGGTAGATCTGCTCGATGCCGGAGAACTTGGCCAGGTGAACGCGCGCGCGATCGATGGCGGCGGCATCGTTCTGCTCGCTGAACGGGTTGCCGCGCGTCAGGTCCACGCTATAGAAATCGAACTGCTTCTTTGCCAGGGGAACCAACTGCTCCACGGACCGTCCGGCGGACCATCGGGCAAGGAGAACCGGCGAGAGCCAGTCCGTGCTCCGCTTCCATTCGCTCGTCGTGATGAGGTAGCCCTTCAGGGTGTCGTAGGTCCGGCCGTACTCGTCGGTAGGCGCCGGAGGCACCTGCAGGCGCTGCAGCGAACTCAGCATTTCGGACTGCGTCTGCGCGAAAAGCAACTGGTTGAACCGGGCATAGTAAATCCGCCGCACCCTGGGAACCATCGCGTTCCCGCTATCGAGCAGCCAGCGCAGACGCCACGGCGCGCCGTCCCGTTCGTAAATGGTCAACCGTTCGAGCGTCTGGCGCAGGGTTTCCAGTTTCTGCAGCGCTTCCGGCGTGGGCAGATTCATGCCGCTGGCTTCCGCGGCCGGGATGCCCTTGGCCGCTCCCATCGCCTCGGCCTCGAGCGACCGGTTGCCAAAGAAGGACACCGTCATGCCCACGATCCAGATCAGCAGCAGGACCGCCGCCGATGCCAGCAGAATCCGCCGCATCATGCTGGTCTTCGTGCTGCTCCCGCTGGCTCCGAGAGCGGCTTCGTCTTTCAGGATGATGTCGTGGAACAGGTGGCTGAGGAATATCCACTGCGGGACTTTGCGCGCGGCGCCGCTCAGCGGCGCGGGCGTGGACAGGGGCGGTGGCGGTGGCGTGCCTCCGACTTTGAAGACACCCGTCGCGGTTCCGGCCGTTTCGAAGGGCGAACGCTGGATTGCCGGGCGCTGCGCCTCGGCCACCGCCGATTCCTGCACCACTACGGGACGAACGCCGGAGAAGTAGAAGCCCCGCAGGAAGGGGCTTGCCCGCAACTGGCTGGGCCGGCAAACATCCACCAGGAACTGCACGATGGTCGCGCGCAGCTTGCGGAATTCGCGCGGGAATTCATACGCGCCTGGCACCTTCTGCGTGTCGCCCTCGCGCGGGAGCAGCGTGATGCGGTGATCGGCAAGCGAATAGAATACGTCGTCGAAAGCCTTCGATAACCGTCTGGTTTCCTCTTCCGCGTACACGCCGGTGGCCGATTGCACGCGCATGGGCAGAGTGGCGCCCAGCACCTCGTTGGCTTCCTCGCCGGTCAGGTTTCGTACGAAATCTTCGAAGAACGCCAGCCGGTTCATCTTCGTGAACAGCACGTAGACCGGGAAGCTGATACCGAACTGTTGGCTGATCTCACTGAGACGCGCCTGCAGCAGACGCGCCGTGCCCGCAACGGCTTCCGTAGCGCCCTGCTGCGTGAAAGTCTCCGCGTTCACACAGACCAGCGCCGCGCGGGGAGCTGCCGCGGCTGAGCCGACCACGGACTTCAGCCTTCCCGGGCGCACGCTTGCCAGCAGGCGCTGCCACCGCGCCGGGTCGCTGAGAAGGCCGCCGCCCGCCTCCAGGAAAATCATTTGCCGCGCGAACCAGAGATTGGCGGTGCGCGTCGGCACGACGTTGTTATCCTGGTGCGTCTGCCCTGCGAGCAACTCCGGTTCGAGCCCCGAATGCAGCATGGTGCTCGTTTTCGTCGATCCGGTGTCCCCGGCTATGAAAACCACCGGCAGACCGGCCACCCTGGTGCCCTTGGGAAGCCGTGCTTCCGCTTCCCGGATCAGGGCGTCGATCTCCTGATCCCCTCCTGCCGGTGCGGCCGCGGCATCCGCGCCGGAATCGCCGGACGCGGACCTGCGCGATCGGAGCCAGACGAAAATGGCCGTGCAGGATATACCTAGCGCAGACAGGATCGCGAACAGCAGATAAAAGCGAGTCGAGTCGAGATGCAGAAGACTGCCAGTAATCCACGCCAGGACCAGATAACCCACCAGTGCCCCGGCCGCTCCCCAATAGATCTTCATCGCAGCTCCTTATTCACCGCGCCATTCCGGCCAATTCTCCCAGGCTCGACACTCCCGAACCGAGAACCAGTTTGTAGACCACCAGCAGCAACACTGTGAGCACCAGGCATGCTGCCGCCACGATCCCCAGTGTCTTTACCAGAGGATCGGAGCTGGCCTGCCGCCTGGCTTCCACGGGCAGCGCCCAGACGGGCGATAGCGGGCCCGCGCCTCCACGGATGCGCTGGATCTTAGCGGCGGTGGCGTCGATGATTGCCTTGAGCTCGCCACGGCCGCCCAGACTGTAGCGGCCGGCGAAACCGAGCAGCAAACAGAGCTGGTAGACTTCCAAAACGTCCGCCAGATCCTGCGATTCGGTGCTCCCCAGCAGCTCCTGTAAGTTCTTGAAGAACACTTCGCCGGCTATGTGATGCCCGAAGAGTTCTTCCTGCAACGGCCGCCTCGGCCAGTCGGCGAAGGCGGGATGCCGCAGGTTCAAAATCGACTCGTCAACGAAGGCCACCACGGCGAAGATCGCCAGCTTGATGTCCTCTCCGTTGTAGCCCTGGGCGCGCGCCTGTTGGTCGGCGACTTTCAGGCCTTCCAGGATGTTGTGCCGGAACGAGGCCGCGTCGGTGACCGTCTGGCGGCCCGAGCGCAACCGCGCGCTCACCGTCAGGATTTCCTGAAACGCCAGCGCAAGATTTTCCTTGCGCCTTCCACCACCCGGTTGGGGACTTGCAGTAGGCATCATTTTGAACCTTCTATCGAGATCAGGACTCCAGAACCACCAGCAACTCCAGGCTAGGTTCGGGCAACTCTCCAGGGACGTACACACCCACCAGGCGGGTCTTCACAATGTGGTCCCAGCACGGCCCACCCTTGCTCACGCTGAAGTACTGGGCGTCCACGCGTGTCGATATCGCCGGCGGGGGCACCGGCAAATGCGCCAGGGGCATGCCCGGCAGCGCCCTTTCCACCAGTTTCGGAATGAACAACTTCGAACAGATCTTCACCAATTGCGGTGTTTTCGAGATCAGGTCCACTTCGCCCACGGGGGCGCGGATAGAGAAGATCCAGCGCGACGCATCCAGGCACCGCTGGTCGGTTACCTCGCCTTCATAGAAATAGTCAGCCGTCTTCCGCAGCGGAATCGTCACCACGTTGGTCGGCACCACGGTTTCCAGGTGTGTCCGGATGTGGTGGTCAAGGGCGCCGAAGCACTCGTCCAGTTTCAAGTGGTCGTACAACGGCAGCACGCGCGGGTGGCTCTCAATGGCGAAGGTGCACAGCGCGCCGCCCAGCCGCAGCATTTCCACGAACAGTTCCTCGGGATGGACGCGCGGCGCGGCGGCGAGTTGGCGTAAGGGCGCCAGCGCCGAGTTGACCGTATGAAGCAGCCAGAACTGAGCGATGTCGCGCGTCGAGTATTCGGACCAGGACCGTCCCACGCCGCCCGGTTGAGCCGACATCGCCGAGCTCTTCTCTTCGAGGATCCCAATCAGCCTGCCGAGCATACGCGTCAAACGCTCGCTGGCGCCGATGTGCGTGCAGGGAGGGATGAACTCCGGATCGAAAATGAAATGTCCCGAGCCGTCGCGCATGACGCGCGCGATCGGCAGCCCGACCATCCCCTCAGGCATTTCCTCATCGAGAAATAGGGCAAAATTCTTGCGGCCGAAATGCACCGGCTTCTCGTCCCGCCCCGTTGTTTCGTCCCAGGTCGCGCGCGCCTCGGCCACGTAACGCGCCGTGGCCTGCGGTGCGGGTGTCATGGCACAGTTCACACCGCCCGGCTTGTGCCCGGGAAGCCCCAGCAGCACGGTTACTTTGTCGCGCGTGGGCGGGAAAAGTTCCGTGATGTTGCGTGCCGGCGGCAGCGCATCACACTCCGGCATGTGAAAGGACAATCCATCCGGGAGAATGCCCCGCGCGTGCAACAGAGATAACGTACCATTGCGCAACGCTTCCGCGTCCAGGCCGCATCCCACCAGCCCATATCCTTCGAACCACAGCGCGGACGTCGCGAAGTGGATGGAATCTTCGAAGTACCGGCTCTGGGCCTGGAAATGATGCGGGCCCAGGTACATCCCCTCGGACCAGACGACCCTCGCTAGATGTTTCATAGTCTCGATTCGCCGCTCGCCTCGGCGTCCGGCTTCCCGTTCACTGCCCTATTATGCAAGAGATTACCCCATGATGCGAACCCGTTGCCAGTGGTATACGGAGCCGGATCGCTGTGTCATTATAACTGGGAGAGTTGGAGGCGGCTCAGATGAGTACGGGTTTTGCGGATCGTTACGAACTGTTGGAGCTTCTCCGCGATGACGGTATCAAAACCTTCGCGGCGCGGGAGATCGCTACCGGCCGGCCGATCTCGGTCTATCTGTTCACCGGGATTCATCCGCAAGCGGCTCGCGAACTTCTGGACCAGGTCGGCACGCTGAAACAGCGCAACGCCTCCGAGCTGATAGAAACCGGCGACAATTTCGGAACACCGTACGTGGTGACGGAGACCATGCCCGGCGTGCTGAATATACGCCAATGGCTTGTGGCACTGACGGACCGTTACGGAATACCGAAACCGGCGGGGAGCTTTGACCACCTGACCCGCGTTGGAAAGTGGAAAGTCCCGTCCGCGGCTCCACCCAGCCCGCCGCCCGCACCGGCCGCGCCGCCACCGCCGCCCGCTGCACCGCAAGCGGCTCCTGGCGAGTTCACGCGGATGTTCC
>CAYLLB010000087.1:0-4980 GCA_964384215.1 uncultured Solibacteraceae bacterium | reverse complement strand
GCCGAACCTGCGCCTCCACCGCCGCCCGCTGCACCGCAAGCGGCCCCTGGCGAGTTCACGCGGATGTTCCAGGCCGGTGCTCCGGCAGCGCCCATCGCCGAACCTGCGCCTCCACCTCGGCAGCCACAGACCGGGCCCGGCGAATTCACTCGCTTCTTCTCGTCGCCGCTTCCGTCATCGGAACCCCCGCGTCCAACGCCTTTTCAGGCACCATATACACCGCCCGCCGCGGCACCCCCGCCTGCGCAGAAGCCTTTCGCGCCGCCGGGCGAATTCACCCGTATTTTCGGAAAGAGCGACATCGGCGCGCCGCCTGCTGCGCCCATGCCTATGCCTGTGCCGTCCGCCCCTCCCGCCGCGCCGAGCGAACCTCCGGCCCCGCAGCAACCCTCGGGACCCGGTGAGTACACGAGAATGTTCGGCCCGCAGACACTGCCAGTTGCTGCTCCGGCGCCCGCGCCGGTCCCGGCCGCACAGCCGGCGCGCGCAGCCGCGCCCGCGCCGAAATCTTCAAATCTGCCGCTCATTCTTATCTTGGTGGGATTCTTCCTGGTCGCTGTGATAGTGATCGTCCTCTTTGCGGTGCTGAAGTGAAGCCACTGGAAGAACTCGGCCTCGCCGGGAGGTACGACGAACTCCGGCGGGTTCTGGAAGCAGCCGGCTACACGGAAGAAACCATTTGCCGGCGCTTGCGGCTGAATCGTCTTGCGGACTTCGAGTTGGAGCCATCCCGGCGTCCGCCGGTTCCTCCACCTGCCACCCCATCTGACCTGCTCGTGGCCTTCTTTCTGGAAGGCGTTTACGTCAGCCGCGCCAGCGTGGATACATTTCTCGGCCCGGGTGTGGCTGCTCTGTTCGAAGGTATGGGCTTGCTGGAAGCGGTGGATGCGGATCGCTGCGCGGCTACGGTTGCCCTCTATCCGCTGGATGGCCTGTATATTGCTTCCAGCCGTTGGTCCAGCGCGGATGGCTTAGTTTTTGAAACGCCGCCGGACGTCGTGTATCCCGCCCTGATTCGCAACACGCGTTTGTTCCTGGACCTCCTGCCGGATACGCCTTGTGAGAATCTGTTGGACCTCGGTTCCGGCACCGGGATCGCGGTCTTCGAAGCTTCCCGTTACGGAGCCCGGCACGCCTGGGCCGCCGACATCGCCGAGCGCTCTACCCGGTTCGCCGAATTCAACCGCCGCTTGAATGCGATCGATCACGTCATTGCCGTGACCAGCGATCTTTACGAGCATTTCGAAGGGCAGACCTTTGACCGCATTGTGTCCCACCCTCCGTACATGCCCGTCCTCTCGCAGAAGTGGATCTTCATGAGCGGTGGCGAGGACGGCGAACAGATCACGCGCCGCATCATCGAAGGCTTGCCACGGCATCTCGATGACGGTGGCCTGTGTTTCTGCCTGACCATGGGCAGTGACCGGACAGGCAGCCCATTCGAGCAGCGCATCCGTGAATGGCTGGGCGCGGACCAATCGAGTTTCGACGTCGCCCTCGTCGTGCGAAAGCAGATGGAGCCGGAACAGTACGCCGTCCGTACGGTCCCATTCGAGCCGCGTCCGCGTGCCGAAGCGAAGGCTTGGCGGGAGTTGTTCGCGCGTCTTGAAGTAGTCTCTCTGGTTTATGGACTGGTGCTGATCCAACGCAGGAACGGCGCCGGTCGGACTTTCACAGTGCGCCGCCAGGCGACTCCCGGCTTCCGCCGCGCCGACTGGCAATGGCTCCTGTCCTGGGAAACCGCCGCCGCGGGTGGACGACTGGTTCCCGCCGTCCTGGATTCGCGGCTGTACGCCTCGCGCCGCACGGACTTCAGCGTCTTGCACGGCCTCACCGGCGAAGGGTGGACTCCCAAGTCCTACCGCCTTAGCATCGATCAGCCCTTCAGCATGGACTGCAAAATCGACGCATGGGCGGCTCACCTGCTCGCGCAATGCGATGGCGTTAAAACCGGGCGGCAGCTCTTCCAACAATTGAAAGAAACCGGAGCGATTCCATCCCAGGCCTCCGCTTCGGAGTTTGCCGAAGCCGTCCGCCCGTTGATTTCAGGCGGCTTTCTCGAACTAGAAGGCTTCAGGCCGCCTCAGGCAGCAGAATAATCAGCTCCAGTTGCGGGGAAGGAATCTCGGCCGGCACGTACGCCGCGAGATTCCGCGCCCGCCCCACAGCCTCCCACACCACGCCGGATTGATTGAGGCTGAAGTACTGATAGTTCAGCTTCACGGGGATCGACCCCGGAGGTTTGGGGATGTGCGTCAAGGCGATGCCGGGCAGAGCCTGCCGGACCAGGTGTTCGATGTGGCTTGCCGAGCAGACTTTCACCAGGTAAGGCGTCTTGGCGATGAGCTCGGCTTCGTTCATCTCGGCGCTGATGGCCAGGTACATCCGCGTGCCGGCGAAGTACTTGTCGTCGGCCACCGCCGTGGCGTAGATCGACGGTTGCACCAGCTTGAGCGGAAGCGACACGCAATTGCTGGGCACCACCGTCTCCAGCAGTGTGCGCACCGTTTCGTCAAGATTCGAAAAGCACGCGGAAAGGTCGTCGTGCTCGTAAACCGGCAGGTCGCGCGGATGAATCTTGGGCGAAAAGGTCGTCAGGCACCCAGCCAACGAGAGCATGGCTTTGAAGAGCCGCTCGGGATGGCCGCGCCGCGTTTCAAACAGGTGCTGAAACTCCGGAAAGTGCGAATTGATCGTGTAGAGCAGCCAGAAATTGGCGATGTCGGTGGCGCCGAAATCCGCCAGGCTCAGGTTCTTCTGGCGGCGCAGGCCCCCCAGCAGGCTGCTCTTGGCCGAAAGAATTTCGACCAGGCGCCTGGCGATCGCCAACAGATGATCGCTCGCCGAAAGATCCAGCAAGGGCGGAATGAACTGCGGATCCATTTCGAGCGCCCCCGCCTCGGTGCGCCGGATGCGCGCCACGCGCAGACTGGAGCACTCCTCGCGCGAATCTCCTTCGGTGATCAGGCGGAAATTCTTCCTGGCCACTTCCACGGGCTTCTCGGCCAGGCCGGTGTTCTCGTCGCGCATCATGACGGCTTCGGCGAGATAGCGCGTATCCGCGCCGTGGTCGGTCATGGCGACGTTCAGGCCGGGGACGTGAGCGTTGGGCACCGCCAGGTAGACGTCCAGCGTAGTTTGGTCGGGCTGGAAGCAGTCCTGGAGCGGCTTGGGGGCGGGCGGCGCGTCCGAGGATGGAAAATCGAATAGCAGACCGTCGGGGAAGATGCCGGAAGCCTCCTGCAGGGAGAACACCCCGGCCGCCAGGGCCTCCTGGTCGACGCGGACGTTGAGGAATCCCCAGGGATGAGCCGACAGCGACTCGATCCGAAACCGAAGCGAATCCTCTATAAAGCGGTCCTGTGCCTGCAAATGCTGCGGGCTCAGGAAAGTGCCTTTCATCCAGATCACCGGCTGCAATTGCCTCATGGGACTCCAAAGTAGCAGAACGGCCAGGCAATGGCAAAGGTAACACAAAACCGGTGACACCCTCGAAAATAACCCACGGGTTCACGGGTGAGGCTCCACGGGGGGCAACTGAAATGTTTAGGATTCGCCGCATCTGCCGATTTCCTTTCGGGGGTGCATCGCTGGTGGAGTGGCCCGCGCTCTCGTTTCGGCCGGGGCACACCCCGACCCACGAGGCGGCATGGGCTGCCGTGGGAAAACTGGCGGCTCGAGGACCCAGTCCGGCAATGATCAACTGCGCCGCCTCGATTACGATTCCAGGTACCGCGCAAAGGCGGCGGATCACCTTTCGCTGGTTCTCCAACTGGTTCAGCAAACATTGGTCCAGCTTGGCCATGTGGTCTTCCCGAGTCTCTGGGCGCTCCCGATTTCTCCCGTCAAGTGTAGACGCCGCGACGTGTGTTTCTGTTTGAGGAAATTGTATCTTTTTTTACAAAATAGGACGCGAGAGTTGGCTGCAGGCTTTGCCTGCGGCGTCAATTTCCGCGTGCGCGGGTCAGTTTCGATTGGCGGCCGGTTGAAGCCTCCGCGGACGCGCGGATCCCAGAGTCCATGCGCCCTATGCAGACGGCCAAAGCTTCCCGCTCGCAAACGATGCGAGGTTGTCCGGCCGGATTGAAACGGCCCGAAATCAGGTAGGCTGCACCTGCCGTCGCCGCCAGCCAGGGCTGAAGGAAAAGCAGGGGCGCCACGTATTTCTTTGATCGGACAAGGGACTCGTTCACACCCCGCACTTTGGTGCTCCGGCGCATGCCCGGTATCTGCGGGATCACGAAATGCCGGAGTTCCAGTTCGGGCCGGCGCCGGCCATACTTCACCAGCGCCTTGGCCGAGTGTTTGGGAGTCGAAATACCGGCGTCCGCGATGAGACTCCGCCGGAGCGCTCCTGGATAGTAGAAATTGATGATGCCGCGCGCAAAGTCGGCGCAATTTCGATAGAGAAGGTGGAAACGTTTTTGGTTGCGTTGTGCGTTGAGCAGCCGGACCAGGCGTTCATCGTCCTCTCGCGTGGTTTCGAGCATGAAGCCGTAAATGCCGCGATCGTACGCAGCGCCAACCAATTGAACCCAGTCTCCCTTGGGTGTCTCACCCTCCGGGCTGTCAGGTGCAAGCTCTCGAAGGTGTGCGCGACGATACGCCTCCCTGAGATGCGCGACAACGGCCGCATTCGCGGATTCGGGTATTTCTTCCGGCCGGTCCACTGCGTAAAGGTACGGCAATAGGGGCACCGCGATCCAGTCGCGTGACGCAATTCGGTTATATCGGCTGATCACCACGCCGGATTCTCCCGGCGCGCAAAGCCGGAGATGGGTGGGCGTCTCCGCGCACACGCCAGATAGGTATATGGATGCATGTCCGGTGGGGTTGAAAAAGCCAAATGTGCCAAATGGCTCGCTTACCAGGAGCGCAACGTTGCCAAATAACCGCGTAGCTCCCGCAAGCACAAGAAATGATAAGACTGACCTGCTCCCCGAAAACTCAGCCAGCGATAATTTGGAGAGCCCTCGAATG
>CAYLLB010000086.1:0-14947 GCA_964384215.1 uncultured Solibacteraceae bacterium | reverse complement strand
GCCAGTCCGGACTCGCGCAACTCGTCACCCTCGGCGAAACCCTGCACGCCTGGTCCGGTCAAGGTACCACGTGCTTGACCAGTTCGGAATCGGGGTCTGCCCCCCTTCTTGGCGCAAAACCCCAGCTCAAGAGGATGTAATGGAGCTGGCGGAGGGGCTTGAACCCCCGACCCTCTGATTACAAATCAGATGCTCTACCAACTGAGCTACGCCAGCCCTTTCAGGCACTCGGCCGGAAGGGGGACTCTGGAGCGGGAGACGGGAATCGAACCCGCAACCAACAGCTTGGAGGGCTGTGACTCTACCATTGAGTTACTCCCGCCCGCCTTCCTACAGCTTCATTGTACGGGACCGCTCCGCGCGGGTCAACGCGCCGCTTATCCCGCGTGATACGATGAAATTTACTCGACCCGGTCCGTGACGCCTCGAGTAAAACCTTACTTTCCTCGAAGGAGATTCACTCATGCCAATGGTTTCCATGCGACAGCTCCTGGACGAGGCCGCCAAGGGCGGCTACGGGGTTGGCGCGTTCAACGTCAACAATATGGAGCAGATTCAGGCCATCATGGAGGCCGCCCGCGAGACCAAGTCGCCGGTGGTTATCCAGGCCAGCCGCGGCGCGCGCGCCTATTCGAACGACCGTTTCCTGTATCACCTCATGCTGGCTGCGACCGAGGTCTACCCGGAGATCCCCGTGGCGCTGCACCTGGACCACGGCAATAGCGTCGAGACCTGCAAATCGGCCATCGAGATGGGTTTCACCAGCGTCATGATGGACGGCTCCCTGATGCCCGACGGCAAGACGCCCTCCACGTTCGATTACAACGTGAAAGTCACCCGTGAAGTGGTCGAGATGGCCCACGCGAAGGGCGTGACGGTGGAAGGCGAAATCGGCGTGCTGGGCGGCATCGAAGACGGCCATGGCGCCGGTGTTGACGCCCTGAGCCACGTCACTGATCCCGACCAGGCCGAAGAGTTCGTGAAGTTGACCGGTCTGGATGCGCTGGCGATCGCCATCGGCACCAGCCATGGCGCTTACAAGTTCACCCGCAAGCCGACCGGCGAAGTCCTGAAGATGGACCGCCTCATCGAAATCCACAATCGCCTGAAGACCACCCACCTGGTCATGCACGGCTCCTCCAGCGTGCCGCAGGATCTGCAGGACATCATCAACAAGTACGGCGGCAAGTTGCGCCCGACCTTCGGCGTGCCGGTGGAAGAGATCCAGCTCGGCATTAAGAACGGCGTCCGCAAAGTCAACGTGGACACCGACAATCGCCTGGCCATGACCGGCGCCATCCGCAAGGTGTTGATGGAGACGCCCGAGAAGTTCGATCCGCGCGACTATCTGAAGCCCGCGCGCGAGGCCATGAAGAAAGTCGTCGCCCTCCGCATGACACAGTTCGGCCAGGCCGGCCACGCCGGCGACTATCAGCCCATCCCGATTGAAGAGATGGCCAAGAAGTACGCTGCCGGCAAGCTGTAAGCGGCTGTTAGATTAGAGATTCGAACAGAGGCGTTCAGGCCCCGGTAAGGAGCTTGAACGCCTCTTCTATTTCATGCCGGGCCGCAGGCGGCACCGGCGCCAGAGGCAGCCGCGGCGGGCCTCCATAAAAACCCTGCAGGTCCATGGCGTGCTTCAGCCCGGCGACGCCGTATGTGGCCGTTACCAGCATGGCGGCGCGCTCCAGGCGGCGTTGCCAGTCCATGGCGGCGTCGAATTCGCGCGCGTGATGCGCTTCCCACACGGCGAAGGCCGCATACGGGGCGGCGTTCGCGATGGCAGGCATGGCGCCACCTGCCCCCGCGGCCAGCGCTGGCGCGAATGCGTTCGACGATCCCGCCAGCACCTGGAAGCCGGGTTTCCCCATTCGCAGTATCTGCGCGATCTTTTCGATGTCGCTTGAACCTTCCACGATGGCAGCGATGTTGGGGTGCTCGGAAAGGGCTGCGACAATTTCGGCGGGGAGATCGATTCCGGTCTCCTGGGGCTCGTTGCAGATGACGATGGGGATAGGCGACTGATCGGCTACGGCGCGGAAATAGAGCGCTTGCGCCTCGCCGCGGCCGATCAGGTTCCTGTAATAATGCGGCGTGACTACAACGGCTGCTTTGTAGCCGATGGCTGCGGCCCGGTGGGTAATCGCCACGGTTTCGCGCACGCTTTCGACGCCCGTGCCCGCCAGCAGGAGTTTCTCCGGAGCGGCGTATTCGACCACCCATTCCCAAAGTTGAACCTTCTCTTCGGACGTGAGGTGAACGCTTTCGCCGGTGGAGCCGCACACCAGGTAGCCAGAGAGCGCTACGCGGTTCCACTTCTCGACGTTGTGTTTGACTTTCGACTTGTAGAGGTTCCCCTCGGCATCAAAGGGAGTCGCGATTGGCGTGAAAATGCCCTGGAATTTCATACGAAGAAGCGGCTGGCGCTTGCTCTCAGGATACTACCCCAGGGTGCCCCACGTGCCGGCGCCAGGGTCCTTACTACTCTTGAGTTTTGGGGCCGAGCACGTCCCGCATGACGGCGGCCAGATCGCGGAGCGCCTTCGCCCCATCGCCGGCGTAACAGGAACCATGCATGACCGCCAGCATCCTCGGCTGGCGCTCGGCCAAGGACTCCAGAATCCGGCCGGTGTGATGCGTGTAGGGCACGTAGTTGGCGAACGGTCCCGCTTCCGATTGGAGTAACGCTTCCCGGCTTCGCTCGATGATGCTATCTGCGGTCGCCGGTTCCCTGAGGCCCCATTGATGGAAAAGATCCGAGCAGAATAGGGTGCGTCCGGTCTCCTCGAACAGGACGCCCGCATCCCATCCGTGCGGGACGTGGGGCGTGGGAAAGAAGCGGAACGTATAGCGTCCCGTTGGCAGCGTGCCGTCAGCCGTCAGTGCGCGGGCCGGCCGCATCGAGAAGTCATTGACGCTTACCAGGGCGCCAACCAGTCCACAGACAGGCTGGGCCGCCGGGGCGAGCTCCAGCCAGTGGTTCAGGGCTCCACACTCGTCAGACTCGAAGTGGCTGAACCCGATGTGGCGGAGCTTCGAGACGTCGATCAGGCGCGAGACCTCGTTCCGGAGCGCGGGAAACATCCCTCGCAATCCCGCATGGAACAACAGCGGTTCATCGTCTCGCACCAGGAAGTGGCTGAATTCCAGGTTGATCTCCGGCGCGAAAACGGAAATGCGGTAGATTTCCGGCGCAATTTCGGTTGTCTTGACCATTTCCCCTCCTCTGCCTCCCCTCGATGTAACGGCGACACGACACGCGTCCGCACGGCCAACAAGGATAGGAGCCTCTCTGATTGATCACAAGATACCACACCCTGCCACGGTTCCTTTCGGCCGCCAGTCGCGCTACTATATGGGCGGAGAGTACAAGGCCAGGAGGCGCAGGTTATGCCTTACTACGTCTTTCTCTGTCAGGATTGCGGCAAGGAGTCCACCCAGGTGCTGCACATCGCGGATCTCGACAAGGGCGTCGCGGTGTGCCCACACTGCGGCAGCAAGCGTGTAACCCAGAAGGTGTCGGCGTTCTCCGCCGTCACGTCGAAGAAGAGCTGACCCGCGTGAGCGGTCCGCTCGCAGTGGCGAAGGTTGGTTTTGTACCCGCCGGGCTATAAGCCGGTTTCTGTGCCTCTTTCGGAGGCGGCAGCCATTCCTCTGGGCCGCCCATTACTGAACGGCTCTAGCGACCTACCCGGGAGTTGAACGGAGCGGGCCGCTCCTCCTCCCCTATTTGGTCTTGCTCCGCGTGGGGCTTGCCCTGCCGTCCGGATTGCTCCGGCCGCGGTGCGCTCTTACCGCACCATTTCACCCTTACCGCGTTCAGCTTGCGCCTTGCGCGGCGGTATATTTTCTGTGGCGCTTTCCGTGAAATCCGCTTTGAGCGAATCCCCCCGGCCGTTAGCCGGCACGCCGCCCTATGGAGACCGGACTTTCCTCTCGTTGCCGAGCGGCTGCCCGCCCGACGGGTCCGCTTCAATTATCCCACGCCCTCAACTTAACGAAAACTGAGAGCGAACGGCGTCCCTATATAATGGCCTTGTGAAACCGACCGTCCAGATCTCGCTCGATCTTACCGACATCGACGAAGCCGTCCGCACCGCGGCGATGGCCGTGCGCGCGGGCATCGACTGGCTCGAAGTCGGAACGCCGCTCATCATCGCCCACGGCATGCACGGTGTGCGCGAATTGAAAGCCCGGTGGCCGGACGTGCCCATCGTCGCCGACCTGAAGACCATGGACGGCGGCTGGCTCGAAGCCGAGATCATGGCGAAGGCCGGCGCCAGCATGGTGGTGGTGATGGGGCAGGCGCACCCGGAGACCGTGGAACTGGTGGTGAAGGCCGGGCGCGACTTCGGGGTCAAGGTGATGGGCGACAACATGGCCATGCCCGATCCGGTCGACGGCGCGCGGCGGCTGGAAGAACTGGGCTGCGACTACGTCATTCACCACATCGGCTACGACATGCGCAACGTGCAGCGCGAGCGGGGCCTTCATCCCCCCACGCCGCTCGACCGGCTGCGCGAGATCGTCGAGGCCGTGAACGTGCCGGTGCAGGCCGTCGGCGGGCTCACCATCGACCAGGCCATCGACACGCCCCGCTACGGAGCGCCGTTGGTTGTAGTCGGCGCGCCGCTGGCCATCGACGCCAGTTCGTTCCGTACCGCCGGCGGTGACGTCGAGCAGGTGCTGAAGTTGATCTGCGAGAAGGTCCATTCTTTCGGAGACGTACCCATCGGAAAGGAACGCCATTCATGAAAGCCCTCATGCCCGCGGTGGTGAACTACGCGCGCGAACCGTTCAGCGTTGAGCTGCGCGAGGTGCCTGTGCCGCAGATCGGCGAAGACGATGTGCTGCTGAAGGTGGGCGCGGTCAGCGTCTGCGGCAGCGATCTGCACCAGTGGAGAGGCAGCGCGAGTTGGGCGGTGAACTATCCCTGCATCCTGGGGCACGAATTCTGCGGCACCGTGGCCGAATGTGGCGCGCGTGTCAAAGCGTTCAAGCCAGGCGACCGCGTGGTGAGCGAAACCGCCGCCGTCATCGACGAAACTTCTCCCTATTCGAGACGCGGTCTTTACAACCTGGACCCCTCTCGACGAGGCTTCGGCTACGGAGTGGACGGTGCCATGACGCACTACACGCGCGTGCCGCAGCGCTGCCTGCACCACTTGCCGGATTCCCTCGGCTTTGTGAAAGCCGCACTGACCGAACCTTGCTGCGTCGCTTACAACGCTGTCTGCATGAACGCGCGCGTACGGCCTGGCGACAACGTGCTGGTGATCGGTCCCGGTCCCATTGGCCTTCTCTGTGTCGTGATGGCGAAGTTGAGCGGCGCCGGACATCTGATAGTGGCGGGTCTCCCCGCCGATGCGCGGCGGTTCCTGGCAGCGCGCGTGCTGGGTGCCGATGCGACACTCGACAGCGGCGTGGCCGACTACATCAAGAACCTTGGTGATGGCCTGGGCGTCGACGTCGTGATCGACGCCGCCGGTCATTCCTCCACGCTGCAGCTTGCCATGCAGGCGGTGCGGCCCGCTGGCCAGATCGTGAAAGTGGGTTGGGGTCCGCAGCCGATGAACTTCTCGCTCGATCCGGCGGTGCAGAAGAACGTCACCATCCAGGGCAGCTTTTCGCACAACTGGCCCATCTGGGAGCGCGTCATTGCGATGATCGCTTCCGGCCAGATCAATCTCGATCCGGTGATCGGGCGCGTGGGAACGCTCGCCCAATGGCGCGAGTGCTTTGAAGGAATGCAATCGGGTGAGTTCGTGAAGACCGTGATTACGCCGAATGGAGACTGATCCGTGCCATTAGCCGCCTTCCCTAAATGCTTTTTACACGCCATGTGCGTGACGCGCGAAATGAGCGTGGACGACTGGCTCGACATGGCCGCGGGATTCGATGTGGATGGCTACGAGTTCTACTGGCCGTTCACGCCGCATGAGAATCCGGCCGAGATGGAGCGCATACGCCGCCGCGCCGAGGACCAGAAGCGCACCATCCCGATGATGTGCTATTCACCGGACTTCACCAAGCCGGACGCCGAAGGGCGCGCCGCCGAGGTGGAAGCGGAGAAGGTGGCCATCCGCGCCTGCCCGATGCTGGGTGTGAAGTATTTGCGCGTGTTGAGCGGGCAGCGGCGCCCCGAAGTCTCGCGCGCGGACGGCGTCCGGTGGGTAGCCGAGTGCATCCACGCGCTGCTTCCCGAAGCCGAAAAGAACGGTGTCACGCTGATTCTCGAAAACCATTACAAGGACACTTTCTGGAGTTTCCCTGAATTTGCCCAGCACCGCGAAGTGTTTCTCGAGCTGCTGGACGCCATCGGAACGCATCCGAATTTCGGCGTGAACTTCGACCCGTCCAATTCCGTGATCTGCGGCGAGGACTCGATCGCGCTGCTCGATGCCGTCAAGCACCGCGTCGTGTCCATGCACGCGAGCGACCGGTACTTCGAGGGCGGCACGCTGGAAGACCTGGTGAAGATCGACGCGAATCCCAACACCGGATACGCCGGCATCCTGCAGCACGGCGTTGTAGGCAAGGGCCTCAACGATTACGACCGGATCTTCTCGACGCTGAAGAGCGTGGGCTTCGACGGCTGGATTTCGATCGAGGACGGCGCGGACCCGCTCGTGGGCGCGCACGACATCGCCGAATCAGCCGTCTTCCTGCGTGAGAAAATGCGCCAGTATGGACTACGTTAGCGCGGATCAGTCGCACCGCAACGCTTCCACCGGTTCGATTCGCGAGGCCCGATTGGCTGGAACGAAGCCAGCCGCTGCCGCCACCAGCGCCAGTACAACAACCGTGGCCACGATTGTGACCGTGTCATTGGGCTTCACGTTGTAGAGCACACTTCGTATCCAGCGCGACAACATGAAAGCCAAAGGAAGCCCCACTACCGCGCCAACACCGGCCATGGTTAACGACTCGCGCAGAATCATCCATAGCACATGCCCGCGTCCGGCACCCAGCGCCAAGCGAATCCCGATCTCGCCCGACCGGCGCGCCACCGAATAAGAGAGCGTTCCATATAGTCCGATCGCCACCAGCGCCAGCGCCAAAACTCCGAACATACCACCGAGGCGTGCAAACAGGCGCTCGCGCTGCATGGCGTCTTCCATCACCGCGCGCTGGGAACGCATACGAATCAGCGGAAGAGCCGGATCGATTTCGCGCATGGCATTCCGAACCGCCGCCGTCATAGCTGCAAGGTTGCCCGAAACACGGATTTCGAAAAACATAGGGCACGACTCTTCGTAAAGGAAATAAAGCTGCGCCTTCGGTTCTTCGCGCAAGTCGGTGTACCTGGCGTCACGCGCTACGCCGGCGATTTCGAAAGATTCGGCCGGATCAAAGCGTTTGCCGCGGCTCAACCGGTGGCCAACCGGATTCTCGTTGGGATAGAACTGCCTTGCGAAGGACTCGCTCACCACCACGAGCTTTCGCCCGGCATCGAAATCGTGCCAATCCATGCCGCGTCCTATGTTGATGGGGATACCCATGGTCTGGAAGAATTCCGGGCCGACTATATTCCAGTACACCGTTCGCGCCGGCTCGGACAGTTCCGTGCCGGAGTCCGTCGAGATGGTCGACATGTTGTGCATTCCCGACAGCAGCGCCACCCCGGAGAACGAAACCGAGCGCACGCCGGGGAGTGTCCGCAGCCTTTCGGCGGCTCGGCGGTAAAGTTCCCGTTCATTCTGCTTGTTGTATCCGTTGCGCGCCGGATCCACTTGGAAGAGGACGATGTTGTCGCCGCGGAAGCCCAGGTCGATACTTTCGAGGTTCCGCAGCGTCCGCGTGAAAAGTCCTGCGCTGTACAGAAGCGCGCAAGATAGGGCCACTTGTACGGCGATGAGCGCGCGGCCCAGTGTCAGGCGCGAAGTCGTGTTCGTGGCGGTTTCACGCAGCCGCGAAGCCAGATCCGCGCGTGTGGCTCTCAGGGCCGGTGCCAGTCCAAATAGCAGACCGGTCGCGACGGACACGGCGACGCTGAAAGTCAGTACCATCGCATCCAGCCGGACATCCAGCGCTAGGGAGTCCGCACCGCCGGGCCCCAACGGCAGCATCAAAAGCAGTGCGCGACTGCCCCAATGCGCCAGCAGCAATCCGAACAGACCGCCCACGAACGACAACAGCACACTTTCGGTTAGCAATTGCCGGACCAGGCGTCCACGCGATGCCCCGACGGCCAATCGTATGCCTATTTCCCGCTGCCGCGAGCGCGCGCGTGCCACCAGCAATGTTGCGACATTCGCGCAGGCTATCAGCAGCACCAACGCCACCGCGGTCATTAGCATCCGCAACGGACTCGATAGGTATGCCCGCAGGTTCTCCAATCCCCGGCCGGCCGGCGCAAGCACGAGCGATGGGACCTGTTCGGGACGCGGCGGCGGGGCCACGCCGGCCGTGATCACGCTTTGAAACAGCGCGTTCGTTTGAGGCAAGGCCTGTTGTACCGTCTGACCCGGCTTCAGGCGTCCAATCATCATGCACCACCACCATTGCCGGTTGCCCCAGACCTTCTTGCCGGATGGTAGTCGCAGACCCCAAGGCTGCAGATCGCGAATGTCGCGCAAGGGGATCCAGACGTCTGCCGGATGCGCCGAGTCGACGCCGAAGAACTCCGCCGGAGCGATGCCCACGATCGTGAAGGGCGCCCGGTTGAGACTGATCTCCCTGCCGACTACCGACGGCTCTCCACCAAATTCGCGCTTCCAATACTTGTAGCTGATCACGGCAACGTTCGGTGCGCTGGCAACGATGTCGGTGTCCGCGATGGCGCGGCCGGCCAACGGCACAACGCCGAGAAGCGAGAAATAGTTACCGCTCACCATTTCGCCGTCCGCCGTGGTGGTGCGTCCACTGTTCGTCACCGTCAGGCTGTCTTTGGCGAAGCCTGTGTGCACAAACGCGGCCACATCGGCCAGGCTGCCGTTGTGCGCCCGAAGGGCTTCAAAAACCTCGTAGGGAAACGAGTTGCGGTTATACCCGGAGACAATCTGCCGTACCTGTGGCGTGGTGCGGCCCGCAGTGTAATTGAACAGGACCAATTGTCCGGGCGCTTTCACCGGCAGATAGCGCAGCATTACGGCGTTGAACACGCTGAAGATTGCGGTGTTCGCACCGATGCCCAATGCCAGGCAGCCCACGGCCACCGCCGTAAAACCGGGATTCTTCCGCATGCCCCGAAGCGCGTAGCGGAGGTCCTGCAAGAGCGTCTCAAACCATGGGAATCCGCGTTGGTCGCGGTAATCCTCTTTTGTGGTTTCGATCCCGCCGAAAGTGATCAATGCCTGCCGCCGCGCCTCTTCAGGCGGCATTCCGCGCCGGAGGTTTTCCTCCGCCAGCATGTCTACGTGCAGCTTCAGCTCTTCGTTCAGCTCCGCCTCGCGCCGTTCGCGGGAGACGTTGCCGGTAAGGCGGCTCAACAACCGGCGCAGCTTCTTCAACGCGACTCTCCTTCCAGGGCGAAGAATCGCGCAACGATCTCAGTGGTCTGCTGCCAGTGGCGCTGCTCCGCCGCCAGCTCTTTCTTTCCGGCTTTCGTAATGCGATAAAAGCGTGCCTTGCGGTGGTTGTCGGAGACGCCCCAGGACGATTCGATCGAACCTTCCTGCTCCAGCTTGAGCAAAACCGGATAGAGCGTCCCATGATTCACCGAAAGCAGGTTGTTGCTGATCTGCTCGATGCGCCTTGCGATGCCGTAGCCATGCTGCTCGCCCATCGCATCGAGCGTCTTTAACACCATGATGGCCAGCGTACCCTGCCAGACTTCGCTCTTGTCCTTCATGTGACCCTTCCGTTGGGTATCCCATATGAGTCTGGCACAACTCCTATGGGAAAGCAACAGGAGACTCTGAAGGAATTAGTGCACGGGCGCTTCTGCCGTTGTGACGCCTTCCCACTTGGCCACGACGGCGGTGGCCAGGCAGTTGCCCAGCACGTTCACGGAGGTGCGGGCCATGTCCATGGCCGCGTCGATGCCCAGCAACACGGCCACGCCTTCCATGGGCAGGCGGAAACTGGCGAGCGTCCCGGCCAGGATTACCAGCGAGGCGCGCGGCACGCCGGCCACACCCTTGCTCGTGAGCATCAGCGTCAGCATCATGAGCAATTGCTGGCCCAGTGACATCTCGATGCCCGCCGCCTGCGCCACAAAAACGCTGGCCAGCGAGAGATACAGCGTGCTGCCGTCGAGGTTAAAGCTGTAGCCGGTCGGGATGACAAACGCCACAATGTGCTTGGGCACCCCGAAGCGCTCCATGTTCTCCAGCGCGCGAGGCAGGGCCGCTTCGCTAGACGCAGTGGAAAAGGCGATCAGGAACGGTTCGCGCGCGGCGGCTACGAACCGGCGCAGCGGAATACGGGCCAGCGCGATGACCGCGCCCAGCACCACGACTACAAACACGATCTGCGCCGCGTACATCGTGAGCACCAGCTTGCCCAGACCGACCAGCACCGCGAAGCCCTTGCCGCCCACCGTCACGGCCATCGCCGCGCCTACGCCGATCGGCGCCAGGTACATCACGTACTTCGTGTAGCGGAACATTACCTCGGCCAGCGATTCGGCGAACTCCACTACCGGCCTCGCCTTGGCGCCCACCGCCGCGCAGGCCGCGCCGAACAGGAACGCGAAGACCACGATCTGCAGCACCTCGCCGCGCGCCATCGAATCGATGATGCTCACAGGGAACGTGTGCTCGAGCACGCTTGCCAGGCTCATGGAGGTCTGCGGAAGAGCTGCGTCGGCGGCGCTACGCTCGAGTTTCATTCCCACGCCCGGTTTCACGAAGTTGACGAAACCGAGGCCCAGGAACAGCGCGACGGTGGTGACGGCCTCGAAGTAGAGGACTGCCTTCACGCCGATGCGGCCCATAGCCTTCACGTTGCCCGAGCCCGCGATGCCGTACACCAGGGTGCCGAAGATGAGCGGCGCGATGATGGACTTGATCAGCCGGAGAAAGATGTTGCTCAACGGCGCCAGTTTCACGGCAACATGCGGAACGAACAAACCCAGGGCGATGCCCGCCGCCATGCCGATGAAGATCCAAACGGTGAGCGACAGCCGCTTCAACGCTCACCCCACTTGAGTTTCTCGCGCAGCACGTCGAAGAAGCGCATCTTGGGCGGGCGCACCAGTCGCAGTACGTGCGCCGAACTGTGGCATAGCACCTTGTCTCCATTCTTGAGCGGTTGGCCCACCTGCCCGTCGATGGTGAGATACGCAGCATCGTCGCCGGCGCGGCACAGCAGGCTCACCATGCTGGTTTCCGGCACGATCACGGGACGGTTGGTGAGCATGTGCGGGCAAATGGGGGTGACCGAAAGCACGCCGACGCTGGGGAAGATGATCGGCCCGCCGGCCGAAAGCGAGTACGCCGTGGAACCCGTGGCGGTCGAGACGATCAATCCATCGGCCTTGTAATCGCACATGAACTGGTTGTCGATAAAAGCCTCGATGTCGATCATGCGGGCGATGGAAGCCTTGGTGATCACGACGTCGTTCAGAGCGCGATATTCGGCAACGATCTGGTCGCCGCGCACGACCTGGCAATCCAGGAACCTCCGCTTCGCAATGCGGTGTTCTCTGCGGAGAGCACGCTCTAGTTCCGGGAAGAGTTCGTCCACCGTCATGGCGGTCAGGAAGCCCAACCCACCCAGGTTCACGGGCAGCAGCGGCGTCTCGCGGCCCGCGATGGCACGCGCCGCAGCCAGCAGCGTCCCGTCACCGCCCAGCACGATGACCATGTCGGCGCCATCCGGCACCTCCTCCCGGGGAAAGAACTCCGTCCGATTGGCGTAGCCGGCCGTGCTGGCGTCACAGCGCACTACGATGCCGTGCTTTTCCAGCCAGTCGAGCAATTCGGGAATCAGGCTCTCGGCTCGTTTCACGCCAGGCTTGGTGATGATGCCGACGGTATTAATGGTGGACATAGAGCAGGAACTCCTTATTGCCTTCGGTCCCCAGAATCGGACTCTCCATGATATCCGTTTCGAAACCCAGCGCCCGGACGGAGCCGTCCACTTTCCTGCAGGCCGCTTCGTGCAGCACGGGGTCCCGCACAATGCCGCCCTTACCCACTTGTCCGCGCCCCACTTCGAATTGCGGCTTCACCAGGATCACCATTTGGCCCGCCTCGTCCAGCACGGCGGTTACTGCTTCCAGTATGAGCGTGACTGAGATGAAGCTCACGTCGCAAACCACGAACGAGACGGTTTCGCCGATGTCCTCGCGCGTAAGGTAGCGCGCATTGAGGCCTTCGCGCACCACGACGCGCGGATCGTTGCGCAGCTTCCAGTCGAGCTGACCCTTGCCCACATCGACGGCATACACGCGCGCCGCGCCGCGTTGCAGCAGGCAATCGGTGAAGCCGCCGGTGGATGAGCCGACGTCCAGGCAGACCCGGCCCGCCACGTCGATATGAAAGCGATCCAACGCGGCCTCCAGCTTCAATCCGCCCCGGCTCGAATAGCGCAAGCCACCCAGAACTTCGACGCGGCATTCCGCGTGCACCGAGTGTCCCGGTTTGTCCAGCTTCTGGCCGTCCACCAGGACGGAGCCGGCCATGATCAACGCCTGAGCTTTCTCCCGCGTTTCGGCCAGTCCACGCTCCACCAGCAACCGGTCCAGCCGGGACTTGGTACGCGCGCTCATGCCTTGCGGTGCACGATGAGGTCGGCCAGTTCCCTGAGCCACTTCGCGCGAGCGCCGAAGCGCTCCAGCGCCTCGTGGGCGCGCTCGCGTTCCTGCTCCGCCATGCGGTGCGAGACCTCCAGACCGTAGACGGCCGGAAAAGTGATCTTGTGTTGGGCCGCGTCCTTGCCCGCGGTTTTGCCGAGCGTGGCGGATGACTCTTCGACGTCGAGAATATCGTCCACAATCTGAAACGCCAGGCCGATGTGCTCGCCGTAGCGCGAGAGAGCGCCCAACTCCTCGTCCTTCGCTCCGGCCAGGATCGCGCCCATGCGCACGCTCACGCGCAGCAGCGCTCCCGTCTTGGCGCGGTGAATCGATTCGAGCAGCTCAGGTGTCGGCGGCTGGTTCTCGCCTTCGAGATCGTTCACCTGCCCGCCAATCATGCCTCCCACCGAGCCTGCGGCGACAGCCAGTTCTTCCACCAGCCGCGCGCGCCGGTCTACCGCGACGCCGTCCAACTGGCCAAGCACCTGGAAAGCGCGCGTGAGCAGCCCGTCGCCCGCCAGAATCGCCATGGCCTCGCCAAAGACCTTGTGGCTGGTGGGACGGCCTCGACGCAAATCGTCGTTGTCGAGCGCAGGCAAGTCGTCGTGGATCAGCGAATAGGTGTGCACCATCTCGAGCGAACACGCCGCGGCGGCCAAGCCCGGCGTTCCGTCCGCGATCACGCGCCCGCCTTCCAGGCATAGGAACGGGCGTATGCGCTTGCCGCCCGCGAAAAGGCTGTACCGCATGGCGCGGTGGATGGTCGCCGGAGGCGTGTCCTCGGGCGGCATCAGGCGGTCGAGTTCGGCGTCGATCAGTTTGGTTTGTTCAGCGAGGTATTCGCGAATGGTCATTCTTTGTCGGTCTGGAAGATCTCTGGCGCGACCTCGCCGTTCTTCTTGAGGAGGATTTCCACGCGCGTCTCGGCCTCTTCGAGCTGCTTGCGGCATTTCTCGCTCAGCTTCATGCCTTGCTCGAACAACTCGAGCGCGCGCTCCAGCGGCAGTTCCCCGCCCTCGAGTTCCTTGGTCACCTTCTCGAGTTCGTCGAGACTGGCCTCAAACCCGGGTTCCTTTTTTGGCTCCGCATCCTGCTTGGTCGCCATCGCCCCATTCTAACGTATGCGCGCGTCCGCGGCATGAAAAACGCCGCGCGCTATACTCGCCCTTAATCCGTCCGTAAGGTGCAGGTGACACGGGCGGACCGGTCCCCCAGAGGGCCGGCCGGTCACTGGGGCGACAGTGCGCCAGCCGGTGGGGCGCGAAATCGCGATTTTGGTCATTTCGTGGCCGATCAGAAAGATGTTCGGCCACACTTCAAGCGGGCCGCCGAAAACTTCGTTTCGCGCAACCGCGACGCCAGCGCTCAGATCGCCGGCCGAACTTCAATCCGGCAGGGGCAGCAACCGCAACGCGCCTTGCCAGTTGCTGAAGCGGTTCAGGCTGCGCGTGAGCCGGAGGATCGTCTGGCGCGCATGTTGCACCAGTTTGCCTGGCGTGTGGAAGATGAGAAATCGCAGTCGCTTGGGCCGCGCCGCGACCAACTCCTCCTCGTGGAAGCGATAGAGAAACTTTCGCGGCGCCTCCGCACTCGGCATCGGGTAGCCCGCCATCTGCGTCACATCGGCGGCTTCCCGTAGTTGGTTGAAATCTTCCAGGCAATCGCCGCCCACCGCGTTCAACGTCAGAAAACTCTCCACGTATGCCGCTTCTTCCAAGCCCCGTTCGCGCTGCTTCAAGCGCAGATGCCGCTTCACACTGCCCGGCACATCCAGACGGCGCACCGCCCACAGGAACAATGGCAACCCTCCCAGCGCGGTGACGGATTCCTCCAACGGCTCCGGATCGATCTCAAACCGGAACTCGCCTTCGGCCGGCGATCGCTGCGATTTCAGTCCCATGCCCAAGAGCACCGCAATTTGCACCTGTTGGGGGCATCTCGTCAGACGAGTCCTGGCGCTGGTCAGCCCGGCTCCATCAGCGCCCCAAGACAAGCCTTCCGTACCTGACGGACGGATTATGGACGGACCAGAAGGGGCAGCGGATCGAGTACACTTACGACAAATTTCGGGGATTGTTTCTTGGGTTTGGATTTGGGGCAGTGCTCGGATCATACGGTGGTGGCGGAGCGGGCGGAGTTGAAGAGGGAGTGGGATCCGGCGTTGTTCGCCTGACGGAAAGCGGTCCAGTTGCGGGTGAGGCATTTGGGCGGGTGGTTTTGGGGACTTCGTACCCGGACGTCATGGAGCGGATCAGAGAGGTG
>CAYLLB010000085.1:0-15286 GCA_964384215.1 uncultured Solibacteraceae bacterium | reverse complement strand
GGCCGAGATCCTCACTCCTCCGTCTTCCTCTTCCATGGCTGTAATCTGGTATCCGGGCAGGCCCAATACCGCCTCTGATCTGATCAAAACGTCTCCTCTCAAAGTCGTTTTATCAGTCTCGGGCGGGACCTGCCCCCATTAATGAGCTAGAGCCGAATAGCAGTCCAAGCGGCATCGATACATCCGTGCGTGCTTCGTGTGCGGCTGGCCAGAAGCCCTTGCCGAGCAGCAGCGGCATCTTTGTGGTCGCGATGGCAACCGAGATGTTGATGAGCAGCGGGATCGCTGAGAGTCGGATGAGAAGACCGAGCAGAATCAGGGTGCCGAATACGATTTCGACGCCGCCTACAAAAGGGGCCATCGTGGCGGGCACCGGTATGCCGATCTTTGCGAAGCGGCCCACGCCCAAGGTATCGGGGAACAGGAACTTTTGGATCCCCTCCGAAAGAAAAACGCTACCCACCAGGATCCGGATCAAGATTGTCGCTCCAGGGGCATGCGAACAGGTCAGTGTTCGAATCGTCATTGCCAACCATCCCTCCGCCCGCCGGCTGACGAAACTAACATCAGCAGTTGTCTATATGCTATCGCCGCTCAACAGAATTGTCATTACTCAAACGGGCCTTGAGGTTCGGCTTAACGGTACAGGCCGCGCAGATGGTTCCAGCGGATGCGGAAAAGGTCGGAGAACATGCGCAGGCTGTCGGCGAACATACTCACCTTGGTGCCTTCGGCGTGGCTCCAGCGGACGGGCACTTCGATGGCGCGAAACCCGAGTTTGTGGGCGAGGAACAGCGCCTCGACGTCGAAGCTGAACCCATCCAGCCTCTGGCGGCGGAAGATCTCCCGCGCTGCCTGGGCGTCGAATAGCTTGAAACCGCACTGTGTATCCCAGAAACCCAGGCCCGTAACCACGCGCATGCAAAGGTTGAAGATGCGACCGGCGTATTCCCGGAAGAAGGACTGATGGACATTAATGAGCGAGCGGTCCAGCGCGCGGGATCCGATGGCGACCTGCGCGCCGCGTTCGCGGGCGGCGGCGAGCAGCTTGTCGAGCTCCGCAATGGGCGCCGAAAGGTCGGCGTCGCTGAATAGAACCCAGTCACCCCGCGCCTCCAGCATCCCGTGGCGGACGGAATAGCCCTTGCCGCGGTTGCCCGGATTCTGCAGCAAGCGTACCTCCGGGTGGCGGCCGGCATAATCCTGAACTACGTGAGACGTGGCGTCCCGTGAACCGTCGTCCACTACTAGCACTTCGGAGGCTGTGAAATCGGTTCCGTGCAAGTAGTCCAGGATCGCATCGAGTGTCGCCGGCAATCGGCGTTCTTCATTGAAAGCGGGAATGACGATGGAGATGGATTCCAACGCTCAATTATAATAGTTAATCCACCCCAGGAGCTTCTATTGTCTCTCGAACAGGAATTGTTGAAGCAGCGCCACGCCCGTCTGGCTGAAATTTCGAATCTGGGCTTCAGACCTTACGGTCAGCGCTGGGATTTCACGCACACCATACCGGAAGTGGTTCACGACTATGGGCAGAAGACCGCTGAGGAACTAGAGCCCAAAGTAACCGTACGCATTTGCGGCCGCATCCAGACGCTGCGCCCGATGGGCAAGGCCGGCTTCGCCCACCTGACTCAGGGCGGCGCACGGCTGCAGATCTACGTACGCAAGGACTCGATTTCGCCTAACGAGTTCGACCTTTTCAAGCTGATGGAGATCGGCGATCTGATCGGCGCCGAGGGCTATCTGTTTCGCACGCGCACCGGAGAGTTGAGCGTTCACGTCGAGAAGTTGACGTTCCTCGCGAAGACTCTTCTTTCGATGCCGGAAAAGTGGCACGGGCTGGAGGACGTCGAGATACGATACCGCCAGCGATACCTGGACCTGATCGCCAACAACGAGTCGCGCCAGGTATTTGTCACGCGGGCCAAAATCATCAGTTCGCTGCGCCGCCAGTTGGAGGGGCGCGGCTTCATCGAAGTCGAAACGCCCATGATGCAGCCGCTTTACGGCGGCGCCACGGCCCGGCCGTTTATCACACACCACAACACGCTCGACATCGACCTCTACCTGCGCATCGCTCCGGAGTTGTACCTGAAACGGCTGGTGGTGGGCGGCCTGGACCGCGTCTACGAAATCAACCGCAACTTCCGCAACGAAGGCATCTCCACGCACCACAACCCCGAGTTCACCATGCTGGAGTTCTATCAGGCTTACACGGACTACCGCGGCCTGATGGACTTCACCGTGGAACTATTGCAGCAGACCGCCCTGGAAGCCACAGGTTCTTTGCAGGTCGCGTTTGAAGGGCAAACGCTGGATTTCTCGAAATTCCGCCGCACATCCATGCGCGAGGCCGTCATCGAGTTCTGGCCCGATGCGGCTGCCGCTCCAACCATGGAGCAGGTGAAGAATCCCGACTGGCTGCTACACCACTCCGACAAGACCACTCCCGGCGAAGCCTTGGTGGATCTTTTCGAGCGTTACGTGGAGCCAAAGCTCATCCAACCATCGATTGTCTACGACTATCCGGTGGAGGTTTCTCCCCTGTCCAAGAACAAGCCGGACGAGCCGGAGATGGTGGAACGCTTTGAGATCTACCTGGCAGGCATGGAGATCGGCAACGCCTACACCGAGCTGAACGATCCGCAGGAGCAGCGGCGGCGATTCGAGATGCAACTCGCCATGCGCGAGCGCGGCGACGAGGAAGCTCATCAGATGGATGGCGATTACGTGCGCGCGCTCTGTTACGGCATGCCCCCGACGGGCGGCGAAGGCATCGGCATCGACCGCCTCACCATGGTGCTCACCAACTCACGGTCCATCCGCGATGTGATCCTGTTCCCCCTGCTCAAGCCCGAAGGGCCCATCAGCCTGGTGGAGGATCTGCGCGCACTGGAAGGCTGACGACGTGCTCCCGAGCCGGTTCGAGTTCTTTGTCGCGTTTCGTTACCTGAAGGCCAAGCGCAAGCAGGCGATGATCTCACTCATCACGGGGATCTCCGTCCTGGGCGTGGCGGCGGGAGTGATGGCCATGGTCATCGCGCTGGCCATTAATGCGGGCTTCCGCAACACGATGCAGCGCAACCTGCTGGGCGCCACCGCGCACGTGACGGTCCTCGAAAAGTCGCCCGCGGGGGGCATCGAGAAATGGCGCGACCTGATCGGCAAGATGAAGACACTGCCTCACGTCGTCTCCGCCACGCCGTCTCTTTACGGGCAGGTGTTCCTCTCCGGCCCCGTGCTTTCGGAAGGCGCGGTTTTGAAAGGCATCGACCTGAACTCCGATGCCGCGCGTTCCGACATGCTGCTGCATTTGAAGCAAGGCTCGCTGGGTGCCATGCGCGACTCGTCCGGCCGTCCTGGTCTGATTCTGGGTGCGCGTCTGGCTGAGCGCACCGGGATGCAGTTGGGGAATCTGGTCACTGTCATCAGCCCGCAAGGTGAGATGACGCCGTATGGCCCGCGACCGGCCTACTATTCGTTCCGCGTGGCGGGTATCTTCGAATCCGGTTTTTACGACCTGGACTCGACTTTCGCCTTCACGTCGCTCACCGAGGCGCAACGGGTGTTCTCGCTCGACGATGTGGTGAACGCAGTCGAATTGAAGGTGGACGACATCTACATCGCACCCGAGGTCGCGCGCGCGGCTGAACGGATCGCCGGGCCTCAACTCGCTGCCACGCATTGGATGGAGCAGAACCGGCAGTTGCTGAACGCGCTGCGCATGGAGAAGGCCGTCACTGTCGTTACGATCGGCCTGATTCAATTGGTGGCCGCGCTGAATATTTTGATCACGCTCGTCATGATGGGCATGGAAAAGTACCGCGACATCGCCATCATGATGTCGATGGGCACGCGGCGTGAACAGATCCAGCGCATCTTTATGCTGCATGGTGTGCTGATAGGCGCGGTCGGCACCGTGATCGGTCTGGTGGCGGGCTACACGCTGAGTTACCTGGCGGACCACTACCGCTGGATCAGCCTGGACGCCGAGATCTACTCGCTCAGTTATGTGCCTTTCGAACCGCGCCTGCTTGACGGCCTCTGGATCGCCGCTGTGGCCCTGGTCGTGAGCCTGGTGGCCACGTTGTATCCTGCGCGCAGCGCCACGCGCATTTCCCCGGTCGAAGCGTTGAGGTACGAGTAAGATGTGCGGGATTACAGGCTTCACCCACTTGAGCCGTGGTGTGGATGACGAACTGATCCGGCGCGCCACCATGACCCTGGTGCATCGCGGTCCGGACGAGCAAAACGTCTACAACGATCCCAACGTCTCGCTCGGCTCGGTGCGGCTGAAGATCATTGATCTCGCGAGCGGGCAACAGCCCATGACCAGCGCTGATGGTTCCACCGTCATGGTTTACAACGGCGAGGTCTACAACTTTCGTGAGTTGCGCGTGGAGCTTGAGAATCTCGGCTACCGTTTCAGGACGCAGTCGGACACCGAAGTGATCCTTAACGCATTCCTGCAGTGGGATACTGAGAGTTTCAAGCGTCTCCGCGGCATGTTTGCCATCGCCTTCTGGCAACCCGCGCACAAACGCCTGGTGCTGGCGCGCGACCGCTTGGGCATCAAGCCTCTTTATCTGCACCGGCACGGGCAAGACCTCTACTTCGCTTCTGAACTCAAAGCGTTGTTCGAGCACAACGATATTGATCGCCGTCTGAGCCTTGAAGGGCTGAACTACTATCTCTCACTGAATTACATTCCGAGCCCGTACACGCTCATCGACGGCATCGAAAAGCTCGCACCGGGTGAATGGATCGAGTGGTGCGGGGGCCGGATTCGCCGCGAAGCATATTGGAAGCTCGAGTTTCGACCGGACCCGAAGTGGACGCTCGACTCCGCCAAGGAAGCGCTCAACAAACTGCTGCTCGACTCCGTACGCGAACACATGATCTCGGATGTGCCGCTGGGCGTGTGGGCCAGCGGCGGTGTAGATTCGTCCACAATCCTGCACTACGCCGCGCAGACCACTTCCGCGCAGCTCAAGACGTTTTCGGTTTCCTTTGAGGGACGCAGCTTCGACGAAAGCCCGTATTTCAGACTGGTCGCTGAGAAGTACGCGACGGATCACCACGAATTCGATCTGAATCCCAGGGTGGAAATCGTGCCGGCCATCGAGCAGTTGGCTTATTACTCGGACGAGCCCAGCGCCGACGCCGGCGCACTGCCGGTGTGGTTTCTCTCGCGCATGAGCCGCCAGTTCGTCACCGTAGCTCTGAGCGGGGAAGGCGCCGACGAATTGTTCGGCGGTTATTACACCTATCTCGCCGACAAACTGGTGCGCCCGCTGCGTTGGACGCCCGCGCCGTTGCGCCGGGCCGCGCTTGCCGCACTCGGCTTCTGGCCGGTGTCCGACGACAAGATCAGCTTCGAGTACAAATTGAAACGGTTTCTCTCCGGATCGCTGGCCGAAGCCGACGTGGCGCACCTTCATTGGAACGGCACGTTTACCACGGCGCAAAAGAGACGGCTCTGCAACCACCCCGGCTGGCCATCGGTGGCGCGCATATATGATTCACTGGCGCCGGCGCGCTCGACGGGCGTCCTCAACCGCTACATGTGGATCGATCAGTTGGCATATCTGCCCGACGATATCCTGTACAAGTGCGATCGCATGAGCATGGCGCACTCGCTCGAGGTACGGCCGCCATTTCTAGATCACCGGATCGTCGAGTTCGCAGCCACTCTGCCGGAAAGGTTCAAGGTGCGCGGGTCGCGATTAAAGTATCTGCTGAAGGAACTGATGCGCGATAAGCTGCCGCGGCCGATTCTGGTGCGCAGCAAGGAAGGGTTCGACATCCCGGCGCACGATTGGTTCCGCAGCGTGTTGCGGCCGCTGCTCATGGACACGCTGAATCGCGAAACGGTGGAAGCCACGGGCTTTTTCCGTTGGAGCGCGGTTGAGGATGTCCTGCGGCGGCACATGGAACGGCGCGCCAATCTCGGTTATCACCTTTGGGGTCTGTTAACCCTTTTCTTGTGGATGAAGCGATGGAAAGTGCAAGCTCCCGCGACACAAAACTCGATCTAATCCTCATTTTGGTGGCCGCGGCCATCTTCCTGGGCTGCATCGTGAGCCCGCCCGGACTGATGGACGACGTGGATGCCGTGCAGGCGCAGATCGCCCGCAACATGCTCGAATCGGGCGACTGGGTGACGGCGCGGCTGGACGGCGTGGCGTATCTCGAAAAATCGCCGCTCATTTACTGGATGATGGCCGTCTCGTACATGATTTTCGGGACGGCGGATTGGGCCGCGCGCATTCCGCTCGCCCTCAGCGTAGTGGCGCTCGCCTGGCTCACCGCGCGTTTCGGTAGATGGGCATTCTCGGCCAAAGCCGGCTTCTGGGCCGGCATCGTGCTGGCGACGTCGGTGGGCATGTTCCTGTTCACGCGCATACAGATTCCCGACGCCATGCTGACGCTGACGATCGCGCTCGCCATGTGGGCCTTGCTGCGTGCGCTTGATGAAGACGAGCCACGGCCGCGGCTGTGGGCCGCCGTCATGGCCGCCAGCATCGGCGTGGGCCTGCTGCTCAAGGGCCTGATCGCCGCCGTGTTCCCTTGCGGCGCCGCGTTCTTCTACCTGTTGCTCTCCCGCCAACTCTTGGTGAAGCGCAGCTGGCAGCGGCTGAGGCCATTCTCCGGGGCGGTCATCGTGCTCCTGATTGCGGCGCCGTGGCACGTGCTGGCCACCTTGCGCAATCCGCCTTATTTCGACTTCACCATGCACAGCGAACCAGGCAGCTATCGCGGCTTCTTCTGGTTCTACTTTTTCAACGAGCACATTCTGCGCTTTCTGAACATGCGCTGGCCGCGCGACTACAACACGGTGCCGCGCCTCCATTTCTGGCTGTTCCACCTGCTATGGCTGTTCCCCTGGAGCGTGTTCCTGCCCGCGGCGTTGAAATCCGAAGCAAGGCCCGTGACGCGCGCGGGCCGCGCGCGGCTGCTGGCATTATGCTGGACCGGATTCCTGCTGGTGTTCTTCACGTTCTCAACTACGCAGGAGTATTACTCGATGCCCTGTTATCCGGCGCTGGCGCTGCTGTTAGGTGCGGCGATCGCTGATGGCGGATCCTGGGTGCGGCGCGGGGCACTAGTGTTGTCGATCGTGACCGCGCTGGCTGCGGCTGCCTGCTGCACGCTGCTGGCGATGGTGTGGAGCGTGCCTGCGCCCGGCGATATTTCGCAGGCGCTCACACAACACCCCGAGGCTTACACGCTTTCGCTGGGGCACATGGGCGACCTGACTATCCAGTCGTTTGCTTACCTGCGCCTGCCGCTCGCGCTGGCGGGCGTGGCTTTCCTGATCGGGACGGTGGGGGTATGGCGCTTCCGGGACGCCCGCGGTTGGGCGGCGGTGACAGTCATGATGGTGCTCTTCTTCCACGCCGCGCGCCTTGCGCTGGTGGTGTTCGACCCGTACATGGGTTCGCGCCCCCTAGCGGAAGCGCTCATGAAGGCCCCGCCCGGCGAGTTGGTCGTTGACAATCAGTACTACACATTCAGTTCCGTGTTCTTTTACACCAACCGGCGCGCGCTGCTGTTGAACGGCCGCGTGAACAATCTGGAATACGGCTCCTACGCACCGGGCGCTCCGCAGGTGTTCATCACGGACGCCGATCTGCCGGCACGCTGGCGGGGACCGGAACGGTACTACTTGCTAGCGGAAGGGCCGGCCATGGACCGGCTGGCCAAGCTGCTGGGCGCCGATGCCATTCATCGCGTGGCGTCGAGCGGAGGCAAGTACTTGTTGACCAATCATGCGGGTACTGATTGACGGCACCAGTCTGTTGCTCCGCAGCGCAGGCGTAAAGAACTACGTCTACTACTGGATCCGCGCCCTCTGGAAAGCTGCGGGAAGGGAAGCCGTCGGCGTTTATCCCTTCCTGGACTCCATCGGCGTTTTGTCCCACGAGAGATCGCCGTTGGGCCGTGCTGGCACGTGGGCGCGCATCGGCTGGGTGTTGTTTTCGAACATCCGGGGTAACCCGGTACTTGATTTTGCGATCCGCGGTGTGGACGTCTTTCACGCTTCGTTGCACACGGCGAATCCGCCGCGATCCATTCCGCTTACCGGGACGCTGCACGACTTCACGTGCTCGCTGATGCCCGAGACGCACACCGCTGGCAACGTGGCTGCGACGCTGCATTACGCCGAACTGTTAAAGAAGAGCGGGCGCCGTGTGATCGCCGTCTCAGAGCAAACCAAGTCGGACGCCGTGCGCCTGATGGGCTTCGATCCAGACCGCGTCGATGTCATCTACCACGGCGTGGACGACGCCTATCGCAACGTGGCATCCGATGACGTCTCGCGAGTGCGAGCCGTCTACGGTCTCACGAAACCGTACGTCCTCTTCGTGGGTACCATCGAGCCGCGCAAGAACGTAGGTTTGCTGCTCGACGCCTATGCACAACTTCGCAGCTCGACGCGCGGCGAATTCGACCTGGTCGTAGTGGGGCCCAAGGGCTGGTCGAGCGAGGGGGTAATCGCCCGCCTGAACAGCGAGCCTCACGGGGTGCGGTATCTCGGCTATGTGCCGGAGAAGGACTTGCCGCTCCTGACGGCGGGTGCGGCAGTGTTCATCTATCCATCTCTGTACGAAGGGTTTGGATTCCCGGTGGCACAGGCCATGGCGGCAGGCGCGCCGGTAATCACATCCAACGTCAGTTCGCTGCCGGAGATTGCCAGCGATACCGCTGTGCTCATCGACCCGCGGAGCGTCACGGAAATGACGACCGCATTGGAACGCGTGTTATTGAACCCTTCTTTAGCGAAGGACCTGGCTGCACGGGGCCGCGTCCGGGCGGCCCGCTTCACCTGGGATCGCTGTGCGAAGGAATCCCTGGCATTTTTTGAGCGTGCGGCGAGCTAACCGCCCCCGAGTTTGCTACAATAAAAACTCTCACGGCCAGGTAGCTCAGATGGTAGAGCGCAGCCCTGAAAAGGCTGGCGTCGGCGGTTCGATTCCGTCCCTGGCCACCATCTTCTCAACAAGTTACAGCGGCGGCTGCCGCCAAGTCTCGTGAGAGCGGGCCACACTGCTCGCTTTCGCCCTGGGCCTTCAGACTCCCGAGGAGAACTTCATGCCTAGCTCGGTGCTCACCTTGCGAGATGGGCTTTCGGGGTTCGGAGCAGTCTGATTGCGGGCGCAAGAGGATCCTGCGACTCGGCGTGACCCTTCAGCTCAGGCTCTCGGCGCTGTAGCGGGCGATCAAACCTGTCCGTACGGCATGCCGGTAGACGCGTGCGAAGAACCAGCACGCCACAATCAGGTAGAGCATGGCGAGAGAGATGGCCCACGCCAACTCCGCATGGGGAGCCACCCGGCCTAAGACAACTCCCCGCACCCCTTCGAATACGTATGCGGGCGGCAGCAGAGTCGCGAAGTGCTGCATCCATTTCGGGAGTGTCGAGAGCGGGTAGAAGACCCCGGCGAACGGCGCCAGCAGGGCTGGTATCGGCCAGATGAACCACTCGGCGGCGGGCCCAAGGCGCAGCACCACTCCGCTGGCGAAGATGCCGAGCGCGATCCCAAATAGAAACAACACGACGACGAACTGCAACAGCAACAAGCCATAAAGGAAAAAGGACAAGCCGAAAACCGTCGTAGCCAGAATCAACATCACGAGCAGGCCGACGACGCTGGTGGCGATGCTCGAGAGTACCAGACCTCCGAGGTACTCCGATATGGACAGTGGCGTAGCGAAGATGTTCAGAAAGTTGCGCGACCAGACATCCTCGAAGAACGCCATCGTTACGCCTTGCATGATGCGGATAAGGAAGTCCCACAGAAGAACTGCGCCAAGAAGAGCAGGGATGAAGTTGAAGCCAGCCGAGGCCACGGTGTTCAGGTAACGGCTGATGAAACCCCACAGGACGATATCGATCCCCACCCAGGCGAAGAGTGGCACAATGCGCGCGGGACTACCTCGCAACAAATAGAAATAGCGCAGGGTGATGGCCGCCATGCGCCGCCAGTTCACCATTTCAGTGCTCCTCCAATGTGAGGGGTTCCCGCGCCACGGTGATGAACAAGTCCTCCAGCGTCGCCTTGCCGTGCTCGTGCAGCAACTCCTTGGGGCTGCCTTCGAGAAGGATCTTCCCATGGGAGAGAAAAAGCACGCGGTCGCAGACCGCTTCGACCTCGTACATGTTGTGAGAAGTCCACAGGACGCCGCGCTCGCCATTGGTGGCATATTCGCGAATGATGGCGCGAATATCGCGTGCCACCGCGGGGTCAAGCGACGTCGTAGGTTCATCCAGGAGCAGGAGTCGCGGGCCGTTCAGCGTGGCCTTGGCGAGGCTCACCCTGGTTTGCTCTCCAGAGGATAAAGCACCGCACCGGGTATCACGAAATCTCACGAGGTCGAACTGCTCGATCGTCTCGTCGATGCGTTCCGCGAGATGCACCACTCCATAGATGAGGCCGAAGATTCGCAGGTTCTGGTACACCGTCAGGTTCCCCGGCAGCGGAGCGTAAACGGCCGCGAAGTTGGTCTGCTCCAGCGCACGCGAGCGATGGGTAGCGAGGTCCAATCCTTCGATTCGAATGCTTCCCGAGTCCGGTTCGAGGACGCCGAGAATCATGTTGATAGTGGTGGTCTTCCCAGCGCCATTGGGGCCTAGAATCCCGACAATCTCCCCGCGGCACACGTCGAATGAAATCCCGTTCACGGCGACGATCTCGCCATAGGACTTACACAACTTCCTTGCGACAAGGACCCTGGTTTTGTTGGATTCCGACGCCTGCCGGGACTCGTTCACTAACGCCAAGCATCCAGTCTGTGCGATCCTCTGACGGAACGCAACCTTGCGCGTGATCCCCGGCGCGGGATGGGCCTGGCGCCGGTGCCGGCAACGATACCTTCCAGAATCAAATCTCTGTTCTCCCCGATGATCCGAATGGGCGCAACCGGGCCCGCCACCCGGCAGCGGAACAATGCCGAGTTGGCGAACACTACCCGGAACTCAGACAGGCGAATCCGGTCGTCGAATGGAGATAACGGCGGCACCTCAGCTTTGTCTGCGCCGGATGCGACGCCGGGAATACGTTTGACCACGTTCGCCGCATCGCTCTTCAGAACGGACCGGGCCACCTTGCCCATCAATGTTACGGTGCTCCCGTTCACCTGAAAGGACAATTGGTCGAACACGCCGTACCAGAGGAGCATCAGCAAGTCATGGTGTACCCTCTCCTCCAGCGTTGTCGGTCGCTAGTTCGCCAGAAGCAGCACAGCTGAAGCCAACAGAGCTGAGTAATATGTCTGAGGACCTGCGAGGTCCTGGCGCGGAGTTCAAGATGCAGCAAACCCGTCGCCCGCTTGAGGTCAGAAGTAAGTGAGATACAAGTCGATGACGTTGTAGTTCTGGTCGACTAACGGGATTGCCCGCCACTTGTCGAACGCTGTGCATGGATGGGAGATGCCGCAGCAGATCTTGTCTCCAACTTGCAAGCTCACTCCGCCAGGGAACGACATGAAGGCATGCTGATCGTTGACAGCCGTGATCTGCGCCGGCTCCAGGCTTCGAGCGCCATCCAAGCCTTCTTCCGGCGCAACCGCGCAAAGAGGACGCGGCAGGCCGACGTCATAGGGACAGTCGCGCCGGCCGAAGGTCAGGATCGCGCAATTTTCATCTGGGATCGATTGGACGTACGACCATAGTTCGAGCGCCTGCCTGAATACGGGTACTGAACTCTTCGCCAGGTTTCGCGATTGAATTGCGGCCATTCTTTCCGCGTAGAAACCATGATCGTGAGTCACATAGCAGCCGCTTCTCAAGACCGGCTTGTACTGCCCGTCGAGCCTGGTCAGAACCTCCCAAACCAAGTCCAGGTAACTGGTACCGCCGATGCTGAGAATCAGCCCCGCAAGCTCGCCGTGTCTTCTGACGGAGATCTCAGTGGTCAAGCGTGCGACCGCGTTAAGGAACTCCCTGGTCTGCTGGACCTCGGCTTCCTCTCCTGCCGGGTCGTGAGCCAGCGCCTCATAACCTTCAATCCCGCCGAACGTCAACTGGTCCGGGTTCTTGAGGATCTCTTCATAGATGTCGAGCGCCTGACTGAGGGTACGCGCTCCTGTGCGCCAGTCTTTCCTCCCCCACTCAAGCAGCGCTTTGACAGGGCGCTGGGCGCCGCACTCTTGCATCAGGCCGGCCAGCAGGCGCGTGCCTTCCACACTGTCCAGAAGGCAATAACACTCCAGGCCGGCGTCCGCGTTCATCGCCCCTACGAGCGATCGCACATTCGCCGTTCCGACAATCTGATTGGCGACAAGGATCCGCTTCACCCCAAACCGGGCGCAGACCAAAAGCTGCGAGACATTGGCCACCGTGATCCCGAAAGCGCCCGCTTCAAGCTGACGCTGGAAGATCTGCGGGCACATAGTGGTCTTGCCATGTGGTGCGAGAAGAAAACCATTGTCCGCGCACCAGCGGGCCATGGCCTTGATGTTGTAATCGAGCGGCGCTTCTTTCAACACCAGGAGCGGAAAGTGGAGGTCCTGCCGCAGAACATTCCACTTTTTCTCAGCCACCGTCGCGGGCGATACCGCCGTATCAAACGGCAATCCTTTGGTTGTACCGTCCAACCGGGAATTGATGATCTCTTGGATATTCATACTCTTGGGAATCCGGCCCGATGCTATGAATCTATCAGTGTAGCTCCGGCTGGTGCGAGAAAACGTGGATCAGGCGCCAAGCCGGGTAGGGAGTCCACCCCGTTGGACACGGTCCCTCCGGTCCTTTCCTTGTCCAGCCAACCGGACAGAGGGTGGGCGTGTATCCGGACTCAGCTTGTCACGCGCCGGCGACAGGTGTGAGAATCCAATCGAGCGGCCAATGTTGAAAGCACTGAAAGCGATGATGTACGGCGCGGGCGACCTGCGCATGGAAGAATACGAAATCGACGAGACGCGACTGGGATCGGACCAGGTGCTGGTTTCGACCGACGTGTCAGCATTGAGCACCGGCACGGACTTGGGCAACTACCTGGGAAACTCGACTTATGTACCTGGCGCTCCGGACTATCCCAGGCAAGTCGGCTATTCCAATGTCGGCACCGTCGTCGCGGCCGGCGCCGAGGTGAAGAACCTCGAACCGGGAGTTCGCGTGTTCTCCATGAAGCCGCATATGGCGGCTTACATCGCCCGGGCGGACGAAGTCCTGGTTCCCATTCCCAACGGCGTGCCTGCGGATCAGGCATCCCTCGCCTACCTCACGCAGTTAGGCTTGGCCGGGATGAGGCAGGCGCGTTACGAAGCAGGGGAAAACGTAATGGTAGTGGGACTCGGCGTGATCGGCCTGTCAACCGTAGGACTGGCGCGCGCCATGGGTGCGCGCGTGGTGGCTGTCGGCAACTCGCAGGTGCGCTGTGACGTGGCTCTCAAAGTAGGCGCGCATGCGGCCGGTCTGGCGAACGATCCAGGTATTGCCGAACTATTGAAACGCGAGTTCGGCTCGAGCGGTGCCGACCTTGTCGTCCTTACCGCCAATCCCTGGGATGCGTATCGCTTTTCCGTGGAGAATGTCCGTCCGTCCGGCCGGATCAGCATTCTGGGTTTCCCGGGGCGGGGACAAGCGGCGCCCGACTTCAATCCGCTTGATCCGCAGTGGTTTTACGCCAAGCAACTGACCCTGCTCGGATCGGGAGGTTCGCCCAGGGTCGAATGCGATCCTGGCGACCTTCGGTTCAATCTGCGCCGGAACCTGGAGTACATTCTCGACCTGATGGCGCGAGGCGAGTTGTCTCTTGGAAAGATCATCTCGCACCGGTTGCCCGCCCGCCGCATGAAGGAAGCGTACGAGATGGCCAAAGAGCACTCCAAGACGCTTGTAGCTGCCGTCTTTGACTGGAAGACCTCCTAGAATCGGGAGGTCTCCGACCGCTTACTTCTCTTAACATATTGTATACAAAGGTCTTATGTCAGCGTACAACTATTTTCAAACAGTCGAAAGTATTTTGTTGACAGTTTTCTGTTTGTAGAATACTATCATCTCATGGCGATCGCCACGCGAATCCTTCCCAAGGTAAAGGCGGTATCCATGCGGCGCAGCGTCGAAGAGGCTCTCAAACGGGCGCTGCTCGACGGCAGGTTCAAGGCGGGCCAATCGCTATCGGAGGCAGAACTCGCCGTTGAGATGGGAGTGAGTCGAGGTCCCGTTCGGGAAGCCCTGCTATCGTTGGTTCAGACCGGACTCGTTCTGCACTCGCCAAACCGGGGTTTCTCGGTCGTGGAGTTCACGCAAGAGGACCTGCGCGAATTGATCGAGGTTCGCATTCCACTCGAAGCCACTGCCCTCAAGATTGCCCGGCCGCATGTGCAACCTCAAGATCTGGACGAGCTACGAAACCACAAGCATCAACTTGTCAAAGCATGGCAGGAGAACCGGCTCCAGGCTTGCAGCCGTTCCGACATGGATTTTCATGACCTCATCTGGAGGCGGAGTGGCAATTCGCGGCTCGTCGCGACCATGCGTAACCTCACAGCATCGTTCTTCGCTTACGGATCTTTCTTTTCCACCAAACGTCCGGGTTTAACTCCCGAGTTGCTCGATGAACAGCACGAGTGCTTCATCCGTTATCTCAGCGGGAATGACAGCCGGACGGCTGAGGAGTGTGCCCATTTCCACATAAGCAATTAGCAGCGCGTGGCAGTAGTGGCCATTTTTGTCAAGGCTGGCTGAATTTTCCCCACCCACCCAGCCTCCGTTGCCTACCAGCGGGAGGCACTACATAGCGCCAGTTCAAGAGCCCCCTTTCCCTCACATCAGGTTGCGTTCGCAGAACGGCCCGGAGCGGTCAAGGGCGCGCCGGTTTTGCGCGGCGAAGCGGACCCTTGACGGCGAGGACCGTTCTGCAAAATCTCCGGTGAGGGAAAGGGGGCCTTGGGTTCGGAGAAGCCGTGTTTGTTGCCACGCCGGCGGAACTGTTCGTACGCATCGGCCTTCGCATCCGCGAGGGCAGCCCTTACGCGCTGACCATCCCGGCCGCATACTGCAACGCGGCCTACCCGAACTACATCGGCACCAGCGAAGACGTGGGGGATCGAGAGTACATGTCGGCTTTCTTCCGCCACGCGATGAAACCGCCGTATCGGAAACCCGCCGGCGACGTCATCGCGGACACGGCACTGGTTCTGCTGCAACAGATGATGGAGGCACAAAAAATGCGAGCAAGGGCGCGTCAAAGAGTTACAGCCGCCCCTCATTTCGGTCGCTCGCAGCGGAGCCGGTGTGATGTCACACTGGAAGTTCAGATTAAAGGACGTG
>CAYLLB010000084.1:0-15811 GCA_964384215.1 uncultured Solibacteraceae bacterium | reverse complement strand
CATAAGTATATGGCGATGCCGCGCTGCTATCGGTTACTTGGGGACAGGCCACTAGGTGACGGAAAACCGGGAAAACGGAAAAAGCGGAAACCGGGTGACGGGAGTGACAGTAACCATTTACACCGTTTGCGCGGAGACCATGCTGGTCTGTGGCTGCCTGCGGGAACGGCCCGGAGACCTCGGCCTCAGATCCCGGCCAACCGCCGGGCTCAGCCTCTCAGGGAAAAGGGGACGGGAAGCTGTGAGGTAATCGAATATTGAAAGCGCAGGCGAATCCGGACTTCGATGGCTGCACGTTCTCAGCAGCCGCCATGGACGCCGGACTGCCATGCCAGGCGTGGTTCCTGGTATGGGGTAAAACCTTCGGCGATACCGGTAGCCGCGTGAAGCTGCGGCTGTACGCATTCGACGGCACCGACGTTAAGACGCTCTGGCGACGAGACGATCTTACCTATGGCAAAGTAGCCGTCACAAGGAACTCCGTAAAACTGGACTACGAAAAAAAGTACAAATCCGACGAGTGGGCACACGAAATGTTATTTATCACGGTCGATGGCCTAAAGTGATCGGGATGCGGTCTGCGGAGTTCGACCCGCGTGGATTCATAATCGCCGTTGATAGCGCGTCACGGCGCTTCTGCGCAAAGGCATGTCCGGCGAATGATGCGCAGTCACATGCGCTGCATTGAGCGCGCGCGATCACAACTTCCACGGCCTGCGCAACGGCCGGTCGAGCATTCGGGCGGCCTCGGCGTCGCCCACTATGGTTTCCTTCGCCGGATCCCAACGGATCTTGCGGCCGGTGCGCACGGCGATGTCCGAAAGGCCACTGATCAGATCTGACCGGACGGCGCAGTCGATGGGGCTCTCCGGCGTGGCCTGGCCGCGTATGGAATCCAGGAAATTGCGCGTGTGGTTGCGCCCCATCACCCCGAACCGGCTGACTTCGAGTGCGGCGGCGGCGAGCGACGCGGGTTCCGACTCGATCTTGTTGCGGCAGATGCGCAGCCAGCCTTCGGTTCCGTGGAAGGTCGTCGAATCCGAACCGGTGGTGAAGGTCAGGGTGAGCCCGTCCGCGTACCGGCAGCGGACATTCCAGTTCATGACCGTGTTGTAGAGGCCCTCCTTGGGGATCAGGCCCGTGCCTTCGTACTCGACCGGGACCATGGGCCGGGGCAGACCCCAATCCAGGACGTCCAGCGGATGCGCGCCCCACCCGCCGAGGAACCCGATGGAGTAGTCGTATATGTGATAGTGACCGGGGCGCAGGCAGCGGTCGTCGGTATAGGGCCGGACCGGCGCCGGGCCCTGCCACATTTCATAGTCGAAGCCTTCCGGGACGGGCATGGGCGTGGTAACGCCGCCGGGCTGACCGGTGGGTGCAACAACCTCGACGCTGTGCAATTGGCCGATGGCGCCCGAACGGATCAGTTCGCAGCCATAGCGCACGTGGACCGCGCCGCGCTGCTGCGTGCCGTACTGGAAGACGCGTCCGGTCTGGCGGATGACATCGCGAGCCTTGAAGTTCCACCGGATCGATGGGCTCAGGGGCTTCTCCACGTACGCGGCCTTCCCGGCCTGCACGGCCGCAAGGAGGATGGGGATGTGCCAGTGATCGGGCGTGGCGACCACGACCGCATCGATGTCCTTGCGCTGCAGCAATTCGCGGAAATCGTTATACATGGCCACGCTCTTGTAGGAGGCAGCGCCGCTCTTCTTGGCGTAGGCTTCTTCGATCCGACGGGCGCGGCTTTCCCGCCGGTCGCGGAAAGTATCGCAGACCGCGACGCACTGGCAATCCGCGTGTTGCAGGAAATCCGTGATCAGGCCATTGCCACGGCCGCCAACGCCGATGAAGCCGACGTTCACACGGTCGCCGGGAGGCGGGGAAGCGGCGCGGCCGAGCGCGGAAGCGGGAACAAGCGCCGCCGAAGCGGCAAGAAAGTTGCGGCGGTTCATAGCCATACCTGAGTGAATTCTATCGCAGGACATCGTGGCGTGAAATCAAAGGGATAGGGGCCGGGTCCGCGGCCCAGGAACGCGTGTTATCCTCAAAGATCGGGAAACCTTCAGCCCGAATCCTTCGTCCAGAAGGATTCACGTGCAAGCGGGCGTAATGTGTCCGCAAAGGGCAAAGCCACAGGTGAGACGCGGTTCCATGAAGATTGAAAGAGTTTTTGGGCTTCGGCCAATCCGGATACTTCTGACGTTGTTCCTGGCCGCCATTCCGGCTCTGTTGCCGGTGGTGCTGCCGGCACAGACGGCGCCGAAGTATATCATCTCGACATTCGCGGGTACGGGCACGGGGGAGTTTTCCGGCGACTCCGGGAAGGCATCCGAGGCCGGGCTGAAAGAGCCGTGGGGCATGGTGCTCGACAGTTCGGGGACGCTGTTTTTCGCCGACCAGGTCAACTGCCGCATACGGAAAATCGCCGACGGCACTATCAGCACCGTCGCTGGTAATGGGACTTGCGGGTACACGGCCGATGCGGTGGCCGCCACGAGTTCGCAATTGAACTACCCTACGCACGTTGCGTTCAACTCTTCGGGCGGTCTTCTTATCGCGGACACGGTCAATCACCGCATCCGCTTGGTAGCATCGAGCGGCAACATCAGCACGGTGGCCGGAACGGGCGACGCGGGCTATTCCGGCGACGATGACAAGGCTACGGCTGCGCATTTGAACTATCCGACCGGCCTTGCGGTCGACTCCTCCGGGAACATCTTCATTGGCGACACGTACAACCACGTCATCCGAAAGGTGGCCACAGATGGCACAATCACCACCTTCGCGGGCGATAACACCGCTGGTTACAAAGGCGACGGCGGGGCTGCTACTAAAGCGCGCCTCCGGTACCCGGAAGGCCTGGCGTTCGATTCCGCCGGCAACCTCTATGTTGCCGACTCCAACAACCACGTCATCCGCAAGATCGACAAAAGCGGCATCATCACCACGGTGGCTGGCAGCGGCGCCTATGGCTTTTCAGGCGATGGCGGGCCGGCAACCGAGGCCACGCTGGGATATCCGAACGACGTGTACGTCGACAAATCCGGCAACCTCTACATTGTGGATACGGTGAACAGCCGCGTGCGCTACGTCGGTTCGGATGGAATCATCCGGACCATCGCCGGTAACGGCCGTTACGGTTCGACGGGCGATGGCGGCCTGGCAACCAGCGCCGCGCTCAGATTTCCAGGCGCGATCCTGATGAATTCGGCCGGCAACCTATACCTGGCCGATACGCAGAACAACAAGATCCGCCTGCTTACCCCGACCGACACTTCCAGCGGTAGCGCTGTGCCGGCGATCAAGGCGGCGGGCGTAGTGACCGCTGGGGAATTTGGTGCGTTTTCCTCCGTCGCTCCCGGAGCCTGGGTGGAGATTTACGGCACGAACCTGGCTTCCCGCGCACGTTCGTGGACCGATAGCGACTTCAGTTCCGGCATGGCGCCCACATCGCTCGAAGGAACTCGCGTGACGATCGACGGCCAACCGGCTTACATCGCCTATGTCAGCCCAGGCCAGTTGAATGTGCAGTTGCCGTCCACTCTCACGGCGGGACAGAAGCAATTGACGGTGACGACTTCGGCTGGGACCAGTACCGCCTATTCGCTCACGGTGAATTCCACGCAGCCGGGCATCTATGCTCCGAGCCTGTTCAAGCTCAGCGGCATGCAGTTCGCGGGCGCAGTGTTTCCGGACGGCGCCACCTTCGCACTGCCTTCGGGCGCCGTGCAGGGTATCAACGCACGTCCAGCCCGGCCTGGGGAGGCGATCACACTTTACGGCGTGGGCTTCGGACCGGTCACGCCCAACTACAGCGCGGGCGAGGTGGTTCAGGCATTGAACTCCACCGAGTATCCCCTGGAAGTATACGTGGGCGGAGCGCGGGCCGCGGTGACGTACGCGGGCCTGGCCCCCAACGCTGTCGGCGTTTACCAGATCAACCTGGTAGTGCCCACGGTCGCCGAGAGCGGTAATCAGGCTCTGACGTTCACGCTGGGCGGCATCAGCGGCTCGCAGAAGCTTTACGTTGCTGTCGATCGCTAGAGCGCTCGCAGAAGGACTTCGGTCAATTCCTCAGCCGTGAGTTGTATGGGATTGGCTTTCATGCTGCTGGCACGGGACGCCTTCTCGACCAACTCAGGCACATCTCTCTCGGTAATGCCGTAGGCGCCGAGCGGCGGAATGGCGAGTTCGCGCACCAGGCGCGCCACCCATGCGGGTCCGTCGTGCGCTTCAGCCGCGCTATCGCCGGTGAGTGTGCGCGCCACCTCCGTATACCTCGTCACCGCTTCGTGTTCGGGCGCGCGCGAGCGGAGCGCCTGGATGTTCGCCTCCATGCCGTGCGGAAGCAGGGCGGCACAGACCGCGCCGTGCGGCGCCGGAAACATCCCTCCGATGGGTGCGGCGAAACCGTGCACCACACCCAGTCCGGCGTTGGCCAGAGCCATGCCGCCGAACAGGCTCGCCAGCGACATGGCTGTGCGCGCTTCCATGTTCCCGCCATCGTGGAAGGCCACCGGCAGCGCACGCGCGGCGCGGCGCATGCCATCCAGGCACAATGGATCGGTGAGCGGATTGGCGCGCGAGGAAACGTATGGCTCGATCAACTGCGTCAGCGCATCCAGACCGGTAGACGCCGTGATGGCCGGCGGCAAACCGAGGGTCAATTCGGGATCGACCAGCGCGACTTTCGCGAGCAGATGCGGGCTGCGCAGGCTCGCCTTGAAGCGATGCTCCGGCGAGGCCAGCACCGCGTTTCGGGTCACTTCCGCGCCCGTTCCTGCGGTGGTAGGGACGGCGATGAACGGCAGCGAGGGCCGATCGAGCGGCTGCCCGCGGCCGATCACCTCCAGGTAGTCCAGAGGATCGCCAGGGTTGGCCGCCAACGCGGCGATCGCCTTGGCCGCGTCGATAGCGCTGCCGCCTCCGAATCCGATTACGGCATCCACGCCCCGTTCACGCGCAAGCTGGGCTCCCTCGCGGGCCAACGCCACCGTCGGTTCGCCCTCGACGCGCAGTTCCACGCACTCGAGCGGCCCGGGGCAGGGCTGTGAAGCGTTGCTCACCACCAGGACGCGACGCCCGAACGCCGAAGCCAGAACCGGCAGCCCGCGCGCGGCCCCGGCCCCGAAGATCACACGTGTGGCGGTGGCGAATTCGAAGCTCATGCCGGGCCTACCAGCCCTCGTCGCCGGGAAAAGCGTTCGAGTACTTGTAGCTGATGCGCGGCTCGGCCATCATGTCGGCCACGGCATCCCGCCAGGTTTGATAGTGTTCGGTGTCTTTGTGGCGCGCGGGTGCTTCGGCGTCGCGGTAGACCTCCACCAGGATGAACCGCGTGGGGTCGTCATTCTGCTGGATGACGTCGAAGCGCGCGATCCCGGGTTCCTTGACACTCTCACTTGCGTTGGCGACAGTGGCCTTACGGAAGGCCTCCACGCACTCCGGCTTCACGCGAACATGCACAAGAACGATAAGCATGACGGCTCCTTCAGGAAGATTGTACGCCGAAATCCCGCGCCGTACCGTTCGCTCCGAAGACCTACACCATCATGTGCGCCACCTTGCGGAGCTCGGCTTCGTAGCCGTGAACCAGGTGGTAAACCAGGCAATCGAAGAACTTGCCTACGCTGTGTTCGAGTTCCTCTTCGGCATAAATCTCGATGGTCGTGTGGCCGATGCCCTGGTTGCGCACGAACTCCACCATGATGTCCTTTAGTATCTGCAGCCCTCGCACGGCTTCGTGCAATGGCACGTCTTCGTGGAACCGCAGTTTGCCCATGTGCTCGTAGCGTTCGGCGACTTCGGCCTCGCGGCCTTCCAGGATCCAGCGGCTCAGGTTGCGCAGTATGCCTTCGCCCCATTCCAGAAGCTCGGAATCCGGCAGGCCTCCGATGTGCTCGAAGGCGCGGTCCTGGCGGAGTTTCCTGATGGTCGTCGACGCGATTCCTTCCCAGTGGCCCTCGATCAGTGAAACCAGTTTAGCTGCCAGCATTGTGCACCTCCAGCTATTCAATGAGTAAGCCTGGAGGCCGGTTTTGTCAATACCCAAGTTGTATTGGAAAGCGGTTCACTGGGCCAGCCACGGGAACGCCGTAACGCGCAATTCGGCATCGGTACGGCTTCGGCGGCGGACCCTACCGGCCGGTGATTTGTGCCTTGTTGGCCACCCACCACGCCTTCCAGAAATCCACACGCTGGTCAGGACTCCTCCGGAACTTCTCCATGGTTGCGAAATTGACAAGTGTATCGGCAGTTGTGAATGGAGTCTTCTCGGGGTCACCTGGCTGGACGGCTCCTCCTGCCGGCGCTACCACCCAGTGGCCGTTCGCAAATTCGGCCAGTCCCGCCATGGCTTGGTGCCGCACTTCTTCATCGGCGCGTTCCAGCGCCATCGCGAAGTGCCGCAGCGCGGCTCGATCCCGAACTTTACGAAGTGCGAGAAGCGCCCAACCGGCGGTAGCATCGTCCAACTCCTGGGACAACCGGCCGAAGTGATCGATTGATTCTGGACTCGATGCCTTCCAGTTCAAGGCTGCGAAAAGATCGGTAGTTGTACATGCCCTGGGGGACACAAGCGACGATGAAAATGGGGTTGGGCGGAGTGCGCTAAGCTCTCAACGGCCGTGATGCGAACGAGGCCGCGGGATCTTGGTGCCGCGAGTCTGATCGATAGTTTGCCCCGGACGCCCTCAGGAACAACCGGTTGTCGCCCCTGCCTCGACAGGTGAGCACGCGAGGGAGATTCTTTCTCTTCCGGCGTCCACCGCGTCCCGGCCGGAAGACGGACACCAAAAATTGTGAGTGGATCGCCGGCCTGCTGCAACACGGATTGCTGAAAGGCAGCTTCGTGCCGCCGGCACCGATCCGGGAACTGCGTGACCTCAATCGAAACCGCGCCATCCTCGCGCAGCAGAGAGCAACGGTCTCCAACCGCATCGAGAAAGTCCTCGAGGGACATCACCGTTTCCAGTGGGCCCAACTGCTCGAAAAGTGGCACTCTCCGGATGCCCAGATCGCCAGGTTCGGACAGGAGATCGAAGAACGGAGTCAACCGTTCAGCGATCTTGTCGAACGGCTCACTGCCATTCCAGGTTTGGACAAGATCACAGCGAGCGCTCTGGTAGCGGAAATGGGTGTCGACATGAAGCAGTTCCCGACAGCGCAACATCTGGCCTCCTGGGCAGGCATGTGCCCAGGGAACCACGAGAGCGCCGGCAAGAACTACTCGGGCAAAACACGCGAGGGCAGTCGCTGGCTCCGGCGAGTTCTGTGCCAGGCGATTTGGGCGGCGGTCCCATACACACAACACTTACTTGGCCGCTCTGTTCCGTCGGGTAGCGTCACGGAGAGGCAAGAATCGTGCGATCATTGCCGTCGCCGCCGCGATCCATGGTCCAGATTCCTCGCCCCTGCGTGTGGGACCGGACCAGATCGACGGCAGCCAGGACTTCGGCGTTCTCGCTATGGAAGTCCTTTGCCTCCACCGAAAACAGCTTTTGATAAAGAGGCACGATTTCGCTGCCGCTCACCTCGGCCGCAGTCACGTCGCAGAGCCAATAGCCCTGGTGCAGTTCGCCCGTACTGCCATCCCGGATGGTCGCCAGGTGCTCCATTTTCTGGGCATACTCCTTGCGGATGTCGCTCAGGTCTAGCGCCAGCACAGTATTGGCCTGGACGCGCGTGCTTCTCATCCCGACCAACGGAAGAGTCAGCTCTTTCTCCAACGCGGAGCTCTTCAAATCACGCGAGAGACGCTTCTCGCTTCGGATCAGCGGAATCTCTTCCTGGAGGGAGCGCCCGATGTTACTCAGCTTCACATCCTGGCTCGACTGGATGCCGAACAGTATCTGCGACACGAACCGGCCGGGGGGCTCCGGCAGGCCCCCGCTCAGTTCCGAGGAGAACTTCGTCAACTGCGCTTCCAGCCGGGACCGAACTTTGCTATCGTGCATGCGGGACGGGTCCTTGACAGCCTGGATGTTCTAGCAAAAAAACCTCCTACCACGGATTCCGTCCCTTGCCGCTTTGCAATCCTCGCAAACGGCTGCATCAGCAGTGGTTAGCCACGGCACCCGTCAAATTCGGGGGGGGAACTCGTGCACCCTTTGGTTCGCTGCGCGAGCAATGACTCCGGCCTCATCAACTACTTGTTTGCCGGCTATTGCCGCAAAAACCAGATTTAACTCCGCGAACAGATCAAGGAGCGGCAACTGCAACAAACCGTCTCCTGGAAGGATGACAGAAAGGGGTAACTCGGCCCAAAACTCAACCCCGTTCGGGTACCGGGTTAAATGACTTGACACGGCCATATGCGCCAACCCGGGCGCATGCAAGCCAGAAGGCTCCCAATCGCGCCCGGTCGTTGTTCGTCCGGTAATCGCAAGCGATAATGAAGACGAAGGCGTTGGAGTTCGCCTTAAACCGCCCGATAGGCAGATGACTCCTGCAATGGGTTCCCGTGCCAGGAGCTGTGTCCACACCGGAGCCCTTCGAACCTCTGGCTTGGGCCGTATGTCGGCCAAAGAGGATGATGGAGGATATACGAAGTGGCAGCAGCGGAGAACTTCAACGAATCCCACAAGCGGCGCCTTCTGGCAAGCGCCCGTTACGCTGACGACCTTCTTTCCGATATTGAGGCCATCCTCAATGCCGCGGAATCGAAATCCCTTTTCCCGAAGTATCGCCCGGACGTGGCACTTCACCAAGCCCGTCTGATCCGCGCTCACTCCAGCCGGTTTCGCGCGCACCTCGGCCGTTCCCTTTCGGCGTTAGGGATTTCGCACCACGAGACCCATCTGGGTGCGCTGCATTCAATCCGAGTAACACTGATGATGTTGCGCATTACGGCTGAAGAGATGGCGCCGGAGCATCTGCGCGGGTACGGGGAGTTGTCTGAAGCGGCGGAGGCGGAGTTGCGCGGCTTAAGCAGCGAGCTTGAGGGATTGATCGGCAGTTTGGAGCGGGCTCTCGCGCTGGGCGATAATGCCGATCTTCAAGTGCGGCTTCAGCGGCTTGTCCAGACCACGAACGAGGCCGGACTGCTTCGAATGCTCGATCGGATCATCACAGAGGACAATCTCGCCGAATTTCGTGCGCAACTGCTGAACCTCGTCGAAAAGATGGAGGCCCCCACATTCGAGATTGCCGTCTTTGGCCGGGTCAGCAGCGGCAAGTCATCACTCTTGAACCGTGTGTTGGACAGAGCGGTTCTGCCGGTTGGAGTGAATCCGATCACAGCCGTGCCCACGCGGCTCATTTTCAGTGAAAACCCGTTTCTGCAAGTGGCCACGCTGGGCAGACCTACCGAACAACATCCGATCGGCGACCTCGCGCTCTATGCCAGCGAGGAGCAAAATCCGGGCAACCGGCTGGGGGTCACCAAACTGGTGGTCGGACTTCCCAGCCCGCGGTTGCACGACGGCCTGGCGCTAGTGGACACACCTGGCATCGGCGCACTGGCGACGGCCGGCGCAGCCGAAACACAGGCATATCTGCCGCAGTGCGACATGGGCATAGTACTCATCAGCGCCGCCAGCCCGATCAACGACGAGGACCTGAACACCATCCAAGCCCTCGCGCAAGCCGGCATCCCCGCACTGCCGCTTCTCAGCAAGGCAGACTTGCTCGAACCGGCGGACCGCGCCAAAGCCATCCAATACACACAAAAAGAGATCCTCAAGAACCTTGGCATGCATATCGATGTTCATCCCGTCAGCACATCGCTCCAGGAAGCGTCGTTACTGGCCGGCTGGTTCCAGCAACACTTGGATCCGCTCATGGCGGCCCATCGAGATCTGGCCCGCGAGTCAGTGCGTCGGAAAGCCGGCGTGTTGCGAGAGTCAGTGATTTCGGCCATACGCGCACGGCTGGACGGCAATGCCGCCGTGCGGTGTCATTCCAGAAAACCGATCGAAGAGGCCGAGCGGGCACTGCGTCTGGCGGCTGGCAAGATCGACGAAGCGCGCCGGAGCGCCTCCCAGATCACCAATGATATTCGTGCGCTCGGCGCGCACGCGCGACAACAAATCGTGGAGGCGGTCCTTGACGCCTGGAAGGAGCAGCATGCCGACTTTCAGCCGGATCAGACGATGATCCGCAAGGTGGCCGGGGAAGTGGCGGCCGCTGCTGGCATGCGACTCTCCGGATTACTCAACGGACTGGCATGTGACCTTCAGTCGGCCCTGATACAGGCCGCGAATGCACTGCGGGACACATCCGAACCTGTGGACACAAACCTAGAGGAGCATGTACGAGATATGCCTCGCTTCGAGATTGCCCTACCTGAGGTCCGGTTCGCAGCGCCGGGCATAAAATGGCCACGCGTGATCATGCGCAGTCATGTGGCGCGAATGCTCAACGGGCATCTGGCCGGGAAGATTGACGACGCCTTCAGCGCATACAGCCGTGGGCTCAATGCCTGGGTGTTTCGAGTGCTTGACGACCTTCAGCAAGGGTTCGAATCGTCGGCTGATGCTTACAGGGCTCAATTGGTGCGCTGTCTGGAAAGCCAGTCATTGAACGAAGAGGATTTAGCACGGATGCGCCGCCACCTGGACGAACTGACTGCCGGGCCGGTGGACGGCTGTGATCGTTAGTCTCCGCTCAACTGCCTTCGCAGCGAATCAAGCTGTTCGACGTCCGCTCGGATTTCAGGCGCCTGCCGCCCTGCCGCCGCGATCAGCTTCTCAATGGTACCGATCAACCCCTCCAGCCGGCGAGTGGATTCCTTCTCCAGCGCGCGCAGCGCGCTGTGGTTGATTTCCTCCCATTGAGCCACGAGCCGGGACAAGTTGGTGGCCACAAGGTCTTCTACCTTCGCGTGGAAGTGCCGCAGCAACATGTTGCGGACGAGGAACATCGGAATCAGCCACGACAGCAGTTCCCAGTTGCGGTCGAAGATCATGCCGACACGGACATCGGGTGCTTTAGGGTCTTCTGTGTGCAGTTCGATCTCGGTAGTTCGCAGCGGCACACCAAGTGTCTCCAGCAGCCGGTCCGAAAGCCGGTTCCGGAAGTCCTGTAAGGACTGGGAGAGCTGGCGGCTGGCCCGGCGGACGGGCTCCACGAACTCATCGTGGTGTTTCCGTGAGACCGCCTCCATGGCGCACGTCAACTTCTCACGCAGCCAGCCGTCAAACTGCTCGGTGGCGTAGCCAAGGCTTCGCGTCCAGGCTGGGTATTCGTCTTCGAGGGATTGGTGAAGGCGTTCCCGCAACGGCTTTTCTTCGGGCCGGAGCAAAGCCTCGAAAGCGGACCTGGCGGTTCCAGCCGTATGCCGGACGATCAGCTTCAGATTCAAACGTGAATCGTCGAGCGCCTCCTTCTGCCCGAGGATCTTCTGGCTTAGTTGCTCCCGTTCCGTGTCGGCCACCTCGGCAGCCTTCAGCGCAACGTTCAAATAGCCGGCGCATTCGTCTACCAGCGAGCTGAGCTTATGGGCCAGGATGGCCGCCCTTTGTTGTCCGGCTTCCGCGCCGAGCCGGGAGAGCAGGCTCGCGTCGAGTTCCGCCCAGAGGTGTTCATGGCCTGGCCGGACCGAGTACGGAAACACCGGCACGGCGTCGTTCCAGTAGCGGGCCAGTTGCTTTCGAACGAATTCCACAACCTGCACGCGCTCGTTCTCGTCAAGCACATCCACCTTGGTCAGCAACAGCGAGATGTTCGGCGTGTAACGGCCCAGGTTGCGGATCAGTTCAATGTCGTGCTGGGAAAGCGGTGGATCCACTCCCACAGCGACCAGCGCCATGCCCACATTGGGAAGCCACTCCAGAGACGCATCGGTGTTATGTTCAAGAACGCTCTCAAGGCCTGGCGTATCGACGAAACGGATGCCGCGATAGCGCTCCATTGTGGGGAGTTCAACACGCACGCGCGCCACCCGTTTAGCATTCTCGGGATTCAGGCTTTCGGAGATGAACTCGCCGATCCGGTCCAACGCGACATCCTCTTTGCGCCCGTCGGCGAATTCGATCACAGCGCGCTCATGCGGTCCCCACTGAATCTCGGTAACGATCGCCGTAATGGGGATAACTCCAACAGGCAACAAGGGCCGGCCCACGAGGTGATTCAGAAAACTGCTCTTGCCGGCCTTGAATCGTCCCAGTACCGCTACGTTCAGCGTCTTTTCCTGGGCGAACGCCCGACAGCTTTCCAGAAAGTCCTCCAATGCCGATAGGCCGTGACGTTGACACAACGCACCGACTGTATCGAGAACCTCCCGGACGGTATTAGCGTCAATCGAGGTTGGCGTGGGTGTTGTCATTGCGCAAGCTCCATTAATGCTTCAATTCTGAGCGGCAGAATCATGATATGGCTTTGCATTCTGGTATTCCGACTTGCTGGCCATGCAGCACATTGCTGTACTCTGGCCTGGGTTACCGCGCGCGTTGTCGCCGTGACTTTGAAACTCGCGCCCGGAATAAGGTGGTTGCCAAACTCCTCCGGGAGCTTGTGCAGGACCCCCGTCTGGTCAAGCAGAACGGAACTCTGCCGCGCTAAAGCAAGGGCCTCATGAGCCAATCTGATCTTGCCAATACCATTCGGGCCGATGATCAGACGCGAGACGTGCTGATACATCGCGGACGCCAAGGCATCCACCTCGCAGCGGCGGCCAACCATGGGGATGGTTCCCTCCGGCGGGCGATGGCGCTCAGACTGCCTTTCCGTCATCGGATGGCGGCTTGTTCTGTATACGGATAACCTGCACATCGGAAGAGGCCATCAGGCCGGTATGCATCATCTCTTCAATCACCGGAACTACGCGATCGAGGTTCTCCTGCGTGTCCACGATCGAGACGAGAATTGGCTGATCACGGCGCACCATGTGGGCCTTGTGCAACTCGGCGTTCTCACCGTAGCCCTCCAACCCGCGAAGGACTGTCGCTCCCGCGATCTTCAACTCTCGGCATTTGTCGACGATAGCTTGGTAAAGGAGCTTCCCCTTATAGCGATCATTCTCGGAAATGTGGATCCGGAGCAGCCTAGCTTGGAATACTTGTCGCATTCGATGCCTCCTGACTCTGGGAACCTCGTATCAATCTGACGGAATCGACGTCGGAGAGGACAATTAGCCCGTTCCCCAGCATGGCTTCGATCGCTTCCGCTGCGGACGCAATCTTCTCAGCGGTATCCACCACGGACACCAGGATCGGGAGGTCACGGTTGGGGTGAAAAAATGTGCGCTTTGACCGAATGCCCTTCGCCCCATATCCCAAAACGCCACGGTAGACTGTGGCACCGGCAATGTCCATCATCAGCAACTTCTGCACGATGGCCTCGTACAAGGGCACATCGTGCCACTTGTCGGCCTCTCCCATATACACGCGCATCAGTTTCCCTCTCTCCTGCTTGCGCTGGTGCGGGACTGGGAGATCGGGCTTGGGCTGCTTCCGGGCGTGCTTGATTACCGTTGTGTCCTGAACCTCGATCAGCCCGTCAGAAACCATTTCGTAAAGAGTGGGCAGAAGTTCGTCGACTTTCGCCGGACTCTCAACAAACTCGATGCGAATCGGAAGATACTGCGTCAATATCTCGATCTTAGGCGTGTGCAACATTTGGTGCGATCCGAACCCGGAGTAGGCGCGGGTCGCCGTCGCTCCGCTGACTCCCTTGTGCATGAGAAACGCCATAATCGAGTCGTGCAGCGCGGTCATGTGGTGCTGCGTGTCTTCGTTGATGAAGATTGTGACTTTCTTTGCCGAGCCCTTGCTTAGCATTGAGCCTCCTTGATGACTATCGACGCGCCGCGACAACGGCGCCCAGCCACACTGCCAGATAACCCAAAATAACGCTGCCTGCGAAATCGATCAGCCCCATCCATCGTTCGCCGTTTCGCATCATCTGCAGCGTTCCGTACTCGAAGCTCGAAAACGTCGTATATCCTCCGAGACATCCCACAACGGGAAACAGCCTCCAGTTGGGGTGCGGCTGCCATCGCCCGGTCAGCAGCGTCATCAGCACTCCGATCAGAAATCCGCCGCTGAAGTGAATCGCAAACGTACCCATGGGAGAGCGGCTCCCGTATTTCGCCATGATCCGCGTGCCCACCTTCCAACCCCCCCCGGCCCCGCGCTCGCGAGCAGTACGAAGTGCTTGTCCAAACATCCAACTCTCCTTCATTGGATTATTCGTCTATCTCTCCCACTGGCTCGCCATACGCGGACTCCGTCAACTCCCTCGCCTGCTCCGGTAGCAAATGCCGGGGCAAAAACCACGCGTTAGCAATGGCGGTCGGGATGATGGCGCTGCCGATCACCGTCGCCACCAAATAGGAGTACTGGTTTTGGTCAATGATGCCGTGGCTTATGCCGAACAGCGCCGAAATGGTGCCGAAGGTCAAACCAGTGGACATCATGAGGGTGTAATACATGCCTTCTTGCCGGCCGTAGCCGTGAGCCCGAATTACGGGCAACAAGCCCGCCATCTTCGTCCCCATCTTGGCAAGCAACAGTACAACAAATGCAAGTGGTGCGGCGATGAGGGCGGGAACGGAAACGAAACTGCCGGCCCTGATGAAATAGAACGGCGTCAACATCCCAAAGGTCAAAGTCCTGAGGCGGCGGATCAGGAAATGATCCTTCCCAACATTGCTAGCAAGCACCATGCCGGTCAAATATGCCGGCAGTACCGCCTCACTGCCCGACCAGACAGCCAGTCCTCCCAACCCGAACAGCAGGAAGAGAAGATATTTGGTTTCAAGCTCCGAGACGCGGCCACCGTACTTGGTGAAGATCCAGGGCGTGACAAATGGAAGAGCGGCAAAGATCACTCCGCCGACGCCGAGGAAGACCAGAGTTTTGACTGTGAAGGGCGAGAAAATGAGTCCCAGAGCAATGACAGTTCCCAGGTCATTAACGAAACACGCCGCCAGAATGGCCTTCCCATACTGGGTTTGATTGAAACCCAGTTCGAGCATCACTGCGTAAACGACGGCCACCGAGGTGGTCGACAGGGCAACTCCAGCCAGCCACGCTGGGCGCCACGCCCACCCCAGACAAAAGTGGGCGACGAGCGCGACGCCTCCGAAAGGAGCAATGAAGCCAATTAGACCGACGGCCAATGACTCCTTCCACTTGGCCCGGAAGACCCCCGGGTCCAGTTCTGCCCCTGCAAGAAAGGTGAGAACGATGGCGCCGGTACCGGCGAGGAAACTGATCCACTCCGATTTGGCGTTCAAGACGCCACTTCCGGCCAATGCGCCAATGACAAGCTGGGCGAGAGTGCCAACGACGATTTCGGAAAGCGCCGTTGAAACCCTGAACCAGTTGGCCACCAGGACTGCGACCAACGCCAGGAGAAGCCAAACTGTCGCGACAAACCACACCTGATCCATCGAAGATCCTCCTCTTGATCCGGGTCATGGTTTGCTGAGGGATTTAGCGCATACTCCCGCAGCTGAAACCACTGCAGGAGTCATTGGCCATCAGGGACGACGTAAAGCGAACTCCACCGCTTCATTTTCAATATACTCCCGCGTTCGTCGCAGTTCAAGAGAGGCATTTGGAACCTCTACTTTATTCAGCCTTTTCAAGCAGCCAGAAGGCTCTAGCTCAGAAACGGGGGTACCCTAAGAGCCGAAGCTGATAAAACACGTTTATGGAGACTTGTTTTGATCAGCATAGAAGACCTCATCGGGATACCCCACTACGAGATTATCGACCTTCAACAGAGCGCGGGGCAGGTGTGGATCTGGGCCCGGTATGCCGGGCCCAGATCCTGCCCCCACTGTCAACGTCAGCGACTGCGCAATCAAGGCCGGCTCGAGCGCATCGTCCGGCAGGTCAGGTGGGCCGCCGAACAAGTG
>CAYLLB010000083.1:0-15995 GCA_964384215.1 uncultured Solibacteraceae bacterium | reverse complement strand
CTGCGCGTGCCGCTGTTCCGCAACGTGGCCGTGAAGCCCAACCAGCAGGAGGCCGAACAAGCCTGCAAGGACCTGCTCGGAAAGATCGACTACCCCGCTCTGCGCAAACACGTCGGCGCGCCCTTCCTTTACGTGACGCACGGCGGCAAAGGCGTACTGGTGGTGGACGACGCCGGAGAGGCCTGGGTGCCCACGCGCGAGATCAAGAAGCCCGTGGATATCTGCGGCGCGGGCGACAGCTTCCATGCCGGCAGCGGGCTGGCGTACGCCGTAACGCGCTCGGCCGCCACGGCCGCCCGCTTCGGCAATCTGGTGGCCTCGATCACCGTCATGAAGAAGGGGACCGGCACGGCATCGCCCGCCGAGGTGATCGCCGCCGACAAACTGATTCCGTAATGAAGACGCTGGCTATTGACATCGGGGGGACGAAGTTCACCCTTGCCGTATTCGACGGCGACCGCATGATCCTGCGCGAATCCCGCGCCACCGACCGCGAAGGCGGCCGCGACTGGATGCTCAACGAGATCCGCACCATCGGTGGCAAATGGAAGAGCGAGACCGGCTTCGAGCGTTGCGGCATCGGCTTCGGCGGCCCGGTCAATTTCGAAACACAGGTAGTGACGCTGTCCACCCACGTCGGCGGCTGGAAGGATTTCTCGTTTCCTAAATGGATAGGCGAGGAGTTGGGCGTGCCCGCCATCATGGATAACGACGCCAACGTGGGAGCGCTCGGCGAAGCCGTCTACGGCGCGGGCAAGGGATATGGCCCGGCGGTTTTCTACATGACGATTTCGACCGGAATCGGCGGTGGGATCGTCCTCGACGGACATATCTACCGCGGCGCCGACAGCTACGCGGGCGAAATCGGCCACCTGACGGTGCGGCCGGACGGGCCCCAGTGCCTCTGCGGCGCTTTCGGGTGCCTGGAGCGCATGTGCTGCGGGTTGTGGCTGGAGAAGGATTACGGACGCACGGCGAAGGAACTGCTTCAGAATCCCGATTTCGTGCGCCGCTACGTGGTGGACCTGGCGCGCGGCATCAAGGCCATGATCATGGTGCTCAACCCGGCTCGCGTGGTGATCGGTGGCGGTTTCAGCAAGGCCGGGGACGCGCTGTTCGTGCCGCTGCGGACGGAACTGCGCAAACAGATTACGGCGTGGTCGCGCGCGCGCATCGACGTGGCGCCGGCCGCGCTCGGCGACGACAGTATTCTTTACGGCGCGCTGGCGCTCGCACAGGAGATTCAAACCAAATGACGTTTACCGAACAATACAAACAGGACCTTTTCGACGCCCTCAACAAGATCGATCTGGCCAAGATCGAGCAGGCCATCGAGTGGCTCAAGGAGGCCCGGGCGGCGGGCAAGACCATCTTCACGTGCGGCAACGGAGGCAGCGCCTCTACCGCTTCGCACTTCGCCACCGACATCGTCAAGGGCGCCAGCTACGGCCGCGACACGCGCTTCCGCATCATCCCGTTGACCGACTCGCTGTCGACCATGACGGCCTATGCGAACGACGTCAGCTATGACGCGGTCTTCGTCGAGCAGCTCAAGAATTTCGCCCAGCCGGGCGACATCGTGATGGGCATCAGCGGCTCGGGCAATTCACCCAACGTGCTGCGCGCCATCGAGTACGCGAATTCGATCGGCTGCAAGACCATCGGCCTCACGGGCCGCGACGGCGGCAAACTCGGCCCCATGGTCGGCCTGAACATCCAGGTACCGGTGCCCCACATGGGCCGCATCGAAGACGGCCACATGATCGTGACCCACATGCTCGCCTACTACTTCATGGAAGAGAAGTAGGAGAAGAGTCCGGCACACTTTAGCGGCGTTGCCTGCGGAGCGTCAGTCACACCGGCTTGGAAGCGAAGAGCGATATCCTGGCTACGGTGGCTATGACCAGACGCGACTTCGTGTGCTCGGCGGCGCTTCCTGCCGCGGTTCCGGCGCCCAGCGATAAGAGCGGCGACTACTCGCGGATACGCGGCTTCAATTACCAGCCCAGTTATCACTACAACGGCTGCGGCATCTGGCTGAATTTCCGGACCGACCTGGTGGATCTCGAACTAGGCCGCGGAAAGAAGTACTTTCCAGGTATCAACACGGTGCGGTTGTGGCTCTCAGTGGATGCCTTCGCAGTGAACCCGAAGAAGGCGGCCCAGAACTTCGAAGCCGCGCTGCGCATCGCGAACAAGCACGGTCTGCAGGTGGTCGCGACGTTGTTCAACAACTGGCACAGCCTGCCGGATTTCGGCGGCCTGAGCCTGGAGATGGTCCGCTATTGGGGCGATCCCAAGAACAACACTATCCCGCTGAATCTGCTCGCCGCTTATGTTGAGCAAATCGCCTGCGCGCATGGACGCGATGACCGTGTCCTCCTGTGGGACCTCTGCAACGAACCGTTCAACAGCGGCAACGATAGCGAGTATGCAGAGTGGCTGGGCCGGATCTACCGGCAATGCAAGGAGGCAGGTGTGAAGGCTCCGCTCGGCGTGAGCGTCCCGCCAAGTCTGAAACAACTGGAATTAGTCGAGCCAATCAGCGACGTACTCATGATCCATCCGTATGGGAACCAGAAGTTCTTGGAAGGTGCTTTGGCCCTCGGACGGAAAGCCGGCAAGCCGGTGATCGCCACGGAGTGTTGTTGGGGGCACCTGGATGACGCGCGCCGCGCCGCGATTGTCGAGAACGAGTTGACCGCGCTGAAAGCCGCAGACATCGGATTCCTGGCGCACGTCCTTCATCACAGCCTGGTAGCCGATTGCCACCGCCAGCGCTATGGAGCGGTCAGCACGGCAGGATACATGGCTTTCATCGAAGACGATGGTTCCTTGCGGCGGCATCATGAGGTGTTCAACAAGTTCACGTGAGACGGGAAAGGCAGCGTTTCATGGATCCTCCACCGAGTCGCGCTTTTATTCGGTTTTACGCGGAACTGAATGACCATCTTGCCCCGGAGGAGCGGTTCCGGACCGTCGAACGGGAGTTCTATGTAGCGGGCTCCGTGAAGGACATGATTGAGAGCTTCGGCGTCCCGCACACGGAGGTCGAGCTGGTTCTCATCAACGGCGAGTCGTCCGATTTCTCAAGCCCGGTGCTGGATGGCGACCGTGTCGCGGTGTACCCCGTCTTCGAATCGCTGGACGTCACGCCGGAGCTGCGCATACGGCGGCAAGCGCTGCGGCAGCCGCGGTTCGTCCTGGACGTCCACCTGGGCAGGCTGGCGGCCTACCTGCGCATGCTCGGCTTCGATGCGGCATATGCCAACAGCGCGGCCGATGCGGAACTGGCACGGATCTCCGCCGAGGAAAAGCGCATTCTACTTACGCGCGACCGGAACCTGTTGAAGCATTCCGCCGTGACTCACGGCTACTGGCTGCGCGAAACGGACAGCCGCCGCCAGGCCGCCGAGGTCGTGAGACGGTTCGACCTGACGCGGATGCTCGAACCCTTCACCCGCTGCATGGCGTGTAACGAGCCGCTTCGTCACGTGGGGAAGAATGAGGTTCGCCACCGCGTCCCAACGAACATCGCCGCGAGCCACGAGGAATTCCGCGAGTGTCCCGCTTGCCGGCGTGTGTACTGGGAGGGCACACACCACCAGCGGATGCGCCGCTGGATCGAAGAACTCGCTGCCGATGCTAAAATGAATCCAACACACCGGGAAGCGACTTAGGACTTCCCGAATCAGAGGAGGCATTTCATGGGATCTGGGCCCCATGCGACGGGTATACCTATGCCCGCGCTTGTTTTTGAAACCCTCACGGCGTACCAGCGCACGGCAGCGCTGCGTGCAGCCATTGAATTGGGCTTGTTCGGAGCACTCGGCGAAGGTCCGGGCGACGTCACGTCGTTGGCGCTCGCCTGCTCCGCGTCCGAGCGCGGCATTCGCATCCTGTGCGACTACCTGACCGTCATCGGCCTGGTGGCGAAGCAGGACGGCCATTACAGTCACACGCCCACCAGCGCGCTGTTTCTCGACCCCCGTTCCCCCAATTGTGTCGCGTCGGTCGCGAGATTCCTGGGCAACCCGGAGATTGTGCAACCGGCCCTGCACCTGGCGGACATCGTTCGCGACGGCCGTACAACTCTGTCCGGCGATGGAACCCTGGAGCCGGAAAACCCGGTTTGGGTCGAGTTCGCCCACAGCATGGCCCCGATGATGGCGCCCATGGCCGGCCCGCTCGGTTCCATCGTCCTGGATGGACGCTCCGGCCCCATGTCCGTGTTGGACATCGCCGCGGGACACGGCCTGTTCGGCATCGAGGTTGCCCGGCGGAATCCAGACGCTCAGATTGTCGCCCTGGATTGGGCCCCAGTGCTTGAGGTCGCGCGGGAGAACGCGCGCAAGGCCGGCATCAACGGCCGCTACCACTCGCTGCCCGGCAGCGCCTTCGACGTCGACTTCGGCGGCCCTCACGATGTCGTGCTGCTCACCAACTTCCTGCACCACTTCGACACGCCCACCTGTGTCGGCCTGTTGAAGAAGGTGCGCGCCGCGCTCAAGCCGGGAGGCCGCGCCGCCGCTCTCGAGTTCGTGCCCAACGAGGACCGCGTCAGCCCGCCGATGGCCGCTGCGTTCAGCCTCACCATGCTGGTCAGCACGGCCGCGGGAGACGCTTACACGTTCAGCGAACTGGAAAAGATGTACCGCGAAGCCGGATTCGGCGATATAACCGCTCATCCGGTCCCGACCGGTCCCCACACCATCGTCCTGGGCCACGCGGCGTGATGAGCCGCCCGCCTGCTACCACGTCCCCATACGCAGGACGATGCCCGCGCTCATGCGCAGGCCGCCGTAGTTGTCCCGCCCGTCGGGGTCCGCGATGAAGGCGCAACGGTATTCGAGACTTGCGACACGGAGCGCCATGGCGCGGTTCAATCGCAAATCCAGGCCGCCACCGGCCGAAAGCGCAAAGCCGCTTGCCTCGTCGTGGATGAGGTAGTCGGGCCGCTGCGTGGCGATCGGCCTCTGATCCGGCGGAAGCTTCTCGTAAGCTGCCTTCAATTCCGGCACCGTACGTTCCCACGTGAGTTTGGTCCCGCCCACCAGGAATTGCAGGTGCGGCGACCAGCGGCCGGAGGGAGCCGGCGTCCAGCGCGAACCGGCCAAGTAATTCAACCCGTCGCCGCTTAGGTTGGCGCCGGGATTCAGCATCCTGCAGCCGCCAACATTCAGCAGCACCTGCCAGGCGGGCGCCATCCGGTAGGCGAGTTCGCCGCCCCCGCCGGCGCAACCGCGCCCTCCCGGGTTCAAGCTCTCGGCCGTAAAACTGGCCTCGAGGGGCGCTACGCCAAAATCGGGTGTTGCTATCCTCTCCGGGCCGCTTTCCGGCGGCTGGCTCTTGACTCGGACCTGCTTATAATGCGGCGCCGGGTCGTAATCGCGAACGCCGGAACGGGTGTCGCGGGACCAGGGCACCTGGCCGCGCAACACGTTGGCCAGGCTACGCGTGGGATTCAGGCTGCCGCGCATAGCCAACCGCGCCCAAGGGTTGTGCGTCAGCCGCTCGAAGCGCTCGATCAGGTACTTGTCGACGGCGTCCTCGCCGACCATCCACAGCAGACCCATACTGGGCGTAATGACGTGATCCACGAAGCCTTGCTGCGGATAGTCATTCTGGATCTTCCCGATGGTCGCCTCGCTGAACGGACCGATTTCAAACTGGGCGCTGAAGGCCCAGGCGAAGGCGGCGGCTCGCAGGCGGCTCTTCCAATACGGCGCGTTGCGCCCGAATACGGCCCGGCGGTATTGCGGGTCGTTCTGATTGAACAAGCGACCTGAGACGGCGCCCTGCATGGGGTGGCCGATGTAGTTGACATAAGCTGGGTCGCCGTCACCCCAGCCGTGCAGGTTGCCAAGCGAGTTGGCATAGCCGGGCCAGAAGGCCCCGCCCAGGTTGTTGCGCGTTCCCTGCTCGGTAGCCAGGCGGAATCCGTGCATGATTCCGACGAAAGCCGCTGATTGCGTCAGAAGCGGCTTCCATTGAATGCCTTCGACCGGTTCGGGGCCGGCCGTGCCCATCGTGTCGGCTCGACAGCTTGTAGGTGCAAGCAAAAAAAGGCTCAGGACAGCGGCAATGGCCCAGAGCGCCCGGACGGGAACACAAAATGCGGCGCTGTCTTCGGCAGCTCCGCGTGGAATGCGCGTGGGGTCGCCTCGGAACATACTGTTACCCAATAGAATACTCTGTGGACGCGCTGCAGAACCACCCGGTTGCATTACTTCCAGAATGAGAGCAATGACTTGATTCCGCCGCTCGGCGGAACATAGACTTACTATTGGAACGGGAGATCCCTACGATGTCGACAACTGGAACTCATAGAACCAACAGGACGCGCCGCGAAGTTGTGCAGGCGGGAGCCGTAGCGCTGGCCGGCGCCGGCCTGGCCACCAAGGCCCGTGCGGCCTCAACGCTCGCCATCAATGGAGGCGCGAAGACCGTAACCGTCCCCGCCGCCGTGAGCCATAAACTGACCCGTTGGCCGCCGTACGGCGACGCGGAAAAGCAAGCCCTCCACGCCATGATCGACAAGGGCACTTATTACGATGAGTTGCCCGTGTTCGAGAAGGAATGGCAGGCGTACACCAAGAGCCCATTCGTGAAGGCTCACATGAACGGCACCAGCGCGCTGAACTCCATGTTCTTCGCGCTGAACCTGGAACCCGGCAGCGAAATCCTGGTGCAGTCCTACACCTTCTTCGCTACCGTGCTCCCGATGCGCTTTTTCGGCTATGTGCCGATCTTCGTGGACATCGACCCCAAGACCGGCTGCTTCGACCTGGAAGACGCCAAGAAGAAGATCACCCCGCGCACCAAGGCCATCCTGCCGATGCACTCCTGGGGCATGCCGTGCGAAATGGACAAGATCTCCGAGTACGCGAAGGAGAAGGGCCTGATCCTGTGCGAAGACTGTGCGCACGCGCACGGCGCCTTCATGCAGGGCAAGCACGTTGGCACCTTCGGCGCCATGAGCATTTTCAGCTTCCAGACCACCAAGGTGATGCCGACGGTGGAAGGCGGCATGGGAATGTACAAGACGCGCGAGTATTTTGAGCGCGCCTCCGCCTACGGCCACTACGAAGATCCGCCGAAGTTCCCCAAGGACAGCCCGTACCGCAAGTACGACAACACCGGCTTCGGCCAGAAGTACCGCATGCATCCGCTCGCCGCGGCCATCGGGCGCATCCAGTTGCGCGGCTTGGAAGAACGCAACGCGGTGACGCGCAACAACGTGAAGGCGCTCAACAGCCGGCTGGTTCAGTTGCCGGGCATCACCCAGCCGTATGTGCGGCCGGATCAGGTCCGCGCCTATTACTCGGCCGACATGCTGTTCCTCGACGAAAAGAAGGCGGGCTTCTCGCGCGCCGCGATGATCAAGGCCCTGAAGGCCGAGGGCGTGAGCGCCAGCGTTTGGGAGTACCCTGAGCAGCACACCTTCACAATCTATCGCGAGCCGCAGTGGTGGCATCATCCCCCGGTGATCCCAGCGAGCATGCCGGGCGGCGCGCAGGTGAACAAGTCGCACTTCTTCCTGCCGCTGTTCCACGGTGAGGCCACTGAGCTGATCGAACAGTACGTCAAGGCCTTCGAGAAGGTCTGGGCGCACCGCGCGGACGTGGCCAAACTGTAGTTCCGATCCGTCACCGGCACCACCGATGAAGATCGTCAGGATTGAGACGTACATCGCGGGTAATCCGTGGAAGAACTGGCTGTTTGCGAAGGTCCTAACCGATGAAGGCATCCATGGCACCGGTGAAGGCACGCTGAATTACTTCGGCAAAACCGTCGAGGCAGCCATCCACGAACTGACCCCGCTGATCCTGGGAATGAACCCGTTCCAGGTAGAGATCATTTCCCAGCGTCTCATCCGGGATGTCTATAGCGACGGTGCACAAGTACATATGTGCGCCGTCGCTGCCATTGAAACCGCCTGCTGGGACATTATCGGCAAGGCGTGCGGCCAACCCATCTACAACCTCTGGGGCGGCCGTTGTCACGAAAAGCTGCGCGCGTACGCGAATGGCTGGTATCGCGGGCCGCGCACTCCCGAAAGCTTCCACGAAAAAGCCAAGGACGTAGTCCGCCGCGGCTACACGGCTCTCAAGTTCGACCCGTTCGGCGACAACTGGCGCATGACCACGCGGCAGGATTTCGATCTCACAGTCGATATCGTGCGTGCCGTGCGGGACGCCGTCGGTCCGAAGGTCGATATCCTCATCGAGGGCCATTGCCGCTTCAACGTGTCCACGGCTCTGCAGTTCGCCCAGGCGCTGGCCCCCATGCGTCCGGCGTGGTTCGAGGAACCCGTTCCCCACACCAACATCGCCGCCATGGTGGAGGTGGCCCGGCGCAGCCCGGTACCCATCGCCACGGGGGAAAGCCTCTCGAACAAGCAGCAGTTCGCCGAACTGGTGGAGCACAACGCCATCAGCATCTTCCAGCCCGAACCGCTGAACCTGGGCGGTCTGTTCGCCGCGCGCAAGATCGCCGACATGGTGGACGCGCATTACGGCATGATCGCGCCGCACAGCGCGCAAGGCCCGGTCTGTTCGGCCGCCTGCGCGCAATTGAACGCCTCGATCCCGAACTTCTATCTTCACGAGATCTTCGACGAGTTCAACGAGCCGTGGGAGAAGGAGATCGTCACTGGAGGCGTCGAGGTCGTGGACGGCTACATCGACGTGTCCGATCGCCCCGGACTGGGCATCGATCTCAACATCGAGGAAATCCTACGCCATCCCTACCAGCCGGAGAACGCCCTGCCGCTGTTCCGCTCCGGATGGGAAAAGCGCGAAGGCCGTTAGTGCCAAGAAAGGGGGCCGGTGCACGCCGCCGCACACCGGCCTGGAAGATAAGGAGATTACACCCCGTTAGAACGTGAGGCGAAATGCTACTTGGCAACTGCGCGCCGTGGCGCCGTTTACGTACGCGGAAGCCGAGCTGAGGTCTCCCGCGCCAGCGAGCGGCCTCACAATGCCGCCGGTCGCCGTGTAGGCGTAAACGTTCACGCCGGTTCCGTACTGCATGTTGAGCAGGTTGAACGCTTCAAACATCAGCTTTCCCTGGATGCGCTCGGTGAAGGGCAGCGTGCGCGCGAAACGCGCGTTCACCGTATAGGACGGCTCGGAGTAAAGGCTGTTCACCGGATAGAAGGGCACGCGCGACCACGCGCCGGTGCCGTTCATTGAGCCGGTGTACGGGAACGTGATGCCGCTGAACTGCTGGCCGTTGACCACGACGAGCGCGGTCTGGGGCTGCGCGGAGGCGAGCGTGGTGATGGTCGAGATCTCCCATCCGTTCACCAGGTAGCGTGTGAACCCCGATGTACTTTGCGACGGCATGGGGCGCCAGACGAGGTCGAAGACGGCGCGATGGCGCTGGTCGGTCGAGGAACTCCCGCGGTCGATCCCGTTGACGCCGTTATAGCTGTACAGAGGCACTCCGCCGCTCACCAGCGTGCCGCCCACGTCGTCGATGGCGTGCGACCACGTATAGGTGGCGTGCAGATCGAAGCTGCGCGACATGCGCTTGTTCAACTCCACGATCAGCGCGCGATACCAACTCGCGCCACCGTTTTCCACCTGATAGATGTGCCCATAGGCGACGTCCGTTTTGGCCGTCCAGACGTCCGTCGTGAACGTGTCCGACTTGATGCCGTTCGCGTTGTAGATGGTGTAGGTCGCCGTCCGCGTCGGTGCGGCCAGGTTCGTATCATTGGCCGTCAGCAGCTTCACTCCACGGACGCCCAGGTAACTGATGCTCAGGTCGGTGGTCGAATTCAGACGCCGCTCGATGGCCAACGACGACTGCTTCGTGTACGGGTTCCTGAGCTTGTAGCCTCCGTAAATCAGGTTCATGGTGCCGGCCGGAAGCTTGGTGACCGAAGAGACGACGTTGGGAAATACCGGGGCGCTGCTCTGCGTCGAGTTCACCGAAATGTTGGTCTGATAGGAGCCGTTGCCGAGATACAGCGCGTCGAGCAGTTCACCTGTCAGTCGGCTGTGGTAGGTCCCGAAGCCGGCGCGGACGACGGTGCGGTCGTCGAGCCTGTAGGCCAAGCTTAGGCGCGGGTCCGCATTGATGTTGGAAGAAGTGATGGTGCGCGTCTTGTAGTAAGTCGTGTTGTAGTAATCCGGCTGTGTGTAGAACCCCTTCTCCCAGCGGACTCCGGCGCTCAAGCGCAGGTTTCTGCTGAACTGCCAGCTATCCTGGACAAACGCGCCGAAGTCCGTCGTGTGCAGGTCGCGCCAGGAGTTACCGAAAGTCTGCTCGTAGGTGGTGTAGTTTTTCTGTGTTCCGCCGGCGAAGTCCAGCGCGAAGGCGGTGAGTGAGGAGTAGGTGTACGCGCCGCTGGCATATCGCAGCTCATCGATCACGTTGCGCCTTTTCGACCAGTCAACGCCCGCCGTGATGGTGTGCGAGTTGATCTGGAACCGGAAATTGTCCGCAAGTTGGCCGCGCTTTTCGGTCACCAGGCTGGAATCCGGATGCGCTTGGCCGACAGTGACTCCAGCAATCGAGATGGCCACGTTTCCGGTGGAAAGCGAGGCCGTCGAAGCCGGGTCCATGATGCGGTCGTGGAAAACGCCGAGTCGCAGCTCGTTCGTAGCGCTGCCGCCAGGAGCGCTAGTCCAACCGAATCTCCCAAACTGCGTCTCACGGCGGGTGCTGCCGGTGCCCAGCAGACCGCCATTCTCGGCTACGGACCCATACGGGCTGGCTTGGGGCGAACGCGCCCGGATGACGTTGGCTTCGATGTTGAACATGTTGCGCTCACTCCGCCGGTAGTCAATGCGGCCAAGCCCGGAAACCCAGTGCTCGGATTGCGGGACCAACACGTTCATCTGCGACTGGATGAAGCTGGCCGCGGCGACGCACTGGGCGATCGTGGCGGTGCAGTTCGCCGTATTGACCTTGTCGCCGGCCAAGTTCGCAATCACCGGATTGGTGATCCTGTTGAGCCCCTGGCGGTGGCTGTCGAGCAACTCCATGTTCGCGAAGAAGAACAGCTTGCCGCGCTGGATAGGACCGCCCAGGCTCCAGCCTCCCTGGTTGCTGTTGCGGAAGAGGTTGTTGCCCAACGTGTAGCGTCCCGTGGCGGCGAGGGAACTGTTGCTGAAAGATCCATATGCGGAGCCATGGAATCCGTTGCCGCCAGCGCGAGTAACGGCGTTGACCGTGCCTCCCAGCGCGCCACCAAACTCGGGAGAGGCGCCGCTGGCGATCGTCTGAAACCCGGCAATCGCGTCCATCGGCAAACGGGCGGTACCCGATTTTTCGCTTGGCCGGTAAAGATTCGCCGTCTCGATTCCATCCGTGAGATAGGAGTTCAACGACTCCTCGCCGTGGTGCGCCGACACACCGTGGGCGCGGCTACCCGTAGTGGCGGGAGCCAGCAGCGCGAGGTCCGTCCAGCGGCGCTCACGCACCGGCAACTGCTCCAGTTCACGCGCCGCCGCCGTTGTCACGACACCACCGGTGGCATCATCCACTTCGACGGCTTCCTCGCCGGCCGTTTTCTGCTTAGCCGTCGCTTCGGCGTACAGCGTGATCTGGAAGTTCAGTCTTTGGCCGGCCCGGATTTCGATTTCCCGCCGTTCCCAGCTCGCGAATTTCTGGCGCGTCACCCGGAGGCGGTATCCCGTTGCAGGCGGAAGTCCCGTAGCTTCGAACATGCCGTCAATATTGGTGTTCATTACACGCTTCACACCCAAGGCCGCGTTGGACACCTCCACGGTTGTGTCTGGAATCCCTTCGCCGCCGTGGTCCCAAACCCTTCCGCTGACCGCGCCCGAACCCGAAACCGGTTGTGCGCAAAGCACCATCGGACACACGAATCCACACAAGCACCAGAAACGGATCTTTTGCATTTGCGAAAACCTCTGAACAAAATCGAATAAACGGCTCGCGCGGACTCGCGGTTTCGTTCCGAGGTTCCCAAGGCCTATGCTTTTACGTTCTATTTACAGACTTAGCTTATTCAGCGGGCCCAGGGGGCCGGACCCATGGCACCGCCCGGGATGGTGATCACCAAGTGATTTATGTTGGCCGCGCGGACAGTGACGTTGCGCCGGGTGAGGACCCGGCCGGCGATGCCAAGCCGGTCCATGATATCGATTTCGTAATCTCCGGGTATCAGATTCGCCATTAGAAACCTGCCGCCGTAGTTGAGCACGCTCGCCGACCAAAGCGCTTGACTGACATTGATGGCGACCGAACTCGCAAGGGTTCCCGTAGCGTCTCGCACCTCTCCCCGTACACAGTAGGCGCGCACGCGGCGCATCTGAATGTCGATGCGTGATGAACTTGTGCCATTGAAGACAAGAGGCACAGAACGGGCCGGAGGGGCGAGTTGCGTGCTTGGCTCGCAGCATTCGCGGCAAGAGGGCGACGCAGAGGGAGTGTGCTTATGGACCGCCACGCGCATTTTGTAACGGCCGGGTAGAAGATTTGCGATGCAATACTCGCCGCACTGGTCGGCGGCGGCGCCCTCGGCCGGATCCCGCCGCTCCAGGGTGGCGGTGTCCGCCGCTTCCCGCGTGGCATAGACAACTCCAAACGGAACGGGCTTCCCCTTGTCATCGAGGACGCGGCCGGCAACGGCACAGGGTCCGCGTGCCGCGCACGGTAACTGGGCCAGCGTACAGGTTGATAGGGCCACAAGGCACACCGCTGCTACCATCAACCGGCTGACCATGCCTCCAGCATATCCGCACGGCGTGTTAATCCGGTAGGCCCTACTCTTCGGCGAGCAGTACAATAGGGGCGGTTAGTCGCCGTGCAAGGTCTGAGGCACCTGCTCGTCATTCTGCTGCTCGGCGGGCTGCCCCTCCGGGCGCTGGATGTTATTGTGCACGGGCGCGTTGTCGACGAGAATGCCGCACCTGTCCCCGGCGCGCGGGTCACGCTCCGCCCCGGCCCTATTGAGACGCAGTCCGGCCCCACGGGCACCTTCACTGTCACGCTGTCTGCCCCAGGCCACTATGTGATCCATGTCGATCGGGACGGTTACTACGAACTTAAGGATCAGACGGTTGAAGTCGAAGGCTCTCGCGAAATCACCCTGGTCATCAACACGGTCCGGGAAGTTTTCCAGTCGATGGACGTGAACGAGCGGCCCTCACCCATCGACCTCGCCCAGACACAGAAGGAAGAGCGCCTCAGCGGCACCATTGTAAATGACATCCCCTACCCGGCCAGCCACAGCTTGCGCAATTCGATGAAGCTGATGCCCGGCGTCGTCCAGGACTCCACAGGCGCGCTGCACTTCAACGGTTCCTCAGAAGATCAGGTCTTATACCTGCTCAACGGCTTCAACATCACCGATCCCATCACGGGAAGGTTACAGACACGGTTGGGAATGGAAGGTGTGCGCTCGCTCCAGTATTCCTCGGGCCTTTACTCGCCCGAGTTCGGCAAAGGATCGGCCGGCGCGCTGGCAATCCGAACCAATAGCGGCGCGGACGAGTTTCGCTATACGGCGACGAATTTCTTCCCCGGCGCCGACATGCAGGATGGAATTCGTTTGGGCGATTGGTATCCGCGCTTCGGTTTCTCGGGGCCGATCGTGCGCCGCCGCGCCTGGTTTGCCGACAACATCGACGCCGAATATAACCAGGCTGTGGTTAGCGGCCTTCCCAGAGGCGCGAACACGCGCAGCGGCTGGGCGGGCGGCAATCTCCTGCACACGCAAGTGAACATCACACCTACAAATATCCTCTTCGCCGATTTCCTGGTGAATATCAACCACGAAGGGCGCGTGGGCCTCGGGCCCCTTGACCCCGTGTCCACAACACTGAATTTGCGCTCTCGCCAGTATTTCGCCAGCGTCAAGGACCAGGCCTACCTCGGCCGGGGAGCGCTCATCGAGTTCGGCTACGCGCACAATTACGTCGCGGGCAGGCAGTTCTCCCACGGTCGGGAGCTGTACGTCGTCTCGCCCGGCGGCCGCAGCGGCAATCACTTCCAGAATTTCAACCAGACGGCTTCTCGCGACCAGATCCTGGCGGACGCATACTTACCTGCATTCCGGTTAGCCGGAACCCACCAGATCAAGACGGGCGCCGATGCGAACCGCTTGCATTACACCGGCGACTTCCGCCGCACCGGCTACCAGATCGTCGGACTATCCGGCCAGTTGCTCTCGAGAACCATGTATCAGGGGCCCGCGTTCTTCCGCATATCCGACACCGAAATGTCGTTCTATGTGCTTGACTCTTGGCGGCTTAACAAACACCTTCAGGTCGACCTCGGCGTGCGCCACGACTGGGACCAGCAGATCAGGGACCATGCCTGGTCGCCGCGCATCGCCTTTTCCTGGGCCCCGTTTGCAGCCGGCCGCACGCGTCTCTCCGGCGGCTATGCGGTCACACACGACGCGGTCAATTTCAATTTGCTGGGCCGCCCGATGGACCAGGTGGCGGCCACTGTTCAGTACAATGCCGATGGAACGCCGTCCGGGCCTGCCTCCATGGCCACGTTCGCGCGAGGCTCCGGGCCGTTACGGCTGCCGCGGGGGACGAACTGGAGCCTCGGTGTGGACCACCAATTGAAGGAGCACGTCTTTGCGAGCGCTTATTACATGCGCCGCCGCGGCAGCGACGGATTCACCTTCGTAAACGCCACCGATGCGGGCGAGCCGCCGTTCGAGTCGTCATTGTCGGAGATCCTGATCAATGGGCGCTACCAGTTGATGAATCTTCGCCGCGACAATTTCGACAAGGTCGAAGTCTCCGTGCGGCAGACGCTGAAGGGCCAGCACGAATGGATGGCATCGTACACGTTTTCGCGCGCACATACAAACTCCGTCCTGAACCTGCACGACAGGCAGTCGCTGCAAGTCACCCAAACCTTGCAGCCCCTGCCTTGGGACACGCCGAATCGCCTGATGGGGTGGGCTTACCTTCCCATGCCGTGGAAGGATTGGGCGATCGCCGTTCTAGCGGACGCGCGGACCGGTTTTCCGTTCTCGATCCAGGACGAGGCCGGCCGCGTCGTGGGCAGCGTAAACGCCCAGCGGTATCCGTGGAACTTCGACTTGAACGTTCACCTGGAGCGTATGTTCACGTTGCGCGGATATCGCTTCGCACTGCGCGGCGGCGTCAACAACGCGACTGGTCGCGCCAACCCGACAGCCGTGAACAATACGGCCGGCTCGCCGCAGTTCCTGCAGTTTTACGGCGAGGAAGGCCGTCACTTCGTGGCGCGCATCCGGTTCTTCGGGCGCGCGTCCGGGAAGTAGTTTCTACAGCCCTTTATGCGTCCCGTCGCAGAAGGGCGGGTTCTTTGTGCGTTTGCACTGGCACAGCCATGCTTCTTTGGATTCCTCGGCCTGCCAGGCCAGCGGCCGGAAGTCGGTGCCCCGATGGGATCCGTCACAGAATGGCTGGCTTTTCGATAGCCCGCAGCGGCACCAGTGGTAAGTCTTGCCGGCTTCAAGGCTAACGCGGGCTGGGCACTTGGCGGCGATTGTCGGTTCCGGCATATGAGAATCCTCCTCCGTGTTCGAATCAGCCGGGAGTCGGCTCCCGGTATGCGAAGATTATACGTCCGTCAAGCCAGGATACCGATTCCGGCGAGCCTTTTACAAAGAAACAGCGGGGCCCGCTTACAGCGAGCCCCGCCATCAGGTTACCCCTCACACCCAGGGCCGAAAACCTCTAGGCCCCGGAGTGAGCCTCTGCATTTTAGAAGTAGAACTTCAGCACCATGCGCATCGACCTCGGGCTGTTGGCCTGGGACGAAATGACGCCGAAATTGCTTGCGCCAACCGTAGTGCCCGGAACTCCAAAAATCGGAGTATTGGTCACGTTGTAGGCCTCCCAACGGAACTCGCCGTAGCGGGTTTCGGTGAGATGGAACTGCTTGAAGATGGACGCATTCATGCCATGGAAGCCCTGAGCGCGGGCATAGCCCATAACACGGGGAGCGGTACAGGAGTTTCCTCAGATTCTGATGGCTGATTCTGACAACTGGAGTGGGATGAG
>CAYLLB010000082.1:0-16222 GCA_964384215.1 uncultured Solibacteraceae bacterium | reverse complement strand
GGCTGAAGCCCGCCGGGGTTCCGCCAGGCAACTGAGCCGCTATCCGATCCGGCGGAGGAAATAGCCGCCCGGGGCGCCTTCGAAGCTCAGCACTCCGGAGCCTGGCTCGACGGCTCCTCCGGCATCCACCAGGAATCCGTTGTGCCAGATCTCCCAGGTGCCGACCTGCAGGCCCACGATGACGAACTTGAGCTTCCGTGGGCCGCCGACGTCGAACGACACCGCCGAGGTTGCGCTGCGCGTATCGGCGTGAAACAGCACGACCCGGCCAGCCAGGCGCGCTCCGGCCAGGTCCAGGCTCTCGATGGGACCTTGTTCGAGCGCGGCGCAGTTGCGCACCTTCAGCGACGGGCGGCCGGCCGGTCCGCTGCCCATCTCGAATGTCAGGATCGCCCCATCGTTCAGCACTACTACGCTGCGCCGCACGCCGCTCGAGTAAACTGTCGCGTAAGCATACTCGGGCGCCTTGCGGTCCGGGCCGTGACTGTGGCGGAAACTCTGCGGTGGCGGACCGGCCAAGCCCAGTGCCTTGCCGAGCGCTTCGGCCTCCCACCACCGCCCTTCGATCGGGCAACTGGAGAGCGAAACGGCGCTCAAGGCAGCCAGAACCACGAAAGTAAGCCGAACCCTCACCGCACTCCGGAGTATAGCTTGAAGCCGGGGCACAATTTTGCAGCGCCCGGATCTCTCCTATAATCAAAGCAAGAGGGCAAGCCATCTGGGCCCTGGCTCAAGGAAAAAATCCAATGTCTACAACTGAAGTAACCCCTTCGGCTGCTGCGGAACAGGAGTCTTCAGCCCAAGTTGTGAACGACTTCAGCATTGAAGTCGCAACCGTGAACGGCAGCGGGAGCCAGACCGCGAACACCGTTCTCATGCGTTCCATCTTCCAGATGGGCATTCCGGTGTCGGGGAAGAACCTGTTCCCGTCCAACATCGCCGGACTGCCCACCTGGTTTACTATCCGCGCGAGCAAGCAAGGCTACATAGGCCGGAAGAAGGACGTGGACATCCTGGTGGCCATGAACCCGGAAACGGCCAAAGACGACGTCGTGAAGCTCGCGAGCGGCGCTGCCGTGGTTTATGATGAGCCGCTCAAGCTGAACGAGTTGCGTTCGGACCTGCACTTTTACGCGGTTCCCTTTGACAAGCTGGTCGCACCGGTGTGCCCGGAGGCGCGCCTGCGCAAGCTCGTGCGCAACATGATTTACGATGGCGTTCTTGCGCATTTGCTGGGGATCGACTTTGACGAGGTCCACAAGGCGCTGGCGAAGCAGTTCGGCGCGCGCAAGGCCAAAGCGGCCGAGTTGAACTGGAACGCCGTCGTGGCCGGCCGGGACTTCGCGGCGGCGAACCTTGCGAAAACCGATCCATACCGTGTCGAGCGAATGGACAAGACCGCCGGCAAGCTCATCATCGAGGGCAACGCGGCGACGGGGCTGGGAGCGGTCTTTGCCGGCGCCACCGTGGTCGTCTGGTATCCCATCACGCCGTCCACGTCCCTGGTCGAGTCCATGACGGGCTACCTGAAGCGCTTCCGCTTGGATCCGGAAACCGGTAAGCCAACGTATGCAGTGGTGCAGGCCGAGGACGAGTTGTCCGCTATCGGCATGGTGATCGGCGCCGGATGGGCCGGTGCGCGCGCCATGACGGCCACCAGCGGCCCCGGCATTTCGCTCATGGCGGAGTTCACCGGCTTGGCCTACTGGGCCGAGGTCCCGGCGGTCATCGTGAACGTGCAGCGCGTGGGCCCGTCCACCGGCCTGCCGACCAGGACCATGCAGGGCGATATCCTTTCCACGGCGGTGCTATCCCACGGTGACACCAGGCACCCCATGTACTTCCCGTCCTCGCCCGAAGAGTGTTTCTCCATGATGCCGGAAGCGTTCAATCTCGCCGAGCATTTTCAGACGCCGGTCTTCGTCATGACCGACCTTGATCTCGGCATGAACAACTGGATGTCGGATCCGTTCGAGTATCCGGCGGAGCCCATACGACGGGGCAAAGTGCTCAGCGCCGCCGATCTGGAGCGGTTGGGCGGATTCGCGCGTTACAAAGACCTGGACGGCGACGGCGTCGGCTATCGCACACTGCCCGGCACCGATCACCCCGCCGCCGGATACTTCACCCGCGGCAGCGGACACGACGAGAAAGCGCGTTATAGCGAGCGGCCCGATGACTACATCCACAACATGCAGCGAATCGCCCACAAGTTCGAAAGCATGCGCGTACACATGCCGGCGCCCGAGGTCATATACAACGACAGGGCCTCCATTGGCGTCCTTTGCTATGGGACCTCGCGTTACGCCACCGAGGAAAGCCGCGATCAGCTTCTGAAAGAGCACGGCATCGAGACCAGCTACTTCCGCCTGAAGGGCTTTCCCTTCACCGAGGAACTGCGGCTGTTCCTCGAAAGGCACGCGCGCGTCTACGTCGTGGAGCAGAACCGCGACGCGCAGCTTGCCATGCTGATGCGCATGGAACTGGCGCCGGAAGAGATCGCCAAGCTGCGCAGCGTGCTTTACTACGGCGGCCTGCCGCTGGATGCCAGAACCGTAACCGAGGAAATCGTCCGTCAGGAGGGTCTCTAAGATGGGAACCGTCGCAGCGCCCCCGCCCAAAAAGACCAATCGCATTGGCCTGGAAGTTCTCCAGTACAAGGGAGCCAAGAGCACGCTGTGCGCCGGCTGCGGCCACAACTCGGTCTCCGAGCGCCTGGTTGAAGCCTTCTATGAGATGGGCGTGAAGCCCTGGCACGTAGCCAAGTTCAGCGGCATCGGCTGCTCGTCGAAGTCGCCGGCCTATTTTCTCAGCATGGCGCACGGCTTCAATAGCGTTCACGGCCGCGCGCCGTCGGTGGCGACCGGCGCCATGCTCGCCAACCACAACCTCATTGGTGTGTTGGTGAGCGGCGACGGTGACACGGCCTCCATCGGCCTGGGCCAGTTCATGCACTTGCTGCGGCGCAATCTGCCGCTGATTTACATCATCGAGAACAACGGCGTCTACGGCCTCACCAAAGGGCAGTTCTCGGCGACGGCCGACGTCGGCTCGAAGCTCAAGACCGGCGTCGTGAACGATCTGCCGCCCATCGACTGCTGCCTGGCCGGCATCGAGCTGGGAGCCACGCTGGTAGCACGCACGTTCTCCGGCGACAAGAAGCAGTTGCTCGCGACCATCAAGGCCGCCATCGCGCACAAAGGACTGTCTGTGATCGACGTGATTTCGCCCTGCGTGACGTTCAACGACCACGAAGGGTCGACGAAGAGCTACGCTTACATGAAGGAGCACGACGAGCCGCTGCACGCGGTGGACTTTGTGCCCTCGTTCGAGGAAATCAACGTGGAGATCGCCGAGGGAGAAACGCGCGAAGTAACGCTCCATGATGGCTCGCGCCTGCGCCTGAAGAAGCTACACGAGGATTACGATCCTACCGATAAGCTGAACGCCATCCGGGCCCTGCATCAGGCTGGCGCGAACGGCGAGGTGCTTACCGGCATCCTTTACGTCGCTCCGGATCGCGAGACGTTTCTCGACCTATTGAATCTAGACGATCAGCCTCTGGCGACCTTGCCCGAATCAAAGACCCGTCCGGGCCGCGAAGCCCTCGCGCAGGTGATCGAGGAGCTGCGCTAGCTCGCGATGACGGACTGGCGCGATCATCTCCGTGTGGTTCTGGTCGCGTCGCGCAACCCGCTCAATATCGGGGCGGCGGCGCGCGCCATGAGCAATTTCGGATTCAGACAGTTGCGCCTGGTGAATCCGTATCAAGTTGCGTTTCGCGAGGCGCGCTCGGCGGTGGGCGCTTCGGCCGTAATGGCGGCGGCGCAAGAATACCAGAGCGTAGCGGAAGCGGTGGAGGACTGCTCGCTCGTCGTGGGCACAACCTCTCTCGGCCACCGCGGCCTGCAGCATCCGTTGCGGCGGCTCGAGTATGGCGGGCGCATCCTCCGCAAGCACCTGGCCGAGTCTCCGGCCGCCATCCTGTTTGGCTCGGAGAAATTCGGCCTGGCCAATGACGACTTGAGCTACTGCAACTGGCTCATGCGCATCCCCACCCGCGAGGAGCACGGCTCGATGAACCTGGGCCAGTCGGTGGCCGTCGCGCTTTACGAGTTGATACGAAATCCACGCGCTCCGCAGGCGCACCCCAAACCAGTCCGCGCCGCCAAGGGCGACCAGTTGGACCGCTTAACCGAATTGCTGCGCGAGGCACTGGAGGAAAGCGGCTACGTCAATCCGCGGATCTCCGAATCCACCGGGCAGAAACTGCGCCGCATGGTACGACGCGAGTCTCTCACCTCGCGCGACGCCGATGTCTGGCTGGGGATGTTCCGGCAAGTCCTCTGGAAGCTGCGCAACAAGTAGCGTGACTCCGGTCACGGCAGTCTCCGCCCCACCGCCCCTACCCTAAGACTGGGGGCTGTGATGCGGGATTTCTCCGACGCGCCGTTTCTGGTCATATGGGAGACCACGCAAGCGTGTGACCTGGCTTGCCGCCACTGCCGCGCCTCGGCCATTGCTGAACGGCATCCACTGGAACTCAATACGGCCGAAGCCCGTGGCCTGTTGGACGGCATCAAGGAGGATTTCGGCGATCCGTTGATGGTCTTCACCGGCGGCGATCCTCTAAAGCGCCCGGACGTATTCGAGTTGCTGAAGCACAGCGTCGACACCGGTCTGCGGACCACCATCACGCCGAGCGCCACGCCGCTGTTGGATGATGCGGCCGTCGAGCGCATACAAGCGTGCGGAGTCTCGCGCATGGCCGTCAGCCTGGACGGACCGGACGAAGCTTCGCACGACGATTTCCGGCAGGTGGACGGCTCATTCGCGCGCACCATCGGGGCGCTGCGCCATGCGAGCCGTATTGGACTCGAAACGCAGGTCAACACGACGGTGACGCGCTACAACCGCCACCGGCTGGAAGAGATCGCCGCGCTCGTCGAGCGGGAGAAGGCGCGGCTTTGGAGCGTGTTCTTCCTCATCGTGACCGGGCGCGCCGAGGCGCAATACGATCTGACGGCGGAGGAGTACGAAGAGGTTTTCGATTTCCTTTACCGCACTTCGCTCCGGGCTCCCTTCGATATCAAGACCACCGAGGCGCAACACTACCGCCGCTACGTGGCGCAAAGACGGAAGGCCACACCGATCGGGCGCTCCACCGCGCCACAGGGCGGCATCGCACGGCAAGCCGGCATCAACGACGGCAAGGGCTTCGTGTTCATCTCGCACACAGGCGAGATCTTCCCCAGCGGTTTTCTGGAGATTTCCGCGGGCAACGTGCGCCGCACCTCGCTCGCTGGAGCTTACCGTAATTCCAGCCTGTTCCGCGCGCTGCGCGATAGCAGCCAGTTGGTAGGCAAGTGCGGTGCGTGCGAATATCGCAACCTCTGCGGAGGCTCGCGCTCCCGCGCCTATACGTTGACGGGCAACTTCCTGGAGTCCGATCCGCTGTGCGTCTATCAACCGACTGCGGTGACGCCGGCCACCCGGCATTGAGGTACGATAGGGGCCATGCGACTTTGGGTTGCTTTACTCTTTCTGCTCAGCCCGCTCGCGGCGCAGACTCCCGACCTGAATTGGATCACTCCCACCGACGGGCGCATGGAAATCAACGGACTGGCATGGTTTTCGGAAAACGGCGGCGAATGGTTTCGCCTGCCCGTTCGATTGAAGGACGCGCTGCCGAAGGCTGTCTGGAACCTCGGCCGGTCGCCCAGCGGCGCCCGCGTGCGGTTCCGCACGGATTCGAATGCGCTCGCCGTGCGCGTGGAATACGATTCCGCACCGGATATGACGAATATGCACGCCTTCGGGCAGACGGGCGTCGACCTCTATCTGGACGGGATCTATCGCGGCACCGCCACCGCAAAGAAAGATTCGAAAACGGGGATGCCTGTCGAACACGTCTATTTCGACCTGGGCGCACGGCCCCGCGTGGAGCGGACGGTGACGCTCTATCTTCCGCTTTATAAGGCAGCGAAGTTGCTCTCCATCGGCGTGGACAAGCAGGCCCAGATCCGGCGCGCACCGTCATACGCGCTTCCTCGTCCCGTGGTGTTCTATGGCACGTCCATCACGCAGGGCGGTTGCGCCAGCCGGCCGGGCATGAGCTACCAGGCGATCCTCTCGCGCATGCTCAACCTGGACTTTGTGAACCTGGGCTTTTCCGGCAACGGCAAGGGCGAACCGGAGGTGGCGCGGATGGTGGCCGAGATCGACGCCGCCGCCTTCGTTCTGGATTTCGCGCAGAATAATAAGACCGTCGAGAGCCTGCGCCAGGTGTATGAGCCCTTCGTGAACACGATCCGCGAGAAGCATCCGTCGACGCCGGTCTTCGTGATTACGCCCATCTCAAGCGCGCGCGAAGCGCTGGCCGACCACACGGGCCAACTGGAAGCCATGCGCGAGCACATCCGTTCGGTGGCCTCCAAGCGCATCGCGGCGGGGGATAAGCACATCGAAATCATTGAAGGCACCGATTTGATCGGACCGGATCGCCTGGAGGGATTCGTCGATACCGTACACCCCAACGATCTCGGGTTCCAATGGATGGCCGAGGGACTGGCTCATCGCCTGGTAAAACTCCACTAGCCGCAGCCGGTTGCCACTAGACGCGCGAAATGAGATAGACTAGTAATACCTCCCGAAAACCAGTTTCCCAAATCAGACTGGAGCTGGAAGCAACCGATAGAAATCTGTTTTAGCAATTGCTGAATTCTATGCACAAAGATCACAAGAGGAAGATCTTGGCAGCCATTGGGGACCTCTTCTTCACCATCAAGATCCGCGACACTGCCAAAAAGATGGGGCTGGATGTCGATTTCGTGAAATCGGACAAGGACCTTCTGGAACAGGCCAAGAACAAGCCCATGCTGATCATCCTGGACTTGAGTTTCGCGGCGCTGCAGCCGCTCAAAGTGATCAGCAAGCTGAAGAGCAATGCGGAGACCAAGCCGCTCAGCCTGATCGGTTACCTGCCGCACGTTGAAGGTGAACTGAAACAGAAGGCGCACGAAACGGGCTGCGACATGGTGATGGCCCGCTCGGCGTTCTCGCAGAACCTTCCGCAGATCCTGAAACGCCACGCCAGCCTGCACTAATTCGGATGTTACACTGACGGCTATGCCGTCCAGAGCCATTCTTCTGTTCGTGTCCCTTTTCGTTGCTGCCGTTGCGCCCATGGCGGGCAAGTCCACCGCGGACCGCGTGCGATCCAAGAATGGCGGCCTGACAATCTGGAAGGCGCCGGCCGGTGAGAAGCTCTACAGCGATTACACCGTACGCCTGAACGGGAAGCCGGTGCCGGTGTACTCCTGCCGTGTTTCGGCCATGCCCTTCAATCAAGTCTGGCCGGGCTATCAGCGTCCCCTCGACCAGACGGAACTGGCGGGCTTCGCCACCTGGGGCATGGAAGGAGCCGTCAAAGTAGAAGTCCGGGTGAAGCAGCCATTCAAGAATGCCGCCGTGAGGCCAACATCGCGTGGCATCCATCCGGTGATGAAGGGAAGGACGGTCTCCTTCGTGCTGCCCCGGCCCGGACAATACACCGTGGAATTCGATGGCCCTCACCACGCGCTGCACCTTTTCGCCAATCCACCCGAAGTGGACGCCCCGAAAGCAAGTGATCCCAACGTTCTATACTTCGGCCCCGGCGTGCACCGGCCGGGCAAGATTCTGCTGAAGAGCGGACAGACGGTCTACATCGCGGGCGGCGCGGTAGTCTACACGGCGATCAATGGCAAGAACGTGTCCGGCGTGCGCATCCTCGGACGAGGCATTGTAGATACCAGCGAGTTCGAACGCGACCAGGGCCCCGGCTCGATCCGGTTCCTGAATAGCTCGGATGTGAAGGTCGAAGGCCTCATCTTGAGGGACCCGGATCTGTGGTGCCTGACCGCGTTCGGCAGCCGGCGCGTGGACATCTCCAACGTCAAATTGATCGGCCTCTGGCGCTATAACTCGGACGGCATCGACATCTGCAATTCGGAAGACGTGACGATCCGCGACTCGTTCGTCCGCTCTTTCGACGACAGTATTGTGCTGAAGGGAATGGGTGCCGGGGGAGAACTATACGGCCAGCCATATACGCACCTCCCTGTGCGCAATGTGCGTGCGAGCGGGCTCGTCGTGTGGTGCGATTGGGGACGGGCGCTCGAGTTGGGTGCCGAAACGGCCACGCCGGAGATGACCGGCATCGAGTTCCGGGACATCGACATTATCCGGACCTGCCACATCGCCATGGACATTCAGCACGGCGACCGCGCCGCGGTGCACGGAATCCGGTTTGAGAACATCCGGGTCGAGGTGGATGACTTCAATCCCCGCCCCACGATCCAACCTGCGCGGGATGCGAAGTACGACCCGAACGCGAAGCCCGGCTATGTGCCGTCTCTGATGACGATCATTATCCGCAAGGGAGCATGGTCGACGGACAAGGAGCGGGGCACGGCGCGCGACGTGGTCTTCAAAGACATTTCGGTCACCGGCAAGCACGTACCGCCCTCGTCCTTTACCGGCTACGATGCCACGCACGATGTGCGCGGGGTCACGATCGAAAGCCTTCGTTTCAACGGGCGGCTCGTTACGAACGCGGAGGAAGCACACCTTCGGATCGGCAAGTATGTGGACGGTGTTCGCTTTGTGCCGCCGTCAAGCCGGTGAGTTACCATTTCCCCGTGCGCTACCTGCTTGTCTTGCTTGCTTTGTCCCTGCTGGCCCAGCAATCGCAGAATCCGTCTCCCATGGTGGAACACACCCGTGCGCACCCGCGCACCGTTCAGTCCACTCCTGCAGGCCGCCGTCTGAAACTGGAACTCGGCACGCTCTTCATTCCGGCGCGTCTTGAGCATCGCCGCGAGTTGCCCCTGCTGGTTCATTTCCATGGCGGCACGTGGCTTCCGGAAGTGGCCGCCGCGCGTTACGGCCGAGCCGCTGTCATCACGGCGCAACTGGGTTCCGGCTCGGCCACATACGCCAAGCCGTTCCAGGATCCGGCCCGGTTCGCTGCTCTCGTGCAGGAAGCCGAAGCGGCCGCGAACGTCCGGTTTTCCACGATCACCCTGAGTGGATGGAGCGCCGGCTGCGGTGCGGTGCGCGCCATCCTGCTCGGTCCTGAGAACTATGCCCGCGTTCAGCGCATCATCCTGATTGACGGGATACACACCAGTTACCCCACTGGCAAACCCGGGCCGCTGGAAAGCACCATCGATCCAGCGCCACTGGAGATCTTTGTCCGTTTCGCGCGCGATGCCATCGCCGGACGCAAACGGATGCTGGTCACCCACTCCGAGATATTCCCCGGCACGTTCGCCAGCACCACGGAGACCACCGACTATCTGCTGGCGCAACTCGGCCTGCGCCGCAAGGCGGTGCTTCGATGGGGACCCATGGGCACCCAGCAGCTCAGCGATGTGCAGAAGGGCCGCTTTCGCCTCGCAGGCTTCGCAGGCAATTCCGCGCCCGATCACGTCGACCAACTGCATTCCCTGGCCGAGTACCTGCGCCACTGGTAATCCAGCCGCGCCTAGGAGGTGGTTGAGATGGAAACTCCGGGCGTTTGTTTTTATACTCGGACAGTGCCTTCGACCAACATGAACCGAACATCGCGAACCGGACTGATGAATCGCCGTGTCTTCCTGGGCAGCGCCGCTGCGGCCGGCATCGCGCCTGCCCTTCGATCGCAAGCGCCCGAGGCGCGCGTCGAGATTCTTCTCGATGAACCTGTCGCAACGATCGCGCCGGAAATCTACTCTCACTTCGTAGAGAACCTCGGTACAGTGGTCTATGGCGGCGTCTGGGTTGGAGAGAACTCGAAGATCCCGAACATCGGCGGCATCCGCAAGGACCTGGTCGAGAGGTTGCGCAAGGTGCGGCCTGCGGTGGTGCGCTGGCCGGGAGGTTGCTTCGCCGACCAGTACGACTGGCGCGACGGCATCGGCCCGCGCTCGAAGCGCCCTCGCCGAACCAACTTCTGGGTGGACGCCAAAGAATGGCCAGCCAACGCCAGCAAAACCGGCCCGCAGCGTTACGATCCCAACGAGTTCGGCACCATCGAGTTCGCGCGCTTCTGCCGCCTTACGGGCGCCCAGCCGTACCTCGCCGCCAACTTGCGCAGCCTGCCGCCCCAGGAATTCTGGCGCTGGGTGGAATACTGCAACTCGCCGGCGGGCTCTACGACGCTGGCCGATCAGCGCGCGACCGACGGCGAACGCGAGCCGTTGAACGTGCGGTTCTGGGGCGTCGGCAACGAGAGCTGGGGCTGCGGCGGCGAGTTCACACCCGAGGACTACGCCACCGAATTCCGCCGTTACGCCACCTGGGTGCCGAGCTACGGCGTGAAGCTGGCGCTGGTCGGATCGGGTCCTAACGGCGATTCGCGGGACTGGACGCGCCGCTTCTTCGAGAAGATGACCCGCGGACACGGGCTCGGCAACCTGTGGGGCTGGGCCGCGCACCACTATTCATGGAAGGCCGTGAGCGGTGCGAATGGCGACTGGTATCGCGGGAAAGGCGACGCCCTCAACTACGACGCCGAACAATACTACGCGATCCTGAGCGAAGCGGGCCGCATGGAGCCGCTCATCGTTTCGCAATGGGGCGTGATGGGGGAATTCGATCCGAAACACGTGGTTCGCCTGGTGGTGGACGAATGGGGCGCCTGGTACGCGCCGGGCACCGAGCCTACACCTGAATCCCTGCTCGGCCAGCAGAACACCATGCGCGACGCCGTGCTGGCGGGCCTGACCTTGGACATCTTCAACCGGCATTCCGACAAGGTGGCCATGGCCAACATCGCGCAACTCGTGAACAACCTGCAAGCGCTTTTCCTGGCGCGCGAGGACCGCCTGGCGGTCACTCCCACCTATCATGTCTTCGACATATACTCGGCGCACCAGGGGGCCACAGCCGTGCGCGCCGAGTTCGCTTCACCCCAAGTGCTGTTCCAGCGAGGCGGACAGCCCGCCGGAATTCGCGGCCTCAGCGGCTCGGCTTCGGTCAGTGGAAAGCGCCTGACGATTACGGTGACGAATCCGCACCTGACGCAGGCTTCGGCCGCCGAGATCACGCTGCGCGGCGGGACGGTGAAGTCTGTTTCAGCCACGGTGCTCGCCGCCTCCGACGTGCACGCGCACAACACCTGGGATCAGCCCAATGAGGTTGAGCCAAAGGCCGCTGCTGCCATGGGGAAAGGGAACGTTATCACACACACGTTCCCCCCGGCTTCGGTCACGAAGCTCAGTGTAGATCTGGCGTGAAATTGCCCGGCTATCGCTTGGAGAGCACCTGCTCTTCATAGCGGCGGACTTCGTCGAACCAGGCCATGCCGGTGGGCACGCCCTTCTGGAGGCAGTAGTAATCCCAAACCGCGCTCCAGGGCAGCGACTTGAGTTCTTCCATGCATGCAAGCCTAGCCGTGTAGTCCATCTTCAGCTCGGCTTGCTTCAGCGATGCGGTGGGTTCGAGCAGCGCGATGAGCAGCGCCTTGATCATGTTGCGCGTGCCGATTACCCATGCCGCCACGCGGTTGATGCTGGCGTCGAAGTAGTCCAGCCCAATGTGGATCTTGTCGAGCTTGCCGCTGCGCACCAGTTCCTTGGCGATGGCCTGCAACTCGTCGTCGAGGATCACTACGTGATCGCTGTCCCAGCGTACTGGACGGCTCACGTGCAGCAGCAGGCCGGGGCAGAACAGAAGCACCGAGGAGATCTTGTCGGAGATCATCTCAGTCGGGTGGAAGTGCCCGGCGTCGAGCGTGAGCAGCGTTTTGCGCGAGACCGCGTAGCCCATGTAGAACTCGTGCGAGCCCGTGGTGTAACTTTCCGCGCCGATACCGAACAGCTTGGCCTCGACCGCGTCCAGATTGAGGGCCGGATCGATGGGCGTGGCCAGAAGCTTGTCGAGCGAATCGATCAGGCGCTCGCGCGGGCCCATGCGGTCCGCCGGGATGTCCTTGTAGCCGTCTGGAATCCAGTGGTTGGTGACCGTCGTCGAACCCAACTGCCGGCCCATTTCAGCGGCGATCTTGCGGCAGGCGAGTCCGTGCTCGATCCAGAAATTGCGGATGCCGGCGTCCGGATGCGAGAGCGTAAACCCGTCGGCCGCCTTCGGATGCGAGAAGTAGGTGGGATTGAAATCCATGCCCAACTGGTTGGCCTTGGCCCAATCGATCCAGCTTTGGAAATGCTTGGGTTCGATTTCGTTGCGTTCCACGCGCTGGCCGCCGTGATCCAGGTAGCAGGCGTGCAGGTTCATGCGGTGCTTTCCGGGAACCAGGCTGAGCGCCTTCAGGAAATCCGCGCGCAGCTCATCTATGTTGCGGGCCTTACCGGGATAGTTACCGGTGGCCTGTATGCCGCCGCCCTCGAGTTGAGCGCCGGCTTTCTCGAAGCCGCCCACATCATCGCCCTGCCAGCAGTGGAGGGAGATGGGGATGGCCTCCAGTTTCTTCAGCGCGGCGTCCACGTCCACGCCGATTGAGGCGTAGGCGTCTTTGGCAATCTGGTAAGCCTGGGTGATCTGGTTCTGGTTCATGGCTTTTCTCGCGTTCCTTGGAGATTCTAGCATTTCCGCGGGAAGTACCTTCGGGTGGGCGCCTTCGACTATGATTCCCTGTATGCCTCGATTGCTTTTTGCTCTGCTTACCTTGGCGCTGTTCTCCGCCTCGGCTGAAGACTGGGCCCACCGCGCAGTGCGCGTCGGCGCGAATGAATTTCCCATCATCGCCTGGAGCGGTTCGCCCAGCGACGCCGAGAGCCTGCGCCTGATGAAGGAAGCGGGACTCAACGTGACGGGCTTCTGCCGTGTGGAGGAACTCGATAAGGTGCGCGACGCCGGCTTGACGTGTATCGTCTCGCGCACGCCGCTCGAGGCCATGGTCGACAAGCCCGAAACCAGCGACGCGCAGATTCAGGAAGCGGTCTCGGCCCTGGCCGCGCGCATCGGATCGCACCCGGCAGCGTTCGGCGTGTACTTGCGCGACGAGCCCAGCGCCAAGCAGATGCCCATGATCGGCCGCCTGGCTGCTGCGCTGCTGAAAGCCATGCCCTCCAAACTGCCTTACGTGAACTTGTTTCCCAACTACGCCAACCGCCAGCAGCTTGCTACCGATAGCTACGAGGCGCACCTGCGCGCGTACTTGCAATTCATCAAGCTGCCGTACTTGAGCTGGGACAACTACTCGCTCACCGACGGCGAGATGCAGCAGAGCTTCTATGACAATCTCGACATCGTGCGCAGGCTGACACTCGAAGCCAGGATTCCTTTTTGGAACTGCGTCCTGGCCACGACAATGTTCCGCTATCTGGAGCCGTCGGACGCGACGTTCAATTTGCAGGTGTACGGCACGCTGGCCTATGGAGGGCGTGGGATCGAGTACTTCACCTACTTCACGCCCGACAACGGCAACTACCGCCTGGCCGCTGTCGATCCGCATGGCAACCGCACGGCGACCTGGGACATTATGCGCCGCATCAACAACCAGATCCACGCGCTCGCTCCGACCATCCTGAAGTTGCGCAGCACCGGGGTTTACCACTGGCCGGTTTCGACGGCCGCCGGCACGCCACTGCTGAAGGACATTAAGACCAGCGCGAAACTGATCGTCGGCGAGTTCGCAGACACAAGCGGGCGGCCTTACGTGATGTTGGTGAACAAGAGCCTGAAGGAGTCCTGCAATTTCCGGCTGGAGACGTGGAAGGAAGGCGCGGTCATTTACCGCGTCTCGCCCGCTTCGGGCAAGGAGGGCGGCTTCGGCGGCGAAGCGAACTGGCTCGCGCCGGGCGCGGGCATCCTGCTGCGCATCGGCGATCCGGAGCCTGCGAAGTGAGTGGCGGCCTGATCAACCGTTCGTTTCGTTGGAACTGTCCGCTGGAATGTCGAAATTGATTCGCTCCTTCTCCACCACCAGCGGCCGGTTCTGCACTAGGGTGTGAATCGATCCGACATACTCGCCCAGGACTCCAAGGCCGATCATCTGGAGCGACATGAAGAAGAATACGCCAATCACAACCGGAGCGATTCCGACAGTAAAACTGTTCCAGAAGATCAGCTTGTAGATCAGATAGAAGAACGCCACCAGCATGCTGAGGATGGAGAATGCGAATCCGCAGAACGTGAACATTCGAAGGGGGACCTTCGAAAGGTTTGTGATGCCCAGCATCGCCAGGTCGTAAAGGGTATAGAAGTTGTTCTTCGTGATGCCGCGCGAGCGGCGCTTCTGTTTGTAGTAGAGCTTCTTGTGTTCGAATCCCACCTCCGCGATCATCCCGCGAAAATACGGATAGGGATCTTGAAACTGGGTTTTCAAGATGTCTATGACTTTCCGGTCGTAAAGTCCAAATCCCGTGAAGTGCTGGAAGACTTCCACGTCCGTCAGCCTGGTCACCAGCCGGTAATAGAACGTCCGGAGGCCAAACATCAGCTTGTTCTCATCGCTGCTGTTCTTGATCCCCAGCACGATGGGCGTTCCGGCCTGCCACGCAAGGATCATGTCCCGAATAAGCTCGGGTGGATCTTGGAGATCCGAAAGCAGAGACACGATGGCATCGCCGCCGGCCTGGTAGATGGCATGGATGGGGGAGCGAAGATGTCCAAAGTTGCGGCTGTTGACGATGACCTTCACGCGCCGGTCCGCCTTCGCGAGTTTCCGCAAAACCGCTACGGTATTGTCTGTCGAGCAATTGTCGATGAAAATGTGCTCGTAGCGATACTCGGGCAGCGACGCCATAACCGACCGCGTTCGCTCGTAAAGCTCTTCGATGTTGCCCTCTTCGTTGAAGCAGGGGCTAACGATGCTGATGAGTTTCATCTTGTTTTCCAGCCGTGCCATGCCGCCGTCCGGCGGATAGCCTCCGTCAGCGAGACACGTTCTCTGAGGCCCAATTCCCGTTCGGCCCGCGTTGTGCGAGGCACATAGCGTTCCGGCGCACGGCCGGGCTCCGCGGCTTTTGCGATGATGACCGGAGTCTCCGGATCGAGTGCGGCGGCAACTTCGCTGGCGAGCTCGGCGATGCTCAGATCCTTTTGCGAGCCCACGTTGTATGGCCGGCAATTCGCGCCGCGGAAAAGAATCGTCCATAGCCATATGGCAAGATCCGCCGCGTACAGATAGGAGCGCCGCGGGGTGCCGTCTCCCTGAACGCGGATCGGCCGGCGGCACAGCACATCCTGAATGAAGTTGCCGATCGCAAAGTGGATGTCGAGGGGTAGATGCGGGCCGACGAAAGTGAAGCCTCGGGCTATCTTGCATTCGATCCCGGAGCCCGCCGAATACAGTGCGCACAGCAGTTCCGCGGACCTCTTGCCTTCCCCATAGACCGATTGAAGGTCCGTCGGAACTGGCCCCCCGGTGTATTCTTCGGCGATGTGGAAGATCTCCGGCGGCTGTTTGCCATAAACGGCACCCGAGCTGGTAAGCAGGAATTTCCGGGCGCCGCAGCGCCGCGCGAACTCGAGAGTTCTGTGGGTCCCTTCCACAATTGTCGTGAACATCTCGACGGGGGCCTCGCTGGCCTGCCTGGCGCTGGCTTCGGTGGCGGCATGGATGATGTAGCGGAACTCCCCATCCGGAAATTCGAATGACCGCACATCGCCGGCGATCACTTTCACGCAAGAGTTTCCCGCCAAGTGGGGCGCTTTACGCTGGAATGCTTCCGGATTCCTCGTCAAGACCGTGGCCGAGACGCCCAGGGAAAAGCGCTCGTTCGCCGCGAGCAGGCTCTCCAGAAGCCAGCACCCGAAAAAGCCGGTTCCGCCTGTGATAAAGATGCGGCTGCCGCGCATCTCGTCCCACAACTCACCCGTCTGCTCGAGAATGTGATCCAGATCAGGTGAAGCTATGCGCATCGTTTGTACTCCGGGCGTTGCCGGCGCTTCCATATCGCTCAAACAGCATGATAACGTCATCGGGCCGCCGGAGCGAGCCTGCTTCGGAGCGGTTCAAACGACGTGGCCAGCGGGACGGGTTACTGGCCGCCCATGGCAATTTTCCAGTTCTGGTCGGCCACGGTGATCAGGAATGCTTCCCCGGTCCAGGTGACACCGTCCATGTACCATACCGAGTTCACTCCTGTGACCCTGTTTCGCCACAGAAGGTCCACTTTCCCGTCGCCATTGTAGTCGCCCGTGCCCGCGATCTGCCAGTTCTGGTCGGCGATCGTGGTCAGAAACGCATCCCCCGTCCAGGTCACGCCGTTCATGTACCACACCAGGTTCTGCC
>CAYLLB010000081.1:0-16754 GCA_964384215.1 uncultured Solibacteraceae bacterium | reverse complement strand
TCATCACATCGTCGTATTCGAGGATGTGTTTGCGGGCGGCGAAGTTCTGCGCCTCCACGGCCTTCTGCGCCTTCTCAATACGCTTGGTGATCAGGCGCGACTCGATGGGCACGTCCTCTTCCATGCCCAGCCGCAGCATCAAGTTCTGGATGCGCTCGCCGCCAAAGATGCGCAGCAGGTCGTCCTGCAGGGAGAGGAAGAAGCGTGAGCTGCCCGGATCGCCTTGGCGGCCGGCGCGTCCGCGCAATTGGTTGTCGATGCGGCGTGATTCGTGCCGCTCGGTGCCGACGATATGCAAGCCGCCGAGCGCCACTACTTCGTCGTGTTCGAGATCGGTTTGGGCCTTAGCTGCCTGGTAGAACTCATCCCACTTCGCGCGTGGCACGCGGTAGAACTGCCCCAAATGGTGGAAGTGGTAAAACTCGCGGTTACTGAGGAACGTCTCTTCGCCTTCAGGCAGTACCTCGGCCAGTTTCTGGCGCAGGCACTGCTCCTTGGCCATGAACTCGGGGTTGCCGCCAAGCAGAATGTCAGTGCCGCGGCCGGCCATGTTGGTGGAAACGGTGACGGCGTTCTTACGGCCGGCTTGCGCGACGATAGCCGCTTCACGGTCGTGATGCTTGGCGTTCAGCACCTCGTGCTTGACGCCCATGCGCTTGAGAATGCCGGATAGCTTTTCGCTCTTCTCCACCGAGATGGTGCCGACCAGCACGGGTTGGCCCTTCTCGTTACGATCCTTGATTTCCTTGGCGGCGTTACGGAACTTCTCTTCCTCGGTGCGGTAGACGATATCCGGATTCTCAATGCGAATCAACGTGCGGTTGGTGGGAATCACCACCACGTCGAGATTGTAGATCTTCTGGAACTCGGCGGCCTCGGTCTCGGCCGTACCGGTCATGCCAGCCAGCTTCTTGTACAGGCGGAAGTAGTTCTGGAACGTGATGGTGGCGAGCGTCTGGTTCTCGCGCTCGATCTTCACGTTCTCCTTGGCTTCAATGGCTTGGTGCAGACCGTCGCTCCAGCGCCGGCCCGGCATGAGGCGGCCGGTGAACTCGTCCACAATGACCACTTGGCCGTCCTTGACAACGTAATCCTTATCGCGGTGATAGAGCACGTGCGCGCGTAGGGCCTGCTGCACGTGGTGGTTGAACTCCATGTTCACCGCATCGTACAGGTTGCCCAGGCCCAGCAGCTTCTCGCACTTTGTAACGCCCTCTTCGGTAAGTCCGACGCTGCGATGCTTTTCGTCGACGGTATAGTCGCCCGTGAGGTACTTTTCCCCGGGCTCCTTGCCCTCGATCACCTCGCCGCGGATCAGCTTTGGGATGATGCGGTTGACCTTGTAGTACTTATCGGTCGACTCCTCGCTGGGACCGGAAATGATGAGCGGCGTGCGAGCTTCGTCGATGAGGATCGAATCGACTTCGTCGACGATGGCGAAGTGGTGCTCGCGCTGAGTGCAATCCTCCAGACGGAACTTCATGTTGTCGCGGAGGTAATCGAAGCCGAACTCGTTGTTGGTGCCGTAGGTGATGTCGCAGTGATACGCGGCGTACCGCTCACGGTCGTCCAGATCGTGAACGATGGTGCCCACGGTCATCCCCAGAAACTTGTAGATCTTACCCATCCACTCGGCGTCGCGCTTGGCTAGGTAGTCGTTCACCGTGACCACGTGAACGCCTTTGGATTCGAGCGCGTTCAGGTAGACCGGCAGCGTAGCCACCAGCGTTTTGCCTTCACCGGTCTTCATTTCGGCGATCTTGCCGCGGTGCAGGACGATACCGCCTATCAACTGCACGTCGAAATGGCGCATATTGAGCGTGCGGCGGCCGGCCTCGCGGACCACGGCGAAAGCCTCGATGAGCAAGTCGTCGAGAGAGGCACCCTGGGCAAGGCGCTGGCGGAACTCTACCGTCTTGGCTGCCAACTCGGCGTCGGAAAGCGGTGTCAGACGAGACTCGAAATCGTTGATAGCCGCGACAACGGGCCGGATACCTTTGATTTCGCGCTCATTCTTCGTGCCGAATATTTTGGCAAGAATGTCGTCAATAATCATACGGAGGGATGCACTCCCATTGTACTGCACACCATGGCTCGACTTGCCCGGTTGTGCCTATTGGACTGGAACGCGCTAAAAAAACGGTGTCAGGCCGCCGCTCCCGGCCTCGCATCAGGACTCGAAAAAGATGACACCAAACCCGACCAGCGCCAGCAGCAGAACGAATCCAAATAGCACGCCATACTCGAGCAGTGCATTTACCAGCGCGGCCCGCATTCGCTCTTCGCCGCCGTGAAGCCGCTCTGCAAAACCATGAGGCATAACCAACACCTCCTGGATCGTGGAAGAGATCGCTCCACCCTTATTCTACTCCCGAAAGCCCATGTTGCCGTTCCCAAAACAGTGCGAGAATGGCTCTCAGCTCAGAGCGAGGTGCCGGGATGGAAAGACGCGACGCGCTGAAGAGTTTCTTCGCCGCGCCGGCTGTACTGCCGGCCGCGGTTGAAATCTCACGCCGGGGAATGTCACCGGTGAGGATCACCGACGTCAAGGTGATCCTGACACAACCGGACGGGAACCACGCCGTCATCGTGAAGGTTCTCACCAGCGAACCAGGCCTTTACGGGCTCGGCTGTGCCACACATCGCGAGCGGGCGCTGGCCGTAGCCACCGCCATAGAGCAGTACATGAAGCCGTTTGTTGTCGGGCGGAACGTGGACGACATCGAAGACATCTGGCAATCGGCCTACGTGCAGTCCTACTTCCGCAGTGGCGTGACGCTGAACAACGCGCTCAGCGGTATAGACGGCGCGTTGTGGGACATCCTGGGCAAGCGCGCCGGTGTACCGGTTTACAAGCTGCTGGGAGGCAAGGTGCGCGCCGCCGCTCCACTCTACGCGCACGCGAGCGCGCGGGAGATGCACGCCCTCGAGGACAATGTGCGCGCCTGGCTGGCCAAGGGATACCGCCACGTCCGCGTCCAACTCGCGGTCCCAGGGTTCTCAGGTTACGGCGCCTCCAATCCCACTGCGGAGGAAGTTCAGCGGCAGCGTCCCGAAGGCGTGCCACCCTCGCCCGTCTTCGAGCCGACGCCTTACGTCCACAACACGATCCGCATGTTCGAGCGCCTGCGCGCCACCTTCGGTTTCGACGTCGAGTTCTTGCACGACGTCCACGAGCGCGTTCCGCCCGCGCATTCACTCCAACTCGCCAAGGCGCTCGAACCCTTCCGGCTGTTTTTCCTGGAGGACCTGTTCGCGCCGGAGGACGTGGCATGGTTCGAGGTTGCGCGCCAGCAGACCTCGACCCCGCTGGCGATGGGCGAGTTGTTCGTAAACCGCCACGAATGGCTCCCGCTCGTGACCAACCGCTGGATCGATTTCGTCCGCCACCACATCTCCGCCATCGGCGGACTTACCATGGCGCGGAAGATCGCCGCCTGCTGCGAGTTCTTCAACGTCCGCACCGCCTGGCACGGCCCCGGTAACGTCAGCCCCGTCGGCCACGCCGTAAACCTGCACCTGGATCTGGCTACTTACAACTTTGGGATTCAGGAACAGCACGTCTTCGGACCACAGTCGCGTGAAGTGTTTCCCGGCGCACCCGAAATCCGCGGCGGCTACATGTATGCGAATGATCTGCCGGGGCTCGGCGTCGATTTGGACGAGAAGGCTGCGGCGAAGTACCCGTTCAAGACGCCCGGCGGAAGCCGCGGCAACGACCGGCGCATGGACGGCACCATCGTCCGGCCCTGACGGTCCGGTTTCAACCTCGAATACGGGCCGTCATCTTGCGGTGCCACTTCACGTCCCGCCACAGGCCTCGAAATTGCGGATGCGTGAAGTTGGACGTGCAGATAAACCGGTAGTTGTTCCGGATGGCCAGGTCCACGCAGATCTCCGCGCTCTCTTTCACCCAATCCCAATCGAGCGCTGGATGGTCCATCCAGCCGATGGGGCCCCAGCCTTCGGTGTTCCCGCAAGGGATGCCACGCCGCGCGGCGCTTGCACTGATGTCGCGTATGCGACCGGCCATCCATTCGATCATGCGCGCACGGTTGGCGGCCCAGAAGGATTTCACGTTGGCGCCTATCTCTTCTATGTGCTGATCGTTGCTCCCTGTAATCAACTGGCCCAGGTTGGTGACGCGCATCTCGCGGTTGTGCTGAAACCAGATGTGGTAGTCTAGCGCATCGAGGTTCGCGAGATCAATTTCATCGACTTGGGTGGCCGAATCGAGCGAGGCGTGAAAATCGAATCGAGGCCATCGCTCGCGTAGGCGGCCCAGCCAGATCTTCAGAAACTCGTTGAAGAACCGTTTCTGCAACGCAGAGTACCGCCCTTTCTTCTCGGCGAAATCCGAAGGTTGAAGTCGCGCGTCTGGATGGCTCTCTTGAAACTTGCGGGCGTCGGATCTCTGCTTCAACTCGTTCTTGAGCCAGTCGAAACCATGGACGTTGGGATACTCGTTCAGGACGTCCACATAAAGCACACGCTTCAGCAGATTGTTACGCTGCAGAAATTGGAGCGTACCGTCCCAGGCGCGGAACAAGCCGTCTTCCGTCGTGAAGCGCTTAAGCGGCGACGTGAACCAAGTCGCCAGGCCGACGTGAAAACCCCGGCGGTGGCACTTAGGGAGAAACTCGAGCAACGCCTCGCGGGGCTGTACGCGGACTGAGTACTCGTTGCCCCACAGCGCCGGCACCCAGGTCTCCCGCGGAAAGTAGCATTCCTCCACGATCTTTCCCTCGCCGTTGGGAGCCACGAGGTGGGGCATGGCATCGATGCGGATCGCGTTGTAGCCGCGCTCGGCCAAACCATCCAGTGCCTGGTCCCAGTCTTCGAACTCGCCGCCGCGATGGTGGCGCAGGATCCAGCTGAAATCCCACATGGCAATGGCGAGGCGCTTGCGCTGGCGGCTGATAGCATCGGGATCGCGGTTGGGTGGACCACCCTGGGCGTTAGGGATCAACGCTCCGGCGGAGGCCAAAAGCATTCGGCGCGTCATATGCTGAGGCGTCATCGCATTTGCGCCGATGATATCACGGCCTGCCTTCATGTCTAGGACGTTGTACACTTCACACATGCTTTCGAGGCGGGAACTACTTGGCAGCGCGGCCATGTTGGGCACCAACAGCCCTCCCGGGAACTCCGCGGCGCCGATTCGATTTGAGGGCAGGCTGGTGAATTGCGGAGAGCCGGTTCGTTTCCGTGTGAATCTTTCGCCGGCTGAAGCCAACGCCGCTGAGTTGCTCATCTTTCCCCGCTACCTGGAAAACTCCGCCAAGACCAATGCACGCACCCGGGCTGGCCGCCTCGCCTGGTTGGATGACCTCCAGTCCGTAAAACTCGACCCCACACAGGGGGATCTATCCTACACACCAGCGCGGCCCGGCAACTACATGCTGCGTCTGCGTACTCCTTCGGCGACCTTCTATCGCTACTTCGCCGCCGTGCAGCCCGAGTACCTGGTGTACCGTATGCTGGCCTATAGCCCCGTCCAGCCACCCACGGATGCGCCGGAACTGCGCAACGGCGGGATCCCCATCGACTGGACGTTGAATACGGGTAAGCTGCCCATCATGCTGGACCCATCACGCGGGCACCTGGCTCTCCTGATCGACGCTCAACGCATCTTCGGCGACATCGTCACACCCTTCTTCGATACGGCGACTCGCGCAAAACGGCATGGCGCCGCCACCGTGGCGCCGCACGTGGATGATGTTCTTTCGCGGATGCGCGGCGCCGGACTCGAGGTTGAGCGCGCGGTGCTCGACTGGAGCGGCTCGGCCACATCCGTCGAACTCTACCGCCAGCGCGGTTTCGACGTAGTGGACGGCATTATCCCCGAAATCGAGAACCATCGCGGTGCGCCCTGGTTCCCATACTGGATGTCGCGCGGTGATTTTCTCTCCCCTGCCCCGGAACCCTCCAGCCAGATGGCCATGATCATGGATTTCTGCGCCGGCTTCCACTTCCATGGTCCGCCGGATTTTCATATGATCGCGTCCGAGTGCAACTGGGGGGTGGCCGGGCCCCACGCCGACTTGGCCGCCAGGGAACACGTGCTCGTGGCGCGCAACAGCCGCAGCGGTCCGGTGTTCGTACCGACACTCCTGGTTTTCGAGTATATGAAGCAAGGCACCTGGCCCGCACGGGATTGGACACGCGGCCGGCAACTGGACTTTGTCCGCAGCTTCCTGGACGACACAGCCTTCGCGCACGCCCGCAAGTATCCCATCGTCTTCGCCCGCGCTACCGACATAGCCGACTACCTGCGTGCGCACCCATCGCCACAGCCCCGCCGCATCCTCTCCTCGATCACGCACGACTGGAACTACGACAAAGTCTGGTCGCCGGAGATCTACAACTACAACTACGACGTGCACGTCGGCGTGCGGCCCTTCAGCGAATCGCTCGCCAATATTCGCAAGAACCGCAAGTACATCTGGGCCAAGCCCGCCTCGCGCGAGCTGATATATTACGAGGACTCCCAGAGCCAGTGCCGTTTCGAGTACGCCTGCCCGAAGCCCATGCTCTGGTACGACTACGGTGACCGCCGCCCTCGCGACGCATACGAGGGACGGCCGGAACTCGACGTCCCTGATCCGCGCGTCGAGCTAAATACAACCATCACGAGCGCCCGTTTCGAGGTGCGCTACCGGCTTAGAGGCGGTCGAAACTTTCAGGGTTACAGGCTTGCCCTCTGGGACATCCCGCGCGAGTTCGCCCACGGAAGAGTGGAAACCAACGCGCGAGAGTTCATCTTGGTGGAAAACTCGGATGGCGACTACCGAGGCATCCTGGTCCTCGATCTCGAGCCGGAGATGGAACTCAGGCTTGCGCTCTCCGTCTGAACCGGGAAGGTCCCAAAGATTTCCGGCCTGCCGCTCCGGCCATCGTCGGCGATTGCCACCGCCACCCAGGGAGTGTCGCGGGACATCGCTTCGAGCCTCCAGATTAGCATTCGCTCTCTGCCGGTTCCGATGTCGACGGCCTTTTCCGTTTCGCCGGTCTTGGCGTTGAAAGCGAGCAGCCGTATCTTGTGACTACCCGCCCCGCGAACTCGCGCCTTGACATGGACGACGGAAGGGCCCGCGCTCTCCGCGGAGAGCGCCACGTCCAATGCCTGCCGCGCATCCAGGTGCAATTCACGGCTCGTCCCAGCCGGCAGGTACAGGCGTTGCGTAAAGCCACCGTAGGAAACCGTATAGCTCCCGGGCGATAGGTTCAGGGAGAATTTCCCAGCCGGAATCCGGACCTCGGCGCCGCTGCGTTCTTCTCGGAACACCGCTCCCTGCGGGGCCGCGCCGCTTACTCGCGTCGGCACGGCCGCGTACCCAAGAGTTAGCAGCAGACGGCTCACCGGCACCACCCAGATTTCCTTATACGTAGCGGTGTTGGTCGCTGGCCAGATGGGAGCGTCGTTCCGCCGTGAGTCGATCCCCACCGGGAGCGCGCCCACCATGTCCCGCTGGCAATAGGCGAAGTGCGGCTGGAAGTCGTACCCTTCGCCGTACATCAAACTCTGCGAAAAAGGATTGCCGCCGAAGACCCAATCGAGTTGGCGCCCGGCCAGGCGCTCGCTCTCCTCCCGGACGCGCAGTGCAGCCGCCACCGAAAGCGCGGCGGTGGCGGAGAGTTGGATGGCCGTGCTCCCGTGGAAAGTCTTGTCGCGCCAGAGGGGGAACACTCGCAGCCGGTGGTCGCGGGCCAGGGCCGTACCTTCGTTGAATTGCTGCCAGGCTCCAGCTAGATCCCACCCGGGATCGGCCTTGAGCGCCTCAACCTCGCTACGCCGCCAGACGGAATTGGGCAGGTGCCGGTATGGCTCGGAGTACGCCGCGCCTCGCCGGAGGAAGAACTCCGAGTGCAACAAGGCCGCGGCATACCAGTTCATCCAATCGCGATGTCCTGGGAAGGCATCGCACAGAGCGCCCAACGCCAGCAGAGGCGCTTCCTCGAAGCTCATGTGATGATCGTGCTGGATGCGCTCGCGTCCGGTCCCGGTGTAAAAGTAGCCCGTCACAGGGATACCGTCCACGAAGCGCTGCTCCTGGCATTGCACAAGCAGTTTGCCGAACCGCTCGGCGTCCGCGGCGTAAGTGCGGTCGCCTGTTGCTCGAAACAGTTCCACCAAAGCCAGGGCGCCAAACGCAGCCTCGTCGCGTGCCGCCGCCGACCAGCCTGATCGGCGCGCCAGAGTCGCCCGGTAATCCTCCCGTGCTGCCTGTAAGCTGGACGCTGCCCGGCGCGGGTCGACACCCTTCAACACACGGGAAGCGTGCGCAGCCACGGCGGCAAACAGGTAATTCTCGAATGCGACGTGCTGAGCCGGAACGATCATGTCATCGATCGTGTCCAGCTTGTTGTCACTGTAATAACGGCCCAGTACCCAGGTGATGCGGTAGCCGTCTCCGAACCGCGTTTTGAGCAACCAGTCGAGCCCCCAGCGGGCTTCCTCCAACAGGCGAACCTGGAGGTCAGGCCGCAAGTTCCGCTCGCGCAATTGTTCGTAGATCCGCAGCATGGAGTACACCGCCACGCCCGTGCGGTGCGATCCCTGGCTTAGATCCCCTGCGTCGTGCCAGCCGCCGTTGATGATCTTGACCTGCCCGTTGTGCGTGCCGCGCCAGTCCTGGTGGCAGACCCGGTGGATGCCGGGAACATCGAATCCGCAGCGCTCTGCATAGAAGAAGTTGAGCGCCTTCTCGATGGTTCCGTACCAGAGGCCGTCGGAAATCACGAACGGGCGCCCACTCGCCCTCCCGCAGCGGAGCAGATAGTGGCCCGGTTTGGAAAAGTCGCTGAAATCCAGCACGTGGAAGCTGCCGCGTGCATTCTCTACAGGCTTCACCGGAAAGCTGGCGGCTACGCGACCCGAGGAAGCCTCCACTACGTCGAAGGCGGTGGCGCTGGCAGCGGATGCGATGCCCAGTTTCTCCGACGATGGCCGGTAGCCCACATGGTTGTATGCAATCCGGTCTTCGGTCACTTCCCACCCCTCGTACGGCTCAGGATCGACGCGCTGAAGCTCCAGGCGATCGAAATCGTAAGTCACCACGCCATCGTCCTCGGGGTCGTGTCCCCGCAGTGCCTGCGAAATGAGGATCGAGGTGATTCGCTCCCGTGGAAGGTCGGGAATCTCCCAGACCACCTGTTGCCACTTGCCGGGGACGAGGTCCTGAACGTGGTGGGAGGAATTAGGTTCCAGGGCGGCGGGGGTCATCCCCTCCCACTCGACGCGTAACCTGAATGAGTAAGTCCGCATGGAAGCCGGGTGAACATAGACCCAAATGGATAGCCGGTTGAACCGGTGCCAATCGTGAGGCTTGTGGAAGGCAAGGCGCGCGATCGAGACCCCACCCTGTTCGCCCGTGAAGGTGCCGTTCTTATAGTTGGCCTTCAGGTGGGCTTCGTCGCGCAACTGGGTCCGGAAGCGGAGGGAACGCTTCCCGTCGATGGCGCGGTCGGTGGTGTAGGTGAGCGTGCCTATGCCCGATATGCGCCACCCGCGGTCAGTCTCCATGTCGTCGAGAAGCACCGATTCGTACACCGGCTTCGACAGGTACCGGTGCATCATCGAGTCCTCGTATCGCGCTTCAAGCAACGGCCGCCGCGGCCATTCGCCGCCGGTTTGCGCTTTGTCCGGCCAGCTCAGAAGAAAAGCACTACAGAACGCCAGCAGACTTAGCCTCACGGTTCGCTCCTTGCCGGGGAGTCCTTTGCGACCTTCCCGGCATAGACAGTCTGCGGCATTCCGGCCGCTATGGCAAGGCTGTCGGGGACGGGCCCGGAGACGTCCGCCCCCGTGGCCCCTACTTCGGCGACGCTGCAGTGTTACCCTGGCGGACTTCAAAGACCTTGTATCCGAAGGCCGGAAGCTCGGTTTGCAGCGTACCGTCGATCAACGCACTCCAAGGCAGCGTTTTCACTTGACCCGAGGCCGTTTCTTTTATGGTCACCGAAGCTGCTGGGGCGAAGCCCAGCAGTTCCGGCTTGACCGTCCACATGATGTTAGCGCGGGGCTGCTCGCCCGTATTCGAAACCACCACCAGCGCCTGGTTCGCGGAGGCGTACACCGCGCCGTAAACCTCTGGCCAACTGGTGTGTACCGCGCCTGAAGCGGCGTTGTACAGACGGTAGTCCTCCAGCCGGTACGGCTTGAACGCGCGGAAGAGCTTAAAAGTTTCCTCGGCCACCGGCCCATCTTGGCCGGACCACGGAAACAGTCCGAACACGACTTCCTGGGCGATATTGTTCTGATTCCTCTCAAGCGGCCGGTCCTTCCTGTAAGAGGGGCACGGCGAGCGCGGCACGGCCTCAGCCAGCACCGTCATCAGGGCCATGTCCTCCATGCGCGGCAGCCCACTCACCTGGGAGTTCTCCTCCATGTTGACGATCAGGTCGCCATAGTTCTCGAAGGAGATGGAAGCCAGCCAACCGGAAATGTGGAGGATGAGCGTGCCGCGCGGAGCCACTAGGCGGCGGGTCCAGGCCAGCAGGTCGATCATGCCGTCCATACCGGTGTGCCAGCCCGCGCGGTGTGCAGTGTTGCGGCAAGGCAGGTTGGCGCTCCAATCGTAGTAGATGCCGTCGAAACCGAGTTCACGGTACGCGCGCTCGACATCCGCTTTCAACCGGCCGAGCCAGCCACTCGCCAGGCACATCTGCGCACCGAACTCGCCCTTCGCATGGCGATTGTGGATCACGGTTCCGGCAGCATCTGTCGTGCGCTTCCAGGCCTGCTCATTCGAGGCGTAGCCCTTCGACTTGGGATGAAACTCGTGGATCGAGAAGTATGGAACGACGTCGATCTTGTAACGGTGGCAGCTGGCGATCACGCGCTTCAGTTCCGCCATGCCCTTCTCGTCGTAGGGCGGCCAGGAACCGTCGTGCCAGAAGTTCTCATCCTCTACATAGTCGTTATGGAGCCGCGCGATGTTCACGCCGCACTCGGCCCAGTGACGGATCAGTTCGTCAGACGGCCAGGGATGATTCCCGAAAGAAACGTGCCTATACTTGCGTGGCGACTTTTCGACCAGTCTCGGCAAGCCCAGATAATAGCTGAACGTGTACGCGCCTTTGCGAATGGATACCGGAGAGGGCACCGACAGCGGTTCGCGAACCACGTCGATCGAACGGCCGTCCGCGTTGACCCGCGCCTCGAAACGGCCCAGGCCGCCCCGGCGCCCCAGCGCACTCTCCCATCTGTCCAAGTTCACGCCCGCGTTGAAATCCAGGCCCTCCACATATCGTTTGAAAAACACCATATACAGAGGCGGATGGTGCTCTTGAATCAGCACGGATCCGGCGCGCGCAGCTTTTGCGTAAGAGGTTCCGGTGGACGAAGCGTTCTCCGGCATGTCTCCCGGTCCGATGCGCCAGCCGCATTCATCGATGTCGGCGCGCAACGACATAGAGCCGATGCCGACGCTCGAGGCGCGAATGTCTGAATCGAACCGCAGGGTCTGGTCCACCTTCACTGTAAATGGCGTGATCGTCCAGACGGTCTCGAACCGGATGGGAGCCACCACCCGGCCGGCCGCCCCGAGTGCTCCCGTGAATTCGAGTCGCGCCGTATCGCCCTGGCGCAACAGGTGGAATTCGGTGAGGGGCGAGTTGCCATCACTCCACTGATCTACATACGTGGCGAACGGGCGAGTAAGCAGGTTGCGGCCGGTACCCCGCGGAAACGCGACGGTGTCCAGCACCCCGCCGTTTGACGTATCAAACTCCAGCCGCCAATGGTCGCTCGTGACCACGACGCGCCTACCGGGATCCTGACGGACATCCAGAGCGCCACCGCCGGGCGCGCTCAGGTCGATTGTCTGCGAGTATGCGGCGCTGAACGCAAGCGCCATCGCGGAAATCCATTTCTTCATTCGCATGAGCCTCAATCTGTCAATCTATAACTGTTCGTCTTAGCGCAGCCTTGTTACGATAAAGAGAAATCGCACCCATGCCTTTGCGCTTCTACAACACGCTGACCGAGCGCGTCGAGGATTTCTCACCGCTCCAAGGGTCCACGGTTCGCATGTACACCTGCGGCCCCACCGTCTACAACTACGTCCACATAGGCAACCTGCGCACCTTCACCTTCCAGGACATCTTGCGCCGCTGGCTGCGCTACCGCGGCTACCAACTCGACCACGTCATGAACCTCACCGACGTGGACGACCGCATCATCCAGCTTTCGGTCGCCGCCGGCAAGACCATCACCGAGTACACCGAAGTTTACGCACAGGCCTTCCTCGACGACTGCGCCGCCCTGCGCCTGGAGCGCCCCGAGCATATCGTCAAGGCCACGGACCATATCGCCGACATGGCCCAATTCATCCGGCGCTTGACCGACAAGGGTTTCACCTACGAGCGCGACGGCTCCATCTACTTTAGCATCGCGAAGTTTCCCGCCTACGGCCGCCTCTCACACAGCGATTTCAGCGGTATCAAGGCCGGTGCCCGCGTCGATGTGGACCGCTACGATAAAGACGACGCGCGCGACTTCGCCCTCTGGAAGGCACCCAAGCCAGGCGAGCCGTTCTGGGATTGCGGGGTCGGCCCCGGGCGTCCCGGCTGGCACATTGAGTGCGCCGTAATGGCTACCAAGTACCTCGGCGGCACCATTGACATTCACACCGGCGGCGTCGACCTCGTCTTCCCGCATCACGAAAATGAGATCGCCGAGGCCGAAGCCCTCACCGGCCAGCCCTTCGTCCGCTACTGGCTCCACGCCGAGCACCTGTTACTGGCCGACGAGAAGATGTCCAAATCGCTCGGCAACACCTTCACGCTACGCGAGATGATGGCCCGCGGCTATCATCCGGACGCCATCCGCTACTTGCTCTCCTCGGTGCCGTACCGCAAGAAGCTCAACTTTACTTTCGAAGCGCTCGACGCCGCCGCGAACGCGATCGAACGGCTGCGCAATTATAAGCTCCGTCTCGATACCGCGAAGTTCCCCGCCGGCGTCAACGCCGCACTCGACCAGCGCGCCGCCCAGGCCGTGGCCGCTTACGAAACCGCCTTGGACGACGACCTCAATACAGCCGAAGCGCTCGGCGCGGTCTTCGAGTTCGTGCGCGAAACCAACACCGCCATGGACGCGGGCGAGTTTCTCGCGGGCAACGTCGCTTCGTCCAAAGACGTGTTGGCGCGTTTTGACAAGGTGTTCGACGTGTTGGAGCCCCGCCTGGAAGCCGGCGCTCTCTCCGACGACGCGATCCAATCGTTGATCGACGAGCGCAACGCAGCCCGCAAGGCCCGCAACTTCGCGCGCGCCGACCAGATCCGCGGCGAGTTGCTCGAAAAGGGTGTCATCCTTGAAGACACCAAGGACGGCGTCCGCTGGAAACGGAAATAGCATGAAGTTCCACACGAAGGCAGTTCACGCCGGCGACCGCAAGCGCTTGGGCCCGGATACGCCGGTCACCACACCCATCTACACGGCGGCCAGCTATCTGCACGAATCCACGTCGCGGCTGGACCGTATCTTCGGTCACACCGTGCACGGCTACGCTTACCAGCGTTACGGCAACCCCACCAACGCCACGCTCGAGGAGCAGATCACCGCGCTGGAAAACGGCTACGGCACGCTCACTTGCGCCTCCGGCATGGCTGCCCTGCAGATCGCCGTCCTGGCGGCATGCGCCGCGCGCCGGAAATCCGTGCTCTGCGCGGAAGCCATTTACGGTGCGACGATCCGCATGCTCGACAGCGTGTTCGCACCGCTCGGCTTCGCCGTGCACTACGTCGACGCCTGCGACCCGGCCGCTGTGGAAACCGCCATCGCCCAACACAAACCCGGCTGCGTGCTGGTCGAAACCATCTCCAATCCGTTGCTGCGCGTGTGCGACATCGAACGTCTGGCCGTGCTCTGCCGCAATGCCGGCGCTGCATTTATTGTCGACAACACGTTCGCCACACCCCTGCTGGTGCGCCCGATCGAGTTCGGTGCGCATCTGGTAATCCACTCGCTCACGAAATTCCTGGCCGGGCACGGCGACGTGCTGGGCGGCGCTGTCATCAGCGACGAGGAGCACTTCGAGCCGGTGCGCCAGTTGTCCCGGACCTGCGGGCCGGTGCTTGGCCCCTTCGAGGCCTATCTCACCATGCGCGGTATCAAGACGTTCCCACTGCGCATGGAGCGCCAGTGCGCGAACGCCCGCGCTCTGGCCGCATGGCTCCGCAATCACCCCAAGGTGGAGCGTGTCTTCTATTTAGACGACCCCACGCACCCCGACGCAGCCGTCATCCGCCGCCTGCTTCCCGAGGGCCTTTACGGAGCCATGGTCAGCTTCGAGATCCGAGGCGCGCAGCGCGACGGCATCTTCGACTTTCTGGACCGGCTGAAGCTCGTGGTCCGTGCCACGTCTCTCGGCGACGTGCATACCATGGTGCTCTACCCGATGATGAGTTCGCACCGCGAGGTGCCGACTGACCTGCGTGACCGCATGGGCATCCGCGAAAACCTGGTGCGCCTGTCCACAGGTATCGAGGACATGGAAGACGTCGAGGCCGACCTCGACCAGGCCCTGGCCTGAAACGTTACGGCCTCTGGAAACCGGGCAGGCGCGAGATCAGGCTCAGGAACACCCGCGCGTGGTCGTCCCAGAAGTCCCAGGAATGCACGCGCGGTGAGATCTCCCGGTACTCGTACGGCACACCCTTCTTCGCCAACAACTCGATGAAGGCGCGGTTCTCCGCGATCAGGAAATCCTGGCCTCCGCAAGCCACGTAAATGAACGGCATCTCCGACGGCGGCACTTTGTCCACAAGGAGGAACGGGTCACGATCTTTCCGGGTCTGGGAGCCCGGCGCGCCGAACAGCGCTTCGATCTCGGGCCGTCTCCGCAGGGGGCGCCCTGCGTCCGGTGCGGCCTCCGGCCAGTCATGCGCAATACCCAGCGCCCCGCTGAACGCACCGATGGCCCCGAAGCGCTTGTAATTCTTCAGACCCAGGAACATGGCACCGTAGCCGCCCATGGAAAGCCCAACGATGGCCCGCGACCGCCTCACCGGCAGCGTACGGTAGTGCGAGTCCACATAGTCCACTACATCCTTCACGATGTAGTCCTCGAACTTTGCCTTCTCATCCGCAGCACTGTTCACGTAAAAGCTCTTCGAGCCGTCCGGCATCACAACGATCACGCCGTGCCGGTCCGCGTATGCCGCGATGTTCGACCTCAGCGACCACATCATGTGGTCGTCGCCCAGTCCATGAAGCAGATAAACCACACCGTAGCGGCGCGCCGATTTCTCGTAGTCCTGCGGCAGCAGGATGTTCACCATCCGCTCTGCGCCAAGTGCCGCACTCTGGAACTTCACGGTCTGGACATTCGCCGACGCCACGCCAGTGGGAGTCTGTGCAATTACCGCCGGCGCCGCCGCCAGCGCCAGGGCCAGGATCATAGTTCTCGCAGCCATAGATCTGATATGGTAACGCTTCCGCTTACCGCAGCGGCGTCAGTGCGACGTCGTCCACCCAGGCCGTGCCGCAGATTTTGTTGTCGAACTTCATCGACGCTTCCCGCACCACCTGGACGTTCAGCAGGTTCATCCCCGCGGGCACGTGGATTGTACAGTTCACCTCGGTCCAACCGTGGGTACCTGTGTAGCCATCCGTAATCGCCTCCAGCCGCCCCGGCGCCGCCGCGTCCGCGATGCGGAAACGCACGCCCTGGTCCGTAGTGATCCCGTCGGTCTTCAGGAACGCCCTGAACCGGTAGGCACCCGGCTGCACTACGACGAGTTGTGACGCGTGGTCCAACGCCACATTCGCTTCGCCCAGGAAATCCAGGCGGAGGCAGGCCACCCCCCGGTGGGCCTCCCCACCCCCCCGTTGTATCTTGGCCCCGTCGGCCTGGCGCAGCCTCCAGTCCAGGGCGGCGGGGGTGAACTCCTCCTCAAAGCCACCGTTGTAGACCCGGTCCGCGTCGGGGTAGGTCCCCCGTCGTTTTCCCAGGTGGCTGGCCCAGGTGGCTGCCGCGCCCGCGTAGTCTCGCCGGGCCAGGAGCTGATCCACGTACTCGGAGGCCAGCTTGTCGTCCGTCCAGTTGTGCCCGGCGAGCCACTGCCACACGGTCTTCAATTCATCGGCTGGCGCGCCGCCCAGCCGGTGGCGGAAGTACGACGCTGCTGGCCGGCTCTCCTGCGGAATGCCCCGAGCCAGGACGTCACCGACGGGGATGGCCATGCGGTCGTAGAGGGCGAACACCACGGGGTCGTAGTCCGGAATGAGGGCCAGGATGCGGCGGCCGTAGCCCATGGCGGCGGCCGGTTCGTCCAGGGCGAAGTGGAAATTGGCGGCACGCATCAGGATGGGGGGGATGTTGGGACCCAGTTCGGCCGCGCGCGCCATGCAGATGCGGGCCGGCGCGGTGCGGTCCTCGGCCAGACACCTCTCGCCCAGGGCCGCCCAGCGATAGGCGGAGGAGGGGTCGCGGCGCACGGCCTCGCGAAGAGACTGCTCAGCGCGCTCCGGGCTCTCGGCGGCCTCCGCTTCGAGAGCCAACGAAGGCATAAGGAAACGGAGGGATACGGGCGAGCCGCCCTTCTCAGCGCCCACAGTGAACAGCCAGCCTGCCAGCGAACCCGTCAACAGAAGGAGAGCCGCAATCAGCGATACGAGCCGCATTGAACATTATTGTACAGAAACATTTTCGTGTAACGTAACAATTCGTAGTACTTTTGTCTAACAGAACAGGAGTTTCCTCAGATTCTCTGGCCCTCCCAGCCGAACACGAGTCGGAGTTGCT
>CAYLLB010000080.1:0-17475 GCA_964384215.1 uncultured Solibacteraceae bacterium | reverse complement strand
TGCAAGCACGGGACGAATACGTCAAGAGCGGGCGCCTGGGCAAGATTACCCTGGCGCGTACCTGGTGGCACGGCAACGGAGCACACTTGCGCAAGGCGCCCCCGGCGCTACAGACCAAGCCTTCGAACCTCGACTGGGCGCGGTATCTGGGACCGGTGAAATGGCGCGAGTACGATCCACAGCAGTATTACAATTTCCGCGCTTACCTGGACTTCGGAGGCGGACAGATCACGGACCTTTTCACCCATTGGATCGACGTCGTCCACATGCTGCTCGAGCAGGACGACCCCGTGGCGGCCGTGGCCAGCGGCGGCGTGTACTGTTACAAGGACGGGCGCACAGCGCCGGATACCATCTGCGTGCTGCTGGACTATCCCAACCAGTGGACCGCGACGTTCGAGGCTACGCTGGCGCCCGGCTTGCGGGGCGAGGGGGTCGAGATCGTCGGAACCGAAGGCCGGCTTTACCTCACCCGCAAGGGTTTTGAGTTCTGGCCTAAGGAGAAGGGCGCGCAGCCGACCGTCGTCAAGGAGTCGCGGGAACTCACCGAGTACCACGTCAACAATTTCATCGAATGTATGCGGACGCGCAAACTTCCGAATGGCGATGTCTACATCGGGCACAGGTCGGCGCAAGCGTCGCACCTGGGCAATGTGGCTTACCTCGAGAAGAGGCGCATTAAGTTCGATCCTGTGCGGGAGCAGATCCTGCCGCTGTAGGCGATTCAGGACTTCGAAACCTTGCGGGCGCGCAAGAACGAGAAGATTGCGAAGCCGGCCATCAATAACGAGAAGATGCCCGACAACGCCACGCGGAAGATGCTGTCCGGGGAACCATCAAATCCCTTGATGTGGCGAATCGTGGATGGTGCGCTCCAAACGGCCAGCACGGCGAACAGGAACCCGATAACCTGGTTCCACAGTACGCGCAAAGGCCGGATGACCTGGGGCACGACGTGTCCAAGAAACTGTTTGACGATACGAGGCATACGCAGTACAGCAGCGAACCCTCAATGGTACCAGATGAGGCTGCCCGGCTTAGTGAGACTATCGGGCAACTCGAAAACTGCCGATTAGAAATCACAGAAGCCAGCGGGCTTGACTCTGTCCAGGGGTGCTATCCTGGAGTTGGGCCTCGGGAAGGGGCGTATTTTGGACGACCAACTCAAAGAGTTGATGCAAGAGCTCGGAAACGCGATCAACGAATCGTTGTCGGATTCCGAGCGAATCGCAGCCGCGATCGGCGAGATCAAGCGTGCGGGCTATGATGTCTTCCTTGTCTTGGAGGCCACCATCGGATTCAACAAGAGAGACGAGGACTCTGAAGACGAGGAAGTCGTTGAAGGTGAGCAGGCTGCTCCGGCTTCCACCCCGCGCCTCAGCGCTTCCGGCAAGATCAAGTGGACCTCGCAGGATCACAAGTTCCTGCGCGCTCTGAAGATCTCGGTCGACGACGAATCACGCTAGCCGGGAGCCCAGCAGTTCCCGGTAGACATCCCAGGTCTTTTCGACAGCTCGTTTCCAAGTGAATTCTCGTGCGCGGTCGCGTCCTCGCCTGCTTAGCTGCGCGCGCAAGTCATCGTCCAGTGCCAGACGCGTCAATCCTTCCGCGATCGCGGCTGTATCGTCAGGATCCACGAGCAGCGCGGCATCGCCGCACACTTCAGGCAGGGCCGAGCGATTGCCAGCAAGCACCGGGACACCGCTGGCCATGGCGTCGAGCGCGGGCATGCCAAAACCTTCATCGAGGGACGGAAACGCGAAGATGGAGGACTTCGCGTACAGATCGGCTAGCTGGCGGTCCGTCACATAGCCGAGAACATCGATGGAAGCCCGCCGCCGGCTGTGCTCGATCTGTTCCAGGATCTCTTCCGCGCCGTAGCCGCATGCCCCGGCCAGGACCAGGCGCCAATCGGACGGCATCTCTTCGAAAGCCTTCACCGCGCGCGAGACGTTCTTGCGGCGTTGGATCGCGCCGACGTGCAGGACGATCTTCTCGCGCGGCGTTTCCCGCCCGGCGGGTGCGACGCGCACACCGTGGTGGATTACGCGCAACCTCGACGGCTCCACGCCTAGCAGTTGCTCGACCTGGCGTGCGGTGAAGGCCGAGACCGTGATGATCAGGTCGGCGCGCGCGGCGGCCTCACGGGCCTGCCGCGCGAAGCGTTCGCGGAACTCGCGGGTCGAATAGTCGCCTGTGAGCACAAACAGATCGTGAAACGTGGCCACCGCGCGGCGAAAGCGCTGCCGCGGCAGGCGCTGGTTCAGGCCATGGAACAGATCGGCGCTCCAGGGCCCCCAAGGCCGGCCATAGCCTGCTTCGCCAAAGATGGCGTGCCGCACGTTGCCGGGCACCGCGGTGCGCAACGCTTTGAAGAAGCGGTGCGCCCGATAGCAGAACAGGAACGGGACATCGGGGTGAGCCAGTGCCAGGCCGTGGAGGATCTCCCGCGAGTAGACGCCCACACCGGAGAGGTCGCGGTCCAGGCTATAGGTGGCGTCCAGGGCGAGTTTCAACGGCTCAGACCGTATTCCTTCAGTTTCCTGTAAAGCGTAGTTCTTCCGATGCCGAGAAGCTGCGCCGCCATCATGCGGTCGCCCTTGGTGTAGTCGAGGGCCTGCATGATCGCGTTCTTCTCCATGTCGGTGAGACGCATGACGGGCGGCGTCGGCAGCGCGCTGGTAGCCATGCGTGGGGCCATGCGAGGAACGGGCTCGGCGGCGGCAGCGGCCGCGACAGCGGCCATTCCCTGCCCTCGACGCGACAGCAAGTGGTTCTGCAACGCGGTGGGCAGATCCGCCACATGGATTAGCGGCCCGGAGTTGATCGCCACCATGTGCTGAATGCAGTGCTCGAGTTCGCGCACGTTGCCAGGCCAATCGTAGCTGAGCATGGCATCCAGGGTCTCCTGCGTCATCGTGTGATTGTCGCCATAGCATCCCAGGAAATGAGCGATGAGCGCCGGGATATCTTCCTTGCGTTCCCTCAGAGGCGCCACGCGCAACGGCACCACGTTGAGGCGGTAATAGAGGTCGCGCCGGAACGTGCCGCGTTCCACTTCCTGCGCCAGGTCGCGATTGGTGGCCGCGATGAGGCGGAAGTCCGAATGGCGCACCGTGGTGGCGCCCACGGGCCGGAACTCTTTCTCCTGCAGCACGCGCAGCAGCTTGACTTGCATGTCCAGCGGCAATTCGCCGATTTCGTCGAAGAACGCGGTGCCGCCGTTGGCCTTCTCGATCAGCCCGACTTTGGTGGCGACAGCGCCGGTGAAAGACCCTTTGACATGGCCGAACAACTCGCTCTCCATGAGCGGTCCGACCAGCGCCGAACAATCGATGGGAACGAACGGGCCGACGGGATTGGCGTTATGAATGGCGCGCGCCACGACTTCCTTGCCGGTACCCGTTTCTCCGAGCAAAAGCACCGGCCAGCGGCAGCGGCTCAACTTCTCGACCAGGCGCATGACCTGGCGCATACGCGGGGATTGCCCCACCAGCGCGGTCGCCCCGTCATTTCCGTGAACCATCATCTGAAGTCAATTATACGTAACAGGGGAGGGATGCTCCTCCCCAAAGATGTATAGTGCGGCCAGCGGGCGAAATGTTGCCGGCCATCTTGTCACTTCTGGTCGATGCGGGTTATGTACGCACCGGGAAAGTCCTTACGAAGTTGCTGGGCCAGTGCCGATGCCGCGTCCGCATCGGCATATTCGCCGACGACGACTCGCCACATGGTCGGCGTGCCCTTCTTTTCGACGAGCCGTGCTTTGCCGTAACGGCGTTCCAACTCCTCGCGCAACTGCACGGCGCGATCGCGATCCGCAAAAGCGCCTGCCTGCACGCCGAACAACTCGCACGGCGCGGGCGCTTCCGCGGGAACGGGAGACGGAGATGGCGCGGCAGGAGTTGCCGGCGGAATTACGGGTTCCGGCAGAGGCGTCTCAGGGGCCGGCGGCGTCTCCTGCGCGGGCGGCCGCGACTCGCCAAAGGGAGAAGGTCTGCGGTTTTCGGCGGGCGCGGGTTCGCTGCGCGCCACGGGTTCCTCCCGCGCCGGCGCACGGATACTGACAAGACGCACCTTCGCCGTGCCGGGAACGATCATGTCGATGCGGCGCGCCGCGGCGCGCGAAAGATCGATGATGCGCCCGCGAGCAAAGGGCCCGCGGTCGTTGATCTTCACGTCGACCTCGCGGTGGTTCGAGAGGTTCTTCACGCGCACCCACGTATTGAAGGGCAGCGTGCGATGCGCGGCGGTGAACTTCTCCATGTCGTAGATCTCGCCGCTCGAGGTGCGGCGTCCGTCGTACGGGTACCCGTACCAGCTTGCGGTGCCCGTCTCGACGTACGCGCCGGGTGGAGGCGGTGTGTGCCAGGTCTTCTTCCGTTTGGCGCAGCCCGTGAACAACACGGAGAGCAATAGCAGTGAAAGAAGCGCCCGAGTCCGCATCTCGACCGATGCTAACCCGCGATGCGCGCTCTTGGCAAGCTCCAAGGCGCACCACATGGCCTCCGGAACGGCTAAAACAAAATTTACGAAATACGTTTTTTCTTCCGGAGAGCGCTCAATCGGCTCGCCGGAATGCCCTGGATGCATTTTTTCCTTGACATTCGGCACAGAACACCTTATATATGAATCACGAAGCGATCTTTCGAGATCGCAAATCTGATGTTAGGGAGAATCAATCGATGAAGAACGCGACCAAGAAAGCTGCAAAGAAAGCCCCGGCCAAGAAGGCTGCTCCGAAGAAGAAGAAGTAAGGGCTTCCCGAATAGGGATTGCAAGCAAACAAGGTTCACTGGGCCCCGGATTCACGGGGCCTTTTTTATTGCTCCACGTCTTTGCCCATCAGCAGAGTCCGGAAGCTCTCCCCCATTCCAAACAGCAGCGTCTTGAGTTGTAGTGTGAGCCGAGTGCGTTCCGCATCGCTTGCGGCGGCCAGCGCCGAGGCGAACTGATCCTTCTCGCCCGCAGCCAGCAGCGTTTGCGCGAGTCTCTCCAGGCGCGTGTGGACGAAGCCCAGTTCCGCGGCGCGATCCATCAGCGCGGTGAAGTTCACATGCGCGGTGATGTCGCGGCCGCCTGGTTCGGACAGCACGTCCTCGAGCGCAGTGTGCCGCCGGTAGCTCATGAGCGTCCCTTGGGGGAAGCGGATCAACTCGCGCGCGGTGTAACCGTAGTCGATGGCGATCACCCATCCGCGCTCCAGGCGCGAGGCGACGCGCTCTAACCAGTCCAGAGCATCCAGGTTCACTTCGAGCAGCGTGCCTTCCTCGGCGGCGGACAGATAACGGCGCGCATACTCGAGTTGCCGCCGCCCGGCTTCCTCTCCCTCCACCCAAAGGAAACGATCTTCACACCAGCTCACCAGCATCTCGCGCCATGTCCCACCACGCGCGACGAGCAGGTTGACCGGCAGCGCATCGAAGAACTCGTTGGCGAAAACCATGCCCGTGAACCGCTCCGGTATATCACCGCGTCGCGTCTCGACGGGTACGTAGTTGAACGCGGCGAATGCGGGCGCCATCTCCATGCGTCCCGCGCCAAGCTCCACCACGGAGAATTCCTGCGCGTGGCCCATCCTGTCGCGCAGCGAGCCGGCCAGTTCGGCAATCAGGCGGCCGAAGACGGGCTGCAGTTGTTCTGCGGTGAAGAAATCTCCGTCTTTGCCGAAAGGATCGCGCGCGCGGCTATAGTAGCCGTGCCCGGGGTGATACAGCGCCGTTTCCATGAAGCGCCGGAACGGGATAGGGCCGCTCGCGGAGATTTCCGCGGCGAGGATCGCGGTCAAGGGAGTCACCGTTGTATTGTAAAGTCTGGCGCGGCGGTGATGCGATGGATGCGCGGGAACTCGTAACCGTCAAAATCAGCTCGGAGGCGGCCGGTTACATCTCCGTTACCGAGGTGGTCGTCCAACAGATCCCGCTCGTCGAACTGGTTGAGACGATTCTCGGCGTCACGGGCAAGCAGCCGGAGCGGGTTCGCGAGATGCTCCGGCTCGGAGTGCTGGTGGCCGGCGGCGCTCGCTACCGCTGGCAAGGCTGGGAAGAGGATGCCGCAAGCGTCCGCAGATTGCTTGAAGCATTCCCCGATTCCGATCCAAGCCGCGCGTTTCGTGAAGATCTCTGCCACCGCGCAATCCTGACCGGGCCGCGCTGCCGCGTGGAGATCCCCCGCGAAGCCGCCGCGGCGCGCCCTTTGCTGAGGCGCCGCAGTTTCTGGGATGCGCTGATGGCGATGGCGGGAACGGCGCAACCGTATTACGTCGAGTACTCCTACAAGTGGTCGGCCGACCGCTTTCGCGTGGACCTGGACCGGGAAATGAATGCGGCGTTGCTCGAAGCCGCGAAGTTGCTGCGCCACAGGGGCCTCAGAGCACGTGTCGCTTCCGGCGATTTCGATCGAATTGAGCTGTATGCCGCCCGGTAAGGGCTCTGGTATGATCTGTTCGGGGGCTTTCCGCATGCTGCAAGTTAACTCTGGGCACAAGTTGGAAGAGATGGAGGCGATCTTGCGCCGGGCCGCGCAGAACCACGAAGCTTCCATTCTCGCCGTCAGTCACCTGGGCAGTCTTCTGCGCGAGCATCAACCCAAAAGCTCGCTCGATGTCGTCTCCTTTACCGTGTGCCAGGCGGATCTCTACGCCGCGCTTTTGGCCGCCGACGTGCGATTCGCCATGCTGATGCCATGCCGCATCGCGGTTTCTTCGGCGGGCGAGGGTTCGCTGATGCAATCAATCTCGCCCAGGGACTTCTGCCGGCTCATCGGCCGGCCCGACCTGGAGCGCCTGGCGGCCCCGCTCGAAGCTGTATTGAAGGGAATGATGGAAGATGCGGCGCGCATGGAGGCGCCGGTGGTCCACGCGGGGGCGGGAGACCGTTCGGCTGGCCTGGGCGCCACGGAAGGGCAGGTCAGCGCGCGGGCAACTCTGCCGCAGCGCATCGATTGCCACGGCTCCAAGATTGAGGACATGGCCGGCACGGGCCAGCACGACGCGCAGGGCGGCTGAAGAAAGTGCTGCGGGCAGAGCGGCCTGTCCCCGGTTCTTTCATGTATAATGGCCGCTCCTTGCAGTGAGCGATTCACACATTCGAACCGAGGAGCGAGCCCATGCTGCCTGATTACATCGCAAAAGCGGTTCCGAACCCTGCTTCGAACCGCGCACCCTGGTACGTAAACACGGCGCCTTCCTACGCCGGAATCTTTCTTTGGATCGGTTTCTACCAAGCCATTGCAGCTGGGACGGCCGACCGCGCAAGTACGGCCGTAGCCATCATCGCGCTGGCCGTGGCCGGACTATTGAGCTTCGTGCTGTACTATTACGTGCCCGGCATGCTGGGCATGAAGACGGGTTATCCGCTCTACGTGGTGGGCAGTTCGACGTTCGGCACAAAGGGCGGATACCTGATGCCGGGATTGCTGATGGGCGTACTGCAGGTGGGCTGGTTCGCCGTCGGCACCTATCTGGCCTCGCAATACATCCTGAGCGCGTTCGGCGCTGCGGCGAAGCCCGGCACGCTGCCTTTCCTTGTGATCGCCGTCCTTTGGGGGTACACGATGGCCTACGTGGGCGTGAAGGGAATACGGTTTGTCTCCCGCGTGTCGCTGTTTCTGAACATCGTCCCCTTCCTCATGCTGCTGGTAGTTCTGTTCGCCACGCGCGATGGCTGGACGCGGCACGTTCCGGCGAACCCGGATCCGATGCTGTCGTTCGCCCTGCTCATCCAGATCGTCATAGGATTCTTCGCCACGGCCGGCGCGGCGGGCGCGGATTTCGGCATGAATAACCGCAACGCCCGCGATATACGATTGGGGGGCCTGGTGGGCATCGCGCTGGCAGCGCTTTACGCGGGTGCGTTGCCCTGGCTTTCCGTGGCCGGCGCGCGGGTGATGAATCCCATGCTCGGCGCCGTCGGCTACGACGCTGCCATCGCTTCGATCGGCGGATTCCTTTCGTCGGCGATGTTCCTGCTGTTCGCCCTGGCGTCTGTCGCGCCTTCGTGCATTTGCGCCTTCGTGGCGGCCAACAGCTTCTCGACCATGATCCCCGGCGTGCCGCGCATGTCCTCTACCATGGCGGCCATGACCATCGCTATCGTCCTGGCGGTGACAGGGGCCGCGGCGAATCTGGTCGGCTTCTTCTCCATCGTGGGCGCATCGTTCGGCCCGATCTGCGGAGCGATGATTGCCGACTACATCCTCTCGGGAAGGCAGTGGGCCGGCCCGCGCGAGGGCATCAACTGGGCAGGCTACATCTCCTGGGCGCTGGGATTCTTCGTGGGCATCATTCCTTTCCTGCCGGTTTCGCAGGCGCTGAAAGACGCCAGCCAACCGGCGGCGGTTTACAGCACCGTCACAGGTTTCGCGGTGTATTGGTTGCTTGCCAAGGCGGGCGTGGAGCCGGCAGTAGTGGGAGCAAAAGCGAACTCAAAGGCCGTGGACTGGCTCTGACAGCCGCGCTCTACTTGCCCCACTTGGTCTTGATGACGACCGGCGTGCCGCGGAAGCCGAACTTCTCGCGCAGGCGGTTGATCAGGAATCGTTCGGTGGAGAAGTGCAGCTTCTCCTTGCGGTCCGTGAACAGCACGAAGGTGGGTGGGCGGACGCCGGCCTGCGTGACATAGCGGATCTTGCGTTCCGGTTCGAGCTTCAGGGTTTGCACGAAGCGGTTCAGTTCGCCGGTGGTGACACGGGTGGACGCCGAGGCGTACCCCTGGTCTATGCAAGAGATCAGGCGGTTCAGCCCCGAACTATTCTTGGCGGATAAAAACACGATCGGCGCGTAATCGAGGAATTTCAATTCGTCCCGCACCCGTTGTTCGAAGGCGCGCTTGCCCGTGCTCTCGACGGCATCCCACTTGTTGACCACAATGACCACGGCGCGGCCCGCCTCGTGCGCATAGCCTGCGATATTGGCGTCCAGGCCGACGATGCCTTCGGTGGCGTCCAGTAGCACGAGCACGACGTCGGCGAGTTCGATGTTCTTGCGCGCCATCACCACGCTGAGCTTCTCCGCCATCAGCTTGGTCTTGCCCTTGCGGCGGATGCCGGCAGTGTCCACGAAAACGTAACGCTTGCCGCCGCGGGAAATGCTCTCGTCAACGGCGTCGCGGGTGGTGCCGGCCACCGGCGACACGATGGCGCGCTCCTTGCCCGCCAGCGCGTTGAGCAGCGTCGATTTGCCGACATTCGGACGGCCGATGATGGCGATGCGGATCTCGGGCGGCTTGGCGGCGGCTTCAACAGCGCCGTGGGCGAATCCCTCGGTCACGTGATCGAGCAGGTCATCGATTCCCAGGCGGTGCTCGGCGGAGACGGCGAACACATCACCGATGCCGAGCGAATGGAATTCGTGGACCAGGCCGGCGCGCGCTTCGCTGTCGATCTTGTTGACCGCTAGCGTAATGGGCTTGCCCAGGCGGCGCAGCAGGCGCACCAGTTCGCGGTCGGACGCGGTGATTTCGGTGCGGCCGTCGATCAGGAATATGACATGCGCGGCGTCTGCCAGCGCTACGCGGGCCTGCTTGAGGATCTCCGATGGGATCAACTCGTCGTCGTCCGGCAGGATGCCGCCCGTGTCCACCAATTCAAAGCGCCGGCCGCGGTAGTCGGCTTCGCCATGGATGCGGTCGCGCGTGATCCCGGGCTCGTCGCCCACAATGGCGCGGCGCTTTCCGAGAATCGCGTTGAACAGGGTGGACTTTCCAACGTTGGGCCGGCCAACGATGACCACCGAAGGCAAGCTCGCAGGATTGGACATCGATGTTCATGATAGCATCGGCTCATGAATCGTCGAGAACTCATGTTCAGCCTGCCGGCTGCAACGCTATCATCTCTTTCCATTCCCGCTGTGGCAGCCACGGGAAACAAAGCCCTTCTAAAGCCCGCCATTTGCGCTTATTCGTTCCGGGAAGCGCTGAAAGCCAAAACCATGACCTACGAGGATCTGATCCGCCTCACCGCGGATCTGGGCGCCGAGGGCGTGGACATGACCGTTTATTGGTTCCCGGACACTTCCGATCAGTTTCTCAACTCCGTGCGCCGCACGGCGTACAAGTCCTGCGTTTCCATTTACAGCATCGCCATCCGCAGCGTCATGACGCAGCCGACGCCCGAACTCCGGGTGAAAGAGGCCGAGGAAGTGAAGAAGTGGGTGGACGTGGCGGTGCGGCTCGGCGCAGGGCACATCCGCGTGTTCGGTGGCGCGGTGCCCAAGGGTGCTACGGAGGACCAGGCAGCCGATTGGGTTGTGGAAGTGCTTCAACGCTCTTCGGAGTACGCCGCGAGCAGAGGCGTCATCCTCGGATTGGAGGATCATGGCGGCATCACCGCCCGCGCCGAAACCGTCCTGAAGATCGTCAGGAAAGTGAATTCGCCGTGGGTCGGCGTGAACCTGGATACGGGGAACTTCAACGTGGACCCGTACAGGGAAATCGAGATGTGCCTGCCCTACGCGGCAAACGTGCAACTGAAGACGCTCATCCGTGACCAAGCCGGCAAGCGCATCGAGTCGGATTGGGACCGCATCCTCAGAATGCTCGCCCAAGCCGGTTACCGTGGCTATCTGGCGCTCGAATACGAGGACAAAGAGCCGCCGGAGACCGCCGTCCCGCGTCTGATCGCGAAACTGCGGCAGTTGACGGCGAAATACTCGGCGGTCTAAGCCGCGTCGCATCTCACCCGGCTTCTATACTGAAGTTAGTGAGCTCCACGCGAACCAAGGCGCCCAGCGTGCGCCAGTTCTTCTCCCGCCGCGGCACGCTCTCGCGGTGGCACCCGAACTTCGAGTTTCGCGAAGGCCAATTGCAGATGGCCGAGGAGGTGGAAAGCGCGCTGGCCGACAAACGCCATCTCATCGTGGAGGCGGGCACGGGCACCGGCAAGACGCTCGCCTACCTGGTGCCGGCGATCCTCTCCGGCAAGCGCGTGGTGGTCAGCACGGGCACCAAAACGCTGCAGGAACAACTCTTCTATAAGGACGTCCCGTTCTTGCAGCAACACTTCGAAAGGCCCCTGGCGGTCTGCTACATGAAGGGCCGCTCGAATTACGTCTGCCGGCAGAAGCTTTATGACGCCGAGCGCGAGCCGGTGCTCGCGGGGCTGGAAGAGGTCACCGATTTCCGCATCATCCGCGAGTGGGAGAAGACTACCGGGACGGGGGACCGCGCCGAGATCACGGACCTGCCCGAGGGGAGCACGGCCTGGGCCAAGCTCGACGCGCGGCGGGAGCTTTGCAGCGGCCAGCGCTGCCCGCAATTCGACCGCTGCTTCATCACGTTGATGCGCCAGCGAGCCGCCGAGTGCGACATCATCATCGTCAACCACCACCTGTTCTTCGCCGATCTCGGCGTACGCGACGAGGAGTTCGGCGGCGTGATTCCGGATTACGCCGCGGTGGTGTTCGACGAAGCGCACGAGATCGAGGATGTCGCGGGGCAGTACTTCGGCGTTTCCATCAGCAACCATCAGATCGAGGACTTGCGCAAGGACATCGCCGCCGTTGCCAGGCGCAAGTCGCTCGGTTCGACCGAACTCGACCACGTGCTGGAACGCCTCGAGGAGTGCTCCCGCGCGTTCTTCGCCCTGTTTGACACCTTCGAGGGCCGCAACGCGTTTGGGCAGCGTGAGCGGTTTCTCGAAAAGCACGAAGACGAGTACCGTGAACTGCTGGGCGTACTCGAACTTGTGTGGAGCCATCTGGAGCTGATCAAGGAGTCTCTTGACGAGGTGCTACCGCTCAGCCGCCGGACGCGCGAGTTGGCCGAGGCCTTATCGTTCTGGGTGGAAACCGGCAACCGCAGTTACGTCTACTGGACGGAGCGGCGTGGGCGCGGGTGCTATCTGCAGGCTACGCCGATCGACGTGTCGTCGATTCTCTCCACGCGCCTGTTCGACTCGGTAAGCACCGTGATCTTGACCTCTGCGACACTTGCCGTAGCGGGCACCTTCCAATACGTGGAGCGCCGCCTCGGATTGCGCAACGCCCGCAGCCTGATCGTACCCGGGCACTTCGATTACGCCAACCAGACGCTGCTCTATGTCCCGCAGCATCTGCCGGACCCGCGCCAGCCTTCCTTCACCGAGATGGCGGCCGAAGAGATCGCGGCGATCCTCTCGCACAGCCGCGGCCGGGCGTTCGTCCTGTTCACGAGCTACCAGCAGATGCAGGCCGTGCACGACCGCGTGGCGGCGCGGATCGAGTACCCCACTCTGCTGCAGCGCACCGCCCCGCGCTCGGTCTTGTTGGGCCGGTTCCGCTCGACGCCGAACTCGGTCCTGTTCGCCACCAGCTCGTTCTGGCAGGGGGTGGACGTTCCAGGCGAGCAGTTGAGCTGCGTTATCATAGATAAGCTGCCGTTCGCGGTGCCGAGCGACCCCGTCGTGGACGCCCGCATTCGAGCCATCCGCGACGATGGGGGCAATCCCTTTTACGACTACCAGCTCCCGCAAGCCGCCATTGCCCTCAAGCAAGGCTTCGGCCGTTTGATACGCAGCCGCACGGATCGCGGCGTGTTGGTCCTTCTGGACAACCGCATCACGAAGCAGCGTTACGGCCAGATCTTTTTCGACAGCCTGCCGGATTACCGTTTCACAACGGACCGGACCGAAGTGGAGAAGTTTTTCGATGTTTGAAGTGACAGTAGAAGAGACCTTCGCCGCCGGGCACGCCCTGCGCAACTACCACGGCAAGTGTGAGCACGTGCACGGGCACAACTACAAGATCCACGTCACGCTGGAAGGCGAACAACTGGATGCGGCGGGCCTGCTGGTGGATTTCCATGAAGTGAAGCGCGTCCTGAACGGGATCATCGAGCGCGTGGATCACAAATTCCTGAACGATATCGCTCCGTTCGACACGCTGAACCCCTCGGCCGAAAACATGGCGCGGTGGTTCTATGAAGAGCTGGCGAAGGATCTGGCTTCCTCGATGCACGACACGGGCGCACACCTGGTGGAAGTGCGGCTATGGGAAACCGATACGTCGATTGCGGCTTACCGGCCGTAAGGTCTGGGCATTCGCCTACTGCACCAGCCGCTTAAGCCGGCGTAACGCATCTTCTGCTTCCTTGTAGTCCGGCTCAATCTCCAGGGCCTGCTCGAAGCACTCCGCCGCACGCTTGAATAGTTCCTTGGCGGCATATGCCCGGCCCAAGTTGTACCACGGGAAGTGGTAGCTCTGGTAACGACGGCTGCTCGTCGCTTTCTCGAGCCATCCGATGGCGCCGTCGTAGTCGCCCTTCTCGATTAGGTACGCACCGATGTCGTTGTAGGGATTGCCGAGGTCCGGATCGAGTTCGACGGCTTTCTTGCACTCGGCGATGGCGTCGTCCGTCCGGCCCTGGTTGTGGTAGATCCAGCCGAGCAGCGTGCGCGCCTCCGCGGTGGCGTGCAGCTCGAGTGATCGCCGGCACAGGTCCAACGCCAACTCAGCGTCGCCTTGCCGGCAAAGCTGATGCGCTTTCTCATACAGTTCCACGGCGAACTGGAAGCGCTCGTCGGCCATTAGCATCATTATGCACAACCGGCGGACCGGCGGGGACTCCGGCGCATACAATGGAGGGGATGACTCCCAAAGTGAGGAAGGCCGTGTTCCCCGCCGCGGGCCTCGGTACGCGCTTCCTTCCCGCCACCAAGGCCCAGCCGAAGGAGATGCTCCCGCTGGTCGACAAACCGCTCATTCAATACGGCGTCGAAGAGTCCGTACGCTCCGGCATCCGGAACATCATCATCGTCACCGGCCGGGGCAAGAGCGCCATTGAAGACCACTTCGACGTGAGTTTCGAACTCGAGAACCTCCTGGCGCGGCGCAAGCGCAAGGACCTGCTGGCGAGTGTGCGGCATGTCTCGGACATGATCGACGTCTCCTACATCCGGCAGAAGGAAGCACTGGGGCTCGGGCACGCCGTATTGCGTGCGCGCGACCTGGTGGACCAGGAGCCTTTCGCGGTCGTGCTCAGCGACGACGTGATCGACGCTCCGAAGCCCTGCTTACAGCAGCTTTTGGATGTTTACAACGAATACGGTGCCAGCGTCCTTGCACTCATGGAGGTCCCTCACGACAGAATCTCCGCTTACGGCGTGGTAGCCGCGGAACCGGTCCCTTTCAACGGCACTTCGGACCGGCTCTACCGCGTTACCGACCTGGTGGAGAAACCACCCGCGGATCAGGCGCCGTCGAACCTCGCCATCATCGGACGCTACATCCTCACGCCGGACATCTTCGAATCCATCGAGCAGGGGCAGCCCGGAGCCGGCGGCGAGATTCAGCTCACCGACGCGTTGCGGCACTTGTTGAGCAGCCGGCCGATTTACGGTTATCGCTTCGAAGGAAAACGCTACGACGCGGGCGACAAGCTGGGCTTTCTGCAGGCCACCGTGGAGTTTGCGCTGGCGCGGCCCGATCTGGGCGGCAAGTTCCGCGATTACATCAAGTCCCTCAACCTGTAACGCAGCGTGGATAATATGAAGATGCGCCGTCGAACTTTCTGCGCTGCAGCGGCCGCCGGTGTGGGGCAGATTCGCGCCGTGCAAACGAAAACGCCTCTGCGAATCGGCATCGATCTGTTCAGTCTTCGCAACCAGGACTGGACGCCGTTTGAGCATCTGGATTACTGCGCCCGGCAGAAAGTCCAGGTGGTGCACTTCTCCGAGATCCGCTTCTTAGGCGGGTTGGAGGAGGCGCACCTCAAGAAGGTCCGCGAGCACGCCGACCGGCTGGGAATTCAGATCGAGGTCGGCATGCGCTCCATTTGTCCGACTTCCAGCGCATTCGATCCCAAACAGGGCACGGCGGAGGAACAACTCGCCAGGATGCTCGATGCCGCCCGCATCCTCGGCTCGCCCATCGTGCGCGCCTTCCTGGGCCACGGGGGCGACCGCCGCGGTAAGCTCTCCATCGACGAGCACATCGAGAATGCGGTGAAAGTGCTGCGCACCTCGCGGGCGCGCATCCTTGGCAGCGGCTTGAAGATCGCCATCGAGAACCATGCCGGAGACATGCAGGCACGCGAGGTGAAGACGCTGATTGAAGAGGCGGGGACCGACATCGTGGGCTCTTGCCTGGACTCCGGCAACCCGCTGTGGGCCATCGAGGACCCGCACCTCACGCTGGAAACCCTGGCGCCGTACGTGCTGACATCGCATCTGCGTGACAGCGCCGTGTGGAGAACCGCGGAAGGCAGCGCGGTCCAGTGGGTGCGCCTGGGCGAAGGAAACGTCGGCATTGACCGGTACTTGAGCCGGTTCGCCGAGTTGTGCCCGGGCAAGACGGTCTCGTTGGAGGTCATCGTCACGGGTCCGGTGGCCCAGCGATTCATGGAACCGGGCTTTTGGCAGGCCTACCGGAAGACGCCGGCTTGGGAATTCGCCCGCTTCCTTGCTTTGGCCGAGAGAGGAAAACCGCGCCAGGCGCCCGTCCCGGCGGCTTCCAAGCAGGAAACCGCCGCTCGTGAGCGCGAAGATCTTGAGGCCAGCCTGCGCTGGCTGCGTGAATGGAGGAATTCATGAGGACTACGATTGCCCTGTTATTGATGCCATTGCTCGCCGCGGCCGCGCCCGCGCCTAAATCGGCGCTGGTCACCGAGGTGCGCGCGCTCATCAGCCGCGACGATTTCACGGCGGCGGACAAGCGCGTGCGCGACTATTTTTCTGAGCATGGTGCCACCAGCGAACTGGCGGCGGCGGTCAGTTGGATGGGCCGCGGAGCGCTGGAGCGTCATCGCCTGGACTCGGCCACGAATTATGCCGGCCGCGCGCGCACCCTCGTGGAAGAGCTTCTGAAGGGCCGCTCGATCGATGCCGACCGCCATCTGGCCACCGCGCTGGGCGCCGCCATCGAAGTGGAGGCGCAGGTAATGTCCAGACGCCATGAGGACAGCGCGGCCATCGAGATGCTCGAACGCGAACTCAAAGCCTACGGCGACACCACTCTCGGCATCCGCATTCAGAAGAACCTCAACATGCTGGTCCTGGTAGGCAAGACCGCTCCGGCCCTCGATTTGAAGCAGTATGTGGGCCGTACGCCCGAGCCGCTGGCGAGCCAGAAGGGCCGTCCGGTGGTCCTGTACTTCTGGGCGCACTGGTGCCCGGAGTGCAAGGCGATGGCTCCCGTGTTGGCGAGAATCCAATCGGAATTCGGCGCGAAGGGCTTGGAGTTTTATCTCCCGACGGCGTTGTACGGTTACACCAAGCGCGGTGAGGACGCCACTCCCGCCGAGGAAATGCGCTACATCGAAAAGGTCCGCAATGAGACTTACACGGGGCTCGAAAACGCCTTCGTTCCTGTGGGGGTCGACAATCTCCGGTTGTATGGTTCGAGCACGGTGCCGACCATGGTGCTTGTAGATCGCCAGGGCGTCGTGCGGCTCTTTCAGCCTGGCAAGATGACCTACGAGGAGTTGGCGCCGCGCATCGCCGAGTTGCTGCGTTAACCTGATCGCACGCCCGGCTGTGTTACAATCCTCGCTCATAGCCGAGCCATGAGCAGCGATCGACGTAGTTTTCTTGCGCGGCTCCCGGTATTGGGAGCGGCGCCTGCGGCGGCAGAGGCGGCGCCGCGGTCCAAGTCGCTGGTGGATCGCCTGTTCGCCGTCTTCGATGCGCTCGAAATCGTGGATACGCACGAGCACACGGCGCTCGAACAGAAGCGGCTTTCCGAACCGGCCGACTTCTTCACGCTCGCTTCGCACTACCTGATGGGCGACGTGGTAAGCTCCGGCTTGCCCAAATCCGCGCAGGACGTGGTCAACGACAGGAAGGCTACGGCTGCCGCGCGCTGGAGCGCCTTCGAGCCCTGGTGGCACAACTGCCGGTTCACTGGTTACGGCCAGGCGCTGCGCATCACCATCCGCGACCTGTACGGCGTCGAGGAGATCTCTGCCAGTTCAGTCACTACGATCAACGAGCGCATCGCGGCGCGTCTGCGTCCCGGCCTATACCGCTGGGTGTTCAAGGAACGCGCGCGCATCCGCCGCGCCATCGTCGATGACAATTACAACGCCGCGCCGATGAAGCTCGACCCGGAGTTCTTCGTCCCCGCGCGCAAGTTCGACCGTTTCGTCACGCCGCAGACGCCCAAAGCCGTGGGCGAACTCGAGCAACTCACGGGAGTGGGCATCACCAATCTGGGCGGCCTCAAGCAGGCCATGGAGAAGAGCTTCGCGCAGAGCGTGGCAGTGGGGATGGCGGCGGTGAAGTCCACCATCGCCTACAACCGGAATCTCGAATTCCGGGAGGTGAGCGAAGCGGACGCGACCCGTAACTTCGAGGGCATGATGCGGGGCGAGCGACCCCTGCCCGACGGTTTTCGCCGCTTGTGCGAGCGCCCCTTCCGCAACCTTGAAGATCACATGTTTCACCACCTGATCCGTCTGGCGGAGGCGCACAACTATCCCGTGCAGTTGCACACCGGCCTGCACGCCGGACCGAACTTCATCACCAATTCCAATCCCACGCTGCTCACGAACCTGTTCCTGCTTT
>CAYLLB010000079.1:0-17586 GCA_964384215.1 uncultured Solibacteraceae bacterium | reverse complement strand
CGGCCTCCTGCTGGTTGGGCTTCACGGCCACGTTGCGGAACAGCGGCACGCGCAGGCGGGAATCCACGAGCACGAGCTTGTCCGGGTACGCGGCGGCCAGCTCCGCCAGCGCCTCACGCACGGCCGGCGTCACCACGCCGCCGGCATTGGTTTCGGCCTGGTCGCCGACCAGGATCAAGTCGAAGGCCGGGAAAAACTCGCGCAGCCTGGCCACTACTTCGCGCTCCACGCCCTCCGGCATGGGCTTGGTGTTGATGAAATCCAGACGCGGCATATCCTCGACGCCGTTGGTCGAGTTGATCACCTTGGTGTAGGTGAACGTCTGCATGGCCGAGGTTTTCACCAAGAGGCTGGACTCGATGCCGCGGTCCTGCAGAGCGCGGGCCAGTTCGAAGCCGAAGCCGTCGTCGCCCACCACGCCCAGCACGGCCACGCGGCCGGCGCCGAGCGCTGCCAGGTTGTTGCTGATCGTGCCGCCCGCGCCAGGCGTCACTTCCACCTGCACGACGCCGATGCGCGGGATGTTGGTTTCACGCGAGGGTTCGGCTGTCGCCGGGTCGTAGGTGCACCAGCGGTCCAGGCAGATGTCGCCGACCACCAGCACGCTCAGCTTCGGGAATTGAGCAAGTATCTCTTCGATGGTCATCTTCTACGATGGGAAGATTGTCTGGAACAATTCTTTGTGTTCGAGATAGTTCGGGATGATGTAGTCCGCGCCGACACCGATCAGGCGCTGGCGTTTCCATTCGTCCACTTTGAGGCAGTGCGGCTCGTCGGTGGCCACGCCGATGGCGACTCCGCCCACCTGTTTCACGTTCTGGATCTCCACGTAGCCGTCGCCGAAACCTAAAAACTCGTCGCCACGGCATTCCGCCTGGCCGATGATGCGTTGAATCAGGATGGCCTTCGAGAACGACTTGTAGTCGTCCAGCGCGCCAAACACGCCTTTGCAGTACTTGTCGACGTCCAGCAGCCGCGCCTCGTCCTTCATGAACGGTTCATCGGTTCCGCTGGCCAGGTAAATCGTGAGGCCGCGATCGCGAAGATCCTCGAGCATGGCGCGCGCCCCAGGCACCATATATTTATCCGGCGAGCACTGGCCGTTGCGGAGTTCGGCCAGACGGTCCTTGATGCGCTCGTGCAGCCGGTCCAGGTACATGTGCTTATAAACCAGCGGCTCCTTGGGCGTACCGCCGCGTTTTTCAATCTGCTCGGCGAGCTCAATCATCTGGTAGATGGTTTGCTTGCCGGTGAGGCGGCTGACGAACTCCTTCACGACAGCCGTGATCTCGGCCTCGCTCTCGCCGCTCTTGCACTCGGCCAGGATCTCAACCATCATGGGGACCATCACGTCGAACCAGCCCGCACGGATGAGGGACAAGGTGCCGTCAAAATCGAAAAGAACAACCTTGGTTTTCCCGGCGGTGACTCCGGGGTGAATACATTCGATCATCTGCAACCATTCTTACATGGACGCAGGTGCGGCTTCATCCTTGTGCTGTGGGGCGGCCATCCCCTACCGCGGGGTGCGGCCCATGGCGCGCAATAGTTCGGCTTCGGCCAGACGATAACCCAGGTTGGCGGCGAGCAGGTCGGCTTCCGCTTTCGCCAGCGCCGCTTCGGATGACAACTGGTTGCTCATCACGGTTACACCCGCCTTCACCTGTTCGGCCGACAACCGCCCGGACTCGCGCCTCAACTCCAGCGCCTCGGTCGCCACTTCGATCATCTCCTTGGATCGCTGCAGCTTGCGGTAGCTCTTCTCCACTTCCACCGTGGTGCGGTTCTTCAATCGCCGCAGGTTCTCTTCCGCCTGCTCCAGCAAGGCACGGCGCTCGCCGATCACGTCGTTGCGCTTGCCGAAGTCGAACACTTTCCAGGTCATCTTCACGCCGAAGATGCCGTTGTTCTTGGCCACGAAGGGCGCGCCGTTTTGGTAGAGGTACTGGCCGTAGGCGCCGATTTCGGGTATGAAGTCGGCGCGGGCGGCGGCGACGGCGCGGCGGGCCTTGGAGACGGTCTGCGCGGCGGAGCGAATCTCTTCGCTCGATTCGAGAGCCGTTTTCAGGCACTCCTCGCGGGTGAGCGCGGAGGCGGCCGGCGGATCGGGTGGAACCAGTTCAAGATCGGTTTCAAGCGGCAGCCCCACCAGGTCGTTGAATTCCACCGAGATATCGGAGATCTGATTTTCTAGCGAGAGCTTCGCATGGCGCGCCGCCAGCAGCGCGGCGCGCGCGCCGGTGGCGGTGACCGGCAGGGTATTGCCCGAATCCACGGCCTTGCGTGCCTCGCGCAGTTTCTCTTCCGCCGCGGTGACCTCCAGTTCCGCGGCCCTCTTTTGGCGCTGTGCGATCAGCAGGCCGAAATAGGCTTCATGAACCCGAACCGCGATCTCGTTTTCGGCCTTCCTAAGATCGCTCGCCGCGATTCCGGTTTCCAGCCTCGCGATCTGGTGGCCTTGCCGGATCTTGATCATCTGCGTCAGCGGCTGCGCCAGCGTGGTGGTCGAATAGAAGAACTGATTGGCGCCCTGGATCAGGGCGAGCGAGGACATGGGTACCGGGCCGATGTCCTTGAAAACGCCGAAAGCTCCCCGCGGGATTTCGATGTGCTGGGGTTCGGCCAGGTGCATATAGTTGGCGTCGGTCGTGAGCTGCGGGAAGAAGTCCGTACGCGCGGCCGCGGCCCGCTTCTCGTGTTCCCGCACCTTCGCCCGCGCGATCTTCAGGTACGAATTGTTCTCGAGGGCGGACGCCACGGCCTGCTCCAGCGTCATCCGGCGGACGGTTGTCTGGCCGGCGAGCGCGACAGGGATCAGAACGAATAAGAACTTCAAGCCTCGCATAAGATGTATCTCTCGCCTCAGGCCCGGGATTTCGTCACGGCCTCCTTGGCCAACACGAACAACACGGGCACAACCACCAAAGTGAAGAACATGGAGAACAGCAAGCCGACGGCAATGACGCTGGCCAGCGGACTCCAGAGGCTGGAGCCGGAAAGGATCATCGGCGTCACGCCGACCGCGGCGGCCATGGTGGTGAGAAAGATGGGTCGCAAACGACGTTCGCCGGCTTCGAGAGCGGCCTGCTGCAGTTCCACCCCGTTCTTGAGACGTTCATTGATGTAATCCACCAGGATGATGGAGTTGCGAACCACCACGCCCGACAGGCTGGCCACGCCCACAAACGCCGTGAAACCGAACGTATTGTGCGTGATCAGCAGGCCGACGGCCGCGCCCAGCAGCGCCAGCGGAATCGAAGCCATGACGATGAACGGCTCCCAGATGGAGCGGAACTGGAACAGCAGGATCAGGTAAATGGTCAGTAGACTCACCTGGAGGGCGCTTACCATTTCTCCGAATGTGTCTTTCTGATTCTCGGCCTCGCCGCCGTACATAATGCGGTAGCCGGACGGCAGAGCGAGCGCATCAATCCGCGGCTTTGCTTCTTTCAAGATTGTGGACGCCAGCACTCCGTGATCGGCGAAACTCCGCACGGTGAGCGTGCGGATGCCATTGCGCCGTACAATGCGGCTGGGTTCCCAATTGGGTGCGAGTTCAGCGACCTGGCGCAGAGGCACATGCGCACCCGTGATCAAAGAGGTCAAGTACGCGTTGCGCACGTTATCGTAATTCCGGCGGCGGCTCTCATCCAGGCGCAGCGTGATATCGACGTCGCGATCACCCTCCCAAAAGGTCGTCACCGGAGCGCCCTTGAAACTGCCCGCCAGCAGCTTGGAAATCATCGCGTTGGTGAGGCCCAGGCGGTTGGCAACCTCGTCGTTGACGTTCACCTTGAGCTGGTAGGCGTCCTCCCGGAAGTCGTTGTGAACGTACGCCGAGCCGGGCACGCTGCGCAGAATCTCCTCGACCTCGCGTCCCTTGCTCTTGAGGGTTGTCAGGTCGTCGCCGGCGATGCGCACTTCGATCGGCGCCTGCACGATGTTGCCCTGCTGAAGTTCCTTGACGATCACCCTGGCTTCCGGACATAGGCGCGCGAGGCGTGTACGAAGCTCTCCGACGAATTCCGGCGTGCCCTTGACGGCTGTCGTGTTCACCAAGAGCTGACCGTAGTTGGTGGCTGGCTGTTCCGGATTCACGTTGTAGTAAAAGCGCGGCGCGCTGGAGCCGAGAAACGAGGCGTAGCTTTTCACGAACTTGTTCCCGGCGAGGTTTGTCTCGATGCGCTTGAGCACCTGGTCGGTGGCCTCAATCCGTGTGCCTTCTTCCATCCACACGTCGATGACGAATTGATCGCGCTCGGCCGACGGGAAGAACTGCTCGGGCACGAAGCGCATTACAAGGGCTCCCCCCGCCACCGCCAGGACGCCCAGCGCCACCGCCGCCGGTTTGCGCCGCATGGCGACGTGGATTGCCTTGTTATAAACGCTCTGCATCCGGTCGAGCACGCTGAACTTCTTCTTCGGCGTCCCGCCGTCGCCGGCTGGTGAATGCATGCCCTGGTGGATGAAAAACCGGCACAGCAGCGGCGTGAGGAACATCGCTACGAAGAAGGACGAGCCAAGGCTGACCGCGACGGCGATGGGCAGCGCCGAGATAAACTCGCCCACCGAACCCGACAGCATCAGCAGCGGCAGAAAACTGGCGATGATGGTGAGCGTCGCTGTCAGCACCGGCACCGCCAGTTCCGTGGCCGAGCGCCAGGCGGCATCCTCGCGGTTCGCGCCGCGGTCCAGCAGATCCACGTAGTTGTCCGCGATGACGATAGCGTCGTCCACCACCATGCCCAGCACCACGATCAGCGCCGCGATCGAAACCTGGTGCAGCTCGATCCCCAGCGCGTTCATCACGCCGAAAGTGATGGCCACGGTGACCGGGATGGCCAAGGCGGCAATCACGGCCACGCGGAACGGCAGCAGCAGGATTGTCACCAGGATCACGGCGCCGATCGCGATGCCGAATTCACGGATGAAGGAACTGATGCGATTCTCGACCACGCGCGGTTGATCGGCCAGCAGATCCAGTTTCAGGTCCGGCGGCAAAATCGCGCGCGCGTGCTCGATCTTCTCCCGGATGGCCTTTCCGAAGTCGACGATGTTATTGCCTTCCTGCATTTCGACCGAAACCATCAGGCAGGGATCGCCATTGAAGCGGGTCAGAAACTCAGGATCCTGGTATCGGCGCTCCACCTCGGCCAGGTCGCCGATGTAGATGGGCTGGCCGGTGGGCGAAGCGCCGATCATCACGCGGCGGATCTGGTCCTCGGTTTGAAACAGGCCCGAAGTGCGCATGGGTACGGAAGCGTGGTCGGTGTCGAACTTGCCGCCGTACTCGACGATGTTCCGCTGCTCCAGCGCGGCGATCACGTTGAGCGGGTTGACGCCGTACTGCGAGATGCGCTCCAGCGTGCTGGAGATGACGATCTGTTCCTTCTGCTCGCCGTAACGCTTGATCTTCGATGTGGCGCGAATCGTGCGCAACTCATCTTCGATCCGCGTCGAATAGTCCTTCAGCTCGCGATAGCCGTAACCCGGGCCGCGCACGGCCATCAACACCGCCACGGTGTCGCCGAAATCGGAGTTGACGATAGGGCCGCGCACGCCCGCCGGCAGTTCCCGCACGCGTAGTTCGTTCATGTCGTGCCGGAGCTTGGACCAGAACTTGTCGGCGTCGCGGACCCAATCTTCCAGCTCGACGTTGATGATGACGGCGTCATTGCGGCTGGTGGAGTACGTTTTGGCCTTGCGGACTTCCTCGAAGCGGAACAGATGTTCTTCGATCTTTCTGGTGACTTGCTTTTCCACCTGCTCGGCCGTGGCGCCCGGATAAACGGCGCTCACCAGGCCCGTGCGGATAGTGATTTTGGGGTCTTCGCGGCGCGGCATTTTGAGCAGCGCGTGTACCCCCACGGCGAACAGCATTGCCGTCAGGACAATCGTCACTTGAGGGTGGCGCAGCGAGGCGCGGACCGGGTTCATTTGCCTTCCTCGACGGCCTCCACCAGCGCGCCCTCGCGCACCAGTTGTTGTCCGGCCACTACCACCAGCTCGTCGCCCTTCAGGCCGCTCGTGATTTCCACCTCGCGTCCTTCGACGGTGCCCACCTGCACGCGCCGGGCGTAGACCCGCTTGCGCTCAGGGAAGTAAACATAGACCAGCGTGGCGCCCTGCGGGTCCCGCAGGATGGCCTCGCCCGGCAGCGTAAGCGCGTGGACGGTGACGTCCGTGCGGATTTGCGCTTCGGCGATCATGCCGGCGCGCAGAATGTGGTTGGGGTTGGGCGTCAGAATCTTGACCGTGTAGGTGCGCGAAGCCGGTTCGGCCGCCACACCGACCAGTTCCACACGACCCTCGAAACTGCGGTCAGCCATGGCGGGAATCTGGATCGAGGCTGTCTGACCGGCCTTCACCCGCGCAATATCGGTCTCGGGTACGCCTACACGCACTTTCACCGGATTGAGATCCACGATGGTGAACACCGGCATGCCGGCACCCACCGTCTCGCCGGGGTTTACGATCCGGCGCGCGATCATACCGGAGATCGGGGCCAGCAGCTTGGTGTCCGCCAGGCGCTTGTGCGCGACCAGTGCGCCCGCCTGGGCCTGCTCGACAGCCGAGCGCGCGGCGGCTTTGTCCTCCCGCCGCGCTCCTTCTTGCGCTTCCGAATACTGCTCGCGCGCCGCCAGGTAAGCCGCCTCCACTTTGTGGAAGTCGTTCGGAGCCAGCGCCTTAGCATCGTAAAGCTGCTTCATGCGCCGGTATTCGTCCTCGGCGCGGTTGAAGCCGATGCGTGCGCGCTCCAGTTCCTGTGCCCGCGCGCCGTGCTGCGCCTTTAAGGATGCCGCTTCGGCCATACCCACCTGGCCGGTGGCCGCCTGCAGAGCGTATTGGTAATCCGTGGCGTCCAGTTCAGCCAGCAGTTGGCCCTTTCGGACCGCGGCGCCTTCCTCCACCAGAACGCGCGCCACTTTGCCCGGCACCTGGAAGGCCACGTTGGACGTTTCCCGGGCTTCCACGGAACCGCTGGCCAGTACCGTGGCCGGGCGTTTTACGCTCAGAGCCTTGCGAACTCTTACGCTCGTAGGACTCGCATCGCCGGCGCTGTCGGCTCTCGACCGCGAACCTTGACAACCAATTGAGAAAACGACAGAGAACGAAAAGATCAGGCTGAAAACTGCACCTCGGAGCATATAAAACCATTATCTCCGTTTCTGGTCACGGTTGACGAGCGGCTGCACCCTCAATTGGCGGTTGCGCATCAAACACTGGTAGGTTGAAAGAGATGAGAACTGGATCACAGCGGGGGGGCATATCGCGCCGCTTGATCGTTGCCGGGGTCGGGATAGCCGGACTGTCCGGCGCTGCGGCAGGGATTTACCGCATTGCTCCGGGTTTCTGGAGACAGTACGCCCGCGACTGGCAGCGACCCATCGTGCCGCCGCCCGCGCGGCCGAACCCCGCCGCATGGCCGGATACCGGCTTGTACGCCGCCTGGTTGGGTCACACCACGGTCCTGCTCAAGATCGACGGCTTCACAATCCTGACGGATCCGGTGTTCAGCCGGCGGGCCGGGTTGAACCTGGGACCGCTCACGCTCGGCGTGAAACGCTTCGTGGAACCGGCGCTGGCCATCCGTGAACTGCCGCCGATCGACCTCATCCTGCTTTCGCACGCCCACATGGATCATCTCGACGTGCCGTCGCTGAGGAAACTGGAGAACAGGGCCACCATGGTGGTGACGGCCAGGTCGACCAGCGACCTGTTCCGCCCCGATCGTTATAAGGAGACGCGCGAATTAGGCTGGGAGGAGCGGACGCGCGTAGGCCCCGTAACCCTGAAGGCATTCCGCGTCAACCATTGGGGGGCGCGGATGCGCTCGGACACCTATCGTGGCTATAACGCTTACACCCTTGAAGCAGGCCGCTACCGCATCCTGTTCGGGGGCGACACGGCCTCTACCGACGCTTTTCGCGGCGTCCGCGCGGTGAAGCCTTTCGACCTGGCCATTATGCCCATTGGGGCTTACAACCCGTGGGTCTACTATCACTGCACACCGGAACAGGCTTGGCGGATGGGCGGCGAGGCGCGCGCGGAGTTCTTCCTCCCCGTGCACCACCAGACGTTTCCGCTGAGCCGGGAACCGGTGGGAGAGCCGATCGAGCGTTTCTTCGGCGCGGCCGGCAATCACCCGGACCGCGTGGCCATCAGTCGCATCGGCGGCCAGTGGCGGTTGGCCTAAGCGCTATTTCACGCCCACGCGCGCCATCACCTGGTGGATTGCCGTGAAGATGGTCTCCTCCACCTCGTCGGTGAAAGGCCCCGGATTGCCGTAGTAAACGTGGCTCAACTCCGGTTCGTAGCCCCCGCCCTTGAGCACCTCGAGAGTCGGAATGTAGCCGGCCACGTCTCCCGAATAGCCGGCTACGACGAGGTTCTCTTTAGGAAATTCCTTCTTGGCTCGCAGGGCGTACCCTACCACAACTTCGCCCCCGAGGCCGAGCACCGTATAGCCTTTCCCCAGACGGATCGCTTGCACCGGATAGGACATCTTGCGTGGCGGACGCCCCTCATCATAGGCGCGCAGCATGGCCTGGGCGCGGCGGACGTGGTATTTGTCCTTGCTATTCAATTCCTCGACGAACTGCTCGCGCGTGTGCGGCTTGAAAGCGAGGTCGATCGAAACAAACGCCGTACGGATGTTGCCTTCGATGGGTTTCATGGAGCCGGAGAGCACTCCGTCGACGGCACCGGCCAGCTCGCGGCCGTGCTGTTCGGCATGTTCGATCTTGCCGCGCGGATTGGGATTCTGGTCCGCGCCGCAAAGCTGCATGAACATGGCCGTCGCGCCAGGATGCGCCTTCTCGACGTCGATCTGCGCGAAGCCGGCGTAGTCGCCGCTGAAGACATAATGCTCACCGGTCAACGTAGTGTTATGGCAGGAATAGCCGAACAGCACCGCCTTCAGCTTGCCGTCGCTCGTCTCGATCTTCAGCACCGGAACGTCCGGGTCCGTCGGGCCGTTGGGATTGAGGCCGATGATAACTCCCTTCGGCGTCTGCTGGCGGCGATTGATGGCGAACGAGGCCTTGCCGTGGCCGGTGGAGAGCTTGGCCGGAGCCAGGTCGCCCAGCGCGGCGCCCACCACGTTCACAAGCTTATCTTCGAGCGTCTTCGCGTACTCCACCAGGAGCTTGCCTTGCTCGGGATCCAAGTCGTACATCAGGATCAGGTTCGGCCGTATCACCGGGCCGGTATGCGTGTGGGCGCAGTTCAGCAGGAGCCGGGAACGCTCCAGCCCATACTGCTTGGCCACCCGCGCGGCCACGGCGTCCGATATCGAACGCGGCAGGCCGAGCACGTCGATCGTGACGATGACGGCCTTTCCTCCCTTGCCGTCCTCGAGAGCCAGGGCCTTGGCCCACAAATCGTGCAGGACGCCTTCCGAAGGATGGGTGCGCGCGGCGTATCCCGCCAGCCACATGGGCTTCTCGGGCGTCACCTTGATCCTGCCTATCCCGGCCCGGAAACCCGCCGCCGGAAGCAAACTCGCAGCCAACAGAAGCGTCAAGATTGTACGCATATTGTTCAACCCTTCCAAGGGATCAATGATACTATGGACCCACGTCCCTTACTATCTGAGGCAGAGGTGGCTGGACAATGTATCGTTGCCTGTGCGCTTTTCTCCTCGCCGCCGGCATGGCTTATGGCCAGGCCCAAGTGGCAGCGGCCGACCTGAAGGGCAAGATCCTGGACGCCACGGGATTGGCCATCGTCAAAGCTACGGTCACGGTCACGGACCCGGACCGCGGCGTTTCCCGCACCGTGCAGTCGAACTCGGAAGGCGAGTTCCTTGCCCCGGCGCTCCAACCGGGCAAGTACCGTGTGCGCATCGAAGCTTCGGGCTTTAACACAAAGATCATGGAGCGGATCGAACTCCATGTCGGTGAAACGGTCAATCTGCCCGTCACCCTGGATCTGAGCCCCATCTCCACCGAGGTGAACGTCATCGCGGAAGCGCCGGTGGTTGAGACGCAGCGGACCCAGCAGGCCAGCACCATACAGTTCGAGCAGATCCGCTCGCTGCCCATCAACCGCCGCAACTACCTGGACATGGCGCTGCTCACCCCCGGCGTCGTCGAAACCAACGACATGGTGGACGGCTCCGACTTCCGCGTGGCCCAGGCGCCGCAGTCCGGGCTGAGCTTCGGCGGCAGCAACGGGCGCGGCAACGTGTTCTCGATCGACGGCGTGGAGAACTTCATTAACTCCGGCGGCGTGCGGCCCGCGCTGAGCCAGGAAGCAGTCGAAGAATTCCAGGTCAACCGCAACAGTTTCTCGGCCGAGATCGGAGGCGGCTTCGGCGGCGCCATCAACGTGGTCTCCAAGTCGGGCACCAATAAGTATCACGGCAACCTGTTCGGCTTCCTGCGCCAGCGCAGTATCCAGGCCCGCAATTATTTCGACCCGGAGAAGTCCGCCTACACCCGCGTGCAATCCGGCGCCACCCTCGGAGGCCCCATCGTGAAGGACAAGACGCACTTCTTCCTGGCCTTCGAGCGCCTGGACCGCCACGAGACGGCCTTCGTGCCCATCTACCAGGACCGCACCGTATTCGGGAAGCTCACCACCTCGCAGCAGCAACTGGTGGACTTCTTCAACGCGAGCGGCGTCCCCAGCCTGCAGGGCCTGGCCGCTACCATGTCCAAGGCTCTGACAACCAACAACTATCCGAATACGCTCAAGTTGTTCAACGCCAACAGCGGCAACTTCGCGTTCAAGGAGACGAGCAATCAGGCGTCGCTACGGTTGGACCACCGCTTCAGCGGCAACCACAGTATCTTCCTGCGCGGCAACCTGACCGACAATCCCAGCGAAAACGCGCAGTTCGGCGCCCTGCTGGCATTCAACCGCGGCCGTAGCATAAACGTGCTGGACGGCACGTGGATGCTCACCGACACCTGGCTCGTCAACCAGAAGTGGGTAAGCGAAACGCGTGCTTCCTTCTCTTACAACCGCATCGCCGTCATCCCCACCGACCCGTTCGGCCCGGAGATCAACATCACCGGCTACGGCCTGTTTGGACGGGAGATCTTCCTGCCGTCGCGCACCTACGAGCGCCAGGTGCACTTGAAGCAGAACATGAATTACCTGGGCAGCAAGCACAACGTGAAGTTCGGCGGCGAGGTCGCCCCGGTGAGGGACGTGGCCGATTCGGCCACCTTCTTCAGCGGCCGCTTCAGTTTCGGCTCGCGCGTGCCGCTCGGCGAGGTGCTCAACCAGGCCACCGGCAATCCGAACTTCGCCACCGGACTGGCCTCCACGCTCGCCTCGCTTGGCAAGGCCAGCCTGATCCCGAACCTCTCGGCCGGCATTACCTCGCTGCAGTCCTACAACCTGGGGCTGCCGGAGTTCTACCAGCAGGGTTTCGGCGATCCCCACTGGCTGGGCTGGTCCAAGCGTTACAACTTCTTCCTCCAGGATACTTACCGCTTGCACCCCCGCCTGACGCTGAACTTCGGCGCGCGCTACGAACTGGAGGTGAACGAAAAGATCCTGGGCACCGACCCCAACAACATAGCGCCGCGCTTCGGCTTCGCCTGGACGCCCACCGCCGACAGCCGCACCGTCATCCGCGGCGGTTACGGGATGTACTACTCGCAGAACAACTTGCAGGTGGCCAACGTGGCCGACACGCTGGCCGGCAAGCAGATCGGGCAGGTCTTTGTGCCGTTGACAGGACTCCCAGGCTTGAACAATCCCCTCACGGGCAAGACGCTGACCTCGGCCGACGTCTACCGCACGCTGATGGCGCAGGGCGTTATCGGCAACCGCTCCATCACGCGCGCCGACATCGCCCCGTTCGGCCTGAACCCGGGCCCCGGCACGCCGCTCTCGGTGGTGTTCGGCATCGCCCCCGGCTTCGTGAACCCTTACGCGCACCAGGCCAGCTTTGAGATCGAGCGCGCCGTCGAGGAGATGGCGTTTTCGGTGGCGTATAACTTCAACCGGGCTGCGCACATCGTCCGCATCCTCGACCGCAACCTGTATTATTCCGGCAGGCTCGACGACGGAACACCGACCTTCGGTTTCTACAACCCGCTGGTCTCGCAGTTGAACATCTTCGAATCGTCGGCGAACTCTTTCTATCACGCGCTCACGGCTCAAGTCTCGCGGCGCATGCGCGGCCGTCACGCCTTCATGGCGCATTACACTTTCAGCAAGGCCATGGATGAGGTCACCGATTTCAACACCGACTTCCAGCCGCACGACCAGTTGAACGCCCGCGCCGAGCGCGCGCTGAGCGCGTTTCACCAGAAGCACCGCATGGTGGCGAGCGCCGTTCTCATGTCGCCGTGGCAAACCGGAAAGTCCGGGAGCTTCGCCAGCCGCCTGTTTGGCGACTTCATTCTTTCGCCTGTGGTGAGCGCCAACTCCGGCCGTCCGTTCAACGTGCTGACCGGCGTGGACAACCTGAACGACCGCCACTCCACCACGCACCGCCCGCTGGGCCTGGGCCGCAACGTGGGCCGGGGGCCTAACTACGTCAGCTTCGACACCCGCCTGACGCGCAAGTTCGTACTCGGCGCCGACGGGATGCGCAACATCGAGTTCACCGCCGAAGGCTTCAACTTGCTGAACCGCACGAACTTCAAGAGCATCAACAACACGGTGGGCAACATCCCGATGAGCCAGTTGCCCAACCCGCTGGTGGGCACCCGCGGCATTCCGACCGAAGCCTTGGCCTTCACCTCGGCCTTCGACCCACGCCAGTTCCAGTTCGGGCTGAAGATCAACTTCTGAGTTTTGCGGGCGGCTGGAAGCCCGTGAGGCGCTTGTAGCGTTCGAGCGCGTTGTAGATGATCGGGCAGTGTGGAGCCCAGCGCGCGTGCGATGCGGGGCGCCCGCCGAGCGAGCGGATGCCGGCGGCGACGTGCGGAAAGTCGCGGCAGGTCTTTGGCCGGGCTTCGTAAATCATGCAGAGGTTGCCGTCCAGGAAGACGCACGCTTCCCCGGAATTCTTCAGGACTCGCAATGCCGGCGCGTCGGGATCGGGGACACTATAGAGGCGGGCGGCTGCCTCCGGTTCGATGCCGAGGTACCGCGCGATGTCTTCGATCTCCCGCTTGCTCACGGTGACCACCGAGTGGCGGCAGCAATTCGCGCACGCCGTGCAATCCACCTGCTGCTGCACCTCGCTGGCAAGGATGTGGAACTGCTTGTCGGGGTGACTGTGGGCGCGCAGGAAACGGCGGAACGCGACGTTCTCTTCAGCCTTCGCGGCGCCCAGACGGAAGACTTCGGCCAAGTCGGTGACCAAGCCCAAGAATACTCCGGTGCCGCGCGACGGGCAATACCACGGATCGGGGATGTTGCCGCCGCCGCTACTTCATTCTCGACGCCAGCTTTATAATTCTCCCGGCGACCATGAACTTGCCGCTCCCCATGTGGTGGATGGTGCGCGGGCGCTTCCGTGCCGGGTCGATCCAGGCTTTCACCACTTCAAGTACGAAGAGACAATACCGGTTCACCTCTCGCGTATCGGCGACCTTGCATTCCAGGTTGGCGTAACATTCGGCGATGAGCGGTGCGCGCACAGAGGCGGCAGGGACAGGTGTGAGCCCGATGCTCTCGAACTTATCGACCTTGCTGCCCGAGCAGTTCCCGCAGGCCACCACTTTCTTCGCCATCTCGACCGTGGGGATGCCGATCACGCACTCCCGGGTGGCCTTGAGCGTATCGAAGGTGAAGTTTCGGTTGCTGACGACGCACGCCACCAGCGGCGGCTCGAATTCGAGCATCGTATGCCACGACTGCGTCATGACATTGGCGCCCCGCTTGCCGGCGGTTGTAATTAAGACAACCGGCCCCGGCTCGAGCAAACCGTAGACTTTGGAAAGAGGATAGGATCTCCGCGGCACGACGGCCCTCCGTGCTTGCAGTGTAAACCCTGCGGCGGTCTGCGCGGCGAAGCTGCCGGACATCATCGCCGCGCCCAGCCCATGTAAGAGACGGCCAGGTTGTCTGTCTCCCGCATGGCGAAGGCGGTGGCCACGGCGGCACCGCGGATCCGCCCGGTGCGGATCTTCCACAAGCCGTAAAGCAGTGCGGCGGGATTCTTGGCTCCGGTGATGCCCCGCACTTCTTGCGGTTCCAGGCCCGCGGCCCCGAGCAGTTCCGCCACCTCGCCAGGCTTCAGGAACTTCTCCCAGACGTGCGCGTTGGGCTGGGCGAACCCGCCCAGGTTCCATTCCTGCCATGCCTTGATCAGCACCAGCTTGCTGAGCCGGGTGCGGTTCACCGTGTCATAGAAGAACACGCCGCCGGGCTTCAGCGCGCGCGCCGCCTCGCGGAGCACGCGCCCGGCGTCGTCCACGTGCTCCAGCACGTCGCAGCAGCAGACGACGTCGAACGCGCCATCCGGAAACGGGAGCGCTTCTCCGCGGCCCACCTCGTACTGGATCTCGAGGCCGGCTTCCCCGGCGTGGCGCCGGGCGGCGCCGATGGACCTGGCCGCCGGATCGAGGCCGGTCACTTGAAACCCGTCCTTCGCGAACGCTTCGGCCAGGTAGCCGCCCCCGCAGCCGACATCCAGCACCGCGCCCCCGGGGATGCGCAGCCGGCCGAGGATGCGCCGGAAATAACCGTAGCGCACGGGGTTCATGCAGTACCGAAGGCTTGTCAACTCGAAGCCGGCTTCGTCGCTCCACCAGAGATGGCCGAGCGTCTCATAGATCGCGTTGTTGACCTCCATAATTGTTCTCCTTGTTCAACGAAGCAGCCACCGGAAATGCCGGCGCACGTGCGCCACGACGGCCCCGAGCAGCGCCAGCCCGCAAAAGTTGTGGACGTCGATCGAAAAATGATGCAGCGGCTCCGGCACCACCAGCCACGCGGCGAAGCCCGCTGGAGCCGCGACGGCGAAGCCCAGGTACAGCGCCAGGTCGGAAGGTGTCGCCTTCCCCGGCAGGCCGCGGCACGCGCGCCGGAGCCGGGCCGCCATGGCGCGCCAGTGCAGCGCGGCGTGCGCCACGACGGCCGCCGACATGGCCACCGCGCCCCAACGGTGCAGATTCATCCATGCCAGCTTGCTGAGTCCCCATCCGTATGCCCGGTGATGGCCGTGCGGCCCCACGTGGAATTCAAGCAGCAGGACTAGGCCGGTCGCGAAGACCGCCGCCGCGGCCGCCAGCGCCGCCACATCCGTCCAATAGTTGATCCGGGCTCTCGGCATGAACATCTCCTGAGAGAAGATACGCGGCCGCCCGGACGCGCACTTGAACGAACCTGCTGCAAAAAGCGGGATTCCATACAATGAGGCAGATGAACAGCCGGGGTCTCGCCCAATTCACTGGAGCGCCGCGCTCGCTGATCTGGCGCGGCGGCGCCGTTCATCTCCGGTGCGCCACAGCCCCTCGGGATGTTCCCGGCCCGCACGCGCATTTTGCCATCCAGCTCAGCGTCGGCATCACCGGTCAGGTGTCTCTGCGCTGCGGCCGGAGCGGACCGGAGCGGCTGGCGCCGGGCTGGCTCGTCCGCTCCGGCGAGCCGCACTGGCTGAGCGGCCCGGGTCCGGGCGTGACGTTTTTCTGGGCCCCCCTTGCGCCCGCCGGACGCCTGATTGCCACCCGGCTCGGCGGCGCGGGCTTCGAAGCGCTGTCATCAGCCGAGTGCGCCGCCATCCGCCGCGAGGTCGAGGGCTGTTGGGAGCGCGGCTGGCTTCCGCCGGAACTGCGCGAGGCCGCCGGGCGCGTTGCGCGCCTGGTCGCGCCGCCCGGTGGGGTGCCTTCCCCGGTCGACGCGCGGGTCCGCGCCGTGCTCGAACGTCTCGAGTCCGATCCGGCCGCCAAGCTCAGTCTCGCGGAACTGGCGGGCGGCGTCCGGCTTTCGGAGAGCCGCCTGGCGCACCTGTTCCGGCGCGACGTGGGCATCCCCATGCGCCAGTACCGCCTGATGCTGCGGATGGAGCAGGCCGCGCAAGAGATCGCACAAGGAGCGACGCTCACCCACGCCGCCTACGCTGCCGGTTTTTCCGATCCGGCCCATTTCTGCCGCATCTGCCGGCGCATGTTCGGAAGCGCGCCGTCGGAACTGCCGGCGCTCAGAGTGGGGGAGTGAGGCGGCCTGTATGCCAGACGAGCATGGAACTCTGCTGGAAATCGTCCGCAATGGCCAGGAACAAAACAGCCAGGCCAGGCCGGCGTTGGTGGCACAGAAGAGCCCGACCGGCGAGTGGAAGATTGCCGTCTTCCACAACACGCTGATTGCAAATGACGCCGTGCCAGCGCTGGCGGAGGCTCTGGCCAAGCCGGTGGTTACCAGCCAATAGCGGCAGAACCCCGCTCCGGGCATAGAGCGCGGGACCAGCATCTTCAACCTGTAGGGGGCGCACATAGAACCCTCCGGAAAGAAACCGCCGTTGAGGCTGCGCGGATCGGTCATCGGCCCGATTTCGGACCCGGAAGCATCACTTCAGGCCGCTGACGAACGCTGCCGTCTCACGCACGACCTCTGTTTCGTTCGTCAGAAAGATGTAGTTGTTGGCCGCTGTCAGATACACAATCCTCGCGGCAGGGAGGGCGGTTCTCAAGGCGTGTGAATTGACCGCTGTCCACACTTGTCTCATCGCGTACTGCAGCCCCAGGGCCGCTGCTTGCTCCTTGCTCTGGGGTTGATACTTGTTCAACTGCTCTGAAAGCGGCGCCGGCATCGCGAAAAACGCCAGGACTGGAACACGAATGCGGCCGTAATCCGGATGCGTCCGGCCCGCGAACATCGCATCACGCACTTGTTTCGAAACCAGGTACTCACCGAGGGAGCCGTCCGGATTCAGGGTATACAACTGGCGCAATTCCGGCTCGGGAAACGCCATGTTGTGCGTCGCTTTCTGCCAGGCCCGGTACGCGGCGATCGACGTCATATCCGGGGGGGCGGTTTTGGGCAACTGCGACATCAATTTTTCCGTATCCGCGCTGCGGGGCATGTCCCGAAAAGGCCACGCCCGGTCATCTTCCGCCGAATCGAGATACACCAGCGCGCCAATCCTCTCCGGATGCTCCGCTCCGAGCACACTTAAGTCCTGGCCGCCGAAAGAAAAACCCATGAGGACTGGCTTCTCCAGCTTTAAAGCGTCCAGCACGCGCATCACGTCCTCCCCGGATTCGCGCGCCGCATAGCCATGATCCGGTTTACTCGACGCACCCAAACCGCGCCGCGTGATTCCGTACACATGCCCCGCGCGCGTCAACTTTGGGGCGATGTCGTCAAATATGTGCGCAGTTGTGTAGCCGCCCAGCAACACGATGGGACGCCCCGTCCCGCCCCAATCCAACACCTCCACCTGAACGCCGTCTTCAACCGGGACCGATCGCGTCCGGTGCGGCGAAGGATCGCGCCACTGACCTGAAAGAACCACGCATGCGCATAGCAGGTAGCCCACTCCGTGCGTAGTCTTCATGAACTTCTCCTTCAGAGATTCTACGCAATTCGTTTTTCCTGGGTGAAAGAGTGGAGGAACCGGATAGCCTCAGTAATCGCGGCAGCATCTGACGGTCCACTTTGACGGGCTGTTGCTCTCCGGCGCGACGTGGGCATCCCCATGCGCCAGTACCGCCTGATGCTGCGGATGGA
>CAYLLB010000078.1:0-17789 GCA_964384215.1 uncultured Solibacteraceae bacterium | reverse complement strand
ACCTACCAGAATCGTCGCCTTACACCTCAAACGCTAATTTGGACAAGCCTGATCTGGACCACATTCCCCACGCCAGCCCGCGGGCGCGGCGCGTGTCGTGCGCGGACAAGCTGCACAACGCACGAACCGTTCTCGCGGACTACCGCAAGATCGGCAACGCGCTTTGGCAGCGATTCCGCACACGGAACGGCGGCGACCAAATCTGGTACTTCACAGAACTGGCCCGCGCCTTCAAGGAGACAGGCACGGGCCCTATGGCAGAGGAACTCGGCCGTGTCCTGACCGAACTGCGCCGGGAGTGCGGGATCTAGCCGCACCCGCGCCTGCCGCCGAGTCCTACTTCTTCTTGTCCGCCGCGACGGGCGGAGGGTTGTTGCTGTTGTCTATGTCCCGGGAAACCTTCCAAGAGCCGTCCGGCTGCCGCTTCAAAATGACGAGGTACTTGATCGATTCCTCCACCGGCTTGCCGGATTTCGGCGTGACGGTGACCGCGGCGTTGCCACGTTCATAGCCCCAGTCGCCCAGTACCCGGGTTTCAAGCGGGGTGTGCACGATCTTGGCGGAGTTTTCCTTGAAATAGCCCTCCAGCATGGTCTGGATGGCTTGCCTGCCTTCGACGGCCGGATGATTCGGGAGCATCGCAATCCCGTCGTCCGTGTACAATGCCGCAACGGCTGCCGCATCGCCGGAGCTATATGCGGCGGCAAACTGGCTGCGGAGTGCATCCACCGCTTTCATGTCAACGGCGACGTCCTTCTTGTGCTCCGGCGGGGGTCCATGGTGGCATCCCACGACCGTCAACAGCAAAGCGAGTGAGAACGCGCATAGGGACAGGGTACGGAAGGTCATAGTTGTCCTCAGAATCTGAGCAGCGAACCGCAGTTTTGGTATTGAACCAGAACTCCTCTTCTGCTTGTCTGGCCGCCTTGCGGGCCAGTTGCGAGAAATTCGGGACGCGCTCCTGAAAAGGCCCTTCGAAGGGGAAGGAGCTGGGATGCCCCGTGTGAGTTCGAGCAGTGGTTTGTGCGGTTCCGGCGGCGCTCACGAGGCGACTACGAAGCTACTCCTCCCTCCCTCACCTGTCAAGAGGTGCGCACGGGCGCTAGACCACCGCCACCGCGCGGATCGGCGAGCCGTCGCGGCCTTTGATGTTCAGCGGGAAGCCGATGAAGGTGAAGACCGGCGGGAGCCTCTCCAGGTTCGCCAGGCCTTCGACGATGACGATCTCCACTCCGTTGCCCAGCAGGAGGTGGTGGCACTCCATCCAGTCCACGCTGGGCGTGGGCGTGTCCATTCCGAGCAGCGCGATGCCGCGCGAGGCGATCCAGCGCGCCGCGTCGAGCGTCACCGTCGGGAACTTACTGAAGAACTCCGGGCGGCCGAACATGCGGTCCCAACCCGTCCGGTAGATCACTCTCGCCCCGGGCTGGAAGACCGCTTCGTGCTGCGTGAACATCTCCAGCGTCAGCGGCGTTTGGGGCGCGAGCGCCGTGCCGGGCGCGAAGTCCACCAAGCGCGCCTCGCCGTACAGTTTCGCGAGGTCCAACTGGTCCACCGTATTGCCGTCGTCGAAGAAGTGGAAGGGCGCGTCCAGGTGCGTGCCCTGGTGCGTGGAGAGCGACATCTGGGTGATGTTGTAGCCGATGGAGGCCACCGTGTTGTGGACCACCACCGAGGGCTTGGGATCAAACGGAAAGTTCAGTTGACCGTGCTCGATGGGATGGGAGAGGTCGATCAGCATGGCGAGGGCCTCCTTCGGCGCAGGAAGATTGTACGGTCATTTTACAGGAAGTCAGGAGACAGAATTTCGCGGTTGACGGCGGCGAGGTGAACTGATATGCATCTAGCATGACTTCGAGGGTTGCTGTCCCGAACCGGTTCCAGGGGAAGGTTGCTATTGTCACGGGCGGATCGTCCGGCATCGGGCGAGCCGTGGTTGAGGAGCTTTGCAGGGAGGGGGCCGCAGTGGCGTTCAGCGGCATCAGCGACATCGGTCGCAGCACTGCCGCCGAGCTTGCCGCGGAAGGCCACCAGGTCTTGTTCTGCCAGGGTGACATGGCGGAGGAGGGGTTCTGCCACTCACTGGTGCGGGACACGCTGGCGCGCTGGGGCAAGGTGAATTACCTGGTGAACAACGCGTTCTCGTTCACCGCCAAGGCGCTCGATGCCACGCGCGCGGACTGGGAACGCGTCCTGCGGGTCGGCCCCATGGCGTACGCGCTAATGGGGCAGTTAGTGGCCGAGCCGATGAAGCGCGAGGGCGGCGGCGCCATCGTCAACATGTCCAGCATCTCCGCGTTCATCGCCCAGCCCAACCGCTGGACTTACAACGCCGCCAAAGGCGCGGTGCACACGCTGACGAAGTGCATGGCGCTGGACCTGGCGCCGTACAACATACGCGTGAATAGCGTGAGCCCCGGTTGGATCTGGACGCGCGAAGTGGATAAGGCCGCCGGCGGCGACCGCGCCAAATGGGAGCCCGTCTGGGGCCAGTTTCACATGATGGAGCGCTGCGGCGAGCCTGTGGAGTGCGCGGGCCCGATCCTATTCCTGTTGAGCGACGACGCGTCGTTCATCACCGCCGCCGACCTCCCGATCGACGGCGGATACCAGGGACTGGGCAGCGAAGGCATCGGCAAGGCCAGCAAGTTCGCGGGTTCGGTTTGAAGGTTAGTGACTGTAAAACCAGTCCAGCTTCACTCTGGCTACATGGATGCCCAGAAGCGAATGGTAGTTGATCAGCGCGACGTCGTCGATGAAGGCGATGCCCGCGTAGCCATAGTCGCCCTTGGGATCGGATGTCAGGTTGCGGATGTGCTCCCAGGTTTTGCCTTCGTCGCGTGAGATGGCAGCGGCCAGGGGCGCGCGGACGGCTCCCGATGGCCGCTTGATCTCGCCGATCTGCAGGATGGGCTGCGGTTCCTTGCGAGCCGCTGCGGGCGCGTCCGCGTTGTTGAGCCACACGAGCAGCAGGTCGCCGGTCTTCGGGATACGCTTGATGGTCTGCGGGGCGAGCGGACTGGGCAGGTTCAGGTAGCCCACATCGCTCCACGTGTCACCCTGGTCGCTCGAATAGGCGCGGCCCACGTAGCCGTTGCGGTTGCGGAAGACCATGAACAGACGGCCGTCGTTTAGCTCGACGATGCCTGGCTCCTCGGTCGTGGTGCCCACGTCCACGAAGCTCTTGCCGCGGACCCAGGTGTAGCCGTCGCCGGACCAGTAGCACATCGACACCATGTGCCCCGCCTCGCCGCCGCCAAGTTCGCGGGTCCACTCCACCGGCACCACGATGCGGCCCGAGGCCAGTTGGATGACGCGGTCCGGATTCACCGTGTGATAGCCCTCGTGCGGCGTGGCGCACACCGGATCGCTCCAGGTCTTGCCCTCGTCCGATGAGCGGCGCACATAGAACTTGCCATCATACAGGCGCAGTTCTTTCCCTTCGTAGCGGTTCAGCACGTTGTAGCCGAATAGGATCTCGCCGTTCTTCAAGCGCAGCAGGCTGGGCTGGAGCGTGGCCAGGCGTGCGACGTGCTTCTGCAGGATGAACGCTTCGCCCCACGTGCGGCCGCGGTCGCGGGAGACGCGCGCCGCCACGCCGGACCGTGTGTTGTCGGTCCAGTGCTCCGGGTTGGCGTGCGCGAACAGCACGGAGCCGTCCCGCAGTTCGATCATGCTGCCGGTGGAGCCGCGATGCGTGCGGTTGGGGGCCATGGGCACCACCAGGAAATCTTCGAGCAGCGGATCGGCGCCTCGTGCGGCACCGCACGCCGCGCCCGCGATCAGGAAGTCCCGGCGGTTCATCAGGAGAAACGGTATCACAACCAAGCGCGGTCTGCCGCTCCTATAATGGCTTCCATGCGTACCCGTATCCTTCTTATTCTTCTCCTCGCCGCCGTGGCGGGCCTGGCACAGCAGTCCTACGACCTGGTGGTGTACGGCGGTACGGCGGGCGGCGTCATGACCGCGGTGGCCGGCGCGCGGCAGGGCCTGCGCACGGTGCTGATCGAACCGCGCGCGCACGTGGGCGGCATGGCTACCGGCGGCCTTTCCCGCACCGACGTCGGCAGGCGCGAAGTGATCGGCGGACTGGCGCTCGAATTCTACATGCGCATCGGCGAGCGCTACGAGATGCACCGTTTCCTGCATGAGATGGGGTGGCAGTACGAACCTCGCGTGGGCGAAAGCGTGATGCGCGAAATGCTGAAGGACGCCGGCGTCGAGGTAGTCTTCCACCGGCGACTGCGCGAGAAGACGGGCGTAGTGAAGCAGGGGAACACCGTCACCGGAATCGTGATGGAGAACGGGGAAACGTATCGAGGAAAGGTCTTCGCCGACTGCAGCTACGAAGGCGACTTGATGGCGCAGGCAAAAGTAACTTACACTTACGGGCGCGAGAGCGTCTCGCAGTACGGCGAGTCGCTGGCAGGCATTCGCGAGCGCACTCCCTATCACCAGTTCCAAGTGGACATCCCGGCGCGCGACGCACAAGGCAACCTTCTGCCGGAGATTACCACCGAGCCGCGCGGCATTGCGGGCGAAGCGGACCGCCGCATACAGGCGTACAACTTCCGGCTCATCGCTACCAACAATCCCGCTATCCGGCGCCCGTGGCCCAAACCAGCCAACTATGACGCGAAGCGCTACGAATTGCTGGCGCGTATGCTCGTCGCCATGCAGGCCAAGCTTGGGCGCGCGCAGATCCTGAATGAAGTGACGCAGTTGGCCGAAATCCCCAACCGCAAGGCCGACTTCAACAACTCCGGCGCGTTCTCCACCGATTACATCGGGAAGAATTATGACTATCCCGACGGTAGCTACGCTGTGCGCGAGCGGATCTGGCAGGAGCACATCGACTATGTGAAGGGTTACTTCTACTTTCTCGCCAACGATCCGCGCGTCCCTGCGGCGCTGCAGCGCGAGGTGCGCCAGTGGGGCCTGGCCAAGGACGAATTCGAGGATACGGACAACTGGCCCCACCAGCTTTACATCCGCGAGGCGCGCCGCATGGTGGGCGAGTACGTCCTGGTGCAGAAAGACATGCAGACCGATCTGATGAAACCCGACGTCATCGGCATGGGCAGTTACAACAGCGATTCGCACAACGTGCGGCGCTTCGTGAACGAGAAGGGCTTCGCCGAGAACGAGGGCGACATGCAGGTGGCAGTCAAGCCGTACCAGATCCCCTATCGCATGCTGCTGCCCAAGCGCGACGAAGCCGCCAACCTGCTGGTGCCGGTGTGCTTCTCAGCGAGCCACGTGGCGTACTCGTCGGCCCGCATGGAGCCACAGTACATGATCCTGGGCCACGCCGCCGGGGTAGCGGCCTCGCTCGCCGTCCGCGCGGGAAAGCCGGTGCAAGACATCAGCGTTCCAGATCTGCAGAAGACGTTGAAGGCGCAGGGGGCTGTATTCGAATACGCGCCCAACCAGCAGCAGAACGCGCTCGGTATCCTGCACCGCTTGCTGAGCAAGCCCGGCCCGCGCGACATCGACTGGTAGAGCGTGGGACAGGCTTCAGCCTCTCGTCATCCGTTCAACAGGTATCTGGCCGATTCCGGGTACCGATGCCCGGCCGCCGCGTCCTTGGGGAAGATCGCTTCGATGCGACCCAGATCGGCCTGCGTGAGTTGGATGGCGGCGGCCTGAGCATTTTCTTCGAGGTACTTCAGACGCTTGGTGCCCGGGATCGGCACGATGTCCTCACCCTGCGCCATCACCCAGGCCAGCGCGAGTTGCGACGCCGTGCAGCCTCTCTCGCGCGCCATCTCCCCGATGCGTTCCACCAGTTCCAGGTTCTTCGCGAAGTTCTGGCCCTGGAAGCGCGGCGACATGCGGCGGTAATCATCGGGGGCGAAATCTTCGAAACGCCTCAGTTGCCCGGTGAGAAAGCCGCGGCCAAGCGGGCTGTAAGCAACGAATCCGATGCCTAGTTCGCGCACCGTGGCGAGGATTTCGTCTTCCGGCTCCCGGCTCCACAGCGAGTACTCGGTTTGCAACGCCGTGATGGGGTGCACCTTGTGCGCGCGGCGGATGGTGGCTGGCGACGCCTCGGACAGGCCCAGGTACCGCACCTTGCCGGCTCGCACCAGGTCAGCCATGGCTCCGACGGTTTCTTCGATGGGAACCTGCGGGTCCACGCGGTGCTGGTAGTAGAGATCGATCGTGTCGATGCCCAACCGCTTCAGGCTGCCGTCACAGGAGGAGCGCACGTACTCGGGCCGCCCGCACACGCCGCGGAAGGCGGGATCGTTGCTGCGGACCATGCCGAACTTTGTGGCGATGACAGACTCGGCACGCCGTCCCGCAATCGCCTTGCCCACCAGGAGTTCATTGGTGTGCGGGCCGTACATGTCCGCCGTGTCGAGAAAGTTGATGCCAAGCTCCAGCGCGCGATGGATGACGCGGATCGACTCCTGGTCGTCGCGCGCGCCATAGAAATCCGACATCCCCATGCAGCCAAGGCCCATTGCTGACACTTCGAGTCCCTGTGTTCCGAGCTTCCGTTTCCGCATGACTTTAATCTAGCGCAGCTCCGAATCAGGACAGCGTCCACGGCTTGCGCATTGGGCGGTGCATCATCTTACGGGCCGCATCGTCGCCGGTGATGGTTTCCTTCACGGGGTCCCAGTGAATGGTGTGGCCGGTGCGTACGGCGATGTCGCACAGGTGGCTGACCAAGTCGCTGCGCACGGCGCTCTCGACCACGCCCACTGGATCGGTTCGCTCTCGGACCGCGCGCACCCAGCTCAACTGGTGCGATTCGCTGTTCATCAGATGCTTTTCGTTCGGCCCGATCTCGGACGACGCGAGCGACGCAGGTTCGGTGGCCACCTTCTCGTACGCGATGGCGACCCAGCCTTTCGAACCGATGAAGATGGCCGCGTTGTGCACAAAGTCGACGCCGGGGCGCGCCAGGTCCGGGTGCGGCGCGTCCCTGTACTTCTTGTAAGTCTCGTTGTCCACCATGTGCAGTACCAACCCGTTCGAGTAAGTGCATTGGACGTCCCACTCGTAAACGCAGTTGAACAGGCCGCTGGCGGGGAGCTTGCCCTTGCCTTCGTACTTCACCGGCATGGTGAGCCCGGCATTGTCCGCCCACCACTGCACCTGGTCGAGCGGGTGCGCGGCCCAACCGGCGATGAATCCGATGCAGTAGTCGTAAATGTGGAAGATGCCGTTGCGCTGTCCGCTGACCAAGCAGCGGTCGTGGCAGAAGGGGGCCTCGGGCGCGGGGCCAAGCCAGAGGTCGTAGTCGAAGCCCTTGGGTACGGGCAGCACAGGCGTGGGCGAGCCGCCGGTTTCGGAACACGGCGCCACCACCCAGATCTTGCGTACCTCGCCGATGCGCCCGTTCAGCACCAATTCCACGGCGTGTCGCGCTTCGGCGGTGGAGCGCCGCTCGGCGCCGTATTGGAAGATGCGCCGGCGCGCACGCACGGCCTTGCGGGCGGCCAAGTCCTGCTCGATCGAAACGCCCAGCGGTTTCTCAGTGTGCATATCCTTGCCCGCCTTGGCCGCCGCGATGGTGATGGGCACGTGCCAGTGGTCCGGCGTGGCGATGTGCACGGCGTCGATGTCTTTGCGGCGCAGCACGTCGCGGAAATCGGCGTAGACCTCGATGCCACGGTAGACGCCGCTGCGCTTCTCGTCGCCGTAGATCTTCTCGAAAACAGCCTTGGCGTTCAGCCGCCGGTCCTCGCGCGGGTCGCACATGGCCACGAATTCGCACCCGGTGGACTTCGTGTAGAGGCGGCCTTCGCCGACGCCACGCCCGCCCGAACCGATCAGCGCCAGCGTGACGCGGTCGCTGGGCGGCGTAGCGCCGCGGCCGAGCGCGCGAGCCGGGACAACCAGTGGAGCGGCGGCGGCGCCAGTCAAAACCTGGCGTCGGGTAAGTGTGCGCATGAAAGCCTCCTTCTGAGTAATGGCATCTAGCGCATGACGACCTTGTGTACCGCGCTGGCGAGTTTCTTGAACTCCAGGCGGGAAACCGAGTTGGGATCGTACTCCATCACAGTGAGGCCGCTCATCACGGCCTCGGCCACCACGATCCGCTGGCCGATCGGGGGCAGCACTTTCCTTCCCATCTCCTCCAGAGACGAGGAGAGGCCGCGCCCCAGGTTGGTGTGCATGAGCACCTTGGAAGGCACGAAGCGGATGCGCGGACGCTTGGAGCGTCGCTGGGCACGCGCCTTGAGAGCGAGCGACAAGGGTTCTTTCAGCGAGAACAAATCCAGCGGAGAAGGGCCGCACGGCAGGAGAACAAGGTCCGCCACCAGCGCGGCCTGGAAGGCGGTATCGGGCGCCCCCGGAGGCGTGTCGATGAGAACGAGGTTGCCGTCCTTCTCCGCCGCGCGGGCTTTGGCCCGCAACGAATCGGCGTGATCAGCTTTGACTTTTTCGACGCAGCGCGAGAGCATCCCCTTGCCTTGGGACGCCCAAGCTGAAAGGCTATGCTGAGGGTCCGCATCCAGCGCGGTGACGCTCAAACCCATGTCGGCGAACTCGGCAGCCAGATTCCCCACAATCGTCGACTTCCCAACGCCGCCCTTCCGCCCCAGGACCGCGATGATCGCCATAGACAGTACTATAGTTGAAATCCGGGAGGCGGGATGGCGGCCTCAGTTCGACGTAGGTCGCGCTTACCTCTCGGTCACCGAAACCCGGACTACGAGACATTCGTTTTGACAGCTCTGGGCCGCTTCGGACGGGTAGGCAACGCAAGCACCTCGACAAGCATGCTCCGCGCTTCTCTGGCCGATCCGTCTTGACTCGCGATGTTGGGTCCAGAACAACCCGCCACGTCGACATTCATGCCGGCACATCAGTCGGTGTTGCGCGTAAGACTGCTTTCTCTACCACACCCGCCCCGTCTGGATCTTCGGCAGCGGAGAGAATACCTTCTCGAAGGGCACCGGATTCAGGTACGGCTTTCCGTGGTGGAAGTTCACGATGTTCTGCATGAACTTCTCCACAATGTCGAAGCCGTGCACCAGGAAGATGTTGATGCGGTATAGGACGCCGAGGTCGGACGGATCGTCTATCACCTCGGCAAATTTCTCTCCCATGACCCGTGAGCCTTGGCTCGCGCCGCGAAACATTTCCATACTACGATCCAACCTTTCCATGAACTCCGCGTTACGGCCGGCGTTGCGCGCTTTGAAGGCCGCGTCGAATTCCATGTACGCTTCGCGGATCCGGATCAGCCCCTCCAAGTGCAAGGCATAAGCTTCGGTCCTGTTCCTCAGATAGGTCAGTTCGGTTCGGCCGCCCTCGGAGACCGCGCCTTGCGCCCGCGCGAAAATCTCCGCCGCCTGGCGCAGCAATTCCACGCTGCGCCGGTAGTACAGGATCTTGGCGCGGCTGCTCTCCAGGAAACCCGGCCAACCTGAGAACGTAGGGCCGTCGTACGGGTTGCCCTGTTCCGAGTAGCTCTTGACGATGCTGATCTCGGAAATCGGACCACAGCAACCGAAGTTACCCTGCTGCGTCCAGCCCAGTTCCTCTTCGTTCTTCTCGAGGATCTGGTAGGCGCGGAAGATCTCCGGAGCCGCCTGCTCGCCGAAGATACGCTTCACGTAGTCGCGGTAGAAGTCCTCTGGCGTCATCTTCGGCTTCCAGGCCGCGTCTGCCAGGAACTTCTCGTTGTGCTCCTGGCCGCGCGCGCGGTTCACCTGCATGGCGTGGCCCGCGACGCCGTGCTCCAGCGCGCCGTCATACAGGCGATCCTTGTAATACATAGTGACGTTGAACTGCATTCCAAGCATGCCGCTGTCGTCGTCCGAGCGCGAAATGAGAGTCCGCTCGCGCTCGCCCATCCCGCCGAATTGATAAAGAGGCACTCCCATAGGCGTCCAGATGCCGCGGCTCACCATGTCTGTGAACGGCACGTCCTTGGGGAAAATACGGTCGATGATCGGATAGACGAAGCTCCGCCCGAACGCGCCGACGCCCACGTTCGGTTTCGGGTTCATGCGGTCGCGCGCCTCGATCACTTTCTTCATCAGGTAGATGGCTGCGTTGTTGCTGTCGACGACGCGGTCGGCGACGCGCGCGTATCCGGTGTAATGCTTCCAGTGGCGAAGTTGCTCGGCGTAGTCCTTGGGGCGCTGTTCGAGCAGATACTCCTTGCTCTTCTCGTCCTCGCAAACCGGATAGAGTTCCGGGAACCACAGGAAATAACCTTCGGCCTCCGGATAGGTGCTCACAAGGCTCTTCAGGCGGTTCTCGTTGATCTCGTCCACTACCGGGTCCACCGGACAGACGTAGACGCCGCCCATGATGGGATGGAAGGGTAGATCGCCGGTGCGCGCCCGTGCATGACGCGCCAGGTTCGCGGGCAGGCTCACCGGGTCGATTGCCAGCCAAGTTTTGATCTTCTTCGTCTTGGCGTAGGCGATCACCTGGCGCAGCATGTTCTGCGCGACGGTGAAGGCCTGCTCCGGCGTCTCGACGTTCTGGAACTCGGGCGGCGCCAGGCGCGGGTGGATGAAATGCTTTCGCCCCACGGCCATGTCACGCGCCAAGTGCGAGCCGAAACCGGTGGCCCATAGGAGATACCCGCTCTCCTTGGTCGAAACGTCCCCCAGGAGATTCTTCTCACCCTTATAGTCGTAAGTCAGGAACGGTGCGTAAGGGAACCAGAAAACCTGCAGGTAGTTCATGCGCATACGCACCATGCGGTCGATGAACTTCTTCCAGTAATCGAGCGACCAGATGGTCTGGTTGGGATAGCAGAAATCGACATGCACGCCACGACGGCGGTAAGACGGCTCGATGCGCTCGTCGAGCGCCGGCATCCACACGTCACTCTGCTTTTTCGGCACGATGTCCTTGGTGAGCAGGAAGACGAAGCCCAACCGCTCAAGCAGATCGTAAGCGGCGTACATGGTGCCGGCCTCGTCATTGCCGCTCACGACGAGCGCGGGTTGCCCGCCTGAGGTGGCCCGCTTCAGCACATAGCCGCCATCCTTGAGGCCAACAGCCGCCGCATGACCGCCCACCAGCACCAGGGGCTTCCCTTTCGGCGCCGCCGCGGCGATCTCCAGCCGCGCGCCGGAAAGCGTCTCAATGTACCGCTGCAGTTCCCTGGCGACGAAGCCGTTGAACTCTCCGCCGCCGGGAACGATCACGGCTTCCGGCTGCCCGTTCCGCACCAAAAACGCATCGGCCGCCCCGGCGAACCCAGCCGGCAGCAAAGTGATCAGAATCGCAACGCCGATCAGTCCCTTCATGAGGCACCTCGCCTATCCGAGTACAGTATCTTGGCCGCAGGCGCGGTGTCCACAGCACCAGACAAAACCCCGGCTTCCTGCCTTTGGTACAATTCAGACGCGGAGGTCCATTCTTTCCATGTACCGCTTCAGACCACGGGGCATCGGGTGCTTCGGATGCCTGCCTTTCGGCGGATTGCTCATCGGGTTGCTTCCGCTGATCGCAATTGGCTTCCTGATTTACTGGCTCGTGAACCGCCAGAACCAGGCCGCGCCTCCGCCGGCCAAGCCCGCCGGAAGCTTCTTCTGCTCGCATTGCGGAAAACCCATGCAGGCCGGCGAGAAGTTCTGCGCCAACTGCGGAAGCAGAGCGGGTTGACGCCTCTGCTAAAATGAAGCCATCGGCCCTGTAGCTCAGTTGGTTAGAGCGCATCCCTTACAAGGATGAGGTCCACAGTTCGAGCCTGTGCGGGGCCACCATTCCTATTTATTAGTGTTCGTCACCCGATTCCAAAGAATGCAGACTGTCCAGTATTCGGCGCAGGCTGGCAGTGATGTCGCAAGCCATACGAGTCTGCATATGCCACCTTGCTCTCCCGAGATTCGCCGAGCTTACATCGAGCGCGGCGCGTTTGCGGGTAGGCTGGGAGCGCGGATTCCCCTCCGCGCTTACTTCTTTCGCAACAGCTTCTCTTTGGTGTAGATCAGCGTGGAGGTGTCGTAGCTAGCGATTTCGAATTCGTGGCCGTGGGTGATGGCGTCGGTCGGACAGGCTTCCACACAGTAGCCGCAGAAGATGCAGCGGTTGTAATCGATGTTGTACACCTTTGCGTAACGCTCACCGCCGCTGAAGCGCTCCGCGGCGGTGTTCTCCGCCGCCTCAATGTAAATGCAATTCGCCGGGCAGGCGGCCGCGCACAGGAAGCAGGCCACGCACTTCTCCAGACCATTTTCGTCACGTTCCAGAACGTGCACGCCGCGGTAGCGCGCCTGGAGTTTCGCCGGACCGTCGGGGTAATCCTCGGTGAGCGTGGGCGAGAGCATTTCCTTGAAGGTGACACCCATGCCCCGCGTGACGGCCGCCGCGGAATCGATAATCTGGCTGATTTTCGATGGCATCGTCGCTTCCCGGCTGATATCTGGCCCCTTGCTTCGAGTGTAGCAGAACCCTTTACAACGCCATGATCTGGAAACCCGCGTCGACGAAGAGAACGTTGCCTGTGACGCCACGGCCCAGATCGCTCGCCAGGAATACCGCCGCGTCCGCTACTTCGCCCGGTTCCGTGTTGCGGCGCAACGGGGCGCGTTCAGCGACGCCGTCCAGTGCTTTCGAGAAATCCTTGATGCCGCGCGCCGATGCCGTCTTGATAGGGCCGGCCGAGATAGCGTTCACGCGGACATTGGACGGGCCCAGGTCGCTCGCCAGGTATCGCACCGAAGCCTCCAGGGCGGCCTTCGCCGCGCCCATCACGTTGTAGTTCGACACCACTCGGCTGGCGCCCAGGTAAGTGAGCGTAGTAAGGCTCCCACCCCGGCTCATTAACGGCGCCGTCGCGCGGGCCACGCTGATCAGCGAGTAGGCGCTCACCTCCTGCGCCAGCAAATATCCGGAGCGCGATGTCTCGATAAACGGCCGGCTCAAATCTTCGCGGTTGGCGAAAGCGATACTATGCACCACGGCGTCGAGCGGACTTCCGCATTTCGCCAGCACTTCGGTGAGGCTCTCCAGGTCCTCCGGCACGGTCACATCGCAGTTCAGCGCATGCGCGCCGTCCAGTTCCTCGGCCAACTCTTCCACAGTCTCGCGCTGGCGTTCGCCCTGGAAGGTGAGAAAGAGCTTGGCGCCCTCGCGCGCGAATGCCTGCGCGATCGCATAGGCCAGACTCCATCGATTGGCCACTCCCAGAATCAGGGCGGAACGCCCTTCAAGCAGATTGGGCATGTTGCGTCCATTTTACCGCGAGCCTATGCGGCGCCGGACGAGAGCGCCACACCCAGCGATTTTCAAATGCGCCAGGATGCCACGGTCTGTGATAGAAGTGAGTAACCATGCTCACACGCCGATCCTTTCTGGGGGCGGCCGGCGCGCCTCTGTTTGCCCGCTCGCCGCAGCGCCTCAACGTTCTGTTCATCGCCGCCGATGATCTCAACACCGCGTTGGGTTGTTACGGACACCCACTGGTGAAGAGTCCCAATATCGACCGGCTGTCCGCCCGTGGCACCCGCTTCGAGCGTGCCTACTGCCAGTTCCCGCTGTGCGGTCCCTCGCGGGCCTCCCTCCTGACGGGCCTGCGTCCTACCACGACGCGCGTACTCGCCAACAACATCGATTTCCGGGATTTCCGTCCCGACGCGGTCACGCTACCGCAGCTATTCAAGAACAACGGCTGGTTCGCGGCGCGCGAAGGCAAGATGTTCCACATGAACGTGCCGAAAGAGGTCGGCACGCCCAAGTACCAGGACGCCATCAGTTGGAACCACTCGGTTTCGCCGCCGGGGTTGGAGTTGCAAACACCCGGCGAAGGCCGGAAGCTGAGCCCGCCAGGGGTGAGTTTCGGAATGCAGTGGATCGCGGCCGCAACTGCCACTGGGCAGGCCGACACCAACGCCGCCGACGGCGCGCTCGCATTGCTCGAAAAACATCGCTCGGAACCATTCTTCCTCGGTCTGGGGTTCATCCGGCCGCACCTGCCGTTTGTCGCGCCATCACGCTTTTACGACCTCTATCCTCTGGACTCGATCCCGCTGCCAGAGAACCCGCCAGATGACTTGGACGACATCCCCGCAGCATCCAAGGCCGTCCGGCCGCAACTGTGGAACAACATGCAGATGGACGCCCCTAGGATTAAGGAGGCCTTGCGAGGCTATTATGCGTCCACATCGTTTATGGACGATCAACTCGGCCGCGTGATGGCGGGCCTCGAGCGCATGGGCCTGGCGTCGAACACCGTGGTTGTCTTCTGGGGCGATCACGGCTGGCATCTCGGCGAGCACACGCGCTGGCAGAAAATGTCGCTGATGGAGGAATCGGCGCGCGTGCCGCTGATCATCTCCACACCAAGGCAGAAGACCCGTGGGAAGGCCTCCCGGGCGCTGGTCGAGTTCGTGGATGTGTATCCGACTATCGCCGATTTGTGCGGTCTGAAGCCGTCCGCGAACCTGGAAGGGCGCAGCCTGGCGCCATTGCTCGACAACCCCGGACTCCGGGGCAAGAAAGCCGCCTTCACCGAACTGCGCTACGAGCAGATCACAGGGCGCTCGATCCGTACGGACCGCTACCGATACATCCGCTGGGAGGGCATGGGGGGCGGAGAGGAACTCTACGATCATTCCACGGATCCGCGCGAGTTCATCAATCTCGCCGCCAAACCTGAGCACCGGAAGACGCTCGAAACCCACCGGCGCATCCTGGACGCCGGATGGCGCGCGGCATTGTAGCATCGGAGTAGATCATGACGAATGCGAACCGGTTAGTCTCATTCAGCCTGTGCCTCGCCGCGGTTTTGGCGGCCTCGATCGCATGGCGCGCCCACGCTCAGCCCGGCGCTATGGAGAACGCCCAGCCCACGGTCGTCGGGTTCCCAACCGACTGGCCCGCGGGCCCCGCCCGCGACGCGCAACCCATTTGGGCCGCGCCCGGCAAGATCCGGTTCGCGCGGTGGGACGGAGGACGCATCGAGACCGCTAAGGCGATGCTGTCGGGCTGGGTGGGATTCAATCCGCCAATCCCGGATTATGTGGACAGCATGACCAACTGGTACACACCGCGCACTGCGCGCCTGCTCAAGGAATCCGGAGTGAACACCATAACAGTTACGTTCTCAAACGGCTTCTCGAATCAGACCGAGCGCAACCACCAGGAGCAACTCAAGGAGTACATCGCGCTGTGCCACCGCGAAGGGATACGCGTTCTCGCTTACGAGTCCATCGCGAACATGTTTTGGGAAGATATGTTCGAGAATGTCCCGGAATCGAAGGACTGGGTGCGCAAGGGCCCGGACGGCAAGCCCACGCCATACAGCGCGGGCAGTTACGCCAAGATGGGCCGCGTCACGCGTTACATGGCTCGGCTTGCGCATCCGGGATGGCGCGAGTACCTGAAGAAGCGGATTGACCTGGCGATCGAAGCCGGCGCCGACGGCATCTTCTATGACAATAACTTCAACGAGTACCTGTTCGAAACCTATCGCGAGATGTACCGGCACGGCCTGTCGCGCAAACGCGATTTCGTGATGGGCGGCAATTTCCACTCGAACACATACGTGTTGAATCGCATCACAAACCTGATTAGCACCGAGGATGGAGTCGAGCCCGGCATCTATGCCGCGGCAAACGTACCCGAACGCGACGCCGCGAAGAAGCAGTTGGCCAGCGTGGGTGACGGCTACCTGGTCACCAATCTGGGGCTCTACCGCCTGCTCAATGCGTTCAGCCACGGCTGGAAGCCGGTCATCGTGGAAGACGGCAAGCGCGAAACGAGCGACCGGCTGGCGCGCCCGATCCCCGCGCGGCGTCATCAACTGGCGCTGGCCGAGGCCTGGCCGCTCGGCGCGTCCATGCAACTGTTCAGCGAAGGCGCTTTCGCCGACGGTCTCTATCGCGCGCGGCCCGAAGCCATGGAGATTTGGCAGGCCATCGGCCGCTACAATCGCTTCCACGCCGCAAACGAACTACTGTATGTGAATGCCGCCCCATGGGCGAACGTGGCCGTGGTGCTGGACGAATCGAGCGCGGGGACAGCGGCGTTGAACGCGCTAGCCGCGCGCAACGTGGGCTATCGCGTAATCTATGAGCACGACATGACGGCGGATCACCTCCTGGGCGTCAGGGCGGTGGTGGCTGCAACGGCAGAAATGCGCCCCAAGGCCGACGCGGCGATCGAATCGTTCAAATCTTCAGGCGGCAAAGTCTTTCGCTTGAGCGAAACGCCTTCGATTGATGCGCTCGCGCGACAGGTGGCCGCCGCGGCGCCTCCGCCCTTTACTCTCGAAGCCCCAGCCGGTGTTCTTGCCGTCGCAACGACGCAGAATGCCGGCCAGCGCCTGCTCATTCACCTGCTCAACTACACGGCGCAGCCTGCCGGCAAAGTGCGCATCGTGGTTCGCGGCCCAGTGAAGAGCGCGGCGCTGCATACCCCGGACGAAACCCACGGTACCATGCGGGTGGATGGCGCGAACATCGAAGTGCCCTGGCTCGACACTTACAGCGTGATTGTGGCTCAAATGGAACGCGCGGTTCAGCCCTGATCGCCGCCTCCGGTCTGGCGAACCCGGAAACTGGGCGGCTGATAGTCCACGGGCCGATGATCGCGCGGGATCGTGACGGTGTTCCCGTCGCGCACCGACATGTAGTTTGGCGACATGATCTCGACTCCGCCTTCGTTGAACGAGTCCTGAATGTTGGCGTGCAACTCGGAGTAAATATCAACCATCCGGTTCGGCTGGTCCGTGTAAGCGTTGATCTCGTAACTCACGTTGAAGTCGTTCAAGCTTCTTTGCAGCACGAAGGGAGCGGGCTGGTGCAGGATGCCGCCGGTCTTGAGGGCTGCCGCGATCAGCAGTTCGTGCACCTTGCGCCACGGCGCGTCATAGCCGATTGTAACCGCCGTGTGCAGGATGAGGCCGCCGTGGCGTACGTGCGCGCTGTAGTTCTGGATGTGCGTACCCAGGATCTGGCTGTTGGGGACGATGATCTCTTCGTTCTTGATGGTCTTGATGCGAGTTACCAGAAGCGTCTTCTCGGTCACGTCGCCAAGCGTGTCGCCGATCTGTACCCGGTCGCCGAGATGGAAAGGCCGCATGTAAGTAAGGATGATGCCGGCAACGATGTTGCCCATCGCCGAAGTCGACCCGAGAGAGATCAGCACACCGATGAAGATGGACACGCCTTTGAACGCTGGCGAGTTGCCGCCGGGCAAATAAGGAAACGCTACGACGAGTCCAAATACGATGGCGAGAAACGCCAGGATTTGGTAAGTCGGCTGGGTCCATTCGGTGTGGAAACCCGGCAGGACCACCACGCCCGCCTCTACTCCGTGCGCCAGCAAGTGGAGAGCGCGAACCACCGCGTAAGTGAACAAGACGACGACGATCAGCACCCCGAAATCCGGCAGATAATCGACGAACGCCGCCAGCGCGATCCGGAAGGGCCGCAGCATGTATTCGAACAACGTGTGGCTCAAACCGGCGGTTTGCGGAAACAGCCCCAGGGAGAAAGTAACCAGGGCGAAAAACACGATCACAACCACCGCCACGGATCCGATCCGCAGGACGAGAACGGCAATCCGGATCAACTGGCGGCCGAACAATGCTACAAAACCGGCAAGGCGGCGCCGGCTGCCAAGACGCACGCGTAAGGCTTCCAGGCGTTCGCAGACCCATTGGAAAGCCCGGCGTAACAGCCACACCCCACCTGCGAACAGCACCCAGACGGCGATGATCAGAGCGACCTTGCCCAGCATTGCCAACCCGCACATCATAGCAAAGCAACACGCGCCCGGCTCATGCGAAAATCTCCTCATGTCGGTAGCATGTGATTTGTCCGCCTCAATTAGCAAATGAATTGTCCGGTCGA
>CAYLLB010000077.1:0-17859 GCA_964384215.1 uncultured Solibacteraceae bacterium | reverse complement strand
ATGTCAGCAAGCGAATTCCGTCGTGGTAGCGATCTCTCCGGGACAGCCCACTAGTCACCTAAGGTTTTCCTGTAGGTTTTAGGTTTAGGTTTCCGGTTTACGGTTTACAACATCCCGCATGAGTTCCGGAATCACGCCTGTCACCGGAACCTTGAAAAATCGGCTGTACCATTCCAGGTCAGCGTTCATCTTGTAACACCATGACGGCGCCCCCCTAACGAACGCTGCCGCTGCGCCCGCTTCCGCAGGCGTAGCGGCAGATAGCTGAATGCGCACATGCGTGCGAGCGTCGTTTTGCCCGGGCATCAAGCTCAGTTCCGATAATGCGAGGATATCAGCCTGGCGCCGTCATGCATCAAGGCATAGTCCTCTTCGAGGTAGCACGGACACGCTTGCGCCTTGTAGTACCGCTCCTCATCAAGCCGGATTATGCTGAATCCGTCGCCGGTGAACTTCACGGAAACATTGAGCGCGTCAGGCGGGCTCCAAACGGTCCGAAACTTGCTCCCGTCAAACGCATAGATGCGAAGGCGGGTTTTGTTTCCGTTGAAGCCGGACAGTCCACCCCATGCAAGCAGCCACGCTTCGCCCGGCAGCGGCGACTTGAGTTCATGAGTGAACAAGCCGTAGCCGTCGAACTCCGATCCGATGGCGTCCACCAATTTGAAGCGACCCTGCTCGACCCGATAGCCGCGAAACGCAACCGCCGAGTCATCGACGGCGCTACCGCCGCGTCTGAGCTTGTAGCCAATCACCAACGATTTTCCAGCGGAGAGCTCTGTGACGCGAGCGTACGGCGGGCCGCTATACTCCGCGCTATCACCGGACGTGGCCAGGATTTCACGCAGATCCGCCTCCATAAGTCCGGAGGTGATTCGGGACGGATCGGCTCTCTCCACCACATACCCGTCGATGGAATTGTGGATCTGAGCCGTGAGCGCATCCCGGTTTTCCCGGTATTGCGCTGCTTCGGAAGGCTGGGTCCACCGCAGTTGGCGGGAGATCGTGGCCACCTGGGCCTTTACCTCGCGTCGCGCGGCGGCATCAGGATCCGCTTGTGCCTGGAGGGCAAACGGCGTGAGGAGCAACAGAATCGAGGATATTCTTGTTGAGATCATTCTAAACTCCAGTCTCCCTACGGAATCTCTACTACGACGACCGAGCCGGCGCTGCTCTCGCGCAAGAACAGAAACGCCGGAGCTCCCGCGTACGCGCCGCCGCGATTGTTCGCACCAATGGAAGTCTTGCGGACAATCTGCCGCGGTTGTCCATCCCAGCATCCAGGAGCGCCTGTGTTCGCCGGGAACTGCGTGGCGCCGCCGGCAAGCGCCTGCTGTACTACGGACCACTGGGCGGCAGTCGGGCTCCAGTAGCATTTCGCGCCGCCGACAATATCCCCCGTCGTGCCGGTGAAAATGGACACAGCGTTGGTCAATTCCGGTTCATGCCCGTTCGTGGTCCCGTCCGATGCCCCGTAATACTGGCCGGGGATAATCACGGCTTGGTAAGTTGCCGTAGATCCCCCAGGGAAATTCGAATCCCCGAATCGGTTCTTCGCGGACGAGGCAATCGCAAGCTGCGACATATCGCCGGTCTGGCCGCCGGCCTCACCGACCATGAACCTGATAAGGATCTGCGGTGGTATAACAATCTGAGTTGAACCACTGCTGGTCCTGGGACCGACCACGGAAACTGCGTTGAATACTCCGCTGCAGCCCGCGGGTGAGGCCGTAACGGTTGTATTGACCGACCCGCCTCCGCTGTTGCTGGAAAAGCCGAGAGTGGCGTTGCATGAGCTGTTGAGGTTGCTTTGCATTCCCCAAGAAAACGCTGGAGTAAAGCTCGTGGCCAAACCGCTCACGGTGGTCGTAATGGTCTTGTTTGTGTCACCGGTGGAGACGTTCAGGGAACTTGGAGACTGGCTGACTATGTATGACCGAACGGAGGCGGTTCCCATCGTCTGATTCTGCGTCCCGCCCTGCGGCGCCGGCACAAAATTACTTCCACCGTAACCGTTAGACGTTACTGTCACAGTTGCCGTCCCGGCGTTAGCGTATGTTAGGTCCACCCACGCGCTGATCTGCGTGTCGCTGCTGCTGGTTATGCCCGAACTCCCAATGCCGGTGCCCGAGACGGAAATGGACGGATTCGATCCAAAGCCGCTTCCGCTTACAACGAAATTGACAACTTGTCCCGCATCCCAGGAATCCGGGGTGATACTGGTAATCTGAGGTGTTGGATCAGCCACGGTGAACGTGGCGCCGTTGCTCGTCCCGAATCTTGTGCTCAACGTCAGGGTGTGGTCGCCTGCGCTTGCGCTACTAGCGATCGTGTAGGAGAGGTTTACCTGGTTAGCGCTGGCCCAGTAGACGGAGACCGACACGCCATTCCCGCTCATCGCCGGAGTAGTCCCGCCATTGAATACATCCAGCAGATGCTGCCCATACACTTCGATATAGCCCGACGTGCCGCGCACGCCATAGGTTCCACCGTTCGCCCATTCGCGAATACCTCCAATATAGGGCGGCGCTGTGGAAATTCCAATCGCCGTCGTTCCAAGGTAGATGTATTGCACCTCAATATAGGCATCGCCGCCTCCCGACGGGTAACTGCTCGAACTCGACCCACTGCCTCCGCTGGGCATCAGCGGATAGTAGTAGGGATTGGAGTAATAGTAACTTCCGTTGTACTCAACCATGTATGCGGCCATCAGGTAGTGGTCGCTTTCCAGTTGATAGTCCGAACCAACAGAAACCGGTGCGTTGAGGTAGCCATATGCGATGTTTGATGCGCTTCCACTACTCGCATAGCCCCATCTGATCTGGCTTCCGTTCTGAAACAGATACCCTTCCACGGCCGCATCGTAGTACTCGCTCGCGACGTAATCGAGCTCGGTGGCCGAATATGTATAAATGGTGGACGAGTTGGTGGCGTCCAGAATCGCCGAAACGCCCACCACCTGCTGCGCGATCACGGGACACTGGCTGGCAACCAACAGAGCCGCCGTGAGCAGGACTGCCCGCATCACAAGCCGAAGCCCTTTCATGGCAGCACCTCCTGTGGGAACGCCGGTGCATTCGGAGAGGGCTTTGCGGCGCCGGGCGTCCGCACAAAACGAACCTTCAAGTTGGGCGCGAAGTCGCGCGAGAGGAAGGTATCCAACTTGTCGGCGGCTTGGGGGCCGAGGGGCCGCTTTCAACGTGGCGACCGCAGACTCGATTATGCTATCGCGTTCGGCTTGGAGTGCCTTGAGTTCCGCGGAGGCGGGCGGCAGGTCAGCTTCCCGAGTGAGCTTTCCGTGCGGGAAGCGGGCACGTTCGGCCTGGATGACTCGCGCAGCCTTGGCGTCCTGGACCTTCAGCAACGCTTCAAGCCCTTGCGCCGCGGCGCGGACATGGCCGAACTGCGCGTCGCTGAACTCCAGTTTCTTTTGGTTGTAGTGCCGTAAGGCGCTGCCGTCCTTGCCGCTCTTCTGCTCTGAATCGGCCATTCGGTCCAAGTAATTCTGGAAGGCAAAGAAGTGGCGGTAGAGCAATGCTCGACTCACCGGAGTGACGCCGGCGGCACCCACACCGCTTACGGCTGCCTTCTACTGCACTTGGGCTAAGGCGAGGGACTGAGTGAGGAGCAACGCGGCTCCACAGAACAAGTATTTTCGTTTGCCTGCTGTCATACATCATCCCTTTCGTTGAAGTTGCCGCCAATGACGGCCGTCGCGCCGGTACACTAATAGGTTGAGTAAAAACACTTGGAGCACTTACGGTGGCATCTACTGACATCTGTCAGTTCTCGATTCCGTGCCCGTTTATATGCAAAAGTGGGTTGGTTTCGGGATCAAATTACCCATTTTGGCGTAACCTGATCGTGGTACTGGAGCATCTTAGTCGCTTCCCTCTTTGCAAAGTCATGCCACAACGTACACAATTGAATCCGACAAGGATCACATGTGCAACAGCGTCGTCGCACGGATGAGAAAGCGCCCGCAACACTCGAATGGGGTCGCTATTCGTGCGACGCGCAATTGCATGGCCGAGCCGGCTCAATAACCAGCGTGGCCATAGCATCTATGGGAATGATAAGAAGTCAAGAGCTGACAGTCAATACGAAAACGAATCAATAAAACACTTATAAGCGACAAAGGTCTTGTAACTTTGCAGACATTATCTCGAAACAAGGCACCAGCAGGTGGCTTGCCTGTGGGTTGAAAGCGTCGAACTGGTAGGAATTGGCCGGGGTCTGGAAGGATAACAGCGCCGAATCATGCTCAGTGGCTGCGCATGTGGCTGCGCATCAGCACGGATTTCCTGCAACACGCCGACTGCCAGTGCGTCGCGGTCTACGATACTTTCCGCGACCGGCGGGAAAGCCGCGCTCACCGGATCGACGAAGCCTACGCCCCGGCCCATGGTCCGGGTTGAGTACGAGGGCACGGGCCTGATCCCCAAGGAGGGCCTCTACAACACGGTCATGAACTGGAATGTCCGCTGCCGGTACGCGAACGGGCTCAGTATGACTTTCACCACCGGTTCGGACTCGACGACCTTCCACGGAACCGAAGGCTGGCTGCGCATCTGCCGCAACAGGATCGAGTCGGAACCCGCGTCGCTGGCCGCCGCCGCACTCGAAGTCAGCCGGTTCGGGGTGATGGGGCGCAACCACACGCGCAATTTCCTGGATTCCATACGCGGCCAGGCCACGCCGGAGAGCCCCATCGACTGCGCCGTGCGCACCGGCCGCAAGATCCGTTGGGATCCGGCGAAGGAAACCATCGTGGGCGACGCCGAGGCCGCCAGGATGCTCGACCGGCCGCTGCGCAGGCCGTGGAAGTTGTAACTGAAACAGACGCTGGTGCTATCGTTGGGGCGCCTGGACTGGGCGAACCGGCCCAGCGGATCGCAGTTCCCGCGCGGCGCGGATACCGGACCTGATGACACCCCACTCCCGCCTGCGTTCCGGATCGAGCTTGTCGATCTCGCTGGCGACATGGTCGAGCGCCGCGTCCGCCCGAGGAGATCGAAGCTCGAGAAGTTGGGTGAAGGCCCACATCGTCAACCGGCGGTCGACAGCTCGGCCGGTACTCCGCAGCGCGGAGGCAAGCGCCTTCACGCGATCCGGGTCGCTTTGCACAATCCGTATGCGGTCCTCACAGAACTTCACCTCTTCCGCGAACCGGACCGGATTCCCCGTGCTGAATCGGATCCCCTGATAGATCGCGTCCCACGACATCGACGCTCCTCTGTCACAGAGTTGATTCCGCGCCCAGCCCTTCACCGCGCTGTTGAATCCTGCATCGTGCCGCTGTTGCACTGTGCGCTCAAGAAACGCAATTTTCCCAGCCTCATCCGGGATCTGGTTGAGCAGCGCTTCATGCAACGCGATCTGGGCCGGCGGCCAGACGCGATACATCTGGCCGCGCTCAACGTCGAAATCCTCCGGCGTGAGTTTCTCCAGATACGCCAGGGCCTCGGGTAGGCCGAGTTGCCCGATCTTCCGCAGCGCATGAGCTCGCACGGAAAGGTTCCGGTACACGGGTTGGAGAAGTCTCTCCGGTTCGATGCCGAATCGCACGGCGACATCGCTGTCGACCTTGTCGGGCATGCCACGCGCGACAAGCTTCAGGAGTTCGAAGGCGGCCGGTGATCTGCCCGCATCGGCTTTTACCTGGTCAACGACCCGGTCGAGTTGCTCGCAGGGATATGCCCACGGCATTACCTTGGCGCCGGAGACGCCGGTCACGGCGAGGAGCACGAGCCAGACCTCTATTGCATGTATGGACAATCGTTTCACTCTCTTTGTCATATTTGGCACCTCCGGTTGGTCAAAAAGGTTATCGCCGTGGTATGCAGACGAAACGATCTGACCGGCGCTATTGCAGACATTTCTTGGTGCGGCGGAATCGACGAACACGCTTGTAGGCACGATGGGAATGTTAATGCTGAATTCCGAAGTTGAGCGATAGTTTTCCTCCGAGACGACAGTTTCAGCGTCGCCGTTCCGCCTCAGGTTCCCGCCGCGGGAGCCAACTTCGGCGAAGTTGGAATTTCACAGGCCAGCATACTGTCCAGCATGGGGATTCTCGATTTCAGGCTGCCCCAACTTCCAGACAGGTGTATTACCAGGCAGCGGCCTGCACGGCCCAGAGTGGCTCCGCATATGAGCACTTGCGTGCGGATGGTCGCCGGGGCGCGATAGCCCGGCAATCCAGCCGCGCGCTGAAACTCGCTGCGCAGGTTGAACAACAGCAGCACAGCGCGGAAGGCTGCCTCGGTGGCGCCGAATTGCTTCAGGCAGAAGCCATCGGCGCCGCGCGGCGGGACGCGTTGCATCTGCCATTCCGCCAGCGGTTCGTAAAGGCGCTGCACGTCGCCCATGCCGAACGCGCGAAACAGGTTGCGGATGGTGTCGTCGACGGGGAAGCGTTCGCTCCCCAGCAGGGCGCGCAGAGCGCGGTCGCCGCGCAGCAGGCCAGCGTGGGCGAAGCGCTTGGCCCCCCATCAGCACCGTCTTCAGAAACGCCACGAAGGTGGTGGCGGGATCAATCCGATTGGGCCAGTGCCACCGGATCGGCATGTGGCGCCGAATCTGCCCAGCCAGATCGATCTTTCTCAGGCAGGTAATGAAGACGGCCACGCCGCCGAAGGGAGTGACTGCCCGTTTGGTCTGGCGCAGAATCAACCGCTCGTCCGGCAGCAGCGCAGTGATCCCCCGCGGAACGGTTTTGTCCGAGGCATTGGTTTCCGTCCCTCTGTTGTCTCAAAGGCTTACCACCCGAATGAGGCCCAACTTCGGAATTCAGGTTTAGTCGGCTACGTCACGCGTGGGCGTATCGCCTGCACTACTTCCCTCGCGCGGCGCGCAGCACCCTATCCACTAATCCACCGGATGCTAACGGGCCGTTCATAGGCTGGCCGGCCATGGCTGCGGGCAGCGCCCAGAGCATCATGTCCTGGTAGTAATCGTGACCGTAGGTGCGCTCGCCGGTGTCCTTGTCTCCTCGCATGATGTTGGGCATGTCCCAGGTGTAGCGCCACTTGCAGGTGATGTTTTCCCAGCAACGACGCGCCAGGTCGATTCCGAACGCTCGCTGGCCTTCGTACATGTAGTTCATGGCCAGCATCAGCACTTCCGGCGGGAAGTAGCTGTAAGTCCCATAGCCGCCCACCTTCGCGGGGCTGCCGTTGGCGTGCGCGTAGTTCACCGCTCCGGACTTCGACAGCGCGATGTTCGTCCGCTTGATGGTGGCGAGCGTCTTGTCCACGCGGTCCTTTCGGAACACGCCGGGCAGGCCGTGGAAGTCTGCCACCCACTCGCCGTCGAGCTGATATCCGAATACCAGGTCCGATTTCCGGCCCGTTTCCGGCTCCCAGAACGTCAGGTAGTAGCCGCCGGTCCACAGCTTCTCTTCGAGCGATTTCGTTCCCTCCTCGATCCACTTACGGCATTCGGCGGCGAACTTCTGATCGCCCGCCTGGACGGCCATCCGTTCGACGATGCGGTACTGCGCCAGGTGCAACCCGCCCACGTGCGCCACCAGACCGAACCACCCGGGCTCCGGCGCTTCGAACCACTCGGTGCCTTCGTTGCCCGTGGGCATGCTGATGACGCGGTCGCCCAGTTCGTAGTCCGGGCGCAGGTTGAACGTATAGATGGCGTTCCTCTTTACCGATTCGTAAAACTCGCGGTTGAACTCCCGGCCGCCCCAGCAGAGCGCGAAGCGGTTCACCATTGCCGCGTAGCACAGCCCGTTCAACGTGATCTGGTAGCCGCGGGTGGGCTGCGCGAAGTCCACCGGCGGCGTGTCTCCGGTAACCCCGCCGAAAATCCAGGGCGCGGCACCCTCGGTGTACTGATAGCCTTTATAGCCGCGCAACGTGGAGAGTGCCAGTTCTTTAAAAAAGTAGACCACCGGGATGTTGCCATAGAAGCTGCACGGGATGCACTCTATCTGCGGGCAGCCGCGCGGGCACTCGTTCATGCCGAACAGCCCATCTTCCTGGCGGACCCACTCCGGCAGCGGCACTTCGGCCGCCGCCCACATCCCGGTCTCCGTGATGAGGTGCAGGTTGTTGATGAGCGAATCCTGTAACCAGCCGGGCAGCGACTTGTCGCCGTAGATCTCCGCCTGCCAGGCCAGCGTGCGGGCGAGCAGCGAGGCGTGATCCCGCGCCAGCTTGAGGGCCGCCTCGCGCGCACTGCGGTGCCGGATGGCGTACATATGCACGAACCAGTTGCCGTCCTTCGACGAAAGCGTGCCGCCGCCGCGCCACATTGGCGAATGCCACGCCAGCACAAAACGCACGATGCGCTCCTGGCCGGGCGCAAGAGTGAAATCCACCGTGGCCGATGCGCCGCCATGACCCTCGCCCGCGCGCGGCAAAGCTTCATGGATGCGCGCCCAGGGGCTCTCACTGAGCTGGCCCCAGTTCCACCCTCCCACGTCCAGCGCACCTCCGAACCGCACTTTCTCCTTTCCGAACACGCCAAGGACGTAACTGGCCCTTGCCGCGGCGATCGGGGTCCGCGTGACGCTGGCCGAACTGACCTGCACGCCCTCCACCGGCCCGTGCACCTCCTCGCGCCGGAACGCGCCCGTGGCGGCTTCCTTCTTCGTCGGACCTGGGAAGTTCAGAGCGAAGCTCCCGCTTTGCGTCTCGCCGCTGAGGTTTCGCAGGTGTACTTCGGAAACGATGCCGGGGATCATCGACGCGGTGACGTCGCCGGGCAGAAAGGGCGACCACGCCCGTATGCCCACACTCACCGGCGCCGAAGTGATGAACTCCATGTCAACCACGGGATAGTGGCCCCAGTAGTGAATCTCGAGCGCGGTTTCGAGGCCCTCCAGGCGCGGGGCTTCCGGCGGCGTGTCCTCGGGCATGCGGCCGTCGGTGGTGTCGTACCGTTTGGCCTGCGACGGATCGCACAGCACCCAGGTTTTGCCGCCTACGCTCAAACCGAATGCCGCCGCGTTGATGGGGCCGCGGCGCGGCACATGGCTGTTGAATAAGGTGGAGTAGCCCCACATGCCGCTCGTTTCCAGATCGACGCAGCCGGTGTCGACGCCACCCAGCGGCATGCCGTTGGTGGCGGGAGTGGCGCGGCGGTAAATCACTCCAGTAACGTCGCCCGGATAGCCGGCCGCGCGGAATTGGGTCCACTCGCTCGATGGAAGGTCGAGAGGGAACAGCGTGGCAGAGGCGGCAGCGGAGGAGGAGGTGTGAGTAACACCCGCCATCGCCGCGGTCTTCAGGAAGTCCCTGCGGTCCATGGGTCGATTATAGGGAAAACGGTTCCCGAATCCACCACAAGAACAGCATCCTGTGATGAAATAGGCCCTGGTCTGGGTTGGACGCAGTGAAAGCCCTCGAATGGCTGGTGGAGGCCAGCGCGGGGGAGACGGAGGTCGAAATGAAGCCACGAGGCAATCACCTGTCGCGCCGGAACTTTTTCGAGACCAGCGGCTTGGCTGCTGTCAGCCTGGGACGAACTCGAGGCGCCGGGCGGCAAGCACAACGGACCGCCTTTTCCGTTCTCCAGCAACTCTCGCAGAACCTGTTCCGGTTGGAGGACACCTGTAACGTCTATCTGATCCGCGATGGCAGCCGGGGTACGCTCATCGATTTCGGCGCCGGCAGGATCCTCGACTACTTGCCGCAGCTTGGCGTCACTCGGGTGGATGGCATTCTGCACACGCACCACCACCGGGACCAATGCCAGGGCGATCATCTGGCGGCGAGCCGAGGCATCCCGATCGCCGTGCCCACGTATGAATATCACCTTTTCACCGACGTCGAGAATTTCTGGCGCAATCGCCGGGTCTATCACGAGGGATACGTCACCCGCAACGATTACTTCACGCTCGCATCGAGCGTTCCCGTGGAAGCCAGGATTCCCGACTACGAGAATTTCCGCTGGGGCGGCCGGGCGTTTTATGTGCTTCCGGCGCCGGGACATACGCTGGGCTCGATCGTGCTGCTGGCGGATGTGGACGGCAGAAGGGTGGCGTTCATCGGAGATCTGATGCACAGTCCTGGGAAAGTGCGCACACTCCACGAATTGCAGCACAATTACGGCGGCAACGAGGGCGTGGACTTCACCATCCACTCCCTCCATAAGCTCCGCGACGAAAAACCCGAACTGTTGTGCCCGTCGCACGGGCATCCGATGGCAGACGCCGGAAGCGCCATCGAACAGACCATCGACGTACTCAGCGACTACTACCGCCTGGTGGCGAGCGCCAACCCCACCGCGGAGAATGAGCCCGTAGCCATCAGCCCGCACCTGGTTGGTACCGACAAAACAGCTGGCAACTTTTACGTCATCATCTCCGACAGTGGGAAGGCCATGTTCATCGACTACGGCTTCCCCAGCGGAGAATTCTCGGAGCAATTCGTCAAGGCCACCGCCGTCAACGACCGCTGCCGGTTCGTCGAGCACAGCCTCGGGGCGCTGAAATCGCGTTTCGGCGTGAAGTCCATCGACGTAGCCATGCCGACCCACACCAACGACGATCACTACTGCGGATTTCCGTACCTTCAACGAAAGTACGGCACACAGGTCTGGTGCTATGAAAACATGACGGACATATTAGAGAACCCGGGCGGGAACCGGTTGGGCTGCATCCTCCCCGAACCTGTTCGTGTGGCGCGTTCATTCCGCCACGGGGAGAAGTTCCGCTGGGAGGAATTCGAGTTCACGGTCACTCACAATCCAGGCCATGCCGAATACCAGATGGCGCTATTCGTCAACATCGATGGCAAGCGCGTGGCTTTCACCGGCGACAATTTCACGGTGGCTTCGGGCCGCCCGATGCCCGACGGCTCGATGCGCATCCGGCCGGTGGTTCTCAATCAATTCGTGAGCGACAGCTACCAGAAAGCGATCCGGACTCTGATCGAGCAGCGTCCGGACCTGATCGCCCCCGGCCACGGTAGCCTGATTCCGGTAACCGAGCAGATGCTTCTGGCAACGAAGGCCAGAATCGACAGGCGGGCGGCATATTACAAGAAACTGATTGCGGACCCGGACTGCGATTTCGGATTGGATGCCACGTGGGTCCGCGTTTACCCTTACCAGATGGTCATAGTCGCTGGCGGGTCCGCAGCGGCAAAGGTGCGCGTGAGGAACTACCGGTCCACGCCGATGAAGTTGGAAGTCGAGCCGGTACTGCCGCCCGGCTGGCGGTCAGAACCCCGGATTCTCCGGTTCGAAGCGCCGCCCAAAGGGACGGCCACCTGCCCCTTCCGCATCTACATAGCACGCCGAGGGCGACTAGCCTCGCCCCGCTTGGCAATCACTGCCGAGGTGACGGTAGATGGGAAACACCTGGGACAGATCGCGGAGGCCGTGGTGAACCTGGAAGGGTAAAGGTAGCCTTTACGTCTCGCTGAGGTTTTCCCATTTCACGCCGGTGCGCTTGAGTGCGTAGCCGACTTCCTTCAGGTAGTCGCCGTAACAGGTCACCGTGTGAAAGCCCTCAATGTCATGCAGGAGCTTTTTCCAGTTGCCGTCGATGGTCATGTTGATCTGCGAGCGGCACGCCGGGTAGTTCGGCGTGTCCACGATGGTGCCGCGGAAGCCCTGCCACTTCGTGCAGGTCAGGTTCGGGATGATGTTGGTGATCGCCGTTCCCTTGGTGAACTCCACGCGCGTGGCGGCGCCGTAATCGGATTCGAAGTGCGTGACGATCTTCGCCGGCTCCATGTCACGGCCGTTCATGCGGCGCGGGGTGGCGCAATGGGCCAGCGTCAGCGAGCCGTGGTGCGGAAAGTGGGAGTTGGAAATGAATGACGGCTTTCCGCTGATCCAGCGCAGCAGAACGCCGGGCGGTGTGTGCGTGTAATCGGTGTGACAGAAGGCGGTGTAGCCCTCGTCATTCAGTAAAGAGAAGATCAGGCAGGGCGGCGTGTCCAGCACCCGGATGATGCTGCCCATGCAATTGGCCACGCCCACGTTCGTGCAATCGTTTTCCTTCATGAGGTCCTTGAAGACTTTCAGAGCCAGAAAGGAGTTAACTACGAAGCGGCGTTCCGTGACGAGGGTGACGTTGGGCTGCGCCAGAAGTTCCGCCGTCTGCTTCTCGGCCTGCTGCATCACTCCCGGGTCGGCGCGTGCCGCGGCGATCCGCCGGCCCACTTCCTCGTCGCTTACCGTGACCAGCCCGTAGCCCCAGGCGTCTCTCACGTGCGCCGGCCCCAACTTCTGACCCGGCACGCTGTAAGACCTCAGCCCGCCGATCGCCAATGAGCGGGTGCCGCGCGCGTTCTTCAGGCCGTAGAGCGCGCGCAGCCGCCAGAGGACGTCGCCGTAGTCGTCCACCACAATGTCCTCGGCGTCCATATTCGCTTCGCGCGGCCTTTCCTCGCTCTTGCGCAGGAAGCGGAAATCGGCGATTTCGTAATACAGATAGAACGGGCCGGAATTCTGCCGCAAGAACATGACGTTCGGCTTGGCCGATGCCGCCAGGATCTCGAACCACTTCGTGGGGCCGGCGGAGGCGTAGACCAGAAGCACATCGGCGTCGCTGTCGGCGGCAGCGGCCGCTTCGTCCGTGCTGTTAACCATCGCGAGGGGCAGCATCTCGATGGGGAACTCCGCCGCTTCCGCCAGCTTCCGGCAATCCGCTTCAATGCGGCGCGCCTCCTGGTCCACCTCAGCCCGCGTAGTAAGGCCGCCGTAGCCGCGCCAACTGGTCAGTTCCCGCTTCACGTTGAGCGCCCACGCGAAGATCGGCTTGACGCGCAGCGGCTTGCCTGGCAGCAGCGCGCTACGGACCGGAGGAGTGGTAACGCCCACTTTGGTCAACGCCGCTGTCCCTGCAGCGGCGTCCAGAAATCCCCTACGACTAACCGAATACTTCGAGTCGCCCATGTCGCCCTCCTTGGTGTAGTCTCAGACAGTGTACACCTTGACCCGCAGGCAACTGTTCCCGCTTGTGGCTCTACCTCTCAGAGCAGCACCGTTGCGCGAGAGCCGCGAGCGTCCGGACATGCTCGATGAGAAATCGCCGCGCGGGCTTCGGGTGGTCCAGATCACCACTAATCCGAATTTGGCAAGCTGGAACGTCTACACCGAAGCCCCCGTTTTCTCGCCAGATTCCCGGCGGTTCGTCTTCATCCGCGAACGAAACTACTGGCTGTGCGACATCGCCGGCGGGTTCGCGCTGCGCCAGCTCACCGACGAGCGCGGGGCCAAAGGCGCGTCGGTCAGCCCGGACGGCAAGTGGATGTATTACATCGTGGATGACCCAGAGCGCACGGGAGCGGCACTGGTGCTTAAGCGGCTATCGCTCAAGAACTATCGCCAGAAAGTGCTGCTTACGATAAAGGACAAGCTGCCGGGGACCAATTACCGGCCGTCGCGGCTCTATTCTCTGACCACGCTTTCCTCTGACGGCAGGCGCCTGGCCACCAGTTGTTTCCTCGGTGACGGCAAGACGGCGGGAGCGCCCTTCGGCCTGCTGGTGTTCCAGCTCGACCGGCCTTCAGTGCGCGTCTTCCCTCTGGGCGCCGATTACAACAACATGCACGCGCAGTACTGCCGCTCACACGATCCGGAGCGCTCGCACGACATTCTGATCCAGCACAACCACGGCTCGGTAGTGGACGCATCCGGAAAGACCCTGAAGCTGGTGGGCGGAGACGGGGCGGACCTGCACGTCATGCGCGATGACGGCACCAACTGGCGCGACATCCCCATCGGGCGCGACGGCCGGGAGTACGTGCAGGGCCATCAGCAGTGGCGCGGGCGCATGACGAGCGTGTTGAGCGCTATGAGCATCCCACGCGGGAAGAAGAGGATCCTCGAAGGGTTTCCCATTGCCACGAGCGAGGCGACGTCTCACACAGGCAGCCGCATCGCCGGGGGCCGCTCCTGCGACGTTACGCGCGACATCGATAACCCCGAGTTCTGGCACTTCAGCGTGGACGACTCCGGCATGAAGGTAGTCTCCGACACCAACGCCGTCCATCCGGTGACCAAGAAAAAGAGGATCACCCTGGTGATCGGAAGCCTGACCGGTGTGGAGAACCCGGTTCTGAGGCTGCGCTACCTGCTCGACACGCGCACCTCAGGGGTAGACCAACCGATGCACCCGCATCCGTTCTTCTCGCCGGACGCACGGATGGCGTTCTTCAATTCCGACGTGGACGGCAAACCGCAAGTGTGGATGGTGACGGGATACCAATTCCCGGAATGAGAGGCACATGGACAAGCATGGGACCACCGGCCGCCGTGGCTTCCTGAAGACGGCGGCGCTGGCAGGCGCTTTGCCGGCGGCCGCGGGGGAAACCCGCGCGCTCAAGGAGACGCGCTACGCCGACCGCACGGATTCGATCGAAGAGAAGACTCGCCTGCTGGTTGAGGCGGCGCGCGAGCGCGATTACCGCCTAGCCCGCGCGCTAGCGGCGTCCGTGAAGGAGACACTGCTCTTTGAAGAGCAGGAGAACGCCCCGCCTGGCGCGCCCGTCATCGGCGCCGATGCTTTCGGTGCTGTGGCCGAATTGCCGCCGGCCTGGCGAACTTGGGCGCGCGGGTGGAAGTACTACAAGACGCTGTCAGTCGATGAGACCGGCGGGCTGATGCGTCAGAATGAGCCGGTGGAAGTATGCCTGGCGTTTCGGGCGGATCAATGCGATTCGCTCGAACGCGAGATCCGCGTGGCGCGAGTGGTGGAACCAGCGGGCGCTCTTCAGGAAGTGCCGTGCCAGGTGTCAGAAGAGGTGCGCCGCGGTGCAGTGCGTTACTGTCGCGCCCTGTTCCTGGCCGACATGCCGCCACGCTCGCGTAGCACCTGGCTCGTCTTCTTCGGCAACCCGGACGCCGAACTGCCATCCTACCCTTCGGATCTCACTACGGCGGGCGAAGGCTACGGGCTCGACATCGAAAACGACTACTACATTGCGTCGCTATCGCGTCAGATGGGCCAACTCGAGCGGTTGAAGCTGAAACGCGAGCACGGCATGGAGTTCTTCTCCGGAGGCGAAGGGCACGGCGAGCCACCCGGCATTGACTGGGCGCACGACTACGTCGGCTCGAACAACTTCCAGAAGTTCCGCATCACCAACTGGGCCCAGTGCCCGGACTATGAAGTCATCCGCGGCCCGCTTTGCGTGACCGTGCGCCGCTGGGGCTTCCCACACTCGCCGCTCCATCCTCTGTTCACGCCCAGCCGCATTCACATGTTCGTCGAGTACCGCTTCTATGCGGGCGCGCCCTACTTCATCAAGGAAGGCTCGATGCAAGTGATCAAGGACCTGGAGATCACCTACCTGCGCGACGACGAGTGGGTCTTTTCGGGCTACTCGTTCACGGACACGGTCTGGATGGGCGCGGACGGCAAGCTGCGCACGGGGCCGGTGGACAAGGGCGCGGAGAACGATCTATGGGCAGTGGGTTACTTCAACCGCGTGAGCCGCGATGCGTTCATCGGCCTGTTCCTGAAGCACGAAGCCGAAGGCATGACGGGACTCACGCACACCGGCGCGCCGGCACTGCACTACCGCTGGCACGGGCCGGTGTGGAGCCGCGCGCTGTTCCAGAACGCGCGCCTTCCCGCCGGCGGCGTGTTGCGGCAGAAGAACGCCTACCTGGTGGCGCCGTACCCGGAGACCAATGGGGCCGCCGCTGTGGAAGGCTGGCGCAACCGCTTGCTGCAGCCGCTAGTGGCCGCGCCGGGACGCGTGTCCGTCACGGCTGCTACGGCGAGCGGAACGCTGGCGCGCCCGGGTGAGGCGGGCGACAGTCCGGTGAGCAAGCGCGTGTTGTGGCAGGCGCTCAACGACTGCAAGGACGAGCAACTCTACACTGCGAACGTGAGCATGGTGGATCTCGGCCTGATCCGCGACATACGTGTGCGTGGTGACGTGGTGCACGTGGTGATGACCATGCCGAACCGCGGCCGCTCGCGCCCCGGCTACTTCGCCTGGGGCTCCGGAGGCAACAGCACTCCGGTGCGCGACCGCCTGCTCAAAGTACCCGGCGTGCACAAAGTCGTGGTGGAGAACGTCTGGACCCCGGCCTGGACTTCGAACCGGCTGACCAATGCGGGTAGACGGGCGTTGGGGCTTGACTGAAAACCAGGACCAGCCGTGGCAGGCCGATCCTGGCATGAACGTGGCGGAACGGACTTCGGCCGCTGATGCCGCAAATCGAGCCTGGCAAGTGGTGCAATAGGCTTATGGGGCAGCTAGTCATTCTTATTCTCTTGCTCGGCGCCGTGGTTGCCCTTTTCGCGCCGGGTTTCCAGAGCCGGGTGCGAAGCGCACTGCGCCGGCGGCCTATCTTGATCTGGGCTTCCCCGGTCCTACTTACCGCCGTTTTCAGTTGCGCGTCGTGGGTTGCTTTCGCCTTCAGCATCCCCCTGAGTCTCGGGATTTTGGCTTACACGGCGATTCCGGTTCTGTGCGCGTGGGCGCAAGGCCCGGGGCCCGTCCAACGTCCCACCGTGCTCGATTTCGCGACCATTCTGCTGCTTTGGCTGCCGCTCGAGTTTTCCGCAGGCGCCGGCCTGGTCCCACGAGCGGCGCAAGGATTTCTCCACAGCGTGGCGTACGGCATAGCCGTACTTCTCGGCCTCCTGTTGTTCCTTGGTTTCCGTTCCTGGCCCGGATTGAAATACAGCCTACCCTGCCGGAAGCTCGATTTCTGGCTGCCACTGGCTGGTTTTGCCATCTCAGCGCCAGTCCTCATGGTTGTGGGGCTGATTCTCGGGTTCATCCCACCGCCGCATCTCCCGGTCCAGACGGTTGCCCGGATGGCGGCCGCGGCCGGCTTGATTTTCTTGGGAACCGCGCTGCCGGAAGAGATCCTGTTCCGCTCGCTCATCCAGAACTGGATGGCGCTGCGGTTCGGCGACAACATTCGCACGCTTCTAGCCGCGAGTCTTCTGTTCGGCTGCGCGCATTTGAATAACGGCCCGCAGCCTTTGCCGAACTGGCGCTATATGATCCTGGCGACCATCGCCGGCATCGCCTACGGCAAAGTTTTCCAGAAATCCTCGACGGTCCTCTCCTCCAGCGCATTGCACATGCTGGTGGATTGGACGAAGCATATGTTCTTTTGAGCGACCGTGAATCGGAAGCTCGCTCGTCTGAAACCGCTCGCCGTCTATAGCCTGATCATGGTGTACATCTGGGCTCTCAGCGCCAGGACGCTTGTCCGGCGGAGCGGCTGCGGCGGGTGGGACGCTGGCGCATCCAGGTGAAGCGCGCGACAGTCTGGTGAGCACGCGCGAGTTGTGGCAGGCGCTCAACAACTGCAAGAACGAACAGCTCCACGTCACGAGCGTGGGCATGGTGGATCTTGGTCTGATCCGCGACATCGGCGTGCGCCGCGACGTGGTCCACGTGCTGATGACCGTGTCGAACCACGACCGCTCGCGCCATGCCGGAGCTATGGCACTGGCCCCACAGGCGTGGCTTCGGCCTTGGTGAAACCATCCTGATCGAAGATACGTGCCTTCCCTGCCTCGTCGGATTCCAAGTGTCAGTCAGTCTCCAGTCGCGCAGGCACGGTCTTGGCGTAAGAGCACGGTAGGCCCACAAGCGGTCTGTTCGCGGCGAAGAAGTGCCCGTAAGTCGTACAATTATTCGCGGATACGATTAACATGTACATCGTCCTGGACACTAATGTCTGGTTGCAGGAACTCGGCTTGAACTCCATTCTGGGCGCTGCGACTCGGTTTTACCTGCGGAACAAGAACGCTCGACTTGTCTTGCCAGAAGTTGTGCGCCTTGAGGCAGAGACACACTTCCGCCATGAACTCAGGGAATATGTCCGGACGATAGGCGAGGCGCACCGGAAGCTGCTGAGTATCTTTGGTTCGCTCAAGGAAGGTGTACTACCAGACGATTCACAGGTGGA
>CAYLLB010000076.1:0-18741 GCA_964384215.1 uncultured Solibacteraceae bacterium | reverse complement strand
AGCGTTCTGACGAATTCAAACTTTGCGTCCAACCAGATTGTCAAACATCTTTGCGAATCAGCCGGCGATCCTTTCGGAAAACTCGGCCAATCCGCAGGCCTCGAAACCCTTTAGGGCGCAGGGTATCGCGGCGCCTCTCTTTTGGGCGCACGCTTCTGCCCCCCGGAATCTCTTGGAACTTGTAAGACCTGCTAAAGGAAGGCTATTTCAATACTTCGTACTGCCTACCCTGCGGTATCTTCCGCTGCCGTTTATTGATTCTACCAGAACCGTCCGAAGCACGCAAGAGCCCTCGGCTCCCTTCCTTCGTTTCGTCTGGTCCGGCTCGCGACAACCTCAGAATAACAAAGCCCTGATGCCTGCGCAAGCGCCAGAACCGGTTTTTTTGCGCCCAAGCCGTCCAAACCGGCCTTTCAGCATCGCCAGGCAATATGCAAGCCGTTTTATATCAACATCTTGCACAACACAAGAAAATTTTTCCAAACTACGTTTTTCCCAGCACTTTCATCGCCAACTCCGCCGCCCCCACCCCCCGGTATTGCGCCTCCTCGAAGATCGACAACCCGCTCAGATCCGAGTTCGCCGTTAAAATCCTTCCCCTGCCTCGCACCGCATGTAGTCGCTCCGCGCTTGAACGGAAACCTACCACGGGCCTCACCATGGCATGGCCCAGCCGCCAGATATCGATCCGCGAAACGCACTCGCGGATATCCGGATGCGCTTTGGCTATATCGTCCAGGATCACCTCCTTCCAATACACCCAATCCTGCGCCAGCATCCACTCGCGGTTCCGCGACGGCGCGCCCCCGGCCAATGCCCAGTACCAGGTCCAGACAGTGCGCTCCTGGTGCCGCGCCAATCCCTGGTGCGTCGCCACCACGTAGCCCAGCATAGGCGACCCGTAGATCACGTTGTCCCAGGCCACCTCGAGCCCCCGCTCCCGGGGAAAATGCTCCAGCGTCAGGTTCGCCGTGATCCAAGGCGAGTACTCGAATCCGCCGGTCCGCGGCGCATTCTCCGTCACGTAGGGCATCAGAAACGTTGGCGCGGCCCAGATTACAACTTCGGCATCGCATTCCAGGTTCTCCGCCACCACCCTGACACGCCCACCCTGCTCCCACACCCGCCTCACCATGGCACCGGTGCGCACGTACGGGCACAACCGCTCCATCATCCTGCGCACGATCCATCCGTTGCCTTCCGGCCAGACCAGCGGCCCCTTCTCCTCCGGCTCGCGCGCCGCGAAGTAATGGATGCCTGCCCACGCCGAGGCCTCCGAGGACAGCGTCCCGTAGTCGTCCCGGCACGCGTAGTTTACATACCACGCAAGATAGGGAGACTTGAACCCCTGCTCCCGCATCCAGTCCGCCATCGCGATCCGGTCGAGCGGCGACCCGCACCCGCGTTCCTCGATCGGGATGGTGAATTCACCCGTGGCCCGGAACCGCTCGATCAAGTCCTCGAAGCGCCGGTACTCGTCACGGTCCTGCGCCGAAACGCCCAGTTCGGGTTCCAGTCCTTCCTGCCATCGTCCGTGTATGAACAGTCGCTCCTGCGGCGAGTGGCACAGGTGGCGCTCTTCCCACACGCCGTCGCGCAGCACGCCCAGATCCTCGAAAAGCTCGCGAATCAGGCGTGACCGCTTGCCCGGAACCGGCACGTAGTGCGCGGCCCACGGGTACGCTGTGATCTCGTTCTCGCCCCAGCGTGCGTTCCCGCCAACCTGGGGCTCCAATTCGAGGACGACGAAATCCGTGAACCCTCTTTTGAGCAGGCGCCACGCCGCGCACAACCCGGCCACGCCGCCGCCCACAATGACCACCGGCTTTCGCAATATTTCGCGGGGCGCCTGGAAGGCGGAATGATCGCGCAGCCTGTGTCCCGGTTTCTGTGATTCCCAAACAAAACCTCCGGCGACCGGACGCCCGGCTTTCCGCGTCAGGCCCACCAAACCCGCGCCGAGAAACCTCCGCCGATCAAGGCTCAATGTGCGATCTCCGCCCACTCGTGATCGTAGTAACGCACCAGCACCTGATCGTTGAGCCGGTTCACCCCGGCGGGGATCTCCTGCATGTCCACGGGGAAGGCGAACAGTTGCCCAAGATTGTCGACGCTTAAGAATCGCAGCCCGGGCGGCAGTTTCGCGGGAGGTTGGTATCCCGCCGCGCCCGCCAGCACAAAGCCCCATTCGCCGAACGAAGGCACATACACGTGGTAAGGGTATGTCTTGAAGCCGGCCTGCCGCATGGTTTCGACGATGCACCAGTAGGACTGGCGCGCGAACAGGGGCGAAGTGCTCTGCACCGCGACAAGCCCCTGCCGGCTCAAGTGCTTCGCCAGCAGCCGGTAGAACGCCGTAGTGTAAAGCTTGCCGAGCGAAAAGTTGGTGGGATCGGGAAAGTCCACCGCAACGAAGTCGTAGCTTCCTGCATTGGATTCCAGCCACGGAAAGGCATCCGCATTGATGACGCGCACTTTCGGGTTCGAGAACGCGCCCCCGTTCAACCGCGTGAGCATGGGATGGGTGGCGAACAGACGCGTCATCTCCGGGTCCAGATCCACCAGCGTGACGCTTTCGAGCGCCGGGTATTTCAGGATCTCGCGCAGTGCCAGGCCGTCTCCGCCGCCCAGCACCAGCGCGCGCCTCGGCGCGGGCACGGCCGCCAGTCCGGGATGCACGAGCGCTTCGTGATAGCGGTATTCGTCGCGCGAGCTGAACTGCAGGTGCGAGCTCAGGAACAGCCGCACGTCGTCCTTCCAGCGTGTCAATACAATCCGCTGATAGCGCGTCGTGCGCGATAGAATCACCTCGTCGGCGTACAGGCTGTCGTCCGCGGCGCGTGTGATCTGTTCCGCGCCGAACATCCCCGCGCCCAGCACGACCGCCACTGCCAGCGACATGACCCTCAGCGAAGCCGGCCTGCCGATGCGGTCCCCGAAAAGGTACGTCGACCACAGCGCCACACCCGCGTTGATCAACCCGAACAGGATCGCCGAGCGTACCAGTCCCAGCTTCGGCACCAGCAGAATGGGAAACAGCAGCGAGGCGCCCAGCGCGCCCAGGTAGTCGAAAGTGAGCACGTGCGCCACGAGGTCGCGGAATTCAAATCGACCCTTGAGAATGCGCATGAGCAGCGGAATCTCCAGGCCCACCAGGATCCCGACCACCAACACGATGACGTATAGCAACAGCCGGAACCCTTGCGTATAGGCGAACGCCAGAAACAGCATGGCCGAGGAGAACCCACCCACTAGCCCCACCATCAGTTCGATCGCCACGAACTTGGCCACCAGCGAGCGCCCGATGAACCGCGACAGCCAGCTCCCCACGCCCATCGCAAACAGGTAGCTGCCAATGACCGTGGAAAACTGGAAGACACTGTCGCCCAGCAGGTAGCTGGCCAACGTGCCAGCAATCAGCTCATACACCAACCCGCAGGCGGCGATGAGGAATACCGAGAGAAAGAGTACGGCGGACAAGTCTCAATGTACCGCCGCCGCGATGATCACGCACATGCCGAGCGACATCGCGCCCACCAGGATGGCCAGCGCCATGTTCTTCTGCTCGACGATCTCTTTCCACAGCGCGTAAGGCGTCAACAGGTCCAGGACCCAGAACGCCACCACGAAGATAACGATGCCGAGCACCGAATACAGCAACGCGTTCAACACGTAGCCGGGATGGAAGTCGGCCATTTTTACTTTCCTCCAAGATAGCGGGGCAGATACCGGTAATGAGACCTGTACGCGCCGGGATTGTCGCGCACGGTCTTGGGAACGTCTTTAAGTTCGTTTACGTTCAACAGGCTCCAACCGCGATACTCGGCCACACCAAGCAGCCCGAGCAGCACCGTGCCGTAAGCCAGAAACAACGGTTGTTTCAACATCAGTCGTCTCCCGAATCCGAGTCGTCGCTGGAACTCACCGTTGCGTAGTCGCTTTCCTGCCAGCGTGCGCCCTCGAAACGCGCTGAGCGGAACGAAACCACGATCGGCGGGATGAGCAGCAACAACAGCACCAGGCCGAACCAGATCATATTGGGCACGTCGCGCCGGATGGTGATTGTGTAGTTCACGTACCTCGCTGCGGGCCCCTCCGGCTCCACGCGCAAATAATAGCGGCCCGGGGGCACGCTGGGAATCAAGGCGCTGTCATTTGTGCTGCCTTCCGTCCATGCGCCGTCCGAGTCCACCCCCGAGTAGCGGCTCACCTCCCGCCCGAAATCGAAGGCCTCGCCTGTCGAGTCGTTGATCAGGGAATAGCCGAAATACACCCAGCTATTGTCCAGATCGGTGTCCACCGCCACCTCCACGTTGGAGGTGTGCCCTTTCAGATCGAACACCGGCGTTACGAAGCTGGGCTCGCCGCCCTCGCGAGGCGCAAAACGATAGCTGCCCGTAAAAACGCGTTCGTTGCGCGCGTTCAAGGCCACCAGCAGCATGATAGTGAACAGGCCCACGAAGAAGACCAGGAACAACATCCACGCCTTGCGCGGGCGGCCTGCGAATGGCGATGGCTGATTCGCGAATACGCCTTCGGCCGGTGGCGCCTGTCCCGGCAGCCCGAAAGCCTGCCAGATCTCCGGGCCCGGCGTGTAGCGTGCCATCGACCACACCACTTCGTCCGGGGTCGTTTCCGCCGAGAGCATCTTCGGCGGCGCAATATAATCGGCGCACTGGACGGTTTCGCCCACCTTCACCCGCCAGGGGAACTCCCCCATCACGTACGTCGTCTGCGCCATCGCCGTCTGGAAATGCGTGAACGTCTCTTGCCCTACCCGCGCGGCCGGCTTGGCGCCCGCCGTCGCGGCGGTGGGCAGCGCGCGCAGCGTGCGCCCCAGGTTCCAGTGCCCCCGGTATTCGCTCAGATAGCGGTACCCCTTGTAAGGGTTGAACAGCAGGTACTCGTACCAGCTATAGGGGACGCCTTCCACCGTGATGGTGCGCTCCTGAAAACCGATGGTCTCCCACTCCGCCCCGTCCAGCTTCCCGCGCTTGCCCAGCGGAATCTTCGGCTGGATGCGTTCTCGCGCCTGGAATGTCTGTAGCACGCCCAGCGACGGGTCTTTGGCGTCCAGCACGGAGCAGCACTGGATGCACACCACCGTCAATGCGTTGGCGCCGGACCGGATCGTAAGCGGCGCGCCGCAATGGGAGCAGTTCAGCGCCCGTGTGGAGACCGGTGACGCAGGCGAAGCGCTCATCGCTTCCATCCTTCGAACTCGCGCAACCGCGTCATGCGCAAGTCGTCAAACTCGACGGCCTCGCCCAAGAAGAGGAGCGGTGGCGATTCGCTGTAGTCAATCGTGCCGAAGCGCGCATCCACGCCGCGCAAGTCGGCAAACAGCACATCGGACTTGTCCCAATACTGAAACGGCAGATCCCCTTCCACCCCCCGGTAGTGGGCCTTCGTAAGAGTGGTCACCTGGAGCGAAACGCCGTGAAACTGAAAATGCTGTCCGCGCGCAACCGCCTTGGCCGCCGGTAACGCCCGCCCGGGATTGCTCAACATGGAAACCGCGTACTCCAGTTGCGCGTCCGAGAGCCAGCCACTCGAGTTGTCGTTGAACACCAGGTGCCATTCATTCCAGGCGCCCAGTTCGTACTCGTAGATGATCCGTCCCACCACCACAAACGACTTGTTGCGATAGAGGCCCTCCACTCCCAGTTGGATCGGCGAACTGTCCGCCGGCAGATCCGCTACCTCGCCCACCTTGGCGAGATCCACGTCCGTGCGCACCAGGATCGAGCGGCAGTACGGGCAGACGGTTTGTACCGCGCTAGACCACCGGAACTGAACCTGCGCCCCGCAGTTGGGACAATTCGCGCTTCTCTGGATCATCCGCCTCCTGGTAGGTCCGCTCAATCCGCCGCACATTCACACGCGCGGCTCCCAACTCCTTCCGGAAAAAGCCGGCGAAATCCCAATCCGGACGGCGCCGGCAGCAAAAGAGGTTCAGGCAAACCGACGCGTATTCGGGGAAAGTATGACACGCCAGGTGCGATTCGGCAAGGATCTGGAAGCCTGTCATCCCGCCTGTAGCCGGGAACCGGTGCCACACGGCATCGCTCACCGGATGCAGATCAAGCGCCGCGATCAGTCGCTCGAACATGGCGCTTAATCTGGCCATGTCGGTGAGATCCGCCGGACGGCAGCCGTACGCCTCCACTACCCACTCGCAGCCGGCCATGGGTTATTGTTGCGACGCCCCGCACTCCGGGCAGAACTTGGCGCGGCCCGGCATAGGCTTGCCGCACTCGATGCAGAACTTGGCGCCAGCCGCGGCTGCCGCGCCGCCGCCGGCCACCGGTGCCGTGGGCGTTCCCGCGGGAGGCGGCGCCAATGGCTCCGGTGCCGGTCCGCCCGGCGTGCGCATGGCGTTCACCATGGTCTGAGCCATGGCCATCCCCGCGCCCAGCCCTACGCCGATGCCGGCCGCGCCTCCGCCTTCGTTGGCCGCGGCGATGGGCATGGATTGCGCCACTTGGAACTGCGTGTACCGGCCCATGTCGCCCACCATGTTCATGCCGATGCGCTCGTTGAGGCGCTTCTGCAGTTCCTCGGGCAGCGACAGGTTCTGTACCACGAACGCTTCCAGTGCCAGTCCCAATTCGGCGAATGCTGGCGCCAGTTGTCCGGCGATCTTCTGGCCCAACTCAACCTGGTTCGCCGCCATGTCCAGAAACGGTACTTGGCTTTCGGCAAACGTATCGGTCATGCGGCCGATAATCGTATTCCGGAGCTGGCCCTCGATTTCGCCGGTTTTGTACAGATCGCGCGTGCCGCTCACTTTGGTGTGGAACGCGCGCGGATCCTGGATGCGCCAGCTATAGATTCCGTAGCCCCGCAGTTGCACCGCGCCGAAGTCGCGGTCCCGCACGGTGATGGGCGTCGCGGTGCCCCAGGGCTGGTTCACCTGCAGACGAGTAGAGAAAAAGTACACGTCGCTCTTGAACGGGCTCTGGAACATCTTGTCCCAATTCAAGAGGTTAGTAAGCAGCGGCAGCGTATGCGTGTTGAGCGTGTACAAGCCGGGAGCGAAAACGTCCGCCATCCGGCCTTCGTTGACGAACGCCGCCATCTGCGACTCGCGCACCGTGAGTTTGGCCCCGGTTTGTATCTCCATGTCCCTCATCGGGAAACGGTACGCCAGAATGCCATCTTCGGGTTCAACCCACTGGATGACATCAATGAACTGTTTCGCCAGGAAATCCTTCAGTGCCATAGTTCCTCGGGTCTCTCTGCAGTATACGCCTGGACCAGCCGGCTTGTTCCTGAAATCAGACCTCATCCGGTGGCCGGTTCAGCGATCGTCTCGATCTTCCCCTAGAATGGGTAGAATGTCCTGGCAAAACGAGGAGTTTTATCGCATTGGAAAGCTGCCCCCCTATGTCTTCGCGGCGGTAAACGAAATGAAAGCACGCCTGCGGGCCGCACAGCAGGACGTCGTCGATCTGGGGATGGGCAATCCGGACGGTGCCACGCCCAAGCCGATCATCAGCAAGCTCATCGAAGCCGCCAGGAACCCGCGCAACCACAGGTATTCGATGTCGCGAGGTATTCCCAACTTGCGGCAGGAGATCGTCAAACGGTACAAGGCGCGTTACGGGGTGAGTCTCGACCCGGAAAAAGAAGCCATCGTCACTATCGGCGCCAAGGACGCGCTGGCACACCTTCTATTCGCCGTCATCGGCCCGGGCGACATGGTGGCCTGCCCCAACCCGGCTTATCCTATCCACCAGTACGGCGTGGTGATGGCCGAAGGTCACGCCGCGGCGCTGCCCATGCCGACGCCCGAGGAGTTCTTGAACCGTCTTGAAGACCTTTACCGCACCGCGCTCATGAAGCCGCGCATGATCCTGATCTCGTTCCCGCACAACCCCACCACCTTGTGCGTCGAGCGCGAGTTCTTCCGCGAGATCGTCCGCCTGGCGTCCCTCCACGGCACCATGGTGGTGCACGATTTCGCATACGCCGACCTGGGCTTCGACGGCTATCGCGCGCCCAGCATTCTGGAAATCGACGGCGCCAAGGAGGTGGCCGTCGAGATCTACTCGATGTCGAAGAGTTTCAACATGGCCGGCTGGCGCATCGGGTTTTGCCTGGGTAATCGCAAGATGATCGGCGCACTCGCCCGCATCAAGAGCTACCTCGATTATGGCGTCTTCCAGCCCTTGCAAATCGCGGCCATCATCGGCTTGCGGGAGTGTGAGGACGAAACGCGGAAAATCTGCGAAACATACCGCCGCCGGCGCAACGTCTTGATCGACGGCCTCCAGCGCGCCGGCTGGCCTGTCGAGCCGCCGCGCGGCTCCATGTTCGTCTGGGCGCCCATTCCGGAACGCTTCCGCGAGGCGGGTTCGCTCGAGTTCTCCAAGATGCTGCTTGAAAAGGCGTTGGTGGCTGTCTCGCCCGGCATCGGCTTCGGACCGATGGGCGAGGGGTTCGTCCGCTTTGCGCTGGTCGAAAACGACCATCGCATCCGGCAGGCCACCCGGTCCATCAAACAGGCCCTGCGATGATCCTCGCCCCTGCAAACTGGTAACGGAAACAAGAGCCTCCCATGACCGCGCGACAGGAACCCGCGGATTTCCAGGTGGCCGACCTGGCGCATATCTCGGCCGCCGATCTGGATGCACTGCTCGTCGAAGAGGGCGCCATCTGGCGGGAGAAGCTCGATTGGGACTTTACCGCTTCGGCGGACTTGGTGCGCCGTTTCACTGGCCGCCGCATGCTCTCGGGCAACGTGTACATCGCGAACGGTATCGTTTCCGGTTACGGCTATTTCGTCGCCGACCAGCGCAAAGGGCTGATCGGCGATTTGTATGTCCGCCGTGGGGCTGGCGGCGAGCGCGTCGAGATGCTGCTGCTCGAAGCTATGGTCCGGCGCTTGATGGCGTGGCCCCAGGTACACCGCATCGAAAGCCAGCTCATGCTGCTCGACGACGCTCTGTCGCGGCGCCTGCCCGCATCCGAATACGCGCAAGTGCACGAGCGCTACTTCATGTCGGTGGAACTCCCTGCCCCGCACCTCGAGCCGGCCCCTGTGCGCGCGGATGTGGAAATCGAGAATTGGAATGAGTGGCGGCAGCCGGAGGTCGCCGCGCTGATCGCCGGGGCTTACAGCAACCACATCGACAGCCAGATCAACGATCAGTACCGCAGCATAGCCGGTGCGCGGCGCTTTCTCATAAACATCGTGCAGTACCCCGGCTGTGGCACCTTCTTCGCACCGGCCAGTTTCATCGCCGTTCACGCTTCCACCGGCGGCGTATGCGGCGCCTGCCTGGCCAGCCTGGTAGCCGCCCACACCGGGCACATAACCCAGGTTTGCGTCGACAGCGCCGTGCAGGGAACCGGCCTCGGCTACGAACTGGTGCGCCGCTCGCTCGCCGCACTGGCTGGCCACGGCTGCTCGCGTGCTAGCCTGACGGTCACCCGCGCCAACCGGAACGCAGTGGCGCTCTACCAGCGCATGGGCTTCGCCGTCCGGCGCAGCTTCGCCGCCTACGTCTGGGATGGCTTCTGACCATAGGCCGGCTCCGAGGCAGGCGCACTCGTCGCGAAGCGGTTAACCGTATCCAGCAATTGCTGAATCTGGAACGGTTTCGCAAGGTATGCGTCCATGCCGGCCGCCAGGCACATTTCCTTGTCCTTGGCCATGGCATGCGCAGTGAGCGCGACAATGGGGACGCGTGTCCTGACGGATTTCTCCCGCTCGCGTATCGTACGCGTGGCATCTATTCCGCCCATCCGCGGCATTTGCACATCCATCAGAATCAGGTCCACGCTTTCGCGTTCGAGGATCTCCAGCGCTTCCACGCCATTGTTGGCGACACTCACATAGTGGCCATTCTTTTCGAGCGCGCGCACCGCCACCCTCTGATTGACGGCATTGTCCTCGGCCAGGAGCACGTGCAGGCGAGGCTGGTTGCCGGAGTCCGTCCGCCGGCCGGCCGGCTTCGGCCGGCATACGCCTCCGCCTAAAGCCTGTTCGATGGCCGCCAGCAGGTCAGCGGGCGCGATGGGCTTGATGATGTGGGCCGGCACAGCCAACTGGCGGCAGTGCGCCACGCTGCCTTCCAGTCCCACCGAGCTCAGCATCAGCACAATAGCGCTGTCCAGATCAGGCGCGGCGCGAATGGCGGCCGCCACCTCGAATCCGCTCATCTCGGGCATGCATTCGTCCACAAGGACTGCCGCGTAGGGACGGCCCGCCTCCGCCGCCTCACGCAGTTGACCGAGCGCCTCCGCTCCGCTCGCGGCTGTGGACGGCTCCATGCCGTTGCGTGCCAGGATTTCATTCATGATGCGGCGGTCAAAGGCGCAGTCATCCACAGCCAACACGCGCAAGCCAGCCAGTGCCGGCCGCGGCGCACCCGCCGCCCCGGAGTTGGTCTGAATACCCATCCGGACCGTGAAATAAAACGTGCTGCCCACTCCCTCTTTGCTATCCACCCAGATGCGCCCGCCCATCATCGCCACCAGGCGGGCTGAAATCGCCAAGCCCAGTCCCGTGCCGCCGTAGCGGCGGGTCGTTGATCCGTCAGCCTGTACGAAAGCCTCGAAGATCGAAGCGGTGCGGCTTTCAGGGATTCCAATCCCCGTATCTGAGACACGAAAGCAAAACTCCGCCGCATCGCCCAGCGACTGATCGACTTCCACCTGCACGGTCACCTCGCCGCGGTCGGTGAATTTGATGGCGTTGCCTAAGAGGTTCAGCAGTACCTGCCGCAACCGCACGGAATCGCCCACCAGCCGCGAAGGCGCCTCGGGCACGCCTCGCCAGGCCAGTTCCAGTCCTTTTTCGTGCGCCCGCACCGCTACCGAGCGGCAGGTCTCTTCGAGTAGCGCGTCCAGGTCGAACGGCGCCGCGTTGAGCGTCATCCGGCCCGCTTCAATCTTCGAGAAGTCCAGTATGTCGTTGAGAATCGCCAGCAGCCCCACGGCTGAACTCTTCACTGTCGCAAGGTATTCCGTCTGCTCGGAAGTGAGCGACGTGCCCAGGGCCAATTCGATCATCCCCAGAATGCCGTTCATGGGCGTGCGGATCTCGTGGCTCATGTTCGCCAGGAAGGCGCTCTTTAATCGCGTGGCTTCCTCGGCCCGTTCTTTGGCGTCCTTGAGTTGCCCATTCAAGTCCATCAGCTCGCGCGTTTGCGCCGAAATCTGCGCCAGCATCATGTTGAACGCCTCGATCAGCGTTCCGATCTCGTCCTTGCTTGGCTGCGGCAAGTGCAAATCGTAATTCCTGCTCGACGCGATCCATCGCACCGTGCGGGCCAGCTTCAGCAGCGGTTCGCTCACGCGCTTTTGCAGCCGCGAAGTGATGGCGAACGCCACCGCCAGAGACAGCAGCGTCACGGCTACGCAAATGGCGGCATAGCCCGCCAGTTGCGAATACACGTCGTCCAGGTCCCCGCAAAGGTACATGGTGCCGGCCATCTCTCCGTCGAGGCGGATGGTTTGAAAGACCAGCACACGCCCCGATTCAAAGTACAGGCCGTCGGCGCGCGGCTGCGCCGGAAAATTGTGCGGCACGCTCGCCTTGCGGGCGTATTGCGCCAGGATGCCGCCTGTCCGCGTGTAAAGCGCTGCAGCCACGACGCGCGGGTTCGCACGCAGGCCGCTCAACGTTCCCCATGCACCGCGTTCGTCGTGAAACACCAGCGCGGCGGTGCTGTTCGCGCCCACCACCTCGCCGATGACCACCATCTGCCGGCCGATGTTACGGCGCGTGAGAGAGACCTCCAGCAACAGGAACGCGCTGGACGCCAGAACCAGGGCCGACGATACGCTGGCAACCGTCAGCACCATGAGTTTCTTGCGGATGGGGTAGTCCTTGAACCGCTCCACGCTATTGCCTCTCCCCCGCGTGGCGTTGTCCTTCGACACGGGCCAACCGGATCAACTGCGCACTCAGCTTCAGGCCGCACCTCCTGGCAGCCTCCGGGTTCAGTTCGAAACGCACCCGGTTGTCTTCGAGGTAGAAATTCATGACGCCGCCCGCCGCCAGAAAGCCGGGCGCGTCCCCCACCGTCAGCACGGCCGTGCGGCGCAGTGGCGCGAGAATCTCCAGCCAACGGTTGCGCTCCGAAGAGCTGACGAACAGGATGGCGCACCCGGACGCCGCCTCCACGCTGCCGACTTTACGCACCACGACCGGCCGTCCGTCGACGCTCTTGCCGTGGACTGTATCCGCTAACGCTCGTCCGAACGGATCGGCGCCCAGTACGCCGATCATCAGGGGGCCCGCGTTACGGGACTGGGGCCACTCGACAAACCGCGCAAAGTTGTACAGGAATGCCGCCTTCACGCGGTACTCCATGGTTGCTTCCCCAGCAAGCATGGGCACGAGCGTCGGGATCAACAGGATCGCGTACAATCGCACCCTTGCGAGAAGTCCACGGCCACCGGTTCTGCGCCTTAGAATCGCCATGCGACCATCCCGTAGAGGCTCCGGCCAAAAACTCCCGGCCTGCCGTAAAATTCGGAGTAGAACTCGATGTGCCTGCCACCCTGCAACTCCGTTCCGGTGATACTGAACTCCGTGCGCTCGCCGGCGCCCCAGGCCAAGCGCGCGCCCAGACGCGCGTGCGCCGGCAAGTGGAACCGTTCCAGCGGACCGCTAACATACAAAGTGGTGTCAAATGTCACCTTGCGCGGAAGCGTGAAGTAACTCCTCAGTTGGCCTTCGTGCGCCGGGACGCTGCCGGCCCCCCCGATCCCGATGGGTAACCGCGGGCCGCTGGCCTCTCTTAATACCAGCCGGGTCCAGCTGTGGTTGGCCACCAACCTCAAGTAGTTCCGGGGCCGCCATTCGACGTTGCTTTCCAGACCCGCGACGCGTCCACTGTCCTGATCGTCGAACTTCACATACAACCGAGTGGGCGCGCCAGGCGAAAATCCGGCGAGTTTCACACTGCGCAGCCCGGTGTAGGAATTCGTATACGCCGCCAGGTCCACCGACAGCTTCGCGGAAAGGTCGCCCCGGTAGCCGGTCTCCACTGCCCGGACGGCTTCGGATCTGATTTCGGGGTTGTCGGCCAGATACAACTTGACCGGCGCCTGGCCGGTCGGAACAAACTCGCCAAATTCGCCGCGGGCGTCGGCCTCCAGCGGGGTCGGCGGGCGGACGCCACGCGCCAGGGCGAACCAGAGAGTATGCCCGCGCTTTGGTTCCCACGCCAGGCGGACCTCCGGCTGAAGCTCGATCCCGCTATAGTTGTTATGCTCGATGCGTCCACCCAGACTCAAGCTTAAGGTGTCCGTCAACACCCACTCGTCATCCAGGAACACACTGAACCGGCGGGGGCTTCGACGGACGGCGTCCGCGACCGGATCGGTGAAGTCCACCAGAGAGCAGCGCGTCTGGACGTAGTTGATCCCGTACTGCAGGCTGTGCCTGCCGTAGGAACGCGAACGGCGCCGCAGGTCGAAGTCCACATTGTAGACGTCTTCCTCCCAGCGCCATCCACGATTTGCCGCCCAGTCTTGAGAGAACTGAAGGTCCGTTTGCGAACCGTCGATCGAGTCGTGACGCCAGTGAAACAGGGTGTCCCCGCCATGTCCGCGAAGCTCCGCCACCGCCGCTTCGCCGTATGGGAAGGGAAACGGCGGCCCGGCGTTTTGTCCTGTCCTTGTATCGTAAGCGTTCCCGCTCAGGTTGACCTCATCCCGCTCCGTCGCATCCCAATCCAGCCGGAATCCGGCCCGGTCCGCGTTCCAACCGTCGGTGCCCTCACTGGAATCCTCCCGCAGCGTGTGATGACGCCGTAGCATTTGACCAGACAAACGATAGTGGGCCTGTGAACCCAACCTCCCGCCAAAGCGCGCGCCGCCGAAGGCACGCTCTTGCCCTCCCCCGCCGGTTTCCAGGTAACCGCCCTGCGTCTCAGCCGCCTTCTTCGTGATGATGTTGACCACGCCGTTCGCGGCTCGCGGCCCCCATGCCGTGGTGCTCGGTCCGCGTAGTACTTCAATACGATCGACATCCTCCAGCAGCAAATCCTGCGCGTCCCAGTACACTCCGCCGTAAATTGAGGTCGAAAGGGCGCGGCCATCCACCATCACCAGCATCCGGTTGGAGTACTGGCTGTTTGTTCCTCTCGTGGCGATGACCCACTGGCTGGTGTTGATGCGCGCCACGTGCAGGCCCGGCACCATCCGCAACAGTTCCGGGATGGAACGGGCGCCTGAACGGCGGATCTCCTCCGCCGTGATGACATAGACCGCCGCGGCAGTCCGCGACTTGGGTTGAGGCCTGCGAGTCACCGAGACGACCTCGATATCCATGAGCTGTTCGAGACTGGCTTCAGAAAGGTCCGCGGGCGGGGACCGCCGTGCGTTGCCCGGTTCCCTTGCGCACACTTGCGGCAGACCTAGAATCGCCGCAGCCAGGCCGATACGCAGTCTTGTCCACAACATGCCCACACTGTGCTTATCGGAGACGATCGTGGAGGCGTGAGGAGGAACCGCCGGAAGGCTATCTTATTCGGCCAGTTGGCTGCGGCGGAATCCGAACAGGAAGTATACGCCCAGCCCGATGGCCATCCAGCCGAGGAAGCGCAGCCAGGTGAGAATCGGAAGGCCCATCATCAATCCCAGGCAGGACAGAATGGACAGCCACGGCAGCAGCGGCACCAGCGGCACGCGGAACCCGCGCGGCCGTTCGGGCTGCTTCTTTCTCAGAACGAGTACTCCGGCCGATACCACCATGAAGGCGAACAGCGTGCCTATGTTGGACAGATCCGCGAAGGTGCCGATGTCCCAGATGCCGGCCGGGATGCCCACCGCCAAGCCGGCGATCCATGTGCTCACGTACGGGGTCCGGTGCTGCGGATGCACCTTGGAAAAAAGCTTCGGCAGCAGCCCGTCGCGCGACATGGCGAACCACACCCGCGCCTGCCCGTACTGGAAGACCAGTAGGGAACTGAGCATGCCGACGACGGCGCCAGCACCCACCCAGCGGCGGATGTTGATATAACCCAACGTATGCAGCGCGTTCACCACCGGCGCGGCATTGTTCATCTGCCGATAGTCGCCGATGCCGGTGAGCACCACGGCCACCGCGATGTAGAGCACCGTGCACACGCCCAGGCTCGCGATGATACCGATGGGCAGATCGCGCTGCGGACGCTTGCACTCTTCGGCCGCCGTCGAAACCGAATCGAAGCCGATGTAGGTGAAAAACACCAGCGCGGCGCCCGTCAGCACTCCGGGAAAGCCGTTGGGCATGAAAGGCTGCCAATTGGACGGTTGCACCGCTGATGAGGCGCCGAAAACGAAGATCAGGATGGCAAGGAGCTTGATGCCCACCATCACGTTGTTGGTTTCGGCGCTCTCCTTGACACCGCGCACCAGCACCCAGGTGAGCACGAGCAGCACCACCAGCGCCGGGACGTTGAACCAGGCACCCGTCACGCGGCCGCCTTGGAATATGGGCTCGGTGAGCGCGCGCGGCAGTTCGAATCCCGTCAGGCTCTGGACCAGGTCCTTCAAGTAGGCGGAAAAGCCCACGGCCACGGCCATGTTCGAGACGGCGTACTCGAGGATCAGGTCCCAGCCCAGCACCCACGCAAAGATTTCGCCAAGGGTGGCGTAGGCGAACGTGTAGGCGCTGCCCGAAACGGGAATCATCGACGCCAGTTCGGCATAGCACAGCGCCGCAAAGGCGCAAGCCAGCGCCGCCACCAGGAACGACAGCGAAACGGCCGGCCCGGCGCCCGGGCGCCCGATGGTCGCCACGGCGCTGCCGCCGTGCAGCAACACGTCCAGCAATGGCGCGTGCAGGATGGAATGATAGGCGAGGTTTTCGCCCGCCGCCGCCGTGCCTACCAGCGTGAAGATGCCGGAGCCGATGACGGCGCCGATACCCAGCCCCGTCAAGCTCCACGGCCCAAGGCTCTTATTCAGGCGCTTGTCGGGCTGCTCGCTGGCCGCGAGGAGTGCGTCAATGCTTTTGGTCCGGAGAAGTCGTCGCATGAAGACGGCCGCCATGCGGTCGCGCAAAGACGCAGCTCCACCCGGGCTAGCGGCCCGGCGCGCGCGTCTTTGCGCGATGGAGTCCGGCGCCTAGCGTTTCCGCTGGCCCTTGGCCATCTTCTTCACTTTGCGCTTCATGCTTCCGCGGGCGACCCCGCTGGCCCGCTTCGGCTTCGGCGCGGCCTTCTTGCGCGCAGTTCTCTTTGCCGTCTTGCGCTCGGCTTTGTCGGTGATGTTCTTTGTGTTCATTCTTCCGTTTTCAATCCCGCGAATTTCGCGATCAGTTTTTTCAGGCCGTGCCCCGGGAAGCTGACCGTCAGTTTAGCATCGTCGCCCTCGCCCTCAATCCGGACGATGGTTCCGCGCCCATAGATTTTGTGCCTTACACTGGCGCCCTTCCGGATCCCGCCTCCCGCCGCTTTCCGCACCGCCGGCGCTGCCTTCTTGATAACAGCCGGCGTGGGATTCGCGGCAACCGGGGGGGAGGCGAATCCGCTCATCCCGCGTTCGGTGAAGAACTGAGAGATGTTCTCCATCGAATTATAAGTCTTTCCGGTGTAAAGATTCTTCTTCACCGCCTGGCGGACCTCGTGACGCTCGGCAAACAGGTCCACCTGGTTCTCCCAGCCGCGCCGGGTCAGGTTCTTCGTCAGCCGCGCCGGAATCTCGGAGAGGAAGCGCGAGGGCAGGCAAGGCTCGGCCGGTCCGCCCCCGAAACGGCGCCGCATGCGGCACCAGGTCAGATACAGCTTCTTCTCGGCGCGCGTCATACCCACATAGCAGAGGCGCCGCTCCTCTTCCATCATGGATTCCGATTCGAAGGAACGGCTGTGCGGGAACAACTTCTCCTCGCACCCGGCCAGGAACACCACCGGGAACTCCAAGCCCTTGGCGTTGTGCAGGGTTAGCAGGGAAATCTGGCTGCTCGTGTCGACCGCATCGGCATCGCTCGCCAGCGCGGTATTGTCGAGAAACTCCGCCAGGCCTTCTCCCCGCTGCACCGCTTCGGCGGCCGCGTTCACCAACTCGTCCAGGTTCTCCAGGCGCGATTCGGCTCCCGGCGCCACGTCGCTTTCGAGCATCTTCCGGTAGCCCGTGCGCTCCAGGACTTGCTTCAGGGTTTCATCGAGCGTCAGGCGTCCCGAGGCGTCGCGCAGTTCTTCCATGAGACGCCGGAACTCGCCGAGCGCCGCCGCCGCGCGTTGAGCCAGCGCACCCGTGTCGAGCAAATCCACCAACGCATCCCACAGGCACAGTTTCCGCTCCCGGGCGTGCTTTTCGATCTGCTCCACGGTGGTGCGCCCGATGCCGCGCGCCGGCATGTTGATCACACGCAGCAGGCTCATATCGTCCCTGCGGCTGGCCATCAATTTCAGGTAGGCCAGCGCGTCCTTCACTTCCGCGCGCTGGTAGAAACTGAAACCGCCAACCACCAGGTACTTGCGGCCCCGGCGCCGCAGCGCCTCCTCGATCTGCCGGCTCTGCGCATTGGTGCGATAAAGCACGGCGAAGCGCTCCTGGGGCGATTGCATGAGGATTTCATCGATGGTGTCGGCGATGAAGTTGGCTTCACCTTCGGCGTCCGGCGCCTCGAACAGCCCGATGGGGTCCCCCTGAGCCGCCTCGGTCCACAGTGTCTTCCCCTTGCGCTCTACGTTGTGAGCCACTACGGCCCCGGCGGCGTCCAACACGTTCTGCGTCGAGCGATAGTTCTGCTCCAGGCGGATCACTGTGGCCCCCGGGAAGTCATGCTCGAAATCCAGGATGTTGTGAATGTCGGCGCCGCGCCAACCGTAGATGGATTGGTCCTCGTCGCCCACCACGCAGAGGTTCTTGTGGCCGCCGGCAATTAACAGCATCAGTTCATACTGGCTCCGGTTGGTGTCCTGATACTCGTCGACGAGCACGTACCGGTAGCGGCGGCGGTAGAGTTCGCGGGTCGCGTCGTCGTGGTGCAGCAGGCGCACCGCCTCGAGCAGCAGATCGTCGAAGTCCAGGGCGTTGGCCTGCCGCAAACCCTCTTCATAGGCGTCGAAAACGGCCGCGAAACGTGCGGCTTTGGGATCGCGCGCCTGTTTACGGATGTCGGCCGAGGTCTCTTTCCGGTTCTTGTGGTGGCTGATCCGCGAGATGGCCGAGCGGTACGGCATGAACTTTTCGTCAAGTTCGAGGCGCCGGTAGGCGGCTTTCACCAAAGCCAGCTGATCGTCTTCGTCGTAGATAGTGAACTGCCTCGTGAAGCCGGGGCGCAGATCGGCCAGCCGGTCTCCGTCCCGGCGCAGCAGCCGGACGCAGAAGGAATGAAATGTCGAGATTGTCGGCCCCGCGGAGGTTTCGGGTTGCCCGAGCAGCGCCGCCACCCGGGCGCGCATCTCGCCGGCGGCCTTGTTCGTGAACGTCACGGCCAGCACCGCGTTGGCCGGCACCTTCTTTTCCCCGATGAGGTAGGCCACCCGGTTTGTGATCACGCGCGTCTTGCCGCTGCCCGCGCCGGCAAGGATCAGCAGCGGGCCCTCGCAGTGCGCCACCGCCTGCTGTTGTTGAGGATTGAGACCCTGAAGAAAATCCATGAAAATGAAAGGGTAATCATTCATTTTAACATGGCGGGCCCCACGCCTTACATGTATATATTTTCACCCTCAAAAGGGTTACCCATTATACCCGCAAATTAGGCATTCATTAGCCCTGAATGGGGGTTGTATCAATGCTGTCCGACTTAGCCAATTCCTCCCCTTGGACGGACTGAGTCCAAAGCAC
>CAYLLB010000075.1:0-19357 GCA_964384215.1 uncultured Solibacteraceae bacterium | reverse complement strand
CTCGAATCTGTGACCTCTACCGTGTCAAGGTAGCGCTCTAACCAACTGAGCTACGGGCCCGTTTGGGTGGGTCGAATGCCAGTATAGCACACCCCGGCGCGGTTACTGGTTTTCGGACGGTTTCGAGCGCACTGTAATCGCTACCGGCGCCGAAATCCGGCCGTCGAAGCTCACTCTGAGCGGCACCTGGTCACCCGGCGTTACGCTGTCGGATAGCACGAACAACACCACGTAAACCCCGTTCTGGCCTTCCGCCTTCGCTGCGGCGAACACGGAGTGCTGGACGCCGCCAGCCGTAGCAGAGAGCCTCGACGGCAGCGTGTCACCCGCCGAATCGTCCAGTCCCGACACCAGCATGGCCACCACGTCGCCAGCCGTTACCGATGTTCTATCGCCCAGGGATTGAATCACGGGAGGCGCGGGTTCGACCATCACCACGATCGGTTGCGCCGTTGCGCTCCCCGCCTGCAGGCGCAAAACCGCGGGACCGAGGGGCACATCGGGTGGCGTCACGAAGGTCACCTGCGACTCCTTCGTCTCCACGAGCATCGCCGGCTCGTCACCCACCGTGATGCTGACGCCCGAAACGGCCGCCATCGTGGAGAAATTCGCTATGTTGACGGTTTGCGTGCAACCCGCGCACACCAACGCTTGGCCGGTCGCCGCGTTCACAACCGACGGGTTCAGCACTGGAACTGTGGAATCGGAGGTCTGAATCTGGAAGCCGTAGGGCAAACCGACGATCTGCAATCCGGAGGTCACACTGACCTCCGTCGCCGTCACCGTCGCATTAGCCGCGACGGCCACGTTTGCCAGGATCCGCGTCGGGCTGATCACCCAAAGCCGCCGCACGAAGACATCGGGAGTGCCAAAGCCAAGGACCGTCTGCCCTTGCTGGAAACGGGTGCCGTAACCCGTTATCTCGATCATGGCTTCGCTCCCGGCCGCCAGCGCGCCCGGACTGACGGTGATTGACGGCGTCTCGGCTGCATCGTAAGTGTAAGTGGCCGGAGCGTTGGCCTGCAAGAACAGCGAGCTTTGCGCATCGGTGTTGATTGCCGTAACGATCGCCCGATGTCCTCCCGATGCCGGAGGCGGCGCAACCACCAACTCACTCGCAGTCTCGTCAAAACGCAAGTTCGAGGCGCGCACACCGTCGAAATAAACCGTCGTGGTGGGGCTCAGGTTCGTCCCCGCCAACCGAACCACCGGCGTGCCGTCAGTCTCAACCGCGGCAGTGGCTGTGGTGATCGATGGAGGTAGCTTGCCTGTCAGCGTCAAGCCCGAAGGCAGCACATAAACGTCGCCCGGGATGCTGAAGATCAGATGACGGGCGCCTTCCGTCGACGGCATGCCGTACTGAAAATCGACTCTCAGATATCGGGGGTCGGGGCCGTATGCCGAAAGGCCTCCCGGGGGTACCACAGCCGCATCGCCGAGCACCGAAACATTCAGTCCGGCCACCGGCGCGCCATCAGAAACGAGGCCCGCACCGCCGGCAACCAGGAAGTTGCGCTTGCCCCCCAACATCATGCTCTCGCTAATGAAAGCTGGCTTGGCGGCCGTCTGGCCCGGATAGCTGTAAGTAGTCACAGCATAGAGAGGAACATAGCTGCGGGCTTCTACGGCGAAGTCCACCGCCTCGTTGGTCGCCCCGGCGGTCACCGACAGAGGCGCGGCCTGCCGCACATCGCGAGTGCCTGGATAGAACTGGCTGACGAACGGTGAAGAGGCCGCCACCTGTTGCCCGTCGGCATCCACCGGCAGGCGGATGCCGCTACTTGCGAGTTCGGTCGGCGGCAGCGGATGCACGTAAACGTAATAGGGTCCTGCGGGCAACCCGTCGATCCGATAAGTGCCGTCCGGATTCGTCAAAGCGCTCACGGGCGTCCCATTCGGCGGCAGGGCCACAACGCTCGCCAGATGCACGCCCTGACCGCTCATGCTCACGCGGCCGGAGATGCTGCCCGTCGAGGCCAAGAAACCGGATGCCGGATAAAGCAGGCTCAGCGCGACTCGATCGTCGGTCGCCAACGGCCGCCCGCGAGTCGTGGCGCGGGTGTAGTCGGTGGACATCGTGGAGGAAGTCAGCGAATGCTGCAGCCCCAAGGCATGTCCAAGTTCATGCACCATCGTGCCGAAGAAGCCCTCGCTATAGCTCGGTTTCTGCGACAAGTCATTCCGCAGGATTACCACCGAGCGCGTAATTGGCACGTAGCTTCCGCTCACCGTGGTCACCGGGTCGCCCCATACCGTCGGCCCCCCCATGGCCACCAGTCCGGGCGGCACTTCCTCGAAAGTAACTTCAACATCAGGCGTGGTTCGCTGCGTGCCGGGAGTAAACAAACCGCCGTAGGCAACCCGCAAATCGGATGTGCCTACGTTGTTCCAGGTGGCGGCGGCCAGTCGAACCTGGCTGACGACGCCGGCGAGCGAGTCCAGTTCCGACAGTTGGGCCGGCCCTTGGTCGCTCACGAAAACCTGGAGTGTGTGGCCGGGCAGGGAATCGAGGTTGAACTTCTCCGGGATGGGTGCATACGGGGTGGACCGGCCGGTGTAGTGGATGAAATGGTAATAGGCCGGCGAAACGGCGGCCATTATCATCAACCCCACAGCCAAAGCTACGACTCGGGAAGTCCTACGCATCTTACTTGGCCCCTCCCATGGCTCGCGAAATCCGGGTGCGCAGATCCGCCAGGGTGAGGCTCAGGCCTTCCTCAGTCACCGGTTTGCCCGTTGCACGGTCGAGCATCGTTTCGCCGCTCGTTCCGCGGACCGCCAGCGTGTTGCCCTTCGCGTCGGTGGTGACGTCAAACAGTCCTTGTGTGAGACCGATGATGTGCGTCAAGCCGCTCTTGCCGGTCCACAGAAAGAGCACATAATCGGACCCCTGGGCCAACCGCGGCGCGCCCGTGAAACTCTGTCTCACGTTGCCCAGCACGCCGCCCGGCACCACCAGGTCGGCCTCCGCAGCCGGAGCGCCCTTCCAACGCTCGGAAACCAAAACGCGGTAGTGAGTGTAAATCAAAGATCCTTTGGCAGTTGTGTATGTTCCGATCACCCGGCCGCGCACGATCGATGTGGACTTCTCCACCATCTCATCGAAACTCAATTGCTCGAGCGTTGCAGCCGCGGCGCCGCCAGCCATCGCGATCACGATCCATGTGGCAAGCCAGTGACGCATAGTGCACCCATCTCAGGACAAAGCACCGCGCATACCATTCGTCCGTATTGATAAGAAAGGAGTTAACCTAGGCCCAAGCGTCTTGTTTGAGTAGGTGTGACACGGGGGCGTGACAGGATGTCACACTTTTGCCTAATCCCTAACAATCAGGAGCGGGACGGACAATTGATGACGTACCGCATTAATTGTTGTCCCGAACACCATGTCGCTTAAGCCCTTATGGCCGTGAGCTCCCATTACCAGCAGATCCGCCTTCCACTCCCGCGCAACGCTCACGATGTCCTCGGCCGGCTTGCGTCCTGAGCGCACCACAGCCTCGGCTTCGATCCCTTGCGCGTGAAGCGCTTCCAGGATGCCGTCCAAGTATTCCTCACCCGTCTCGACTTCCTTGTCCTCGGCCAGCGCACCATAGACCTGGCTTGACACGCCCTCCTCGATGTGGAGCAGCCGCAGCCGCGCGTTGTGCGCAAGAGCCATGCCGGCGGCGTGGCCCACTGCCGTGCGGTCCACCGGCGTGTGATCGAGAGGCACCAGGATTCGCTCGTAGCGCGCCTTGACGGTTGTGGCACCGATGGCGGGCTCCAACTTCTCGGGAGCCTGGGCCAGCCGCCTCACCCACTGGGGCAGCCAGGGTTCGAGGGCCACATAAACCAGGAGCAACCCCAGCCCGGAGGCCAGCGGGACCAGTACAACGGTAAGGAGCAGGCGGTATTCCCGCGCGTGGTCCAGCCATTCCGCGATACTGCCCGCTACAAGGCGTGCGTTCAACGCCACGATGATGGCCGCCGCCGCCCAAGCCAGCAGCTTCACCCAGGTTCTATTGCTGAACATCCCCATGCGGCGGCGGTCGCTGGTGAAGTGAATCAGCGGGATCACGGCGAAGGGCAGTTGCAGGCTCAGCACTACCTGGCTGAGGATCAGCAAACGGTAGATGCCCTCCTCGCCTGAAATGTAAATGGTCACGGCAGCAGGCACCACGGCGGCCAAGCGTGTGATGAGGCGCCGCAGCCAGGGCCGCATGCGGAAGTTCAGGAACCCTTCCATGACGATCTGGCCGGCCATGGTCCCGGTGAGCGTCGAGGATTGTCCAGCGGCCAGCAGCGCCACGGCGAACATCACGCTGGCCATTGCCGTGCCGAGCAGCGGCGCCAGCAGCAGGTGCGCCTGCGCGATCTGCGTGACCACGATGCCCCGCTTGAAGAAAGCCGTGGCCGCCAGAATCAGGATAGCGGCATTGATCAACAGGGCTCCGTTCAGCGCAATTACCGAGTCCACGAAGTTGTAGCGGCAGGCCCTCCGCTTCTCGTCGTAAGTCTTGCCGATACGGCGGGTCTGGACCAGCGCCGAATGCAGGTACAGGTTGTGCGGCATCACCGTGGCGCCCAGGATGCCGATCGCAACGTACAAGCTCTCCGGGGTCAGGCGTGGAATCAGGCCACTGGCGACTTCCGCCACTCCTGGTTTGACCAGCCAGATCTCCACACCGAAGCACGCCGCGATGACCGTGATCAGCCCTAGCACGATGGCCTCGATGATGCGTATGCCGAAACGCGAAAACCACAGAATGAACAGTGTATCCGTGGCAGTAATGAGCACGCCGATGAGCAGCGGGATCTTGAACAGCAGGTTGAATCCGATGGCGGCGCCGAGGATTTCGGCCAGGTCGCAGGCGGCGATGGCGATCTCGCAGAGGAACCATAGGAGGCCGTTGACCACCCTCGGATAGGTTTCCCGGCAGGCTTGCGCCAGGTCGCGCCGGTTCACGATGCCCAACCTCGCGCTGAGCGTCTGCAGCAGCACGGCCATCGCGTTGGACATCACCAGAACCCACAGCAACTGGTAGCCGAACCGTGCGCCGCCTTCCAGGTCCGTGGCCCAGTTGCCCGGGTCCATGTAGCCCACGCTGACCAGGTAAGCCGGCCCGGCGAAAGCGAACATGCGCTTCCACAAGGACACCTGGGCGGTGGTGACGCTGCCATGTACCTCGGGCAGGCTTTTGGGGCCGCTCATAGAGTTACAGTATGCTGGCCGCCGCCGGGGCGCGTCAACCGGAACCGCTCTGCTATGCTCTACCTATGCGAATTTTGCCGTTGCTCGTATGTACTGCGCTTGCCATGAGCGCCTGGGCCCAGGCGCCGGCCAGGAAATGGTCGCGTGACTGGAAGATTTACGTGATCACGCACACCCACGCCGACATCGGCTACACGGACCTGATTCCGGAAGTCGAACGCGTGTGGGCGCAAGGGATGGACATGGCCGTCGACGCCAGTCAGAAGGGGCTCAAGTGGACGCTCGAAGGTTCGCTTCTGTTCGATGCCTATGCGCGCCACCGCAAGCCGGAAAAAGTGAAGCAGTTGGTCGATCTGGTGCGCAAGGGTAGCATCGAGATCGCCAGCCTCTACACCAATATCGAGCAGGAAAACGCAGGTCCCGAGGAACTGATCCGCGCCAGCTACTACGCCAACGACGCGTTGCGCCGCCAGTACGGCATCGAATCCAGGACCGCCATGCTGAGCGACATCACGGGCCTCACCTGGGGCCTGCCGCGAGCCCTGGCGGGCACCGGTACGCGCTACCTGCTGTTCGGTCCCGGAGCTTACAAGGAACTGCTGGGCGAGTCGAAACTGCCGCACCTGTTCTGGTTCAAGTCGCAGGACGGCAGCCGGGTGCTCACTCAGATGCGCAGCGGCAGGTATCGCGACTACACGCAGGCCAAGATCTTCCTGAAAGCAGACGCGATGCAAAAGGGCGTCGAAGACCTGCTGAGCTACTACGAGTCCCTGGGAGACGAGTATCCCTATGACGCCATCCTGCTGCAGTTGGCCTTCGACAACGTGAACCCGCAGGTCGAACTGGTGGAGAACATCAACGCCTGGAACGGCGCCCAAACGAATCCGCACGTTTTCATGGCCACGCCCAGGGAGTTCTTCGAGTACATTGAGAAAAAGTACGCGACCAGGATCCCGGAAGTTTCCGGGGACATCACCAGCGCCTGGACCGACGATCCCGGCATCTTCGCGCAGGCCACCGGCATGAAGCGCAAGGCGGCTGCCGAGATTCTGGCGGCGGAGAAGTTCGCCACCATCGACGAGTTGCTCGGCACGGACCGTCCGTATCCGCGCGCCGATATCAACAAAACTTACGGCGACATGCTGGTTTACACCGACCACACCTACGGTATGGACAACTGGTATTGGGAGCACCTGGTGATGCAGCGCTCCAAGGGTGTGCTGCACCATCCGGAGTTCGACTATTACAAGGAATCCTGGGAGGACAAGAAGGAATTCGCCTACTCGGCCGCGCGCGCTTCCGATCAGCTTCTGGGCAACGCCATGGCAGGCATCACGGCCAAGATCCCGGCTGACGAGCGCACGATCGTCGTGTTCAATTCGCTTTCCTGGCCGCGCACGGACGTGGTCCGTGTGCTGCACCGCGCGCTGAAGATAGGCCGTAACGATGTCTACTACAACATCATCGACAACACGACCGGAGAGCGCGTTCCATACCAGGCCATTCTGGGCGACCGTCTGCAGGACACCATTGCCTTCATCGCCAAGAACGTGCCTCCGCTCGGCTACAAGACGTACCGTCTGGAAACCACCGGCAAGCCGCCGGTTTTCCCAAACACGACTGTGAGCGTGGCGGGCAACGTGATCGAGAACGAGTTCTACCGTGTCGAGATGGACCCTTACACGGGCGGTGTTGCGAGCATCTTCGACAAGGAACTGAAGCGCGAGCTGGTGGACCGTAAAGCGAACGAGAAGGTCAATCAGTATCTCTATTACAGCCTCACCGGCAGCCACGAGGCGCTTTACCAGGACAACCATCCGCGCACGCACCTGGGCCGCGTGCCCACCAGTTGGTATAGCATCGGCATCTACACGCCGATGGTGGCGAGGATAGAAACCGGCCAGGACGGCCCGGCCTTGAAGAGCCTCATCGCCGACATTCAGCTCGATTACGGCCCCGCGCCCAGCCACATCACCCAGGAAGTGATCCTCTATCCCGGCATCAAGCGCATCGACTTCGTGAACCGCATCCACAAGAAAGCGACGCTGGCCAAGGAAGAGGTCTACTACGCTTTCCCGTTCGACGTGCCCGGCTTCGAGATCAACTGCGAATTGCCCGGCGCGGTCTTCCGCCCTTATCAGGACCAGTTGTCCGGATCGTTCACCGGTTTCAGCGGCATACAGCACTGGGCCGAGGCCGGGAACAAGGAGTTCGGCGTCGCCGTGGCCACGCGAGAAGTGCCCGCCATCGAGTTCGGCGAAATCCGCACCAACGAGTGGGATATGCAGTATCAGCCCAAGCGCCCCGCGTTTTTCTTCTACATCATGAACAACAAGGAGAACACCAACGGCGCGTTTTGGCAGGGCAGTGAAGACTGGCGTTTAGGTTTCTTCGAAGTGAACTTCGCCGTCACCTCGCACAAAGGCACCTGGCGCGAAGCCGGCACCACGCATTTTGGCTGGGAGCACAATGCGCCGCTGGCGGCGCGCCTGATTGCCAACAAGGTGGATGTCCCGGGCAAGGGCGCTTTCTTCGTGGGACGCCAGAGCGGTCCGCTTCCGCCGAAAGAAGCGAGCTACAGTCACGGCCTTCCCGGCCATGTGATTTTGCAATCGCTGAAGATGGCCGAGGACGGCAACGGCTACGTCGCGCGCTTCTATGAGACCGAAGGCCGCGCGGCGGACATTGCCTGGACGGGCCCGGTGAAGGCCGCCGGCGCCGAGCTTTGCGACATGGTGGAAAGGCCAGCGGGTGCGGCCCGCGTCGCGGACGGACAAGTACAATTTCGTATCGAACCATGGCAGATAATAACTATTCGAGTAAAACCCTGACATGAGACTCCTGATCACGTTCATCAGCGGCGCCCTCGCGCTGAGCGCCGCCGCTCCGCAGAGAATCGCGATCGGCAACCAGTCGATCGAGCGCACATTCGAAATCCGCGACGCCACAGTGCGCACCGTTTCCATCGAGAACAAGCGCACACACAGGCTGTATCCGGTGGAGAGCAGCGAATTCGAGCTGAAACTCGTCTGGGAGCGCGCCGGTTACGACCACGGCTGGGAAAATCCCGTCACGCTCACCGCGAAGGACTTCACGCTGACAAGCTTCGACCAGAAGCCCGGCGTGGTGGTCTTTCATCTGTCCAACAAGTGGCTGTCGATAGAGGCCGATCTGACCTACACGCTGGGCGCGAACGATTTCTTCCTGCGCAAGCAGCTCGCCGTGCGCAGCGCCGGCCGTGACAAGCAGTTCATCGAAGAGATCGCTCTGGAATCCATGCGATTGTCTGGCGCCACTTTTGAACATGGCGGCTTCGGGCAGCCGCTCTACGCGGGCGACCTGTTTCTGGGCGTCGAATACCCCGGCGGCTACAACACCGCGCCGGACGGCAGGGTGCGGCTGTGGTACTACGGCGGCCAGACCACTTCCAAGACGGCGTTCACCACTGAACGCGCCGTCGTCGGCGCGGCGGGCCCAGGTCCGGTGCGCACGTCGTTCATGGAATATGTGGACCGCATCCGCAGCGGCCCGGTGCGTCCGGTGACGGTGTTCAACACGTGGTACGACATGCAGCACGAGATGCTGACGGACGCCAAAGCGCTCGACCGCATGGCTACGCTCAAAGCGAAGCTCCTGGATCCGTTCGGCCTGCATCTCGATACCTTCGTACTGGACGACGGCTGGGACCTCCGCGACAAGCTCTGGCAGATTCATCCCACGCGCTTCCAGGGTGATTTCAGCCCTCTGGTGAAAGGCCTGGAGGGGCAGGGAACTACGCTGGGCCTGTGGTACGGCCCCATCGGCGGCTATCACGTCACTCGCGAGGAGCGGCTGGCAGCCGGCCGACGCGACGGGTATGAGATCACCTCCGGCGGCCGCTACTTCTGCCTGGCCGGTCCCCGTTACCACGAGCGGTTCAAGAACAGCGTGCTCGACATGGTACGCCGTTACCACGTGACGCACTTTAAGTTCGACGGGTTGCCCTTCGGCTGCAACGATCCGTCACACGGCCACCTGCTGGGAGTGCACTCGCGCGAGGCTCACCTTCGGGCATTCATCGACATCCTGAAAGCGATCCGCGCCGAGGACCGCCGCGTATTCCTGAACATCACCACGAGCATATGGCTGAGCCCCTGGTGGCTGCAGTACACCGACGTGGTCTTCATGGGCGGCCTCGATTACGGCTTCCTGAACAACGTGCCGGCGGTCACTGAGCGCGAAAAGGCCATCACCTACCGCGACAAGGTTTTCTATGACAACTTCCGCAAGTACGCGTATCAGTTCCCGCAGAACTCGCTGATGACCATCGGCATCATCAAGGGCACGCTGGGACACGAGGGAGGCCTAGGGGAAACGCTGGCGAGCTTCACCAACAACGCCATCATGAATTACAGCCGCGGCGTGATGATGACGGAGCTGTATCTCTCGCCATCCATTATCACGGACCCCGAGTGGCGCGCATTGGGCGGCGTCATGAAGTGGGGGCAGGCCAACGCCGGCGTGCTGCTGCACGACACGCGTTTCATTGGAGGCGACCCGGCCGAGCGCTCGGTTTACGGTTACGCGCACTTCCGCGAAGACCGCGGCATCGTGACGCTGCGCAATCCGGTGATCGAGTCGCAGACCTACAAGCTTGCGCTGGACGAATCCGCGGGTGTCATGGACCGCGGCCGTACCTACCGTGCGCGTGTTATATATCCATTCACCGAGAACTTGCCGGGTGAGTACCGCTACGGCGATGCGCCCGCCTTCACGCTGGAAGGTTTCGAGGTGCAGGTGATCGAGTTTTCCGCCGATGCTTTTCCGGCATCGCCCGCTGCCGTTGCCGCCGCCGAACCGCGCTTCGAGGGCAATGCGAACAGCTTCAAGCTGGCGCTCGCCGAGCCGCGCCGCCTGGCGGTGCTGTGCGAGTCAAACGGACAACCGAAGCCGCGTCTCCGCGCAAATGGCCAGAACCTGGAGTTCAAGACCGTGGGCCCGCGAACGGGGGAAACCAACCTCAGCGTGGGCGGGGGAGGCTGGACTTTCCTGGTGGCGGAACTTACGGCCGGGGAACACAGGATAGAGATGGACCTTCCCGGAGCCTCCAGCGCCGCAATCTACCTGTTGGCGCCAACGCCAATCGCCGCGACGCCCATCCCGGCGCCCAACGCGCGCCAGCGCCGGGTAGTGCATCTTTTCACGAAGCATTGGTAGAATATCGGCAGTTTTCGTATCAGAATCCCGGAGGAGGGTGATACCATGCCGTACAAGCTTATGCCGGTATATAACATCGACCAAGCGGTTGGTCAAGGCGCCCCGAATTTACCGCCTGATGTCCGGCTGATTCAAACCATGCTGAATGAGTTGTCCAAGATCAAGGTCGGCTGGGCACCGCAGACGCCTTTGCCGGTAGATGGTGTGTATACTCCTATCCTTCGCGACTGGATCATCGCGTACCAGAAAGTCGTCCTCTCAGCGGGCACCTCGATTGCGCTCGATGGGCGGGTGGACCCAATGAAGGTCGATGGGTTCTATGACTGGAGTGCCAGCTTCGGCGGTTCAGTGTCGACCATGTTCACGCTGAACTGGAATTTACGCAAGCGGGCTCGCAATATTCATGACGGCTTGGCGTCAAGATTGGGAATCCTGGAGAAAGAACTCTAGAAACGCGGTCCGGGCGTAAACGGTGCATTGGGCTCACTCTCCGTCAGCCTGACTGCGGCGAGCGGTCTTCGGCACGCGAATTACCTCGACGTCGGAAGCCACGAGGAGACATGTTTCCATCATCTGCTCCACCACCGGCGCCAGACGTTCCAAGCAGCACGGTGCCTGTCACATACAATAATCCCATCCAGCGCCATCAATAAATAAGATCTCGAGGGCGCGATGAACCGCGAAACCGGAACTGTGGAACCGGTGTAACCTCCACGCCGCCTCCTGACGCCCTGTCAATAGAAGTCGTTATTTGCAAGGAGATTTGAATGGTTAAGCGTTTCGTGATTCTTTCCACTCTCAGTCTGGCGCTTCTCGGTGCGAAGACATACACTTTCAAGGTTCCCGTCGCTGCTCAGGCTGGGAAGGTCCAACTGACACCGGGTGAGTACTCTGTGGACGTGGAAGCATCGCAGGTCGTGTTGAAGGATCAGAGCGGCAAGCGCATCGACGTCGCCGCCAAGATTGAGAGCGGCAAAGAGAAGTCCAGATATACCGCCGTTTTCATTTCGGACAAGGATGGAGCCAAACAGATCAAATCCATCCATCTGAAGGGCAGCACCGATAAGGTGGTTTTCGAGTAGGTCGCCTGATCCGTTATCAAAGCCCCTGGAGTAGAATCTCCCGCCGTAGCGCGGCTACCGAAGCACGGTGGTCGACCCGGAAATAGTAGCTCATTCCTCCGTCGGCCACCGTGCGCACCAGGATGGTCTTGTGTGGACGGAAGTAATAGCCGGGATCGGTCTTCGGCAGTTCCTTGTGTATGTCTCCGCCGATGTGGAGCATGTCGAAAACCGCCGTGGTGAAGTGTCTTATCTCGCGCCCTTGTTGACGCGCGACATTGCGCGCCATGGCGAGCGCCTTTAAGTAAACTTCAGGCGCCATGATGGCTGAGCCGAAGTCCAGCATCACGCCGCCTTCCAGGTTTTCGACAGTGCGCGCGAAGATCAGAAAATCTCGGTAGCTCGCCTCACCCAGCGCGGCGCCGTTGCAGTTGGGGTGTTCGTGGATGATGTCGTAGCCTACGCCCACGTGTACCGTCGCCGGGATGTTCAGCCGGTAGGCGGCGGCCAAAACACTCACATCGGCGTGTGGATAGTCACTCTCTGCCAGGTGGCGGCCGAGGTTCTCTCCGAGCCCCAGCCCTGCATCCGCTGCCTCGCGGATCCAGTCGTTCAGCAGGCCGGTCTCCTGCCACAATCCGAATTGTCCTTCGCGGATGTAGCGCGCCACGCTTTCGGTGGACGCGCCGATGCGCGCCAGCTCGTAGTCGTGGATCGTGCATGCGCCGTTGAGCGCGACGTGCGTGAACGCGCCGCGCTCAAGCAGATCGATTACCACGCGCGAAGCGCCCATCTTGATCACGTGCGCCCCCATCATGAGGATGCGCGAAGCGCCCTTGGCCTTTGCCTCCCGGATCGCCGAAGCCACCGCCGCCAAGTCCGGATGAACATAATCCGACGGGGCATCGGCGGGAAGCAGGTAGCCTAGATCCATGTCGTGCGTGCGCTCGCCGAGCGGCAGCAGTTTCAAGCGCGAACGGTCGAAAAGCTCGTACTTGGATTTCATGCGCCCTGGTACACCAGATTTCCACCCATGTATGTTTGCTCGATCGTGAGCTTCTTGGTCGCCTCGTCGACGCGGAACACCACCAGGTCCGCACGCTCGCCCGCAGCCAGCCCGCGTTGCCGTCCCGCGACGCGTCCTACGCGGGCCGGATTGCGCGTCGCCATGGTGACCGCCTCGATCAGTCTCAACCCAGCCAGCGCCATCAGGTTGCCCACTCCCACGTGCATCAGCAGCGCGCTGCCTGCCAGGCCCTGGCGCCCGGGATCGGTCAATTGCACGACGCCCGTAGGAAGAAGCTCGACTTCCATCTCGCCCAGCATATAGGTGCCCGGCGGGCAGCCGGCCGGTTGCACTGCGTCGGTGATCAGCACGCTGCGCTCGATCCCCTTGGCCCGGAAGGCCACCTTGAGGAAGGCGGGCGGCAGATGAATCCCGTCGGCTATGAAGCTGGCCGCCAGGCGGTCTTCGGCAAGCTGGTCCCAAATGTAGTTGGGATGGCGCGGCAGCACCTGATCCGAACCGTTGCCGAGGTGCGTGGCCAGCGTCGCTCCCGCGTCCACGGCGGCTTCGATCTGATCGGAATTCGCATGCGTGTGCCCGATCGCCGCTACTACACCATCGCGCACCAGCGCCTGGATGTATGCCGGTGCCTGAGGCCACTCCGGCGAGAGCGTCACCACCTTGATCAAACCTTGCGCGGCGTCCTGCCATCGCTTGTATTCTTCGACGTCCGGAGGACGCACCCAGCGCTTCGGATGCGCGCCGCGGGCACCGTCGCCCGGCGTGATGTACGGGCCTTCCATGTGGAAGCCCTCGATGGCGGGGCCCTCGGGCAGGGAAGTTCGCGCCGCCATCAGAGTCCGCACAGCTCCCACCATGGCCTCCGGCGAGTTCGTGACGATGGTGGGAAAGAACCGCGTCACGCCCGTCGCGAAGATCGCGCGGATGGCTCCGGCGATTTCCTGTAAGCTCGCCTGAGGAGCGTTGAAGTCCACCCCGGCGAAGCCGTTCACCTGTAGGTCGATCCATCCGGGCGCCACATACGGCACGTCCGCCGGCGGTGCCAGCAGATGATCCACCGAGTTGATTACACTGTCGAATTCGATCTCGACAACGGCGCCCGAAGCGACGTCACGGCCGATACATTTTTGTGCCATGCTGTTTTATCCACACCTTTCCAACAGGCGGATGGCGGTAAGCGACTCTAAAGACAGAGAGAAAAAACGTGTTGAAAAGGAGTCTGGAATCGCAAATTTCACTGGCTTTTTCCGCCCGCGCCTGTTACCTTTTTTGAAGATCTCCGCGGGCGTGATCCGAGCGCAAAATCTCGGGGGAGGTGGCCGCCCGGATCGCGCTCGCGGAATTCCACCAATCAGGCCGTAACGGCTTCCTTCAGATGCACCGGGTGCAACCACCCGTGCTTGTCCGGTTTGGTCCCGTTGATGATCGCAAAGAATTCCTTCTGTAACTTTTCGGTGATGGGTCCGCGCCGCCCCTGGCCGATGACAATGCGATCCACCGAGCGGATAGGCGTCAGTTCGGCCGCGGTCCCACTAAAGAACACCTCGTCGGCGATGTAGAGCATCTCCCGCGGCAGGGCCGTTTCAACCACCGGGATGCCGGCGTCCATCGCCAAACGGATGACGGTGTCTCGCGTGATGCCCGGCAAAGCCGATGCGCCCAGCGGCGGCGTGTGAATTGTTCCGTCGCGGACCACGAAAATGTTCTCGCCCGAACCTTCGCTGATGTAGCCCGCAGCATCCAGTGCGATGGCCTCCGAATATCCGTTCGTCACGGCTTCCATCTTCATCAATTGCGAATTCATATAGTTCGCGCCGGCCTTGGCGAGGGCGGGCAGGGTGTCGGGCGCGATCCGCCGCCAGCTCGAGATACAGACGTCCACGCCCTGCGCCAGAGCTTCTTCGCCCAGGTACTGGCCCCATTCCCAACAAGCAAGGTAGATCTCGAGCGGATTGTTGAGGGGATAGACGCCCATGTCGCTGTAGCCGCGGAACAGGATCGGGCGTATGTAGCAGGCTTCCAGATGGTTCACCCGTACCAGTTCCTTGATCGAATCGGCGAGTTGGCCGGCGGTGAAGGCCAGCGGCTCCATTCGGTAAATCTTCGCGGAATCGAGCATCCGCCGTACGTGCTCGGTCAGCCGGAACACGGCCGGACCGCTCGGAGTCGCGTAACAGCGGATGCCTTCAAACACCGAGCTGCCGTAATGCACTACGTGCGAAAGTACATGAATCCGAGCCTCGTCCCAAGCTATGAACCGCCCATTATGCCAGATCTTTTCTGTAGGCTTCAGCATGTCGTTATTATATCTTGTGGAGGGATATGTCGAAGAGAGAGATACATTCAATGCCGCGCCGCGCCCTCGGCATTCTATGCTGCATGGCTGTTTCCAGCGCGCTGATGGCGCAGCCCAAACCGCCACGCCCCGGCTTCAATCTCTTCTCCAAGGCTCAGGACGTGCAACTCGGGCGCGAGGCCGCAGCGGAAGTGGAGAAGCAGTACACCATAGTGAACGATGCCCAGCTCAATGCCTATGTGTCACGCATCGGCAAGAAGCTCGCTTCCCAACCCGAGGCCGAGGACTACCCGTACACTTTCAAAGTGGTTTCCGACAACACCATCAACGCCTTCGCCCTGCCTGGCGGCCCGACTTTCATCAATACCGGTTTGATCGCGGCTGTGGACAACGAAGCGCAGTTGGCCGGCGTCATGGCCCACGAGATTTCGCACGTGGCGTTGCGCCACGGCACCAACCAAGTCTCTAAAGCCAACCTCATCCAATTACCGGCGATGCTGGCCGGTACCATGGCAGGGAAGTCGCTGGCCGGGCAATTGGCTCAGTTGGGCATCGGCTTCGGCGCCAACTCCGTCTTGTTGAAGTACTCGCGCAACGCCGAACGAGACGCCGATTTGCTCGGAACGCGCATTCTCAACGGAGCCGGGTATAACCCCGTTGAGATGGCCCGGTTTTTCGAAAAGCTCAACGCCGAGGCGGGGTCCGCACGTACCATGCAGTTCTTCAGCTCTCACCCGAATCCGGGGAATAGGGTGAAGGCAGTCGAGGATCTGATCCAGTACTTGCCTGCTCGCCAGTACAACGAGGGTTCAACATCGGAGCTTGCCAGAATGAAACAGATTGTAGCGAAGCTTCCCAAACCCCGCGAGAAGAAGTAAATGTAAAACATTAGATAAATCCATGTAAGCAATAGATAATAATGAACTACGACTCCATACTATTCGACTTCGACGGAGTGCTAGCCGACACGGAACCGATCCATCATGCCTGTTGGCGAGAAGTCCTGGCACCACTCGGTATCAACCTGGACTGGGAGACCTACCGCACCCGCTGCATCGGCCCCTCAGACTGGGACATCATGGTCATGTTGGCCGCAGAGCATAAGCCTGCTCTTGACCCGCACCGACTTTACGCGACACGCCCTGTGAAGCAGCGAATGTTCGCAGCCAGGATGGCGGCGTGCCCGCCCATCCGCAAGGCCACAGTTGATTTAATAAGTGATTTGAAACCGTTTAGGTTAGCTGTAGTAAGTTCAAGTGACTTAGCAGAAATTGAACCGCCACTTGTGGCGAGTGGCATCCGTTCAAAACTGGATGCGCTGGTAACCGCGTCGGATGTCAAGGAGCCCAAACCGTCGCCAGAGCCGTACCTGCGGGCCGCGCACTTGCTGAATGCTAAGTGTCCACTGGTGGTTGAAGACTCGCCCGCTGGCATCGCAAGTGGCAAGGCCGCAGGATTTGACGTCCTAAGGATAGAGAGCGCCGAATCCATGCCGGCTGCGTTGAGGTCTTGGCTGGAGCACAAGAACGGACGAGCTTCAAACTTCCGATAACACATATTATGTAAACTAAATGAGGCGGGATGAAAAATGGCCCGCTAGCGGTTCCCCACCAGCGGGCCTGAGGGAAGAAGAAATCCTTACCGGCCGCGGCCTCCCCGGCCACCACCACCGCCTCCGCTGTGGCCCGCGCCCGAGCCACCGCCACCCCGGCTGACTCCACCACCGCCACCACTGCTGTGGGATGGCGCGGACATGCCGCGTCCGCCGCCACCGCCGCTATAGGATGGAGCCGCGATGCTGCGTCCACCGCCGCCATAAGACGGTCCCGAGGAACTGCGTTCGCGGACGATCGGCGGGCTGATCCTTACTTGGCCTTCGCTCGAGCGGTCGTAACGCGGAGAGCCCCAGCTCCGGACTCCGCTGGAGCTGTCCGGCTGAAAGTCCCGGCCGGAGCTGCGGGGAGTACGCTCCGCGTTGGAATTCCCTGCTCCACCTTCGAACCTGCGCCAGCCGCTGTCGGAGCCTCCGCGGCTGCTGCCGCCACCGATCGAGCCCGAGCCGTGCTCTGAGCCGCGCATAACGCTGCGCTCGACACTGCCGCTGCCGCGGTCCATGCTGCGCTCGGTTCGCGCCGCCCCTCCCGGTTCAACACTCCGGCTCGGTTGGCCGAACCGCCGCCAACCACTGTTGTCTCCACTCTGACGGTTCACGCGGCCGGTGTCTGTGCCCCGTTCAACCATGCCGCTTCCGGTGCGGCTGTTGTGATCGACGCCGCCGCCGCGCCCGCTCGTGCTATCCACACTGCGGGCGCCAGCGTTCCGGTCCACCGTATCGGCCCTACGCCAGCCGCCGCGGTCCGCGTTGTCGTTGCGGATTGTTCCACGGGTTACGCGGTCCACCTGCCCACCAGCCACACCTGTGCTTCCACCGCTGGCGGTTCGCGTGGCAACCCTCTCCACACTGCGGCGCTGCTCATCGAACGGCACCCGATCGACCCTGGCAGGCTGCCGGCTACTGAAGAACCGTTCATTGGAACTGGATCGCGCCACAGTGTCCGTGCGCACTTGGCGGTCGGCCATGCGGAGGCTGTCCCTGTTCGGAGTTACCGGCACAACGCCGCGCACCAGGCTGGCGCCATGCGCTTCGCCCTCGCCGAGGCTACGCATCCCATCGCGGCGGCCGCGCACGAAACCGTCGGCGTCGATGCCGGTCATGCCGTTGTGCACGCGGGCGTTGCGGTAGTTGTTGACGATGTTGATGTTATTCACGATGTGGGTACTGTTGTCGATGTAGCCGCTGCGGAAGCCGCGATACTGGTCATGGCCGTACCAGCGATGATACGGCTCGTGAGGCGCCAACGGCACCCAGCCCACGTTCCCGAAGCCGAAACCGAAACCACCGCCGTGGCCGCCCCAACCGAAGAACGCCACCAGGCCCGGGCTCCAATAGTGGCGATGGTGCGGCCCGCGGCCGCCCGGCCACCAGCACCAGCCGTACATGGGGCTGTTGAACCATCGGCCGTAATGGTAAGGAGCCCAACCCCACGGATCGTAGCTCACCCAACTCCAGCCGTACCAATCGATCCACACCCAGCGCCCGTAATGATAGGGCGCCCAGCCGACCGCTACACGCGGGGTCCACACCCAGCCGTAGCTGTCCACGCTGACCCACCGGCCGTAGCTGTCCAAATCCTCGGCACCGTAAATGTCGCTGTCGACGTACTTATAAGACCGGGAGCGCTCCAGGTCATCGTCACGGCGCGCGTTCCAACGATCCCAATCGTCGGTATCCCGCGCGCGCACCATCTGAAACTCGGGATCGGAGGCAGAACCGCGGGCGAGCATCGTGCGTCCGGAATTCAGCCGTTCACTACCCCGCGGAGTGAAAACCTCGGCTTCACCCTTGCGCACGGTCACCTCCGTGGTGCCGTCCTCGCGCACTTCGATGCGGTAGATGCCCTTCTTTACGGGGCGCACGGAAACGCTCGGTGTGCAGATTTCGGCCTGGGCGTCGATGTCCCGCAACACTCGGAAGGTCACCAATCCGCGCGCCACCTGCACCTGGTAGCGGTGATATTCGAGTTCGGAGAAACGGACTTCACTCAAAGGCGCCAGGCGGATCATGTTGGCGTAGTCGAACTGGACCTCGGCTCGGGACCCTTCACCGGTCGTCAAACGGTCTTCCACCACCAGCGGCGCGTTGATCGCGGCCGCCACCCAGTCTCCCGTGTCGCCCCGGCGAACCGACACATCGCCATTGATCACACTAATGCGCGCGACGCCGCGCCCCGGACTGTCGTCTTCTTGCGCCCAACCAACACCAGCCAGCCCAACAGCTACTGCCACCAGTTTCAGCAACGTCGGTTTCATGGCAAGCCTCCCAAATGTCACGCCGTTTGCGGTGCATCCCGGATGCCAAACTCAACACATTGTAAACAAATCACTTAACAGCCACTTCAACTTCGCGGACTGGCTGAAAACCACCACCCCTGACTGAACATAACCGTTTGACGATATACTGGGACTCCTCATGATCCCTCGACGACACTTCCTCGCTGCAACCGCAGGCCTTGCCGGCATCATGCCCGCCCAGCAACAGACGCGTTCCACCGCCATCGCCGAGACCCATTTCCCCAGCCGCCTTTACCAGTTCGTCTGGCGCAACTGGGAACTGGCCAATGCTGATCGCATGGCCGAGGTGGTGCACACGGCGCCGGCCAATATCCTGCGCCTGGGGAGCGCCATGGGGCTTCCTCCAAAGCCCACCCTGCGGCCGGACCAGTTGCGGCGGATTTACATCACGGTTATCCGCCAGAACTGGCACCTGCTTCCGGACGCGCAGATCATCCAGCTCCTCGGTTGGAAGCCTGCGCGTTACCAGTTCACTCTGCGCGAGGACGATTTCCTGGACGTGAAGCTCGGCCGGCGGCCGGACTGCCCCGAGTTGGTCTACCGCGATCCGACCGACGCCGAGCAGCGCGCCGCCGCACGGCTGGCCGCGACGGTTAAAGAGACCTTAGGATCTGCAAAAGGGATGCTCATTGAGGATCCTTTCGATTTCGTCGCCCGCCTCAGTTCCCCGC
>CAYLLB010000074.1:0-19535 GCA_964384215.1 uncultured Solibacteraceae bacterium | reverse complement strand
ATGAAACCCGGCTTTCCAAATTACGACTGGCAGAGAAAAAGGGGGCAGGTCAAGACCAAGCCTTTCGTGTACATGCAATCATCCAGAGACCATAAAATTCGGACGTCGACTACCACGAGAACGTTTCGCCGGCAGGGAGGAAGAACGACCATCGCGTGAATCTCGGCTGTGCCGGGTTCACTAGCAGCGAGGCGGACGGCTAGCCTGTGAGATGCAACTACGGCCTCAGCTCAGCAGGCCGCGCCTGCTTAGGCCTTCTATCAAAAGCGGCGCGATTTGATCGTGAATTGTCTGGTTGGCGTAACCGGCCCAACTGACGTCGGTCTCCGTGTCGAGTGGAGCCTTGAGCGGTCCGCCGGCCGGGTCCGCCACGATCACGCCGGCTTCCCGCGCGATGAGTTCCGTCGACAGGTCGTAAGGATGGCAGCACAAGCCCAGCGCAAGGCCCTGCCGTGCCAGCACGCGTTCGGCGTAGGGCCGTAAGTCCGCGACGAAGCGATCATGCCCGCTCATCAATTCGTAAAGCTGCCCGCCGGTGGAGATGTATTGGTCTTCGAAGCAGTGCGCTTTCCCTGGTTTGATGGGCTCCAACGCGCCCCGGATGATCTCCTCGTCGATCGCCGCCAGCACGTCGCGCGCGCCGGGGAAGAACCGCACCACCATGGCGAAGCCGTGCGCGATGGACTTAGCCTGCGAAGGACGCAGGCGGAGGCTCCGCCGCTCGCCGGTGAAGCGGTTGATGCGCTCAGCGGATGCGCCCGCTCCGCGCTCCGCCCATAACTCATCCATCAGGTATTGCTTGAGCAGCGGGATCTCGGTCTGCACCGCAAGCTCGATGTCCGCGAGCGTCGTTCCGGGGCCGCGGTTGGGCGCCACGCCCGTCAGAATCCAGGCGCTGCGCTTCTGATACATGAGGCCGCGCGTGCCGTCGATCGGGTCGATGATGATACGCCAGCGCGCGTCCGCCTGCGAAGCGCCGCGCGGCAGCACCATGCCTTCGTTCGGCAACCCTTCCGCGATCAGCACCAGCGGCGCATGGCAGGCCACTTCCTTTTCGAGCGCTTCGACGATCAGCGGCTCGCTGATCTCGTCGACGGCGTAGATCGTGTCGCCCGACTCATCCTTGGCGACGCGCGCCATCTCTTCGAGAGATGCCCGTTCGCAGGCGCGCACCACCTCGTCGCGGATTCGCGCGTGCAGATTCCGGATCGGCTCGAGCAACGCGTGCGCGTCCGCCATCATCCCTCCTTAGCTCTTGGCTTGCTTGTAGTGCCGCTTGGGCTGTCCGCGCAACTCGGCGGCCTTCTCTTCCGGACTGGTGTCGCTGAGGAAATTTCCCCCGCCGGTCTCCGAACCGGCCAGGTATTTCAGCAGGTTCGGCTTGCGCAGCGGGGGCTGGAACTGCATATGAAAGTGGAAGAACTCGCTGTAGTCCGCGCCGTCGGTCGGCGCCTGGTGCAGCGTCAGAATGTACGGGAACGACATGCGCCAAAGGTTGTCGTAACAAATCTCGACGCGGTGCAGCGCGAGCGATAGGTCGGCGATTTCTTTCTCCGACAGGGTCGCCAGGCTCGCGTGCGTGGCCTTCGGCGCGACGTAGAGTTCGTATGCGTAGCGCGCAAAGTACGGGATGAAAGCGATGGCGGTCTCGTTTTCGTAAACGATGCGGCGCCCGTCGGTGCGCTCGGCTTCCAGGATGTCCTGGAACAGCACTCGCCCGGTTTCGCGCTTGTGCCGTAAGCTCACTTCGGCATACTTTTCCACGTTCTTCCAGACGAAATTGGTGGCGTAAATCTGGCAGTGCGGGTGCGGATTTGAACAACCCACCACCGCGCCTTTGTTCTCCCAGATCAGTACGTCGTTGATCTCCTTCATCGCTCCTAGTTCCAGATACTGCTGCCGCCAGGCAGCGAACAACTGCTCGATTTCGGCGGGCGCGAGTTCCGCCAGCGTCAGGTTGTGCTTGGGACTGTAGCAGAGCACCCGCGCGATGCCGCGGGCCGGTCGGTTGCGATAGATGCCCGGAGGCGGCGCCAGCTCCGCCGGTGCGTTCATGCCTACGCTCGGATGATCGTTGTCGAATACGAAGATGTGATCGTACTTCGCGTTGCGTTTTCCGCTTACCCGCAGGTTGCCGGGGCAGAGATAACAGTCCGGGACGTACTCAGGCAGGTTCTCGGCGTCGCCCGCCACCTTGTCGCCCCTCCAGGGCCGGTTCTGGCGGTGCGCCGCCACCACCACCCACTCTTCCCGCAGCGGGTGCCAACGTTCTTCCCAAATCATCTGTGCCAATTACCAGAAGACAATATTCAGGGCCGCGAACACAACCGCCACCACCGCCGCCCAGAAGATGGGGCGCTTGTAGAGCGGCAGGTGACCCTCCCCCGGAACCGCGGTGAGGCCGTACACCACGTTGCGGAGTTCCGCATCCGGTTTCGGTTTCGTGGCCATGCTTACCGCCACCGTCACCGCCACGCAGATCAGCCAGCTCCATAGACCGCGGTACATATTTTCAGCCATGTCCTTGGCCTTGCTGGAGAGCGCGATATAGGCCAGCGCGCTCGGATCCAGCTTCACCCAGGCCCACATGCCGATGCTCGATGCGGTTCCGGCCAGCAGCCCCCAGAATCCGCCCGCGGGCGTGGCGCGCTTCCACAACATGCCGAGCAGCACGGTGCCGAACAGCGGCGCGATGAAGAAGCTGAACAGCGCCTGCACGTAGTCCATGATGCTGAGGAAGGCCATCACGGCATACGCCGTGCCGATCGAAACCAGCACGCCCAGGATCGTGCACCAGCGCCCCACCTTGACGTAGTGCTCGTCGCCGGCCTGCTTCCGGATCAGCGCGCGGTAGATGTCGTAGGTCCACACGGTGGCGAAGGCGCTGACATTGCCCGCCATGCCGCTCATGAACCCCGCGATCAGCGCCGTGATGCCCAACCCGAGCAGGCCCGGACCGCAGTAGCGCGCCAGCATCAGCGGCAGCACTTCGTTGTAGCTATGGCCGCCCGTAGCCAGGGCCTGGGCCTCGCCCGTCAGGTGCATCGGCAGCACGGCCAGCCCGAGCAAGCCCGGCAGGATCACGATGAATGGCACCATCATCTTGAAGGAGGCGCCGATGATGGGAGCCATCTTCGCCGAGCGCAGGTCTTTCGCCGCCAGCACGCGCTGCACCACCAGGAAATCCGTCGTCCAGTAACCGAACGAAATCACCCACCCCAAGCCCAGCACGATGCCCGTCCAGTGGATGCCCATGGGATTGTCGCCGAACGACCCCATCGTGCGCCACAAGTGCGTGTAGTCCTGCCCTGGGAAGTTGCGTGCGATGCGCGCCACCATGCCGTCCCAGCCGCCGGCCTCCACCAGGCCCAGGATCGGAATCAGCAGCGCGCCCAGCCAGATCAGCACGAACTGGAGCACCTCGTTGAAGATCGCCGAAAGCAGTCCGCCCGCCACCACGTAAGCCGCCACCGTCAGCGAACTGACCCAGATGCTGAAATTGATGTCCCAGCCCAGCACCACCTTCAACACCAGCGCCATCGAGTACATGTTGATGCCGCTCATGAAGACCGTCATTAGCCCGAAACTGACAGCGGAGAGCGCGCGGGCGGGCTCGCCGTAGCGCAGCTTCAGATATCCGGGCACCGAGTGCGTTTTCGAGATGTAGTAGAACGGCATCATCACCACGCCCAGGAAGAGCATGGCGGGAATGGCGCCTACCCAATACCAGTGCGTCGCCAGGATGCCGTATTGATAGGCCGCGGCGGCCCATCCCATCAGTTCGAGCGAGCCCAGATTGGCCGCGACGAAGCTCAACCCCGCGATCCAGGCCGTCATCTCCCGGCCGGCCATGAAGAAATCCTCGCCGGTCTTCGTGTGCCTTTTCAGATAGACGCCGATCCCCAGCACCGCCGCGAAGTACACGACGATGATGATGAGGTCGACGGCTCCCAGCGAAAGCAGACGTTGAGGGGCGATGGCAGGCGCGCCCGCGAGAAGGATGGCCGGAATCATGAATCAACGATTATACTCGCGCCCACTTCTGAACGAGGGCGAGTCAGTCGAGTCGGACGCGGCCTGCTGCATCGTGAACCGCTTTCACAACGGTTTCTTCGATGGACGAATCCCAGGGACCCGGCTGCAGGTAGAACTCCATGGAGTTGACGCCGGCCTCGTAGCCGCCTTCCTGAAGAATGCGCAGGGACGGGATGTATCCGAAAACGTCGTTGCTGTAGCCGGCCAGCCAGAGGCGGTTGGCGTCGAATTCCTTCTTGAATCGTAGGGCGTATTCGCTGGTTACCTCCCCGCCCAGGGCGATCAAGGTGAGGTCATGACCGAATTGCCAAGCCTGCACAGGCCATGGGTATTCAGAGGGCAAACGGCCGTCGCGGTCCAGAATTTTGAGCATGACCTCGGCGTCGCGGCGCACGATCGGAGTACCGTTCTTGACACGCTCGTTGAGTTGCTCGCGGCTCGGCGGAGCGGCGAACTTCAGCGCCACGGTCTCAAAGTGAGTCTTCAGAGGACCCGCGACGGGTTGCATGGGCCGGCGCATAAGCGCATCAACGGCCGCGCCGAGCATGGCGCCGTAACTCTCGGCAAGTTCGACGGTGCCGTTGGGATAGGCTTTGACATCGCCGCCGAAGCCCATGACAAAAAGGGCCACGGTGCCGGGATGGCGCGCCTCGAGCCATTGCTGCGCGCTGCCGGCGTAATCGCCGTGAAATTTGTAAATGCTGATGGTGCTGTTATGGCAGCCATAGCCGAAAACCACGGCGCGTAAGGAGCCTTCCGGGGATTCGACCCGGAGAACTGGCACGTCGTGGTCGGCTGGACCCTCGAAGTTGGGACCCCAGGTCTTGCCGCCTGGCATGCGGCGGTGAATGCCGAATGTCGCTAAAGTCTTTCCGAAACAGAGGCGCGCCGGAGCGAGGTTGGCAATGGCGGCGCCGATCACTGAGATCAGCTTGTCTTCAAGCTGGCGTGTGTAGACGGCGACGTCATCCCAATCTTTGGGCGACATGTTGTAGCCCGGAACGGCGGACATGCCGGAGACCACCGGGCCGCAGTGGGTGTGAGAGGAGTTGAGGAACAAGCGTTCGCGGGGAATGCCGTATTGCGCCTGGACACGGGTAGCGATGGTCTTGGCAAGGCTGGCCGGGAAGCCCAACATGTCGGTGGTGACCAGGACCGCGCGGGTGCCCGCCGGGTCCTCCAGAACCAGGGCTTTGGCATACAATTCCTGGGCGGTGCCTCCCGAAGGCTTGTTCCGGTTGCCGAAACCCGCCATGAAAAGCCGGCCTTGAGGGGTCATCGGGACCTTGGCGGCTCCGGCCTTCCACTCGGCTGCCGCGCCGAGCGCCGGCATGACAAGTGCCGCCAACAATACCCACCGCAACTTCATCGTGCAAAACCTCCCTTTCCAGTCTAGATCCGGGGACAGGCTACGTGATTCCGCAATTCACCGCGGCTTGGTGGAGCAGGTCGCCAGACCTGCCGGCGGAAGTTCGATCACTTTGCGCTGCGCCGTGTTACGAAGGCAACTGCCGTTTCAGCGGGCCGAAAAATGCCTTGACGAAGTCGACCGCGGCCGCTTCGGCTTGCGCCACATCGCCCCGCACCGGCACCGTCACCCGCACCAGCGCCGTGTCGGTCCGGTTGTAGCGGATCGCATCCGCAACCAGGTAGACGCGCGCCTTGTACTCGCTCGCGACCACGCGGTTGCGTGTCTGGTACCAATACACTACCAGGCTCTGCTCATCGTTGCGTGTCACAACGTAGCGGTTTACTTCGATGCTGCCGGCTCCCGGCACGTCGATCGTCATCCGTCCCGATTCCGAGGGCACCCAACCCGCGCCCGGCAGGCAGTTCTTCGGCGAATGAGGCATCTGCCCCGTGCGCTGGGTCTTGAAGAAAGCAATGAACAGACCCGCCACCGCCGTGTAATCCGCATTGACGTATTGCCGGCTGAGCGTGTCGTCCGCCGCCAGAACCTGGCGCGTCTGTTCGTCGATCACTCCCTCCTGGAGCAGCGACCATTGGCCCGCCGAGGTCGTGAGCTCCGCCAGCGGCCGGGGGTGCGGAACGTCCTCCTTGCGTGAGAAACCGTAGAACGCCGCCGCTTGCGCCAGCAGGATAACGCTGAGAACCCTCATCGAGCGCGAACCGAGGAACGCAAACCAGGGGCTAGCCGCGGGCATGCCACCTCCGGTACACGGCATTCACGACGTGGTGGAATGCGACCAGGATTACCAGGGCGATCATGAAGATCACCCAGCCGGAAAGCGCGTGCGAGAATCCCTCGGCCAGTTCCTTCTTGTATTCGCTCAGGATGCCCGATAGCGTCACGCGAAAAGCGTTCGCCACGATCGCGATCGGCACCGTGGCGATCAAAAGTACCGGTCGCATCCAGCGCTTTTCATCGAAAAAGTACGCGTAAACCAGGCTCAGGAAGGTCAGAGACAGCAGCGACCGGATGCCGCTGCACGCCTCCACCACCGACAGCCGCTGGCTGGGAAGCTCCAGGATGTTTCCTTCCCGCATCACCGGGATTCCGATCAGGCTCAGGGCTGCCTCCGCCACGCGGCTGGCCAGCAATTGCAGCGGGAATGTGATTTGGGTGTAAACAATTGCCGGGATCGGAACCATGAAGACCAGCAGGAAAAGCGGAAAGGCGAGCTTGCGCGTGCAGCGCGTCCCGCACGTGAAAAGGACTGCCCCCACCAGGGAAATAATGAATGCCGTGCGCGCCAGGAATAATTCCGCCGCCAGCGTGGCAACTGTTACTTGCAGCGCTCCATAAACCACCAGCGCCAGGCCCCACCAGTTGGTCGAGACCGGTTCCGCCATCAACTGCCCGCGCATTTTCCAGACGATGTAGCCGGCCACCACCGGTACGAAGAAGCCGTGCCCCATGTCATCGTCGGCGGCCCATTGCCGGACCAGCCGCGCGAGGACCGGCGCGTAGCAGATCACGAGCAGCATGCCTGTCCAAATGATGGCGCCCCAAGGAAGTTGCCGCGCTCGTCCCCCCGGAGGACGAGCCTCGCTCCGATTCTCTGCAATAGAAGCCATAAACGGCTTAAACCAGTAAACCACAGCCAATGATTTGCCTCAACCCGGCTGCTCTAAAGCGGGTTTATGGTAAAACAGGATCGTGACCTCGCTGGAATCCAAATTGCTCCCCTCGGAAGACATCGTTGCCCGCGTCATCGAAGGTGAAATCGTAATAGTTCCTCTCGCCGCCGGCATTGGCGACATGGAAGACGAACTCTACACCCTCAATGAAACTGGCCGCGCCATCTGGGACCGCTTGGACGGCCAACGGACCCTGCGCGAGATCGCCGCTGGCCTGGCGCAGGAGTTCGAGGCGCCCGTCGAGGAAATTGAGAAGGATGTCGAAGGCTTCGCCACTGAACTCCTCAATCGGAAGATCCTTGTCACAGTTCCCGCGGCTTGAGCGAACCGAACTGTCTCTTTCCGGCGCTGCGCTGCTGGACCTGATGCGCGCGGTGCTCGACCGCGGCGTGCCCTTCCGCTTCCGCGCCCGCGGCGGCAGCATGAGTCCGTTCGTTCGGGACGGAGACGTCGTCACCGTGGAGCCGGCTGCGGCGGCCCCGGTACGCACGGGCGACATCGTGGCTTTCGTCGATCCCGCCAGCCGGAGGCTCCGCGTTCATCGCGTCGCAGCCACGCGTGGAGGAGCATTTCTCCTGAAGGGCGACAACGTCGAAGTACCTGACGGGATGGTGCAGCGGGACGGCATTCTCGGCAGGGTAGTTCGCGTAGAACGCGATGGAAGCCCTGTCCGCCTCGGCACCGGTCTGGAACGCGGCCTCATCGCATTGCTGAGCCGAGTGGGATGCCTCGCCCGCGCGCGCCGGGTCTATCGCCGTTGCCGCAAGAATAACCGCTAGCCCGTGGAGCAGGCGGCCACGCCTCGAACGCCGGCAGCCCTGCCGGCGAAATCCCGGCCGCCAGTGCGTGCCGGCAGCTTGCTAAAGGCTTCGCCGCCCGAACACATACTGGACAAAGAACCGTACGGGCCGCACGACGTAGTAGCCCGCCATCAGCCACTCGGGCAGTGTCACGGCTCCCCAATCGCCCGGCGTCGGTGTAGCCGACAGCCGGAATAAGTACATCGCCGCATCGCGCCATCGATCCATGGCCGCCGCATGAAAACGCGCCATCCTGAGGACGCCCGTCTCCCCGGTGTACGGATCGAACAGCCGTTCTCGTACCACGCGGGCCAGACGCCCTGCCGCCGGCTCGGCCTGAATCTCCCGCAGCACTCGCTCCGGCAGCGGCGCCTCGAGCAGATCGTGCGCCAGCGCGAGCCCCAGCAGCACCATGCGCCGCCTCCGCCACTCGGCTGCGCGGTCCAGCACCGCATCCCAATCCATGGCCGGGCTCGTTTCGATAATCCCCGCCACGTCCGCAAGCCACTGCAGCCTGTCCCACACGTGCTTGGCGCCGTGCGAGCAGAGCACCAGCAGCAGATCCTCGGCGCACAGCGTGCGGAACTCGCGGTCCCCTAGCTTCACCGTGGCGTAACGAGCGCCTTCCACATTCGGCCCCACCGGCAACGACAGGAACCGCGGCGGGCTTGCCCACTGCAAATCCAACAGGCTCCCGTCGCTCGCTCGGGCCATGGGCGCTTCGTAATCGAATCGTAGCAGCGCCTTCCATTGCGAAGGGTTGAGGTCGCGCTGCGGACGGTAGCCGGTCTCGCCGAGCGCCTCGAAAATGCGCGGCAGGTCGCGCTTGCGAATGAGGATGTCCAGGTCCGCGAAATCCCGCAGCCCCACCTGCCGGTGCGTCATCGCCGCCAGCAACGGCCCCTTGTAGCCCACGGCCTCGATCCCGCGCGAAGCCAGCAGGTTGAGAATGCGGATCAGCTCCCGCTCGTATAGAATCCCCCGCCGCAGCGCATGCATGTAGCTGGCTCGCAAGCGCGTGAACGCCTCGGCTGGCACTGCTGCCGCGTGCTCGTCCTTCAGGCGCCAGTAAACGAGCGGCGCCAGGCCGTGCCGTCCCGCCAGCTTCAACACGGAATCCCAATCCGTCACACAGGGAAGCAATTCCTGTACACGTTCCCCATCCCACTTGCGCCTGGCGCAAAGCAGCAGAAGTTCACCCTCGGGCGTAGGGGCTTGGTAGGTCGCGGCCATTTTCGAGAGAGAGGTTCCGAAACTATGCTAGTCTATTCTCTTCGCGCATTGTCCCGCTACATAACTCACAAATCGGCCAAATCCACGCCGCGGTTGCCACTTGAAGGAAGCATCGATCTCACCTACCGGTGCAACAACGCGTGCCGGCACTGCTGGTTGTGGCTTCCCGAGTCCGCCCCGGAGCGGGAACGCGAGCTCGGCTTCGATGAAATCCGCCGGATCGCGGATGACGCCCGTGCCCTGGGCTGCCGCCGCTGGCGCATCTCCGGCGGCGAACCCATGCTGCGGCCGGACTTCCCGGAGATCTTCGACTATCTCACTTCCCACAGCGCCGGCTACAGCCTGAACACCAACGGTACGCTGATCACGCCGGCCATCGCCCAGGCCATGCGCCGCAAGGGCTCCAAAATGGTCGCTCTGTACGGCGCCACCCCCGAGGTCTACGACCATGTCACCCGGCACCCCGGCGGCTTCGAAATGGCTATGCGCGGTTTCGCGTATCTCAAGGAAGCCGGCGCAGGCTTCATCGTGCAACTCATCCCCATGCGCGACAACTGGCATCAGTGGGACCAAATGATCGCGCTGGCCAAGTCGCTGAGCCCCGCCTGGCGCGTCGGCGCTGCGTGGTTGTTCAAATCCGCGTCCGGTTCCGCGGCCCGCAATCGCGAAATCGAGTCCCAGCGCCTGCCGGCCGCCGATGTTGTGGCCCTGGATCCGCCATCCGATGGCCCGTGCGAAAAAGCGCCGCCGGCCGATGATTGCCTGTTCACCGCCTGCATCGGGCGCTCCGAGTTTCATATCGATCCTTACGGCGGCATGAGCTTCTGTTCCCAGATCAAGGACCCCGCCTTGCGGTTCGACCTCCGTCGTGGCGGCTTCGCCCACGCCTGGGACAAGTTCCTGCCTTCGCTCGCCGGCAAGGTCCGCGGCGGCGACGAGTATCTCGAAGGTTGCGGCACTTGCACCCTGCGCGGCGACTGCCGCTGGTGCGGAGTCTATGCCCGCCTCGAGACCGGCCGCTACTCCGCCCGCGTGCCGTACCTGTGCTCCATCGCCCAACAGACCCGGAACTTCAGAATGAATTGGGAAACGCAACACAAGAGGCACTACCGCATCGCCGGCCTCACCGTGACCGTCGAAAGCGACCTGCCCATTACGGACGCCACCTTCGGCTCCAAGTTCGAATGTTTCCGCGTGGCTGAGCCTGGAGCGGATGTGGTCGGCATCCATCACCACTTCGAAATGCCGGAGTTCGATCGCTCGAACCTCGGCCAGTTGGTGTACCGCAAGGCTCCCTGGGCCATCTACCGCAAAGGCGAGTCCTGGATTTACCTGGGCATCTCGCCCGAACCGGACGACCCCACCTTGCATGTGGCCGCCGTGTTCAACGGTGCCCACACGCGCGGGCAGATCTATCACCCTTCCAAAAGCCAATACGAAAAAGGAGATCTCCAGGCTCTCACGATGTTTCCGACCGACCAGATCGTGCTCGCGCGCGTCCTGGCCGAACGTGAGGGCTTCTTCCTGCATTCGAGCGGAGCGGTGATGGACGGCCGCGGCCTGCTTTTCGTGGGCCACTCGGAAGCCGGCAAGTCCACCACCGCCGGCCTGCTCGCCGGTCATGCCGAAATCCTCTGCGACGACCGCAACGTGGTGCGCCGCGACGGCGGCGCCTGGCGGGTCTACGGATCCTGGAGCCACGGCCAGCTCCCCGTGGTCTCGGCGGCCTCCGCGCCCTTGCGCGCCATCTTCTTCCTCCGCAAGTCCACCGAAAACCGCCTGACCGCGGTGGCCGATAGGCGTGAAATGCTCGACACCTTGCTGGGTTGCGTGATCCGCCCCTTGGCCACCCGCGATTGGTGGGAAAAGACTCTTGCGCTGGTGGACTCCCTGGCGAGCGAAGTCCCCTGCTACGCCATGGAGTTCGACAAAAGCGGAGCCATCGTGGCGGAAATCGAGCGCCTGGTGCCTACCCTATGAGCAAGTACGTCCAGCGGGTGCCGCCCCACGAGTTCAAAATCGGGACGTCGAAAGGGCCGCGGCTGGGCCACCTGGACATCGAACTGACCGAGCGGTGCAACAACGATTGCATTCACTGCTGCATCAACCTCCCGGCCGGGGACCGGCAGGCCATGGCGCGAGAGCTGCCTACCGCGGAATGGAAGCGCATCCTGACCGAAGCCGCCGGGCTCGGCTGCCTCGAGGTCCGCTACACGGGCGGAGAGCCGCTCCTTCGGGAGGATTTCGAGGAACTCTACCTGTTCGCCCGGCGCTTGGGCATCAAGGTGCTCCTGTTCACCAACGCCCGGCTGATTACGCCGCGACTGGCGGACCTGCTGGCCCGCATTCCGCCGCGCGTGCTCATCGAGGTGACCGTCTACGGCATGCACGCCGAATCCTATGAGGCCGTGTCGCGGGTCCCGGGCTCGTACGCCCAGTTTCGCCAGGGCGTCGAGTTGCTGCTCGACCGCAAGGTCCCCTTCATCGTCAAGCAGGCGTTGCTCCCTCCCAACCGGCGCGAGATCGAAGAGTTCGAAGCCTGGGCCGCCACCATCCCCTGGATGCAGGAACCGCCCGGCTATTCCATGTACTTCGACCTGCGCAACCGCCGCGACAACCCGGCCAAAAACGACGCGATTCGCGCCCTCCGCCTGTCCCCGGAGGAGGGAATCGCCATCGAGGCGCGCCGCGGCCGGCGGCGCCTCAAGGAAATGGACGAGTTCTGCCGCAAGTTCCTCGGGCCGCCGGGCGGCAAGCTCTTCCGTTGCGGCGCGGGCGCCGGCGGCTGCGTGGACGCCTACGGACGCTTTCAACCCTGCATGGGCCTGCGCGCTCCGGAATTCGGCTACGATCTCCGCGCCGGTTCGCTCCGCGAAGCCCTCACGGACTTCTTCCCGCGCGTGCTCGCGGTCAAAGCCGCCAACCCGGACTATCTGGCGCGTTGCGCCCGCTGCTTCCTCAAAAGCCTGTGCGAACAGTGCCCCGCCAAATCGTGGGCCGAAAACGGTACCCTCGATACCCCCGTGGAGCATCTCTGCAAGGTGGCCCATGCCCAGGCCCGCGACCTGGGCCTGATCGGGCCCGGTGAGCGCGGATGGACCGTCCGGGATTGGAAGTCCCGGCAAGTGAAAGAGCCCCCGCAAGGCTAGCGCGGCAATACCCAACTTTCTGTTGACAAACCGGACCCCTGGAAGGCTAAACTTATACCAGCATTTATTTTGTTTACGCACATAATGTTTACATTTGTAAACATGTGTAAACGAGAGGGGCCAATCGATGAGGGAAAAAAACTGGGAACCGCCAAGACTTATCGTGCTGGGAAGATCCGATCCTGAAGAGGCCGTCCTGGCGGCCTGCAAGCAGCGAAACAACGGCGCAGGCCCTGGCAACGGACACTCAGCGTGCCGCAGACATAGGAACTGTGGCAATGGGTGCGATGACCTGGGCTCGTCGTAAGACCTCAACATTGCACAATATCGAAGTTTTTCTCCCGGATAGTACAAATACCCGCATCAACAGGCTCCGAATTGTGATATATTCACCAAAGGCAGTCTAGCGTATAAGAACTGCCGCCATTGGAGGATATACCTTGAAGAAAATCTTCATAGTCTTCCTACTGTGCGCCCTCAGTGCTTTCGCGGGCCCCATCAATCCTGATCAGTGGTATGGATTTCAATGGCCTGGTGATTCGTTTCCGGCAGCCACAACCGGTAATGCTACCTATTCAGACGATGCCACAGTGCTCAACCCCGGAGCTGGTCCGTGGACTATAACCTTGACTTCGCCTGCATACCTCGTCCTGGTGGATGGTTTCGAATCCGTCGACTGGTTTGAGGCGTTTGACGGGGGAGTCTCTCTGGGCACGACGTCCGCTCCCATAGTGTCCTATGACGGATGCACGGGCGGCGACGGTCCTGAGCACTGTCTGGCTGATAGTCGTTTTAGCAGTGGTAGTTTTTTGCTCGGCCCAGGAGACCACACCATCAGCATAGCGACGGTGAGTGGTGCTGCAGGAGGCGCTTGGTTCCAAGTTCGTCCTGACGCTGGCGTTCCAGAACCATCTAGCCTAAGTCTAGTCGGGCTTGCCGGACTAGCCATCCTCGCTTGCCGACGGAAATGCTGACGATGTTTCCGGTGACGATGCTGTGGAGAGCGCCTTGTAAGGGCGCCCCCCGCTCATCTTCGGACACCAGAGACCTAAGCAGTTGACGGCAAGGGTAAACGAAACGAAGGTACATCAATCATGAAGCAGAGAGCGTGGAAAACTCCGAAACTAACCGTGCTGACGAGATCCGATCCGGAAGAGGCGGTTTTGGCTGGATGCAAGGGGGGGACGATCACAGGGGGCAGAAAAGTCATACAAGGCAACTGTATAAGGTTCAATGGCACTATATGTGAGGATGCCTGCCAACTCGTCATTACATCTTAGGTCGTGCGGCGCGTGGCCGAAAGCACGTGTGTAAACTGAGCGACTCCCAAGAGACGGGCCATTGTGCCGTGCCCCGAAGCCTAATCCTCCCCGCACTCCTTAAATGCCCACCCCCTTCGCCCAAACCGTCCGCATCCAGGACTTCTCCGCCTGGGACCGCAGCCTCGCGCGCGGCGCCTCGCTCAGCTTCGATATCGAACTGACCGCCCGCTGCCCCAACGACTGCCGCCACTGTTACATCAACCTCCCCGCCGCGGACGCCGCCGCCCGTGACCGTGAACTCACCCTTCCGGAAATCGGCCGCATCGCGGGCGAAGCCGTTGAATTAGGCGCTTTCTGGTGTCTGATCACAGGCGGCGAGCCGCTCCTGCGTGACGACTTCCCCGATATCTACCTGGCGCTCAAGCGCAAGGGCCTTCTGGTCAGCGTCTTCACCACCGGCGGCCTCGTCCGCCCCGAACACGTCGAACTGTTCCGCCGCTACCCGCCCCGCGACATCGAAATCACCGTCTACGGCGTCACCCGCGAAACCTACGAGCGCGTCACCCGCCGCCCCGGTTCCTTCGCCGCCTTCCAGCGCGGCTTGGACATGCTTCTTGCGGCCGGCGTCCGCGTGCGCCTGAAGGCCATGGCCATGCGCTCCAACGCGCACGAACTCCCCGCCATCGCCGAATTCTGCCGCGCGCGAACCAAGGACTACTTCCGCTTCGATCCCCTCCTGCACGCCCGCTACGACCGCAACGCCGCCCGCAACGCCGAAATCCTCGCCGAACGCCTGACTCCCGCCGAACTGGTCGCCCTCGAACGCGCCGACGCCGAACGCGCCCGCGCCATGGAGAAGAGCTGCCACACCCTGATCCAGGAGCCTTCCGGGCACGCTCACTGCGATCACCTCTTCCACTGCGGCACGGGGCAGGGAAGCTTCAGCGTGACTTACGACGGCAAGTTCCGCCTCTGCTCCTCCCTCGTGCACCCGGATTGCGTCTACGACCTCCGCCGCGGCACTCTCGCCGAAGCCTGGCGCACCCTGGTTCCGAAGGTCCGCGACATGCGCTCCCGCCGCCCGGAGTACCTCGAGCGCTGCCGTTCCTGCAATATCGTCAACCTCTGCCTCTGGTGCCCCGCGCACGCCTATCTGGAAACCGGCGAGCTGGACCTGCCGGTCGAATACTTCTGCGAAGTCGCGCACGCCCGCGCCGCCGCCCTCGAAGCCGCCGTGCAACCGGACGTCAACGCGCCAGCTAACTCGATAAAATAGTCCGTTGACCAGAAACCTCGATCTGTTGCGGGATAAGCTGCGTGGCGTCGCCGCGGAACTCCCCTACGTGCCGCGCGCGGTCGCGCTCGTGTGGGAGGCGGCGCCCCGCTGGACCGCTCTCTGGGCCGCGCTCCTCCTGGCGCAGGGCATCCTGCCGGTCGCCACCGTCTACCTCACCAAGACCGTCGTCGACGCCCTCCTCGCCGCCATCCGCTCCGGAGGCGCATGGCCCGGCCTGCGCACCGCCCTGCTGGCCGTCATCGCCATGGGCGTGGTGCTCGCTCTCGGCGAGGCGCTCAAGGCCGCCTCCGGCCACATCCGCGCCGCCCAATCCGAGCTCGCCGGCGACCATATCCGCGCCCTCATCCATCGCCGCTCCATCGAAGCCGACCTCGCCTTTTACGATTCGCCCGACTATTTCGATCACCTGCACCGCGCGCGCGAAGAGAGCGCCTACCGCCCCCTCCAGTTGCTCGAGAACCTGGGCGGGCTCGCGCAGAACACCATCACCCTCGCCGCCATGGGCGCCGTGGTGGCGCGCTTCGGCTGGTGGATTCCCCTGGTGCTTCTCGCCGGCACGCTGCCCGCGTTCCTCGTCGTGGTGCGCTACAGCATCGAGCAGCACAACTGGCGCAGGCGCGTGACCGCCGACGAGCGCCGCGTCTGGTATTACGATTGGCTGCTCACTTCGAGCGACGCGGCCGCCGAACTGCGCCTCTACGGCCTCGGCCGGCACTTCCAGGGGTTGTACGAAGGACTGCGCGGGCGCTTGCGCGAGGAGCGGCTGGACTTGTCGCGGCGCAACGCCTGGGCGGAGGCCGGCGCGGGGCTGGCGGCGCTCGCCGTGGCCGCGCTGGCCGTGGTGTGGATGGGATGGCGCGCCGTGAGCGGCGCCGCCACGCTAGGCGAGCTGGCCCTGTTCTACCAGGCCTTCCAGCAGGGCCTGGGACTCGCGCGGTCGCTGCTGGCGGGTGTCGGCCACCTGTATTACAACCTGCTGTTCCTCGGCAATCTCTTCGAGTTCCTGGCGCTCACCCCGGAGGTCGTCTCCCCGCCCGACCCCGCCGCGCCCCCCGAAATCCCCGCCCTGGGCATCCGCTTCCGCCACGTCACGTTCCGCTACCCCGGCGCCGCTCAGGCCGCGCTGGACGATTTCTCGCTGGACATCCCCGCGGGCAGTGTGGCGGCCGTAGTCGGGCCGAACGGCGCGGGCAAGAGCACGCTGCTCAAGCTGCTGTGCCGTTTCTATGATCCCGAAGAGGGCGCCGTCGAGCTGGACGGCGTCGACCTGCGCAAGCTCGATCTCGACGAGCTGCACCGTCGCATCGCGGTGCTGTTCCAGCAGCCCGTGCACTACCGCGAAACGCTCGCCGGCAACATCGCACTAGGCGATTGGCGGGCGGCGTCGGACCCGGCGCGGATCGAGCGGGCCTCGCGCGACGCGGGCGCGGAGCCCATCGCGGACAAGCTGCCGCAGGGCTACGCGACGCCCCTGGGGCGCATGTTCGCCGAAGGCACCGAATTGAGCGTCGGCGAGTGGCAGCGCGTGGCCCTGGCCCGCGCGTTCTACCGCCGCGCCGGCATCCTCGTCCTGGACGAGCCTACCAGCGCCATGGACCCGTGGACCGAAGCCGACTGGCTCTCGCGCTTCCGCCTCCTGGCCGAAGGCCGCACCGCGCTGGTGATCACGCACCGCTTCTCCACGGCCATGCACGCCGATCGCATCCACGTGATGGCCAACGGCCGAGTGACGGAATCCGGCACCCACGAAGAGCTGCTAGCCCTGGGAGGCCACTACGCCGCTGGCTGGATGGCCCAGCAAAGAGGAAGGTAGTGGCTTGTGCTTTGCCCTGCTTCTCTGTGCAGCATCCACCCAAGCCTCGTGGAGCAGGCGGCCACGCCTCGAACGCCGGCAGCCTTGCCGGCGCAGTCCTACTCCCGCTCCGCCAAAGCCCCCAGCCAAACCGCCGCCATGGCATTGGCCGGAGTATATAGGTTGAAATCCGTCAGGCTGTGCAGCGCAATCGCCGTCAGCCCGCCCGCCGCGCCCATCGTCAGGTACGCGCCGGGGCCTCGCGCCAAATGCAGCGATCCGCGCACCGCGCCCGAGCAGATCGCCGCCACCAGAAACATCAGCGGCGCGAACCCCACTACGCCCAGTTCCGCCAGCAGTTGCAGGTAGTCGTTGTGCGCGTAATCGACGGTGAACATCGGCCCCGCCGTCTTGAACGGCAGCAGCGCGGATTCGTAAGCCCCCAGCCCGCACCCGAACAGCGGATACGCGCGGATCAGCCGCACCGTGTCGCCCCAGATGATGGCCCGCTCGTCTGCCGTAAGCTCCTCGCTGGCCGGCAGGTTCCCGAACCGCTCGATGAGCTGGTTGGTCGGCAGCACGATGAACGCCACTACCGCCAGCAGCACGATCCCCGTCACCGGGAGCCCCCGCCGGAATCCCGCGTGCCCGCGCGCCAGCGCGAGCGACCCCGTCACCGCCAGCCCTCCCAGCGTCGAGATGAACCCCATCCGCGACAGCGAGTTCACCACCGCCGCCAGCATCACCGCCGCGCACACCAGCAGCCCGCTCGCCGCCAGCGCGGGCCTCAGCGGCTTGCGCCGGCGCGCCCGCGGCCCCGAACCCGCATACAATGCCACCGCGCCCATCACCGCCGGCGGCAGGCACATCTCCAGCAGCCCCGCGAAGTGGTTTCGGTTGGCGTAGGTCCCCGTCGAGCTGCCGCAACCGTTCCCGCCCAGCCCCGCTTGCGCCAGCCCCAGCACCGCTTCCAGCGTCGCGAACGCCACCAGCGGAGCCGCCGCCACCCAAGGCCGGTCTTCATACCGGTACGCCAGCTCCCGCAGGAGCGCGTACAACACCATCAGCCCCAGCAGCGTGATAGCCCACTCCCAGGATGCCGCCGGCGCCACGCTGAGCGTGGCGGACTGCGCGGGTATTCCGATCGCGCCCAGGGCCTCTGTGAGCCTCGCGCGCGCGGGCGACACCACCCGCACCACGTCCAAGGGCAGCGGAACCAACTGCAGCGCCGCCGCCGAAGCTACCGCCGCGAACGCCCACCGCCGGCTCGCCGCCATGCGCGGCGCGAAGTTCGCCCGGCGTGTGAATGCGAAGTACAGAAGCGCCATCAGGGCGATGGCCGCCAGGCAGGGATACCAGTCGCGTGGCCATACGCCGCCGCCCATGAGCAGGGCATACGCCCACACAAGTGATAGAAGGATCAGGACCGCTAGGGGCAACTTAACCGCGGCGGCGCATCGCCAGTAGAACGATCGCGCCCAAACCCGCCAGCGCCATCGTGCCCGGCTCCGGCACCTCGCACGCGTCCCCGCCGATCAGCACGCTCGCCTGCCCGCTGCCCGCCGGGGCCGAGTCGATCGTCAGCGTGTACTGGCCCGTGATGGACTGCCCGCAGCAGCAACCTAGGCAGGACGCGGCCGCGTTGAGGGCCCCCTGGTCGTCACCGGTGCCGGATGCGGCGGTGTACCCGAGGAACTCCCCTACGTAGATCAGCTCCGTCAGTGGGATCAGCGTGTCGTCGCCCGGCTGGTCGGTGTTGTACACGGTGGTGCCGTTGTATCCCACCAGGTCGTTCCAGAAGGTGAAGCCTGCGTAGTCGAAGGTGTCGCTGCCGTCCGGCCGCGTCTCGTGATACGTCAGGTCCGCCAGCGTGAACAGGTAGCCCGGGTCCGCCACAATGTGTACCGCGAAGTACAGGTCCGTGCCGTACTCGCCGCTCCCGGGGGCCAACGTGCCCTGCCAGGATTCGAAATTGCTCACGATGGGCTGGTTCGGCGATACCGTGCTGATGACGTTGTACGCCGAATAGCCGCTTCCCACGCTGCTCGAATTTGTGAGGATGCCGTTGATGACGTTATCGACGAAAGCGTTGTACGACGGGCTGGCCCAGTAGTTCGGCCCCAGCGTCGGGTACACGGTGATGGTATATGGACCGGCGTTGGCCAGCGTCGCGAGCGCGAGTAAAAGAACCGGCAACGCCATCCATGGATTCCGTATCATCAGTCTCTCCTCCGCAATGTATGAAAACGGCTATGATTACCGCCTCCGGCTGATCACCGGGGGTGTCGTGCAGCAATCGGTGGCTACTCCGGCTCCGTAACGCGCGCCGGTCAGGCCCGCGGCGTCCGCCTGCCTCGCCGAACCGGCCACGGCCGTGCCCGCCACGCCCGCCTGCGCGCTCACCGGATTGCTCTCCGTATACAACCGCACCTTCGAACCCTTCAGAAGCAGGAACCCCATCGCGCCGTCGAAAAGGCGTAGCGCCGCGTTCTTGCCCTCGCCTTCCACCTTCGCCCGCGCGTGCTTGCCGAGCGTCACCCGGCTGCCGTCCTTGAACGTCACCACCAGCGGAGCCTCTCCCGCCCGCAGCTCGTCCCCCGCCACCACCGGCCACGATTTGACGCCCGCCACCGGAACCTCCACCCCGCTCACCTTGTAAGGTTCGCTACTGGAAACGTTGGCGATGGGCTTTGCGCCCAGGCAAACCAGAGATAAAGTAATGATTCCCGGTACTACAAGCGCACGAATCCGCATACGTCCTACCCATTCTAAGACCCCAATCCCCTAAGGTCAAGTGTAAACGAATGAAAATGTCGGTAGCATGTGATTTGTCCGCCTCAATTAGCAAATGAATTGTCCGGTCGA
>CAYLLB010000073.1:0-19825 GCA_964384215.1 uncultured Solibacteraceae bacterium | reverse complement strand
GAGGGCACGCCACCGCGCAGTTTCGGCGGCGGCGATGTGGGGAAGCTCCAGGGCACGCGCTACCTGCGGGCGCGTGAGACATTCGATGGTGATCCACCCACAGCCTACTACCGGCTTTTCCGGCTGATCACAAAGGGAGTGCTGTCATCGCTGGGCGTGCCGATGCTTAACGCGACGGTGCATCCCTCCTGTTACCCGATGGACCTACCGCTCATCCAGCGGCAGACCGACGCGGAAGGGCTCGACTACTTTGAGGTGCCGATGACATTCACGGAGATGGGAGATGAGTGAACAAGTGGCTTTGGTTTCGCCAGACGGCGAAGTGCAGTATGTCGAGGCGCGACCAGATGTTCTGGTGCCCTTGATGATTCGTGGCTATCGGCAGTTGACCGAACGAGAGGAGGTAACGCCTGATGTCCGTGACGCGGATGCAGGAGATCCAGATTTGCTTCGGTAAGCAGAAGCAGGCCGACATCGCCACAGCCAACACCGGCGTGCAGATGTGGCAGTTGCGGAAGCTGAACGCCGCGCTCGCCAATCCGAAGCTGAACACCGAAAACGACGCAGAAGAGTTCGGCAAGGGTCACGAGTTTCCCACGCAGTCGTTCCAGACGTCGTGGGACGTGAACGGCACGCTCGAAAAGTACCTTGGTGCCGAGATTGGTGCGTGGGCGATGGCCTACGGACTCGGCAAGGTGGTTAAGTCGGGCACGACGCCGAACTTCACCTACACGTGCACGCCGCTCATTCCGGCCAGCGGTGACGCGGCCGAGTTGCCGTACTTCTCTTTCGTCGAACAGCTCCGCCCGGGTGCCGGCGTTGTGGCGGACCGCATGGCCGTCGGCTGCGTGGTCGAAGGCTGGACGGTCTCCATCGGCAGCGGACCGGGCCGCGCCAACTCAAAGATCACCGTCGAGTTCGTTGGCTCCGGGAAAGTGACTGAGCCGTCCGGGATAACGATGCCGGCGGCGACCGTCGAAAAGCTACTGCCGTCGGCGTCGCTTGCGCTCACGATCAACGGGGTCAACTACGTCTCGAACAAGAACATCGTCTCGCTTGAAACGTCGTGGAAGAACAACGTCCGGATGGATGGCGGCTTCTTCCCCGGCTCGGGCTTCCAGACGCCAGGCGATGCGACGAGCGGCGCTATCCGCGGCCGCTTGGAGTTCGGCAACCGCCAGGGAACCCTCCGGTTCGTAGCCCGCTTCGAAAATGGATCGACGGAGCTGACGAAGCTCAAGAACCAGTCCACGGGCACGGCGGTGCTGTCGCTCACCTACGATGCCAACAACTCCCTGGAGATTACTTGGCAGAAAGTCTCCTTCGCGACCGCGGAACTCGGCGAAACGGACGGCATCGTGACGGTCTCGGTCGAGTGCCTGCCAATGTGGGACACGACCAACGGCGTCGTCTCTGCAGTGGCCAAATGCAACGTGGACGGCATCTGCCAATAGGAGACCCTCATGTTTGACGCAACCAAGCCTATCGCAATGAACCTCCGGGCGCCGGAAGGCGTGAAGACGATCCGCGTGCGGTTCCCCTCTGACGACGATTGGATCGAGCGGCAGCGCCGGCGCAAGGTCATCATCAAGCAACTGGGACGCGGCGTTTCCGAGACGATCATCTCGGGCGGCGAAGACGCCGATGCGGCCTTGCTCGCCAAAATCCGCGAGGGGGACGGGGAGGTCGATCCCTTCGAGGCCAACCGCATCGTCGAGCAGTTGAGCCAGGCGGAAGTGGACGACGTGGTGCAGACCGGCGATTCCTTCCGAGTCACCCTGCGCGTGCTGGGCGGCGCGGTGACACATCTTCTGAGGATGCCGTCCGCCAAAGACGTGTTCGAATACCGCCGCGGATTCGCGCGGGTGCTCGACCTGCCGTACAACCGCCAGGAACTGACGATCAACCTCGGCGCCGCCGGCGCGCTCTACAAGAAGCTGATCACGGCGACGGAAGGCTACGCCGGCGAGGCTCCGATCATTCACCAGGCCGTCGCGGTGAAGGCGGCCATCGACGCTCTTGATGCCAGTTTCCAGGAGACCGGCGGCCCAAACTGACACCCGGGGAGTGGCCGGAACACCCCTCCCTGCGATTCCTCGTTCACTGGTCGCTGCGGCGCGATGAACTGTGCGATCCCGGCATCTGTCCGGATGGGCCCGACGACGGCGACCGGTGCGACCACTGCCCGCTCGACAAGCTCGACGCAGCACAGTATTCCGAGTCCGGGCTTCTCATCCGGCGCGCACTCGATCTCCGGGCGGCCCTGAAGTTGGGCATCCGGATCGGTCTCGATGAAATTCGGGCGGACGAGTTCTGCGCCCTGGTGGTGCTCGAAGAAGAGCGCGACAGGCTGGACCGCGAGCAGATAAATCCCCATGGCCGATAACAAACTGGAACTGGTCGTCACCGTCGAGGTGGACAAGGCCAACCAGTCCATCAAGACCGTCAATGCCAGTCTGTCGAGCATGGAAGCCACCGCCGCCAAGACCGCGAGGGGCGCGGCGCAGGGGATCGATGGCATGACGGCGGCCATGGTGAAAGGCGCCACCGCCGGCAATCTGGTCGCCGACGCCATCAAGTCCGCGCTTGCCTGGGCAAAGGATTTCACGGTCGGTTCGGTCATGATGGCGGCCGAGAACGCCAAGGCCGAGGCTTCGCTCAAAGCGCTTGCCATGGCGCACGGTGTAGGCGCAGAAGCCGCGGCCAAGCAGGTTGCCGCCATCGAAGAGATCGGTTTCGAGTTCACCGAGGCGACACATGCCGTACAGCGTCTCATCGTTGCCGACATGGATCTCGCCAAGGCCGAGGGTCTCGCCAAACTCGCCAAGAATGCGGCGGCGGTACAGAACGTATCGGCGGGCGAGGCGATCGAGGCCATTGTCCTGGCGATCGAGTCGGGCGCCTCGCGCGGACTCCGCACGTTGGGCCTGTTCGTTGACTTCCAGAAGGAAGTTCTCATTCAGGAGCTGAAACTCGGTCGCGCGCTGACCGAGAGCGAAGAAAAACAGGTCCGCTACAACGCGGTAATGCGTGAGGGCGCAAAGATCCAGGGTGCGCACGCGGCAGCCTCGCAAACCGTGGAAGGACAGCTCGGGGCGCTGCGCCGCGAGTTCAACAATCTCCGTGAAGATATCGGAGCCAAGTTCCAGGATGACTTCAAGGCATTGATCGGCAACCTCCGCGGGCTCGTCGGATGGCTGCGGGTGAACACCGATCTGCTCAAGAAGTTCGGCGAAGTGGCCCTTTGGGTCTCCGGCGTTCTGGCGGCCTATGCCCTTGCCGACAAGATCATGGCTCTGGCGAAGGCCATTGCCGCGCTCAGACTGGCCAGCCTGAATCCGTATGCCCTGCTCGCCACCGGCGTTGTCGCAGCCGGCGCCATCATCTACTCCAACTGGAAAAACACCCAGGAACAATTGCAGGCGCGCTTCGACGAGATGCAACGGAAGGCACTCCGCGAGCAGCTGCTGAGCGGCAAGACCAGCGTCGAGGAACTCCGGAAGCAGGGCATGACCGATGACCAGATCCGGGAAGTAGTCCTCGGAAAGCGGCTCTTGCCGGGAGAGCAGTCCTTCGAGTTTGAGGTCCCGAAGCTTACGGTCAAGACCGGCAATGAGCCGGACCTCGAGACGCTAAAGCGGGCGGCCGAGATCCGCAAGCGGCAACTCGAGGTGGAACGGGAGTCGCGCCAGGCTGCGCTCGAGGCCGGCGCAAAGACGCAGACGGGCTTTGCGCGCGAGATCACCGAGATGAATGCACAGATCCAGAAGTGGACGACGTTCGTCGACGACCGCGGCGTCGAGCGCCGGATTGCGCTGACGCGTACCGCGTGGCAGAACGTGCTCGATCAGTTGGCGAGCAGATGGACTGCATTCAAAGAGAAGCTGCTCAAGGACAACCGGGAAAATCTCGTCGAGTACCTGAAGGCCGAGGAAGAAGCGGCACGACAGCGGATGGAGTTTGAGGCTGAGGTCTACCAACGGAAGCTCCAGTACAACGAGGAGATCGCGCGGCGGAACCTGGATCACCTCGAACGAATGATGGGCGTGGAAGAGCAACGCGCCGGCATCGACCGGGACACCCAACTCCGCGCTGTCGAAGCCGTGGACGCCCAGACCCTGGCGCAGAAGGTCGCCGTGGAACAGCGCAAGGCCGCGATCGAAGTGGATTACCTGGAGCGCGTCCACGAGATCAAGATGCGCCTGTTCGACCTCGAAACGTCGCGCATGGTCCTGGAGGAAGAGGCGAACCTGCGGCGGCTCGGCTATCGCGCCGACGAGATCAAGACCCGGATTGCCGAACTCACTCAGCAGCGCGAAGAGATCCGCCAGGCGAATCAGGAAGCTACGGATGCCGCAATCGATGCCGCGCGGCAGAATGCAGCCAACCGGACGGCGGCAATGGTGCGCGACCACAACCGGCAGATCTTCGATTCCTTCAAGCGCCAGGCTGAGGGTGTGTTCGATGCTCTGCTGACAAAGTCACAGTCGATCTGGTCAGCGATCGGCAATTCACTGAAGACCGCGCTGCTCACGGCGATTAAAGATGTTGTCACCAGCCGCGTGGCGGCGATGCTAATGCAGATGTTTACGGGGCAGAAAGTCTCTCTTGCCTCACAGACAACTGCCGGAGGTGGAATCCTGGGAGGCATCGGCGGACTTCTGGGGATTGGCGCGACGCCGGTGTTCGGTGGCGTGAACGTGCCGGTCACGACCCCGCCGTTTATCCCAAGTGGTGGGGTGTCTGCGGGCGGCGGATTGTCCTCGAAGGCGGGCTGGGCGGCGTCGCTGGCAAACCTGAAATCGTTCTTCGGCATCGGCAGCAGCGTCCAACTCGGTCCCGGCATGGCGACAACCTGGGAAGCCGCGACGACGCTTCAGAAGCTTTCAGCCATCGGCAAATCGAACGCGGCATTGCTCGGCGGCGGCCTACTGCTCTACGAGGGCCTGCGCCGCGGCGGTGCGGCCGGAGTTGGGATGTCGGCGGCGGGTGGCGCACTGATCGGATTCAAGTACGGCGGTCCGCTCGGCGCTGCCATCGGCGGCATCGCTGGTGCGGTCGCCGGCATTGTCCGCCTGTTCGTCAAAGGCGCTCAGGAGAAGGCTCGCGAGAAGATCAAGGCCACATACGGCGTCGACATCAGCGACAAGAACGTGCTGAAACAGATCGTCGACATTGCCAAGCAGGGCTTCGGCGGCAACCTCGACATGGCCATTCGCAGCCAGCAGATCCGCGATCTGGTCGAGTTGTACGCTCTTTCGACCGGCCAAAGCACTTCTGGCCTACCGGCCACCGTGCGCCCGGTGTCGTTGCTCCAGCAGGGTGGCAGCCTGTTCCAGCAGAGCGCCGGCGGCCTAGCCTTTGATCGCATCGGCGGCGGCGCCCCGTCCGCGGCCGCTCCCACCGTGATCAACATCACGGTGCCAGGCGCCAAGGAATTTTTCGAGAAGGAGACCGTGCGCGTGGTGGTCGAGAACCCGCGCGCCGTGCAATCGGCGACGTTGTCAGCGGCAAAGTCCAATGCCGGTCGCCGTGAGATGACCGGGTTGCAGTTGAGTCCGGGGCTGTTGGTGTCATGACGAAAGCAGAACTTATTGAGAAGTTGGCTCGCGCTATTGCGGAGAAGGAAGGATTCTTCGTGACGGAAGCTCAAGCGAAGGCACGAGGCATGCGTTTTCCGACGCGCGCGCAACGAAACGCGAATCCCGGCAACCTCCGCTCCTGGCGCGACTCGAAGCGCCGCGCCTATCCGACTGACGGCGGTTATGTCGACTTCGTCGCGTGGGCTTCAGAGCGTTTCCTCGGAGCCTCGCGCGAGGAACTGAGCCGTCGCGCCCTCGATGAGGGCTGGCGCGTCCTGCGCGTGCTGATCGGCCAGTACCTGGAGGGGCGTTACACGAACGGCCGGCCACCCACTATCGAAGAGATGTTTCGCGTCTATGCTCCGGCTTCGGACGGTAATGACCCTGCGGGCTATGCGCGATTCGTGGCGGCGAAGCTCGGGGCGCGGCCGGACCAGCGGCTGATTGACCTGGTTTCAACGTGATGCCTGGCTCGATTCAGAATGCAGCTCCAGCCACGGTTCTGCCGCACGGCCTTTGCCGCGCATTCATTCACGAGCGTGAGTATCCGGTCATCGACAACGAGTATCGGAATGGTGAGTCGCAGCGGTCAGTGCAGGCTACGAACAGCCGCAAGCGCTGGCGCCTGGTGAAGCGGCTCACGCCGACGCAGCTCGCGGCACTCCGGGATTTCTACGATGCCCGCAAGGGCCCTGCTGAGCCGTTCTACTTCTATGACCCGTATGAGACCAATCCGAAGTTCTCATGCGATCCGACGGGCCAGGCCGTCGCCGGCCGCTACACTGTCCGCTTTAACGGAGAGTGGAGCCAGTCAGTCGGCCCTGCCCGCACGGACGTAAACATCGAAGTTGTCGAGTTGGCCTGAACAACACTATGCCGTTTTCCGATTACCTCGACCAGAAGATCCTCGATAAGGCGTTCCTCGGTCAAGACTTCCAGGTAACTGAGCACTGGTGCAGCCTGCACACTGCCGATCCTGGCAAGACTGGCCAGAGCGAGGCCGCCGGCGCGCCGTACGACAGGAAGGCGGTCACGCAGTTCACTGCGGTCGACAGCGACGGCAACGCGAAACGCATCCGCAATGTGGCGTTGCTGCTAATCCAGGTGCCTGCCGGAACCTACACCCACATCGGCATGTGGGACACAGCGAGCGGCGGCAATTTCCTCGGCGGTGGCCCGCTGTCGTCCCCCGCCACGGTCAATGACGGCGACTTCGTCATCGTTCGCGAAAACGACCTTTCGATCCTCCAGGACTAAGAGGCGCTCGTGTCCACCATCCGCACACAGTTCGGCCCGGTCGCCAATTTCGAGATCACGCTGAACGGACTCGCTTCTGGCGCGGCGCGCAGCTCCGTAAAAGTCGAGAACCAGAACGGCCGCTACGTCGATGCGATCTGCCAGTTCAAAATCAAGCCCGTGTCAGGCAGCCTCGGCGACCGCTACGCCGTGTTCTTCTTGGCCTGGGGCGCAACGGACGACGCCTCTCCGATCTTTCCCGCCGGCGTCACTGGCGTGGATGAGGCGGTCGCGGTCACTCTGGAAGCTCTTTCCATCCGGCAGGTCGGCTCGCTCTACGTCCCGAGCTCGGGGATTCTGATCAGCCCGCCATTCTCGGTCGCACAGGCATTCGGCAACGTGCTTCCTCCGGTGTGGGGAATCCTGGCCGTGAACCGATGTGGCCTGACCCTCGATGCAACCGACAACATCGCGTTCTGGCGTGGTGTGCAGTTCGAGGTCTCTTGATGCGGCATCTCATCCTCAATGCTGACACCGAGACGCTGTTTCCTGCCGGCCGGAGCGAACCGTTTCCCGATTTCGGTGCCCCCCCTCGCGGATGGCTTGTATGCGCTCTGGCTACCGACGCTCGATCCGAGGATGTGGTTCAATCCCTGGCGGCTGAATGCCAAGCGTGCCACGATCCCGTTCGAGTACTCGCCGGCGTATTTCCAGCGGCGGATGCTGTTCGGCGCCGCACCCTCAGGGCTGACGATTCCGACCGGATCAGGCGGCAATGTTCCCACACCATTCGGCGCGGCGCTCGCTTGCAGCAACGAACAGGTCGGTTGGTCCGGCAGTTCCATGGCGGATGCGCCGGCTTACATCGGCGACGGGACTGGCAAGACAATCTCGGTCTGTGTGTGGTTCCGGATCAACCGCCTGAACGGTACAGGCTTTCCGACTATCTGCAGCACGAGCTACACGACCGGATGGTGGGTTGGACTACGGACGAGCACCGGCAAGTATAAGTGCATCTTTCGGAACAGCACATCGCCGTACGGTCCCTTTGAGTGGGGTTCCTACGGCGGCGATTTTCGCAAGCTCAATTGCATCTCGTTCGTTCTTCCGATGGACGCCAATGGGACAGCGAGCGTGTACCACAACGGCGTTCTTGTAGTCCAGAGCAACCTTTCAAACGCGAGCAGTGCATCCGGTAGCGCCTCCGTCTTTCCCTTGTCGTCCTCAACGCCTGGCATGTTTGTCGAGATCTTCGGCGTCGCTTCGTGGACAAGGGCGCTGTACCCGGATGAGATGCGCCAACTCGTATCCGGACCCCGAGTACTGCTGGCAAATCGACAAAGCTTCTGGTACGGCCCATTGATGGCATATCGCACCGCGGAGATCGCGGGCGATTCGTCGCTGGCGGCGATCAGCTTCCGCGGTGCGCCGAGGACCGGAGTGATCGCGGGAACTGCAACCCTTGTCGCATACCGCCGGCCGCCAGCGGCGCCCGAGCGCACGATCCCAATCCGCCATGAAAGCCGCTCGGTGTCGCTGGTGGCCGAATCGCGCACGTTCATTGTGCGGCGAGAGAACCGAAGCATCGAAGCATGACGTTCACGAAAGACCCGAACGCGGTCCTCGACTACACGCTCGACTGGGCCCGCTGGCTTGCTGGTGACCAGATCGCAACGAGCGAGTGGCTGGTTCCAGCCGGGCTCACCAAGGTGGCCGACACGAAGACGGCTTCCTCGGCCACCGTGTGGCTCTCGGGCGGCACAGCGGGGCAGTCGTACACGGTCACCAATCGCATCACCACCAGCGGCGGCCGAACAGAAGACCGTTCGTTCACCATACGGGCTGAGGAGCGCTGATGCCCGACTATATCGGCAACATCGCGGTGCCGGAGATCGCGCCCTCGGGAGTGTTCCCGATCATGCCGGATTACCCACACGGTCGGGCCCATGCCTCCGAGGTCGTTATCCATCAATTCGGCTCCGGCAATGCGAAGATCGAGCAACGATTCCTGCTCGGCTCCGGCGCGAAGCGTTTCACGGTCCGCAAGGCCTGGCTCCGCGACTCCGACCGCATCGCGCTCCGTAACTTCTGGGAGTCGAAGTACGGTCCTTACGGCGCGTTCACTTACAACGCGCCCAACGACGACGGCAACGGCACCACCGCTTACACCTGCCGCTTCGCCAATGAGCCGCTGTCCTGGGAGATGCTCACGGACGCTGTGTGCTCGCTCGGCGTCACGCTCATCGAAATCCCTTCCGCCTCACCCACGTACACGCTGAACCAAACCGTCACGCGATTCCCACCGCAGGCACTCAGAGACGCCCTGCTGTCTCAGGTCCAGCAGATCATCCCGCTCATCAGAATTCAGCCGCTCCAGAGCGGATATCCCGCGATCTATGTCTCCGACCGGCGCTGCACCGTCGGCACGCAGCTCTACCAGGCGCGCCTGCTGGAGTTCGACGGCATCTCGCAGGGCATGGGCAACGAGGCCGACGAGGCCCAGTTCTCGTTCGGTAACGCGGATCGTGTCATGCGCGATCTGGCCAACGACGTCGACCTCTGCCGTGCCGCGCTCGACTTTGCGCTCTTCCACGTCGGCACCGGCATCAAACTCGATCTCTGGAAAGGCGAGATCGTCAACTGGACCTGCGACGCAGGCCCCGAGTTCCGCGTCACTGCCGCCGACGGCCTGTACGAACTGAACCTGCCGTACCCCACCCGCAAGATCTCGCGCACCTGCTGGAAGCCGTTCAACTCGCAAGCCTGCCCCTTCGCGACCGCGGGCGCGCTCGACCTGGTTCACTTCCCGAACGCCGACGCCACGAAGTGCGACAAAGGCTACGAGACCGAAAACGGCTGCCTGGCGCACGGCATGAAACGCTATTACGGCGGCATCCTCGCGGAGCCGCAGAGCGTCCGCATCAAAGACAACTCCACTGGCACATGGGGCTTCAGCCGTTCGCCGCTCACGAGCGTCTCCCTCGTCGCCGACTCCATCTACGACCAGGTCCTGGCAGAGATCTACACCGACTCCAACATGCCGGTGAACTGCAAGATCGCCGCCGGGCGCGACGAGAGTGATTTCTACGAAGCGCTGGGCATCGTCGGTGAAGGGCCGCTTGTGGCTTACGGCTCCGGCCACAAGCTCGATGGCCAGTATCATCACGGCTATCCCGGCAGCTTCGGCCTGCGCCAGGTGCTCGGCTCCGATCCCGCCGGCGCGCAGGACTGGTTCTCGCTCGACCAATCCGGCGACCAGACCGGCGGCGACTGGCGCAAGGTGTTCTCCGGTAACTCGACCTACAAGGACAACTTCGCCGCGGGCACGGCGTTCCTGGTGATCCGGCGTTCCGACGCAAAGGGCCTTCAGCTTTCGCGTCCGGGCGAGCACCAGATGGAGGCCATCGTTCAGAGCGGGATGCGAGGGTGGGTATGGACCTCGCCGGGCGTCCGTGTCTGGGGGCCTCCGCTCACCAACCCCGTTTGGATCGCCGTCAACATGCTGCTGCGCGCGCGGGGCATCCGGCTGGGCGAGTTCGCCACCACCCAGCAGCTCGATCTGGCCGAAACCTTCTTCGACGTGAATGCCGCCATTGCCGCCGCGTCGATTTGTGACGAACAGGTGACGAAGCTGGTCGGCTCGGGCACAGAGACGCAGTTCAAGTTCCGCGGCGTGATCCAGGAAGAGAAACCGCTGCGTGACTGGCTTCAGGAAGTCCTGATGAACTGCCTGGGCTATTACACGTTCGCCTTCGGCAAACTCAAGACCGGCGTGCGCGTGAACTCCTCGGCTGTGGAGGCCTTCACCGAAGGCAACATCCTGTTCCGGAGTCTTCAGCTCGCGCCTCTGAAGCCGTCATTTAACCACCTCACCGCCAACTTCGCCGATGAGGATTTTGAGTTCGTCGCGAACTCGGTGGCGGTCTACGATATCGACCATGCCAACCTGATCGGCGGCGGCGCCGGACCGCTATTCCTGAAATCGAGTGTCAACCTGGCCGGGAGTTCGTCGAAGTCCCAAGCCGGCAGGATCGTTGCCGTGCGCCTGCGCGAGGAGTTGGGCGGGATCACTCCGGACGAATGGAAGCGTGCCCGCCAGGTCGGCTTCAAGACCACCGTGCTGGCTTTGAGTACCGAACCGGGCATGGTGTGCTCCATGACCCATCCCGATATGCCGGGCGGGAGCGGCGAGTTCCGGGTCACCTCCTGGGGACTGAACCGCGACTACTCGATCGACATCCAGGGCCGCACGACCACGGACTCGATGTACGACCTGGTCGCCGGACCAAAGCCCGCCGATGTTGTTCCGGATGCGCCGCCGGACGAGATCCTCATCGACACCGGCGTCCCAGGCGTGCTGACTGCGACGCCCAAGCTGGGCGATTACGGCACTTTCGCGCTCGACGACATGAGCGTGGCTCCCGACCCTTCCGGCAACATGAACATCGTCGGCGCGCACGAAATCACACTGGCGCTGTATTACGTAGACGAACTGGCCACCGACCTGTGGGTGTCCATCGACGCCGCCATCGATTCCGCAACCGATCCGGTTACGGTCGCCTGCACAGTAAATCCCGACACGAGCCGTGTGTTCCGCGTTGGCGACTTCATCGTCTTCAATGACGAGGCGGTCGACGCTGCACACTCGGGCAGGCGCTCCTACGAGTGCGTGCAGATCGTCGGGCCGGGCGACACCGGCGACGTGGTCCCGAGCGGCGACTTCATCCTTCAGCGCGCCTGGCCCGGCGTCGATCCTGGCTTCGCTACATTCGGCACTTTCAGGTGCGCCCACCTTGCCGGCATCCGCTTCTACAAGCTCGATCAGAAAACGTTCACCTTTAGCGTGAAGAAGGGCTTCTTCCGCACGCCCGGCCTGCCAGCGCGCGTCGAGGCGAAGCTCCCGAGCGCCTGCATCGTTGCGGCCGTGGCGGGAGTGGCGAACCACTTCGGCTACGGCCCGTTCACGGTCTTCCCGCTGTCCCATCACAACGAGCCGTTCATGCCCGGTGATCGCACCTGCAACGGCGGTGCTTACACGTTCCAGATCCCCGGAGCGTTGGCGGTTCAGGAGAACGTAGCGATTCCGATGAAGGTGCAGGATGCCGCGTCCATCCGTTGCATCTACGCGTACCTTCAGCAGGGCACCACCGACGGCCAGTCGGCGTATCTAGTTAAAATTAGCCGCGACAGCGGCGCCACATGGGAGCCGCTCGAGTACATGGGTATCGCCCAGGCACTACCAATCGAGTACAAGAACACCTACGACTTTCTGGTGAACAACGAAGGCTACGGCCTGCCCGCCACCCGCCGCCTGCCATACGCCGACTACGGCTTGATCGTCGCGGAGGCGGTCACCGGCGGCCCATCGCCGCAAACGATCCAGACCGCGTCCTACGGCGCCAATCGCCTGGGCCTCGAGGCCGGCAAGTTCGTATTCATCGACCTCGGCGGCCCGAACGAGGAGTACCTGAAGATCATCGGCGCTGATCCGGACAACCAGACGTTCGACGCAATCGCGACGCGGAACCACGCTGCCGGCGAGCGCATCCGACCAACTATCTGGCCGACGCCAGTGCTCCGCGAGGGAGACGACTTGGCATTCGATATCCTGGCGGTCGCATCGCTGGCTCCGGGGTCCGACCTCACCGTAGTGATCCAGACATAGCATGGCCTCCGAACCGCTCCACATCTTCGACCCGCGCCGGAACATGCACGTGCAGGGCTTCTCCGGCCGCGCCGCCACGACTACGATCCACGACGCCACCGAGACGGGCCTGTCGATCTCGGGCATCTTCCAGGCGGCCGAGGACTTCGCCGTCCTCTGCTTCTACAACGCCTACGACTACTTTAATCACCTGCGCCTGAAGCACCTCCCGCGGACGGACCTCTCCGGCCTGCGCCTTGAGTTCGACATCGAGTACGACCACACGCTCGACGGCGCCATGCGCTTCGATGCCCCGAAGTACCCCAGCGTCTCCTGGGACGCCATCACCTTCATGACCGGCGCGGGGCACGTGCACGAGGTTGCGATCCTGCCGCACGCTACCGTTATCTCGGGAGCGGAGACACCCGCCAGCCTCCAGCTCGACCTCAGCGCGGAAGCGCCGGCCTTCGGCGTCGATTACTACCACCTCCACTTCCGCGACACGCGCTACACGATCGCCCACACAGCCTGCATCCGGGAAACGCAGTTGACCCAGGATGTGCAGGGCGGCGGCGAGACGTGGTTCGAGGTGGAATCGGTCGAGGGCTTCCGCGCCGGCGACTGGGTGTACATCGAGCGCACCGGCACCGACGAGGAGCTGGTCTTCGTGCTCGAGGTGGACCAGTTGCAGAACCGGCTCCGGGCCAACGTGACCATCACGCATCCGGCCGAAAGCTACGTCACGCTGCGCGTCGAGGGTTACCACATCGCGGAGAGGTTCGCCACCCTGATCAACGACCCCGGCGATCCTCCTGGGCGTTACGGCCCCTGCCAGGCGGCGGTGATCACGGCTGAAGGCGGCGCGATGGGAGTCCGCACCGGCCCCAGCGATCCAATCGCCTCCTACCTGCGGATCTCTTTCAAACCAGACTCGGGCTACGGCAAGCTGGGTAATCTCGACCGTGTGCTTACTACCTCAGGGCACGTTCCGCTCGCTCCTCCATACCCGCCGAACTACGATCCCGCCAGCGACGCGCAGGCGGGCTACTGGCTCCAGGACGGCGTGCGGTTCACCGGCGGCGACACGGACAAGAAGTATCGCGTGACGCTCGATTTCACGCAGCCTCTCCTTGACAAAAACGGTGCGCTCGTCCAGATGAACGACTGCCGGAAGATCTACATGGTCTTCGCACCGCGATTCGAACGGGTTGAGGAGGAGCTTGAAATCGGCGCATTCCTCACCGCCGACGCGCAGCTGGGCGACACCGTCCTCCAGGTGGACAACGCCTCGGCGCTCTCGGCAGGCCGCTATTTCATCGGCGACGCCTTGAGCGAGGAGCGTATTCTCCTGGTGTCGGTTGATTCCGGCAGCCAGATCACCGTCCAGCGCGGCTACGAGAACTCCTCGCCATCGTTCTGGCCCGCTGGCACGCGCCTGAAGAAGCTGTCCTCGGTGGCCGGTGTGGACGCGGACATCGAGTGGCGCGTCACGATTTCGAACATCACCGTCACGGGCGACCGCTCGCTCAAGGTCGGCGGCGGCGCGCCGCGGATAGAGGAATCCGATGCGCGCTGCAAGTACACCCGCTACTGGGAGGACTACGCATACGGCGGGGATTTCCCGACCCAGTGGTGGTCGATGGGCCACGCCCGGCGCTGCGCGCCGAACAATCCCTCCGACCTTCGGAAGGTCGCGATCCGCTACTCCTGCCAGTCCTCGCATGATCTCTACCTCGGCACGTTCCTTTACACCAACTGCGGCAAGATCAGCGTGTCGGTGGACTCTGATCCGCCGACTACGCACGACCTGTATCTCAACGAGTACGGTGGCACCACTGCGAACTTGAAGCTGCGGACCGGCGTGCCGGCTGGCAACCACACCGTCGAGATCACCGCGCTCTTCGACCGGAACCCGGCGTCGGGCGGCTACTATTTCTACTTCGACTACCTCTGGCCGCTCGTGCCGCAGGACGTTCCGGACCCGCCCCAGGAGTACTCGAACGTCTCGCTTGCCATCGACTTCGACACCGACCACGGCTATCGCAAGCCGCCTGCCTGGCACTTATGGCAGCTCCAGCGGCTCGGCTTCAAGGGCCACGCCGACGTCTACATGGGGGTCTTCTGGAACAACAAGCGGCGGCGCGTAGGCACCAGCTATCCCTACGCCACGATTCAGTTCTCGGGCGACCCTGTGCCGGGCGAGGTTGTCTCGGTGAAGGTCTCGGGCACGACCATCAACCACGCCATTGGTTATGGGGAGACGTTGCAGCAGATCGTGAGCCACTTCCGAGCGGCGATCAACGGCATGTTCGTCGGCGTCTGGGCGGACGACAACTTCGGGACGTCGACCACGCTGCGCGTGCGGTCGAAGGCGCCGCTGTGGACCTTCTTCGATAACGCCGCCACCGGCTCGCCCTCAGTCACGGCCGTGATGGACGACCACCTGGGCGCGGCCGGTGCCGAAGGCGACTGGGAGTTGATTGACGCTGTCTCGCCGGTGATGACCGAGGGTGCGCGGCGTTGGATTAGCGATCTCGCCAGCCATTTCCAAGCCGCAGGCATTGCGGCTAGCTTCGCCTTCTCGATGGAGGTCTATCGCCCGCCAGCCGAGATGGCGGCCCGCTACTGGGATGGCACCCCCGTCGACCTGCCGGTGCCCTCAACCCAGATGCACTTCGGCTCACGCGTCCGCGCTTATCTGAAACAGATGTACCGCGAGTGCGCAGACGAGATTGCAGCGGCAGGCCTGCCAATCGTGTTCCAGTTCGGCGAAACGCAGTGGTGGTATTTCCCGAACGCTTCGGGCATGCCTTACTACGACGACGAGACCAAAGCCGCGTTCGAGACCATCCACGGCAGATCGATGCATCGCTTTCTGGCCAACACCGATGATCCGAACGACGACATCCAGACTGCGGACTTCCTGCGCGATCGCATCTGGGCCTATTGCCAGGAGGTGGTCGCGTACGTCCGGCAGTTCCATCCCGCAGCCGTGTTCGAGTGCCTGTGGCCGCTCGACGCGAACCAGGGCAAGCCGGCGCCTTCCCCCGAGTTCCGCGCGCTCAACTTCCACGTCAACCTGCCGAACGAGTGGAAGACGTCCGCGTATGGCGTGAAGTACTTCCGCGCGGAAGGCTTCGATTACGACGTCTGGCAGAAGAATGCCGTTCGGATGCGCCAAACCATGGAGTTCCCTCTCGCGCTCGGCCGACCGCCCGAGGAGTGCATCTACCTGACTGGCATCTACGGCCCGCCCGATCCGCCGATGGCGCAGGCCTACGGCATGTGGCGCAATCGTGGACTGTACTCGTTCTGCTTCTGGGCGTTCGATCAGTTCTGCCTGAACAGCCGGCCGATTCCGCTCGAGGTGGCGAGCCAGTCGGTTGCGACGTCGGTCTCTTACCACAAACCGCGCGCAGCTCGGGCGCTGCCAGCCGTCGTTGCTACGCCGGTGGCGGCCGCAGCCGCCGGTGCCCTGAACCGCTTCAAGGCGAACCAGAGGAGGCTTAATGGGTAGCAGCTATCCGAATTCCATCGACAGTGCGGCAACGCTCTACTCGCCGGTGGACGCCTTCTCGACACGCCCGCTCGAAACCACGGCCCTGCAGCAGATCCTCGCGGGCGATTCCACCATCAGCGTAGCCTCAACGGACGGCTTCGCCGCCTTCTACGGAATTCTCTCGGTCGACGACGAGCTGATCGTCTATACCAGCAAAACCGCCACGCAGTTCACCGGCTGCCAGCGCGGGGCCTTTGGGACCACGGCGGCGCAGCACGCCCAGGGTGTGGCCGTGAAGGCCAACATGGTCTCGGAGTTCATCACCGCGCTCCAGTCAGCGGTCACGGCGATCGAGAACGAGTTGGGCACTGTGGCCTCGCGTAACTACGTACGACGCGATGGCGCGGTCACGATCACCGGCGTGAAGACATTCGTCGATGGAGCCGAGTTCGGCTCAGGCGCGAAGGCAGCGACCGGTCTGGCGCGCCTACCCAACACCGGCTCGATTAAGTGGCGCAAGGCCGACAACTCCGGCGACCTTGGTGTAGCGCTCAACGCCAACGACCACCTCGCCTTCGACGCGATCATCGATTTCGCGCCCGGCCAGACCTTCGGCTCGTTCTCTTACCCGGATGCGACGACCACCAGCAAAGGAATCGTCCAGATCGATCCAGTCGGCGGAATCGCGGTGAACGCCGGCGTGATCTCGCTCGCGAACTCGGGCGCGACGCCTGGAACGTATCCGAAGGTGACCGTGGATGCCAAAGGCCGCGTCACGGCCGGCATGCCGCTTGCAGGATCGGACCTGCCCGCGCACCAGCACGTCGCCAGCGACATCGTGAGCGGCGCTTTCGGCGTCCCACGTGGCGGCACCGGCCTGACGACCATCGCCGCCAACAAGCTACTCTATTCATCGGCGCAGGACACCCTCGCCGAACTGAGCATCGGCTCCGGCCTCTCGCTCGCCGCCGGTGTCCTCTCGCTTGGCAGCCACAGTCACGCCGAGTCCGACGTGACCGGGCTCGTGTCCGACCTGACCGCGCGGCCGCTCAAGGGCCTCGCCTTCGCCCCCTCGCGCGCCGCGGTCATCAACTCCTCCGGAGCGATCGACGCCGCGGTCGGCAACGCCGGCGACTGTGTGCTGGTGGACGGCACTTCCGCAGCCAAAGCCAACGCAAGCCATACGCATTCGGCGTCGGACGTCGTTTCCGGCGCGCTGGCGCTGGCCCGCGGCGGCACAGGAGCGGATCTTTCGGCGAGCGGTCCGGGATTCCTGAAGCAGGCGAGCGCAGGTGCGGTCGTGACCGTCGCAGCGCTCCAGGCGAGCGATCTGCCCTCACACACGCATTCGTCGGCGCAGATCAGCGATGCGACACCGAACGCGATGGCGAGCACAGTCGTACTCCGCGATGCATCGGGCGGCGCCAGCTTCGCTTATGCCGCCGCCAATAACCTCTGGGCGTACCTCGACTCGCATCTCCAGGCGGTCGAGTGCGGCGCTTACGGAACGGTCGGCGGCGCGTTCGAGAACATGGCGAAGTACTCCGAAGACTTCTCTGTAGCGACATGGGACAAGAACGGCGGTTCGTGCTCGGTGGCCGCGAACGCCGCCACCGCGCCCGATGGCAACATGACCGCCGACCAGATCGACGCTGTAACCGCCACGCCGATCATCCAGCAGCAGATTGCGAGCCTTGTTACTGGCGGACAATACACCTTTTATATCTGGGCCCGCGTCGCGTCCGGAACGCGCAAGGTCTCTATCGCCATCGTGGACAACGCCTATGCCGCGTACCTCGCTGGCCCAACGCAGGTCACGATCTCTACCACATGGCAGCGGTTCAAGATCACCGGCACGCTGGCCGCGGGGCAGACCGGCCTTTGGATCGTCGTGCGTCAGTACAGCGGCAACGGCGACGACTGGACCAGCGGGTCCATCCTGCTCTGGGGCGCGTGCCTCCAGCAGGGCAACGATCCGAAAAGGGGATACGCTCGAACATGGGGATACCAGGCATCTCCGGTCGCCGCTGGACTCGCCTGCGGCGCGCTCCTGGTGGTCGCCAAAGATAATGCGGAGTCACCGTTCCGCGTCACCGGACCCGGATCGAATCTCGCCGACCACACGCTATTGCAGGTCACGGCAGCCGGCGAGCTCGTCATCGCCGGCGGCAGCGGCAACGGCTACCGCTTCGCCGAGCTGATGGGCGCCAGCAATCCGTCCGGATGGTCGGGCGTGATCAAAGTGAAGAACCCCGCCGGAGTCACGGCGGGCTACATCCTGCTCTACTCCAACCCGTAAAGGACAACGAAATGAAACTGATGCTGGACCACACCCAGCGTCTGAACTTGCACGCGCTTCTGGGCGCGCAGCGGGCAGACGTGGGTTCTATTCGTGCGATCTGGGCCATCCAGGACCGCCTCGCACTTGATACCGAGGAGGAAAAGGCGATCGAATTGAAGCGAGAGATCGCCGCCGGCCAGGAGCGCGTCTTGTGGAGTCCTTTACTCTCAATCCCGGCAAAGGAATTCGAGTTCTCTGACGCAGAGGTCGCGCGCCTCAAAGCGGCCCTCCAGACGTGGGACTCGTACGGAGTCGCGGCTGAACGCCGGTGGCTTGAGCCAATTCTTAATGCGATCTTTGCAACGGAGCCACGGCTTGGCCGTTAGCCGTTATTTCCAGCGCATCAACCCGGCCAGCCCGCCAAAATCGCGTATGATCCGCAAGAGACTGCCCGGCGAGGCGCGCCGGCAAGCCGCGGGAGTCCGTCGGCTCAGCGTCGGACAGAACTCCGCGCAATTTCTGTTAGCTCACCGCGCATCATGCTGCTCGCGATGGGAGCCTCCGGCCACCCGGCCTCCGGCAGCGTGGCGAGTGCGGTCAGCCGGGTACCGTCTTCGGCTTGCTTCAGAACCCCGAAATTTCCTACGGCCCAAACGGATGTTCGCAACGGAAGCACCTGGTGGACAAACAGTGCGCCTTCCACCGGAAGATGGGTCCAGCTTTCGCCGCCGTTCTCACTGACCAGAACCGCGTTATCGCTGGCGATCCACCACCGGCTGGCGCCGTCACACGCCACCGATTTGAACCAGTCGCGAACCGGGCTGGTCTGTTCCTTCCACGTGACGCCGCCATCGATGCTTCGGAGGAGTTGCCCTCCGAAACCGACTGCCCACCCTTCCCTGCTGTCGCGGAAGCACACGGAATTGAGAGACCAGAGCGTGGCCGGCGTCTGCGCCTTCGCCCAGGTCTTGCCGCCGTCGGCCGTTCGCAGGATGGTGCCGAGCCAGCCGACTGCCCATCCGTGCTCGGAATCCGCGAAGAAGATGCTTTCCAGTCCCTGCTGCACGCCGCTTTGCTGCCAGAGCCAGGTCCTGCCGCCGTCCTGGGAATGGAGGATTACACCCGTCCATCCGGCGATCCAACCGAGCTCGCCGACGAAGTGGATAGAGGTGAGATTCTCGCGGGTGGGCACGGGCACCTGACGCCACGTTTCGGCGCCGTCCTCCGTCGCCAGCAGCGTCCCGCCGTCCCCGGCGACAAAACCCCGGCGCAAATCGAGAAAGGCGACGGCCCGCAGCTTGACGTCTGCGGGCAGATGCCGCGTCTGCCAGGTTGCTCCCTCATCCGCTGAAACAAGCAAATCGTTCCGGTCGCACAGCAGCCAAACGTATGGCTCGGCAACCGCGGCTCGCTGGATGGAGTATGGCGCGGTCGCGCCGATGGCAGCCGCGCAAGAACAAACGTAAGCGAGTAAGAATGAGCTTCGCATCATGACAGGCCTCCTGTATTGCTCCGCAATGCCCAGCCGTTATGTGCGCTGCTGAAAGGCCGCGCCGGCGCGCTTTTTCGAAGGGCGCGCCGGC
>CAYLLB010000072.1:0-20150 GCA_964384215.1 uncultured Solibacteraceae bacterium | reverse complement strand
CGCTCACCGCTGGTATCGAAGTCGCAAAAAAGGATTCTGCCCTTCTTCACAGCGCGCCCCAGAAATGGCACTCCCGCTGAAACGCATGCACATGCCTGGTACAACAGAGGACTCTTGCCAAGGCCCGAATCCCCAACCATCAGTGCCAGAGCTTGCACCGGAACCAGGCCATTGATCAAGTAGTTCACATTGGTCGCGTCAACACACGTGTCCCTCATCTGCTTCGGCGTCCGGATAACATGCTTGCAAAGAATCCCCTCGATGGAGACTGTCGGTGCTATCGAACCAGTTTCTTCAACACTCCCAACTATGTCTATTACTTGTTCGCTCATAACCATCATTTCCGTTCTGTTGATACATATGTTCTTTCAACTGTTGTATGAGTGTCCGCAGGTGCCGATGCGCCTCAAACAACTCTCGCGCTGAAATCTCAGCACCCGCAAAGTATGAATCCACATCCGATCCTGCCCTCCCCTCGAAGCTGAAGGACACCAGCCGACCATTGGGCTTTGCTCCTATCAGCCGGTGTCCCCTCGCCTTCAGGAAAGCCGCCACCTCAAGTTCAGATGTGCAATATGCTTCCATTACGCTCTGCTCCGTTTCTGCCCTCCCTCACAAGCCTCTCCAACTCCCCAGGCTCGATCAGCACCCTGCGGCCGATCCTGACCACAGCGATCTTGCCTTCACGTATGTATTGGCGGATGGTCCACTTGGACAGGCCAAGCGTCGCAGCCGCCTGTTCAACACCGACTGTAAGTAATTGGATCATTGGAACTTCCCCCTGATGTGAATTCCCCTTGACTCCCGATTGCCTAAGGGGTAGGATGATAAGTGTACTTCTGCACTACTAATAGCATTATAACACCATTTAGCACAATGTGCTGAGAGGGGGTCCCACTCGATGCAAATCTTTGATCTGAAGCAAATGGCCGATGTTCTGGGCATGCCGCTGACGAAGGCCAAGAACTGGACGGTTGGCCGACCCTTCAAGCTCAACGCATCTCTCATGGAGGCGGCAGGCAAGGGCACCCGCAACCTCTACAGCATCGAGGACGTCTACTTGATGGGATTGGCTTACGAATTCAGCAGGGCGGGCATGGCTGCTAACGCTATCGGAAAGCTCGTTGAGGTAGTGCGGGGGGCATTCCCGCAGGGCCTTGGCAAAATCGAAGGGCTGACCGTTTGGAGGCCCACAGGGAAGCTCGCATACCAGGTGCGGGAAGGTCACGAACAGCCCAAAGGCGACGTCCTGCTGTGGCACACCCTGCATGTGGCGGAGTTGGTGGCGTGCATAGACCAGAAGGTCGAGAGTGGCGGGAAGAGGCCTAAACGAAAGCGGCGGGCGTGAGAGCTGCGGTTTGAGGCCAGGTGACCTGCGGCGGCTGATCGTGAACTGTGCTTCGACCAGCGGGTGGGCCGGGCCAAGCCCCACTTGCACGGTTACAGAAAAAAAGAGAATTTACCCCTTGACAAGCCGCCGGGATAGGTTTAAGAATGAATTTCTAGCTGGCTTGCCAGGGTGGCGTCTTCGTGTATCCCGAGGGCTCGTTGTGTGAGTCCTTCCCCCTATACAAACGTGATATACACACGCGTGTCGAGAAAAGTTGGCGCAACGTGCATATACACTAGCTAGACGCGTATACGTAACACGTACGTATAGTATAGAAGCCCCACCTTACGTACATAGGCAGCGGAGCAACCCGCTCGCCTCCCGCCTGCAGTGCCCCTCTCCCATACATCCTAGCCACGCCTCTTTTTTTGTCATTTGTCTGTTTCACAGCACATGACAGAAACGGAGGTCTCGTGGAGACCATTACTTTGACAACGGACCGTCTTCTCGATGAACGAGAAGCGGCCCAAGTACTTGGATGTTCAACCGCACTTCTACGCAAGTGGCGGGTGATTGGTGAAGACCCGTCGTATTGCAAGGTCGGCAGACTGGTGCGTTACAGAAACGGCGACCTGCTGGGTTTCCTGGAAGCCCATCGGGTCACCACGAAGGCAGCGTGAGGAGCACGAAAATGAAAATCAACATCTTTCGGAACTTCTTCTCCAAGCTCTTGGCGGACTCAGAGCCGACTGCGCCCGTGAAACGCAAGAATGCCAAACTCCAACCTACTCTACAGCCGAGTACTGCACCGGCACGCAGCCTCGACTCCTACTGGGAGGACTGCGAGAATCTTGCCCGCTCACCCCAGATCTTGGATCGGTTCATTGAGGACCTGAACCGCTCAGGTTTGGTAGGCGAGGACCGGGTTGCAAAGTTGGTCTATTTGGTGCTCACCACCAGATGGTTTAGTCGACCTGTCTCTTTGGCAATCAAGGGTCCGTCATCAGGAGGAAAATCCTACACTGTGGAGCAGACGCTCCGGTTCTTTCCAGCCGAAGCCTACTACGAGCTGACGGCAATGTCAGAGCGGGCAATCGCCTATTCGACCGAGCCCCTCAAGCATCGCTTCCTCGTCATTTACGAAGCCGCAGGCGTGGATAGCAAGGTCGCTTCGTACTTGATCCGCTCTCTGCTAAGTGAGGGGCGGTTGCGCTATGAGACGGTCGAAAAGACCTCTGAAGGCCTCCAGGCCAAACGGATCGAGCGAGAAGGTCCCACAGGACTTCTCACAACAACGACATCGGTGGGATTACATCCTGAAAACGAAACCAGATTGCTCTCCGTGACCGTTAACGACTCTCGGGAACAAACTATGGCGGTGATGGCGGCCATGGCCGAAGAGCGGACCCTCCAAGTAGACCTACAGCCATGGCAAGCGCTTCAAAAGTGGTTGGAGGGCGGTGAACACAGGGTCTTGGTCCCGTTCGCCTCAGCGCTGGCCTGTGCCATCCAGCCAGCCGCTGTCCGACTTCGAAGGGACTTCAATACTCTGATCACCCTAATCAAGGCACACGCTATTCTTCACCAAGCCAGTCGTAAACGAACCGAAGATGGCATGATCATAGCCGTCCTCGATGATTATGAGGTTATTCGAGAACTGGTCGGCGACCTCATCTCTCAGGCGGTCAAAGCAAGTGTTCCGATAACCGTCCGGGAAACCGTTGGTGCCGTGGCGCGACTTCAGCAGGAGTCTCAGAACGGCGTTTCCGTGACCGATTTGGCCAAAGCACTGAAACTCGACAAGAGCGCCGCTTCTCGACGTGTGAGGGCGGCTCAAAGCGATCACTACCTTGTGAACCTGGAAGAACACAAAGGTAAACCCGCTCGCTTGGAGGTCGGTGAGCCGCTCCCGGAAGACGTGCAGATACTGCCAGCGGTCGAGAAAATCTCGGAAGTGTTGCCGTGTTGATAAGGAAAAGGAGGCATTAGATGAACACCCAATGCACTTCGCGGGGCCCACCGAAAGGTGTCGCCGTATACCCCGTCCCGTCTCTGCAACACTGCAACAGTGGTCGGAGTCAAACCGGCCCGGACGGGTTCTGCCGGAGGGATGAGTTAGATGAAGAAATGTTTTCGTGGTTGCAATTGAAGTATCGCTTGCTGTATTCTGTAGCTGCATGAAATCCAAGGACCCCCTCTCCGAAGCTGCACGCCTGATGGGGAAGAAGGGCGGGAGCCGCACCTTCGAGCTTCACGGCTCCGAGCACTTCTCCAAGGCAAGCAAGGCGAGGAAGACCTTTGGCGGCGGCTGGCCCAAGGGCAGGCCGCGCAAGACAAAGCAGTCCAAACCAAGAAAGGAGAAATGACAAGATGAGCCAAACAGACATCCCCACCCCGGCTGGCGAAAGCCCGCCAAAGCTCCGCGATACCGATGGCCTCCACAAGCGCCGAGGCATTTGGCACTACAAGCTGAAGATCGGCCGCAAGTGGACCGAGGTCTCAACAAAGACCACCAACTACCGGGATGCCCGCAGGCTCCGCCAGCAGGCCCTGCAGGCCCAAGCGGAGGGACGTCTCCCCACCGACTACTCCAAGCTGGCCTTCGAGAAAGCCGCTGAGGGGTGGCTGGCAGATCGCAAGATGATCGTGGCCCCCAATACCCACCGCATCGACAGGGAGCGCCTGGTTGCCCTCGACAAGGCCTTCGCTGGGAGGCGGCTCTGCGACATCACCAGCGATGAGGTCCGAGCCTACCAAGTCAGGCGCAGCAATGAGGTTGGGCCTCGCACGGTGAACCTCGAAACCAAGGTCCTCCGCATGATTCTGAGGCGGGCGAAGCTGTGGGCGCAAATCGCCGATGACTTCAAGCCCCTGCCTGAGAACAAGCGCGGACCCGGCAAGGCACTATTACCCGAGGAGGAGCGCCGGCTCTTCGCCACGGCCTGCTCTAAGCCGGGCTGGGAGGTTGCCTACTATGCCGCCCTGCTCGCCGCCCAGACCACGGCGAGAGGTTGTGAGATTAAGGGCCTACGCCTAAGCGATGTGGACCTCATGAATCAATCCCTGACCATCCGCCGCATCAGCACCAAGTCGGATGCTGGCGCCCGCGTGGTGCCTCTCAATGACACCGCAATGACCGCCTGTGCGCGGTTGCTGGAACGTGCGGAGAAACTCGGGGCTAGACAGCCGGACCACTATCTACTTCCCGCAGCTCCGTTCCGCAAAACCAAAGAGGATCACAGTCTTGCTGGCAGCGGTTATGATCCCACCAGCCCGCAGAGGAGTTGGCGCACAGCATGGAGGCATCTCACCAAGGCCGCTGGCTTGCCCGGACTCCGCTTCCATGACCTCCGCCACCACTCCATAACCAAGCTCGCCGAAGAAGGAGTTCCCGATCAGACCCTGATGGCCATCGCGGGCCATGTCAGCCGCGAGATGCTGGAACACTACAGCCACATTCGGATGCAGGCAAAGCGAGAAGCGGTAGCGGCGTTGGATAAGCCGCGCACCATTCGCACCGTTCCTGCCAAAGTGCAAGCACCGAAGAAAGTCATCTAGGCCATGCGTCCACACTCACGTCCACACGGAAGGGCAAACGTCCACACGGTTGATGGAAAGCTACCCTGTGCGACCGTTGTGTACGTGGGTGACGGATGTCCTTTGGATTCAGCAAATTCCTACCATTTCGTATCAATCCGTGGAACTCTGTCGACCTCAAACCTGATTCTTCACACGCAGGAGGTCACAGGTTCGAGTCCTGTCGCGCCCACCATATTTTTCAATCAGGCTCGGCTCTACGCCAACAAGGCTCGGCTCTACGCCATTAGTGGGGGCAGACCCCGCCCCTGATTGAGTCACGAACACATTATCCTAACCCTTAATCGATAGTGGTTGAAGTTGCGGAGCCCGTACGCCTGCCTTTGCAGCACCTCCATTTTGGTGTGGAAACCTTCGGTGATGCCGTTGTTCTTGGTAAAGCGCCACATGGTGGCGATTTCGGCGGCCCAGCTCTGGAGGGTTTCGCCGAGCGTTACCAGTTGCGCCGGAACGGCTCGGTCGCCAGCTTGCGCGGCAGTACACCCGGGAAGCGCTGCCAGAAACTGTGCCCGCACTCCCCAGTCTTCGTGCCGGAGCGTCCGTACGCGCCGGTCCTTCACGCGCAGGCGCTCCCCGCCGCAGTCCGCACACCTCCTCGGCCCGGCATGCCGGGCCGAGATCCTCACTCCTCCGTCTTCCTCTTCCATGGCTGTAATCTGGTATCCGACCAGGCCCAACACCGCCTCTGATCTGTTCAAAACGTCTCCTCTCAAAGTCGTTTTGTCAGTCTCAGGCGGGCACCTGCCCCCCCTGGCCGATCAATGATGGATGTTGGGGCGCATCATGAGCGTCACAGATTCTATTGGTGCTGTGCCCCTCACACCATGCCCGCCAGCGTCCTCGCATTCGACAGTGCGTATCCGTGGAAGTCGTTGTTGAAGTACACATAGACGTCCAGGGACGCGGCCAGCCAATCCCGGATCCTGGCTGCCCACGCGCCCAATTGCTCATCGCTGTAACTCGACGCGAACAGTTGCGCCGGCCCGTGAAAGCGTAAGTAGATGAACGGGGCCGTGGCCTCCAGGGGGGCTTGGGGATAGCGCGACGACTGTGCGATCACCACGGCTGCACCCCGTTCGCGCAGCAGGCCGGCCACGGCGCCGGTGAACCAGGACCCATGGCGAAATTCGAAGGCCAGCCGGACCTCGTGCTGGCCGGCGAGGTCCAGAAAATGCCCAAGGAGAGCGAGGTCGCCACGAAAGGAGGGCGGAAATTGTAGAAGCACCGGCCCTAGCTTCTGACCCAGCACTTCCGCATTGCTAAGAAACTTCCGCCAGGCGTCCTCGACGTTCTTGAGACGATTGATATGCGTGATAGCGCGGTTTGCCTTAACGGCAAACACGAAGCCCACCGGTGTCTGACCAGCCCAGTTCAGGTATGTTTCCGGCCTGGGCAGGTGGTAGAAGGAGTAGTTGACCTCGACCGTCCCAAAATGTCGGGCATAGTACGACAAATACTCCTTGCTCTTGAGCGGCTCGGGATAGAAGACGCCTGACCAGTCGCCGTAGTTCCACCCGGATGTACCGATGCGCAACTCGCCCCGTGGACGCATCACTACTGCTCCCCCATGTAGTATCGCCGGTTCTTACCGGCGCCGGGAAGGCGGGGGACCGCCCGATTGGCAGGTCAATTGCTCAAATTCTTAAGTGCTTTCGTTGTGGTGACCGCCACTGCGAGGGACGTGGGAAGCTCACACTACGTGAGGACTGAGTTCCCTTGGCGGCTCTCAGGCGCGGTGGGGAACCACTTTGTGTAACGGGCTTCTCTTCGTCGCGGGTGCCGGGACCACCGGCCGGGAGACACCCAGAAGGGTGGGTTCCGCCGGGGTCGGGGGTGCCGGCACCACCGGCGGGGGGGATTCTTGTCTGCGAAAGCCTTCCGAACCGGAAAGCCTTACCCGGTACTTTTTTCAGGAAACGGCTTGCCCCCCACGCCGCACTCCCGGCACCTTCGCCGCGCCCGGCGGCCATGCTATTTTGAAGAGACGTGGCGTCGCCTCTAAACATACGTCTGGAACAGTACGAAGGCCCTCTGGATCTGCTGCTGGACCTCATCCGGAAGCAGGAGATCAACATCTACGATATTCCTATCGCCAAGATCACGGCGCAGTATCTCGAATATATGCAACGGGCTATGGAATTGGATATGGAACTGGGCGCCGAGTTCGTCTACATGGCGGCCACGCTGATCCACATCAAGAGCCGGATGCTGCTGCCGCGCGACCCCGCCCTGGACGAGATGGCCCCCGAGGAAGATCCACGCACGGAGCTAGTCGAGCGCCTGCTCGAGCACGAGCGCTTTAAGAACGCCGCCGAAATGCTCCACGAGAAACGCCAGATCGAAGAGGTCGTTTGGTCGAATCCCCAGATCGAGCAGTTCCTGAGCGAAGACGACACGCCCGGCTTGGCCGTGTCGTTGCACGACTTGGTGCGCACGTTCCAGGAGGTGCTGGACCGAACGCGCAACCGCCCGATTTACGAAGTCGGCAAAGAAGACGTCAGCGTGCCGGACATGATCCAGTACCTCAAGACGCTGCTGGAATCGAAGCCCAAGAGCGAGGACTTGCGCGTGGTGGAGTTGTTCGAACGGCAGCGCAGCCGGCGCGCCATGATCTGCCTGTTTCTGGCGATCCTCGAAATGGTGAAGGTGCAGGCCGTGGTGCTCGCGCAGCACGACCTGTTCGGCGACATCGTCATCAAGCGGCACAAGAAGTTCGAGGAGGTCATGGCCTCCGGCGAAGCCGTATCAGCGATCGAGAAGGACTATAACTGACCGGATGCAACCAAGCGATATTCCCGCAGCGTCCGCTCCCGAGGAGATCCCCCAGGAGCTGACGCCGGAACAATTAGACCTGAAGTCCGAGGCTACGACGGAGCAATCGGACGAGGAGCGCCTGCTGGCCGTTCTGGAGGCGATCGTCTATGTAACCGACGAGCCGCTCTCTGCCGCGCAAATCGCCGCGGCACTGGGCGAGCCGCCAACCAGGGTCGAGCCGTTGCTCGAGCGCCTTGTCTCCGAATACAACAAGTCATCGCACGGCGTCACCGTTCGCGAGTTGGCCGGCGGCTACAAGATGACGACGAAAGCGGAGCATCACGAAGCCATCCGCGCATTCGTCAAGAATTTGAAGCCGCCGCTGAAGCTCTCGCTGGCCGCGCTGGAGACTCTGGCGGTGATAGCCTATAAGCAGCCCATCACGGCGCCCGAGGTGATGGAGATCCGCGGCGTGCAGGGCGCGGGCGTACTGAAAACACTGCTCGACCGCAAGCTCATTACGTCGGCGGGCCGCAAGAACGTGATCGGGCGGCCGATCCTCTACAAGACCACCAAGGAATTCCTGGTCCAGTTCGGCCTCAAGAACCTGAATGAGCTTCCTACCTTGAAAGAGTTCGAGGAGTTGAGGCGGCTGGCATTGAACGATTCCGAGGCCCCTTCGCCGGCGGAGGAGAAGCCGGCTGACGGCACGCTTGAGGCAGCAGCCACCACCCCGGAGAGAAGTGCGGAGCCTGAAGCTCCCGCTGAGGTCGCGCCCGATCCAGAAGTGGCTCCCGATCAACAGGTTGAGGCAGCGGCCGAGGCTGAGCCGGCATCGGAAGTCGAGTCCGGAGAAGTAGCTGAGGTTCCGGCGGAAGAAGAGGTTCGGGCGCAGGCCGAAGCTCCGGAAGCGTCGAGCGACCAGTGATGGCGGAAGAGCGGTTACAGAAGATCCTCGCCCACGCCGGCATCGCCAGCCGCCGGAAGGCGGAGCAGTACATCCTGGACGGCCGCGTCACCGTGAACGGCCGGATTGTCACGGAACTGGGCTCCAAAGCGGATTTCGAGCGCGATCACATCAAAGTCGACGGGAAGCTCCTGCGCGCGCCCAAACGGTTGGTCTACATCGCGCTCCACAAGCCCAATAACTGTGTGACCACGATGGACGATCCCGAAGGCCGGACCACCGTGATGGAATACGTGCGCGGTGTCCACGAGCGCGTATATCCCGTGGGACGTCTGGATTACCACAGCGAAGGACTGCTGCTGCTGACCAACGACGGGGAGTTCGCAAACCGCATCACCTCCGCCGCGCACCACGTCACCAAGACCTACCTGGTGAAAGCGAACGGACACCTTAGCCCGGAACAGGAGCAGGAATTCCGGGACGGCATCCCGATTCACGGCCGCCGCACGGCCCCCGCAGGGTTGAAGTTGATCAAAGAGGGTGCTAATCCGTGGTATGAGGTGCGTTTAGTGGAGGGGCGACAGAACCAGATTCGTGTCATGTTCAAGTACTTCGGGCGCCTGGTGGAAAAGTTGAAGCGGGTGAAGATCGGCTTCCTGGAATTGGGGCCGCTTCCCTCAGGCGAATTTCGGCACCTCACCGTCGCCGAGGTGGCCCGTTTCCGCAAGATTCTGAAGATGGATTAGAACGGATGCCGGTAATCACCGAACTGCTGCGCACGGCCCGCACGATCGCCGTAGTAGGTCTGTCGAGCAAGAAAGCCCGCCCGAGCCACGGCGTCACAGACTATATGCAGCACGCCGGCTATCGCATCATCCCGGTGAATCCCAACGAAACCGAAGTGCTGGGCGAGAAGGCGTACCCGGATCTGGACTCGGTCCCTGAGAAGATCGACATCGTCGACATATTCCGCCGCTCGGAGTTCGTGCCGGACATCGTCGATGCGGCCATCCGCATCGGCGCCCGCGCCGTCTGGATGCAGGAGGGCGTGGTGGATGTAGAAGCGGCGGCGCGCGCGCGCAAAGCCGGGCTGATCGTCGTCATGGACCGTTGCATCCTCAAGGAACACCGGAAGCGGTTCCGGTAATTCCTTGTGGAAAAACCAGGGACAGACCCTCTGCCCGCAACGTGCTTCGCTGATACTAAGGAACTTGTCGGGTGGAGCAGAGCAGTCTCTCCCGCTTTCCCGCTGCCCGTTAGTGCTCGAATTCCAATTGATCCCCCACAGCCGTACTGGTGGCGGCGATGGTGCCCGCCGGCAGTTCGAGCACCGAGTGGGCCCAAACGCAAAGGGAGATCCTGCGCCGTCCCATGTTTGGCCGCATCTTTATCACTTTCCTGGCGCGGCTGAGGAAGAGCACGTCGATGGGAAACTTCATGCCGAAAGTGTGAATACCGTCCGTGGGAACGATCCAGAGGCCTTCCCCCTGGGGCAAGCTCTCGAGTTTGAGCAGGCCCGTGCGGCGCTTCGCGCTGGTGTCCGCGGCGGCGGCGTTCGTCGCAATCAAAGTTCCTTTGGTCAAATTCCGGACAAGCAAGTCTTTCACCTCGGCTTCCCATTTACTCTAACGCATATTCGGTGCGAGCTGTGATACGCTTTTCGCATGAAACGCCGCGACTTTCTGAAATATAGCCTGGTGGCTGGAGCACCGGTGTGGGGTTCGCCGGCACGTAGCGCCAGCGACGTCTTATTTCTGGGACCGGATAGAATCCGGTTGACGCGGCTGGCCATGGGGACAGGCACGTTGGGCGGGCGGCAGGGGCGCGTCCTGGGCATTCAGGGCCTGGCCGATCTGCTGCATTTCGGCTATGACAACGGCCTGTTTTTCTGGGATGCGGCCGACTCTTACGGTAGTCATCCGCACCTAAGAGAAGCGCTCAAACGCGTGCCGCGCGAAAAGGTCGCGATCATGACCAAGTCGTTCTCGCGCACTGCCGAAGGGATGCGCAAGGACATTGACCGGTTCCGCCGCGAGGTGGGCTCGGACTACTTTGACATCCTGCTGCTGCACTGCGTGACCAGGGCGGATTGGCCGGACGAGTGCAAAGGCGCCATGGATGTGGTCAGCGAGATGCGTGAGAAGGGCGTGATACGCACACACGGTGTCAGTTGCCACACCATCGAGGCTCTGAAGACGGCGTCGAAAACCGATTGGGTGAAAGTGAGCCTGGCGCGCATCAATTTTGCCGGCGCCAATATGGACGCCGATCCCAAGACCGTGCTGGCCGTGCTCGGAGGAATGAAGGCCGCGGGCAAAGGCGTAATCGGCATGAAGATTCTTGGCGAGGGCGTTTTGAAGAACCGCATCGATCAGGCGCTCCAGTTCGCCCTTTCCCAGAAGACGATCGACTGCTTCACTATCGGCGCGGAAAATCGTTACGAACTTGCCGATCTGATCAGCCGCATTCCCAAGGCGGCGGTGGCGTCCAATATTCCACAGGCGGCTTGACCCGAAGATGCGCGCAAAACTCTGCCTACTGGCAATGGCGGCCGTTTGTGCGCCTGCGCAACTGGTTAAGGACTGGCACGCCGTCGAGACGCCGCACTTCGAAGCCGTCTCCCGCTATGATCCGGCGAAAGTGGAAGCGCTGCTCGGCGACCTGGAATGGGCGCGCGGGGTGTTCGAAACTCACTTCGGTTTGAAATCGCGCCTGGATCGCAAGGTGCTGATTCTAATTCCGGACTCCCCCTTCGATTATGAGCAGTTGAGTCCGGCGAAACGGGCCGCGGGATACTATCTGGCGGCGCCGTGGCGCGACATGATCGTGCTGCGTGAACTCTTGAAGCGCGGCGCGCGCTACTGCACGAGTACACGCACCCGGTGCTGCGCCATCAGGGCGGCCGTTGGCCCTTGTGGTTTCACGAAGGCACGGCGGAATACTATGCCACCATGCGCCGGAACAAGGACGGCAGCGTGGAAGCCGGCATAGCCGAGCCCAAGCGTTTCGCGGTACTGAAGCGGGGAGCGTGGCTCCCGATCGATTACCTGACCTCGACCGGCTCGATCAATGAACTTACCAGCGAGGATGCGACCGCGAGCTACTGCGCACAGGCGCGCTCGCGCGTCATCGGCGAGGTGGAAGTGGAAATCGCGCGGCGCACCGTGGCGGTCTCAGGATCCGCCCGCGGCGAAGCGCGCTCCGACTACTACCGCCCTGCGCGCGCCGCGGCGAACCGCTGTGATTTGCAGGCTGCGGTTGGCGACCTGGCGTACGCGGCACAAATGATGAGGGAGGCTTCCTCGCACTACCAGGCCGCGTTGAAGTGCGGCACAGAGGTAGCCGACCTTGCCGAGGGGTACGAGTCGGCCATCCGGGCGGGAGAAAAGATCGACATGAGCGAACTGCCGCCGAAGGTTGAGCGCGGCGGCCAGGGACACTGGCACTATATGCTGGGCACGGCGCACTTCTTCGAAGGAAACCACGCAAGCGCGCTGAAGGAATTCGAATTGGCCACCGGCCTGCCTCAAACCGAAGAGTTCCGCATGCGGCGCTTGCGGACTATGTCGCTTGTGCAGTTGGGACGCTTCCAGGAAGCTGAAGAGGCTGCCGAAGGACTGCGCCAGGCCGCGACGAATGCCGACCAGCGGCAAACCGCACATCTGGTACAGGAAGAGGTACGGCGCGCGCGCGAACAGGCCGCCAAGGCGGAAGAACCGTACCACAAGCTGATCCTGCGCCGCCTGACCAAAATCGGCGGGTTCGTGGTGAGGGTGGACTGCATGGGCCAGCGGGCGCGCGTCTGGATCCAGAGTGGCGGCGCGACGCGGAAGCTGCTGATCGCGGACCCGGGCGAGGTGATCACGGGCGAGTCGAACAATCCTGGGCTCGAGTTTGCGTGCGGGCCACAAAAGCGGCGCGTGTTCCTGGGGTATCAAGAGCAGGCGGACCCCGCCACGGACACGGTGGGCCGCATCCGCTACATGGAGTTCCCGAAGTAGGCCGCCGCGAGGGTGCGTGATAAGCTGGAATTTAGGCATCTCGCCCTCCCCGGAAACGCACTTTGAAGGTCGGATTCATAAGCTTGGGGTGTCCCAAGAACCTTGTCGACACCGAAGTCATGATGGGCCACTTGGTGGCTCAGGGACACGAAGTGACGCCGCGCGCCGAGGACGCCGACGTCATCGTGGTCAACACGTGCAGCTTCATCGATCCGGCCAAGCAGGAGTCGGTGGACACCATCCTCGAGATGGCCGAGTTCAAGAAGTCGGGCAAGGCCAAGCGGTTGGTCGTGGCCGGCTGCCTGGTGGAGCGTTACGGGGCGGATATCCGCAAGTCGATTGCGGAAGTAGATGCGGTTGTCGGGACCAATCAACTGGTGCAGATCGGCGCGGCAGTCAGCGGCGCGCCCACCGCGCCGGCCAATGAACCGTATCTTTACCACGACCTGACGCCGCGGCTGCGCGCTACTCCAAAGCATTACGCCTATCTCAAGATCGCCGAAGGGTGCGACCACCCGTGCGCCTTCTGTGTCATCCCGCAGTTTCGCGGGCGGTTCCGCAGCCGGCGCCCCGATTCGGTCGTTGCCGAAGCCAGGCGCTTGTTCGAGGAAGGCGTGGAAGAAATCAACCTCATCGGGCAGGACACCACCTGTTACGGTGAGGACCTGGGAATGAGCGACGGGCTCGCGCAACTGCTGGACCGGCTGGCGCGCATTGAGACGCCGCGGCCTAAGTGGATCCGGTTCCTCTACTCGTATCCGAACAAGATCACCGAGCGGCTGCTCGAAACCATGGCGCGGCACCGTGCGCTGGTCCCTTACATCGACATCCCGCTGCAGCATGCCAGCGCCGGCGTTCTGAAGCGCATGAGGCGAGGCGGATCGGCCGACATCTTCCTGAAGCTGATCGCGAAAATCCGGCGCACGGTGCCGGGAGTGGCCATCCGCACCAGCATGATCGTGGGCTATCCGGGAGAAACGGATGCGGACTTTGATGAACTGTGCCGGTTCGTCGAAGCGGCGCGTTTCGATCACCTCGGCGCGTTTTCGTATTCGGACGAGGAGACCAGCGCCAGCTTCCATCTTCCAAACAAGATCGACAAGCGAACCATTTACAACCGCAAGCGGCATTTGATGGCCCTGCAGCGCAAGATCTCGCGCAAGAGCCGGCGCGCCATGGTGGGACACGAGTACGAAGTCCTGGTGGAAGGCCCCAGCCCGGACACGGACCTGCTGTGGCAGGCGCGGCTTGCCACGCAAGCGCCGGAGATAGACGGCCTCTGCTACGTGAATGACTTTGAGGGCGCGGCGCCCGCATCTGGCCAGCGCCGCCGCTTCCGCGTGACCGCCGCTTACGATTACGATTTAGTTGGAACCTTGTTGCCATGAATTGTCCTATCTGCAAAAAGGAGGTCGCCATGGGCGACCCGTATATGCCGTTTTGCAGCGAGCGATGCAAGCTGATTGACCTGGGCAACTGGGCCTCGGAGAAATACGTCATACACTCGCCGCTTACCGGCGAGGAGGAATCCGAAGAACAGGAGCCTGATGAAAACTCGTAGCGCGGCGGGTTGGTTCGCCTACATTTTGGCGACGTGGTTTGGCTGCGGATTCTCGCCGGTGGCTCCGGGAACCGTGGGCTCGCTCGGTGCAGTGGCACTGGCCGCGCTCGTCCAGCGCTACCTGCACTGGCCGCCGTGGTCGATGGGCGTCGCCACCGTTGCCGTCTTGCCGCTCGCCGTGTGGACCGCCGGCCGCGCTTCCTCCGACGCGGGAAAAGAGGATCCCGGATTCGTGGTGATCGACGAAGTGGTGGGGCAGTGGGCAACTTTGGCGGGCGCCACTGCATCCAATTGGAAGGCGCTCCTGGCTGGCTTTTTGTTGTTCCGGCTCTTCGACATTTGGAAACCGGCGCCGGCCAGGCAACTGGAGAGACTGCACGGTGGTGTGGGCATCATCGCTGACGACATCATGGCGGGAGTCTACGGCGCGCTTGTATTGTACGCGGCAGGATGTTTCAATCTTTATTGAGTATGGCTACACCGAAGAGCAAGAACGGCAAGCCGGAGATCGCGGATGTTTCGCCGCAGGCCGCTATTGCGGGTGGAGAAGTACACATCCACGGCAGGGGTTTCGTGCGTTCGGCGCGGCCGCGAGTGACTTTCGGCGACGTGCAGGCACCGATCGTCGTGGGGTCGGACGCGCTGGTAATTGCACGCGTGCCGGAGAATGCCTCGGTCGGCGAGTTCGTGCTGTCGAACGGCGATGCTTCGAGCGCCCCTTGGAGCTGCGACATCGGCATCCAAATTGCCGATAGCCTCCACCCGGTAACCAACCCGGCCGTCGACCCAAGCGGCGTGATCTATACGACGTTCAGCGGCTCACGCGGGCAGAAGACGCCGGTTTCGTTGTATCGGATCGACCTGAACTACAGCGTCACACCGTTCCTCAACGACATCATGAACCCGACCGGCCTTGCGATCGGCCGCGACGGCATGCTCTATATTTCCAGCCGCTTCAACGGAATGGTTTACCAGGCGAGTCCCGGCGGGAACATGTCGGTGTACGCCGAAGGAATGGGTGTAGCTACGGGGTTGGCCTTCGATGCCGAAGACAACCTGTACGTGGGTGACCGTTCGGGCACCATTTTCAAGATTGCGCGTGACCGCCAGATTTACGTGTTCGCGACGCTCGAACCGAGCATCGCGGCGTACCATTTGGCGTTCGGACCCGGCGGGGATCTGTTCGTGACAGGGCCGACGACGTCGAGCTACGACAGCATTTATCGCATTACTCCCAAGGGCGAGGTATCGGTTTTCCACCGCGGGCTAGGCCGGCCGCAGGGACTCGCCTTCGACGAGGAGGGAAACCTGTACGTGGCGGCGTCGCTCGGCGGGCGCAAGGGCGTGGTGCGCTTCGACCCGGCGGGCGATCCGAAGCTGTTCCTCTCCGGCCCGAACATCGTAGGACTGGCGTTCACGCCTTCGCGCGCTGTGCTGGTCGCGACCAACTCCGCGATCTACCGCGTGGACGTCGACGTGAAAGGCTTGTTGCTCTCTTAAATGAATGCTGAAATTCTCGCGTCCGGCTCGGAGATGCTCACCCCGGCGCGAATCGACACAAACTCCCTCTATCTGACCGAACGGTTGAATACCCTGGGAATCGAGGTCGTGGGCAAGGAGATCGTGGGCGACGACCGCGAACGCATGGCCCACATGATCGAGTCATCGCTCGGACGGGCGGACCTGCTGGTGATAACCGGCGGCCTCGGCCCCACCGAAGACGACGTGACGCGCGACGCCGTGGCCATGATCCTGGGCCTCGGCATGCACTTCGACGAAACCGTGTGCGCGGCCATCGAGGCGCGTTTCGCGCGCATGGGGCGAAAGATGACGGAGATCAACCGCCGGCAGGCTTTCATCCTCGACACCGCCGAGATTCTTCCCAACGACTACGGAACCGCGCCCGGCCAGTGGATCGAAGCGCAAGGCAAGATCGTGGCGCTGCTGCCCGGCCCGCCGAACGAAATGAAGGCCATGTTCGAGAAGCAGGTCTTCGAGCGGCTCCGGCGGCGCGTACCGCCGCTGGTGATCCGCGCGGTGGAATTGCGCGTGGCGGGCATGCCGGAATCCGAGCTCGATCAGCTCATCTCCCCCGTCTATAAGAAGTACACCAACCCGGTGACCACGGTGCTGGCGGCTCCCGGAGACATCCAGATCCACTTCCGGGCACATTCGGAAACGGAAGCGGAAGCCGAAGCGCTACTCAAGGAAGTAGTGGACCAGGTGGCGCCATTGCTGGGCGACCGCCTGTATACGCGCCGCGGCGAAACATTGGAAAAAGTCGTTGGCGAAATGCTTCGCGCGCGCAAAGCCACGGTCGCGGTGGCAGAAAGCTGCACCGGCGGCGGCCTCGGCGAACGCATCACCACCGTGGACGGCAGCTCGGACTACTTCGTGGGCGGCTTTCTCACTTACACCAACCGCATGAAAACGGAACTGCTCGGTGTGCCGGCGCAGTTACTTGAGCAGCACGGCGCGGTGAGCGAACAAGCGGCTCTCGCCATGGCACGAGGCGCGCGCGAACGCGCAGGGACAACCTACGCGCTCTCGGTCACGGGAGTAGCCGGACCAGCGGGCGGTACGGCGGAAACGCCGGTGGGCACGGTCTATATCGGCTTGGCTAGCGAGCGCGGCCAGAGCGCGCGCCGGTTCCAGTTTCTAGGCGACCGCGGCCGCATCCGCAGCTTCGCCGTTCACTACGCACTCGATATGTTGCGCCGCGAACTGCTCGCCGCCTGAGCACATCACTGCACTGCGGCTAATTCAAAATCCGTCCACTGCGTCACGGCGGGGCGCTTCGCGGGAGCGGCTTTGTCTACGGCGGAAACCTGGATCACATAGGAACCCGCCGGCGTGCGCGGCCCAAAACTGAGCTTCTGTACGAACGGTACCCGGCCGGGATCGGATTGTCCTTCGACCTTCAATGGATACGGTTCGCCGCGCCATACCATCCGGCCGTCCCGCAATACGCGCACCTGCATCTCCACTTCCGGCCGCCGAGCTCCCCTGACGCCGCACGCGTTGTAGACCATGACACCGCAGTAGATCGGCTCGCCGTGCCGGAAGACCCGCAGTGCCGGCTGGCTGGCACGGTTGGCGCCTTGGCGCCAGGCCGTCCTGTCATCAAACCGCGTGCGTCAATGGTATGGATGGCCACAGCAGTCCGGTTTGCGAGATCGGTCAAATTACGCAACTGAGTGGAGAGGCGATCCAGGGCCCTTCTGAACTCATTCGGGCCGGTCTTATCCTGGATCCACATCTTGAACCCGTCTGAAAGCAGGATTACCGGCTTGCGGCCGGGCATCTGTTGCAGGCCTCGCACAACCCAGGTCAACGCGCCCACGGTCCCCACGCCGGACATTTCGTGCTGCAGGTTTTCATTCTTGAGAATTTCTTTCTCGATCTCGCCTCGCATCTCCGGGCGTATCGTCTCGAGGTCAACGTCAGGCTCCTTCACCGCGTCGGAATCCGCGCGTCCCAACCCGTTCCGCCGCGCGCGGTCGATGGCCGCATGCAGCAGTTGCTTATCGTTGGTGAAGCGCTGGTAGGCACTGGAACTGGCGCCGGTCCGCACGATAGCGGCCAGGTCGCCCGGCTGCATCTGTTCGTCCACGTACTTCTTCAACGTCTCCCGCGCATAGTGCATGCTGCTGAAGGACATGCCGAGGTCATCCACCACCAGCGCCAACACGCGCCGTGTTTGCGAAGGCTGAAGCGGCGGCGCAGCTATACCTGCCACGGCAGGAACGCGCGCGGCAGGCGGCTCGGCGAAGTAGGTGCAGTGGGTGACCTTGTGCGGCTTGCCGTCCTGCAAGATAACGAAGTCGTCCTTGGTGAGATCGGTGGCGCACTTGCCGTGGCTGTCGGTGACTACGGCGTCCAACTGAACCAGGTTGACGGTGACGCGGAGCGTCGGCTCGGATGAAGTCTGTGCCGGCAGAACGAGAGCACACAGGAACAGCGCACTGCGAGCCACCACACCCCTGGTCCTCCTAAATGGCCGGACGCCAGTCATTTCGCCGGTACCGGCTCGAGATCCGTCCATGGCAGGACGAGCACGGAGTTGAGGGGACGCGTGAGCCCCCCGGCGGTCACATATAAAAAGATCCCAGGCCCCGTTTATCTTGCAAGGGGCGGGCGCTTCCACCCGCCCCACAATGGCTCAGACTCTGGCGATATCCAGTTTCGCGTCCCAGACTTCGTTCGAACGCAACAGTTCGTCCCAAGTCACTTCGCGGCCCGTGTAGGCAGCGGTGCGGCCGAGCATGGCGCTCAACGCGGATTCCGCGCCGAGTTCCGCCTCGGCCAGCAGGTTGCCGCTGGTGATGCTCGCGATGAACGCGCGCTGCTTGTTGGGATCGGCGTCGTCAAGCGCGCCCTTGAAGGAGCCCGTCACCGCAGCTTTGGAGTCGGTGATCTGACCGGCCTTGGTCTGGATGGGGAACTCCCACGGTTCGGCGCCCGTGATGCACACCGGGCTGTCGTAATGGGCTTCGGCGTTGCCGCGCGTGCCGAAGTACTGCATGGCCACGCTCCAACTTCCCTTGATGAACTGCGTGGAGTTCATGGTGATGTGCACGTCGCCGGGGTAGGTGTACTGGCAGTTGTAATGGCTGTAGCAGTCGCCCTTATCCTCCCGTCCGGCGCGCCCGCCGGCGCCCACGGCCTTCAGAGGATGGCCCTGGAGCATCCAGTTGGTCACGTCGATGATATGGATGTTCTGTTCGACGATGATGTCGCCGCTGAGTACGCGGTCGTGCACCCAGTTGCGCAGGCGGCGCGTGGCGGGAGATACTCCCGGCCAGTCGGGACGCGCAATCGCTCCGGCATAGTAGTAGGTGAGACCGCAAACCGGCGTCCCAAGGGCGCCCGCATGGACCCGCTTGGCGAGTTCCACGAACGGGGTGGCGTGCCGGATCTGGAATCCCACTGCAAGGCTGAGCTTGCCTTTCGCCTTTTCGCCGGCTCGAATGACACGCTTTGCGCCGGGGACGTCGACCGCAACCGGTTTTTCGAGATAGATGTGCTTCCCGGCGGCCACGGCCTTTTCCAAGTGCTCCGGATGGAAATACGGCGGCGTGGCGATGTAAATGGCGTCGATCTGTTTGGATTCGAGGATGCGTTCGCAAGCATTCGGCCCCTGGAAGATCTGCGAAGGATCGATGGGGGGCAGGTTCTTCTGTGCCAGAGCTTCGTCGAAGCGCTTCTTGCCTTGCACGACGCGGTCCTCGAACAGGTCCGCGATCGCGCTGAGGTGGGCGCCGGCATCCTTAATGAAGCCGGTCGCCACGCCCGAACCGCGCCCGCCGCAGCCGAGCAGCCCGAGCCGGACGGTGGAGTTGCGCTGCGTACCGAACACGAGTTCGGGTTTAAGAATCAGCAAATTGGCCGCCGCAGCGGCGCGCAGGAAATTCCTGCGGGGTGTAGAAGATGGGTTTGTTGTCATGATGGGACCTACCGAGCCAAAAGTTCGTTCCGAAGGGGGAATGATACCGCCAGCCGGATGGACAATTCAACCCCGGCAGGCATAGTAAGTTCAACGATGAAATCAACTTCCCGGCGGCAGGACAGGAACCGGAAGGGAGCTGTTGGGTTCGTTTGGCACGGCGGGGACACCGCAGGAGGGTGGGGACGAGGGCGGAGCCGAGGACGCGCTTTCGGCGGGCGCCAGGGCGGGAACCGCGACTGTATCGTTGGGTTCGTTTGGCACGGCGGAGGTGCGCAGGAGGAGGAAGTTGAAGAGGGCGCGTTGGTAGACGTTGTGGAGCCGGGTCTCATAGCGATGGATGAGAGCGAGTTCGGGGCGTGAGGCGAGGGAGCTGAAGGCGGCGGTGACGCGGCCCAGTTCATCGCCGGGAGGCTGGGCGGCCAAGGCATCGTCGAGCAGGCGGGTTTCGAGGGCCCAAACCCGGCGCAGGCGCCAGGAGGCGGCGACCATCTCTTCGAGCAGACCGTCCTCGACGCCATCGGCGGGTCCGAAGCGGTTGACGAACTGGTCGT
>CAYLLB010000071.1:0-20596 GCA_964384215.1 uncultured Solibacteraceae bacterium | reverse complement strand
TATGTTTAGTCGAGGTGGGAAAGACCGAACGCCTTGCCATTGGCCAGCAGCCTTAGAAAGTCGCCCGCGTTTTTGCCCCCGGTGACGACCAGGATGTCCCGGATGCCCGCATCGACAAGCGTTTCGATGGGGTAGTAGATCATGGGCTTGTCATAAATCGGCAACAGGTGCTTGTTGGTGATCTTGGTAAGGGGGTGAAGCCTGCTGCCGGTTCCGCCCGCGAGAACGACACCTTTCATAGTTGGCTCCAGTCGAATCAAAACCTTATGATACAATACCGCCCGGATGACCCTTTATCATTGGAGCCAAATTAACAAAGAACGCTTGAATCCGCGCCTGGAGCGGCAAGCGATTCACGGCGAGCGGATGACAGTGGCGCGCATCTTCCTGGAGAAGGGCGTCCTGGTACCATCCCACGCGCACGAAAACGAACAGATCTCGATGGTGGCAGAAGGCAAGCTTCGGTTTCACATCGACGGCGAGGAGGAAGTGGTCGAAGCCGGCGCCGTCGTCGTGATTCCGCCCGGTGCGCCCCACTTCGTGCAGGCGCTCGAAAACAGCGTGGCCATCGACCTGTTCTCGCCCGTCCGCGAAGACTGGCGCCGCGGAGACGACGCTTACCTGCGCTGACCGGAGCGCCATCACCGCCGCGCACTATTCACGCCGGCAGCTACCCGGAAAGGAATTCAGGGAGAAATGCACGCCTGGAGACAGACGCTGGAGCGCTATTTCGAGTTCGAGGCGCTGGGCGCTAACTGGAAGACCGAAATTCTGGCCGGGGTGACGACCTTCATGACGATGGCATACATCGTCTTTGTCAATCCCGCCATCCTGGCCGAGACCGGCATGCCACTCACCGCTGTGGTGGCCGCCACCTGCCTGGCATCGGCTTTCGGCAGCCTCATGATGGGGATCGTGGCGCGTTACCCGATCGCGCTGGCGCCGGGCATGGGCCTCAATGCCTACTTCACCTACACGGTGGTGAAGGGCATGGGCGTGAGCTGGCAGGCGGCGCTGGGGGCGGTGTTCATTTCGGGAGTGGCATTTCTGCTGCTCACCGCCATCGGAGTGCGGCAGCTCATCGTCTCCGCGATTCCGACCGAACTCTATTCGGCCGTGGGTGCCGGCATCGGCCTGTTCATCGCCCTGGTGGGGTTCCGCAACTCCGGCATCATCGTGCCCAGCCCTTCCACCACCGTGACGCTGGGCAACCTGCGCGATCCCAACACGCTGCTCGCGATGTTCGGACTCGTGCTCATCGGCGCGCTGATGGCGTGGCGCGTCAGGGCCGCCATGCTCCTGGGAATCCTGGGAGCCACTGGCGTGGGCGCCGCTTTGGGCTTGGTCCACTGGCAACCGCACGCCTACCGGCTCTCGGACATCACCGGCACCGCGTTCAAGCTGGATCTTAACGCCACTTTCAAGCTGGGAGCTCTGGAGATCGTCTTCGTGTTCCTGTTCGTTGACCTGTTCGACAACGTGGGCACTCTGGTGGCGGTGGGCAAGAAAGCAGGCCTGTTCAACAGGACGCACCAGATTCCCCGCGTGAACCGCATCCTGATTTCCGATGCCACAGCCACCATCGCCGGCGCGCTCTCGGGCACCTCGACGGTGGTGAGCTACATCGAGAGCGCCGCAGGCGTGGTCGCCGGCGGACGTACAGGCGTCACGGCGATTGTCACCGGTCTACTGTTCCTCGCGGCGCTTTTTGTCGCCCCGGTGGTCGGCGTGATCCCCGCCGCAGCGACGGCTCCCGCGCTCATCGTTGTCGGTTGCATGATGATGACCGCCATCGGCGACATAGACTGGAACGATCCTGTGATCGCCATCAGCGCTTTCCTTACCATGAGCGCTATCCCCCTCACGTTCAGCATCGCCAATGGGCTGGCCTTCGGCTTCACCAGCTACACGCTGCTCAAGCTGGCCGCCGGCCAGGGGCGTAAGGTGAGCTGGCTGGTGTACCTCCTTACCGGATTGTTCATCCTGCGATTTCTGTACCTCGCAACGGGCTGAGGATCTCTATTTGTGGCATTTGCCCCAATACACCGAACAGCGGAACGAGATGCACCCCCACTCCTGGGGCATATGCCCCACAAGTGTGACACATTCGCGCGCAAGTGCTTATATATCAACAGCCAATCTTGGCCTCCAAATTGCTAGATCAATTGCATGCACGGTCACGGGCAAACCGGCACCGACCGCCCCCGCCTCATCTTCTGGGAGCTCACAACTGGTTGTAATTTAAGGTGCATACACTGCAGAGCCAACGCGACCGAACTGATGAGTCCGTCGGATCTGGACTATGAGCAATGCGCCCGGATCGTTGATGAGATTGCGGAATACGCCCCACTGATCCTGGTTTTGAGTGGAGGAGAGCCGTTATGGCGGCGCGATGTGTTCGACATCGCCCAGCGAGCGGCCTCGAAGAACATTCGGGTAGCGCTGGCTACCAACGGCACGCTGGTGGACGAGGCCATGGCGCACCGGATCCAGGATGCCGGCATCCAGCGGGTTGCCGTGAGCCTGGACGGCGCGGACCGGCAGACGCACGACAGTTTCCGCGGGCACGCGGGCGCTTTCGATGCCGCCGTATACGGAATCAAGTGCTTACAGGAGCTGGGGATTTCTACCCAGATCAACACCACGGCCTCCCAGCACAACGCGCACCAACTTCCGGGCATTCTGCGCTTGGCGCAGTCGCTCAAAGTGGACGCGTTCCACCTGTTCCTGTTGGTGCCCGTGGGCTGCGGGTTGACCATCGCGGAGGACCAGTCCATACAAGGCCCGGAGAGCGAACGCATCCTGAACTGGTTTTACGACCGTTCGCTCGATTCCGGCCTGGAGTTGAAGGCCACTTGCGCGCCGCATTACTATCGGATTGTGCGCCAGCGGCGGGCCGACGCGCGCCGTTTGGGCATGGAGGTTCCCGAGTTGCCGACGCGAGGCATGAACGCCATGACCCGCGGCTGTCTGGCCGGCTCGGGCGTGTGCTTCATCTCGCACACAGGCGAAGTGCAGCCTTGCGGATACCTGCCGCTTTCGGCGGGCGACTTGAAGCAAACTCCGCTTCGCCAGATTTGGGAGCAGTCCGAACTGTTTGCCACCCTGCGCGACACCGGACGACTCGAGGGCAAGTGCTCCCCTTGCGAATTCAAACAGGTTTGTATGGGATGCCGGGCCCGGGCTTACGGGATGACCGGTAATTACCTTGCGGAAGAGCCATTCTGCGTTTATCAGCCGAGGGCCTTCCCGGGAAGCCGCATGGAAGGAAACCAAGGGGTGAAATCCGGCCCCCGTGCGCGCACGTAATTCATTGAGACAATCATGCCAGTAGAAACAAAACCGCAGGCCGCCCCAATGGCGGCGGCAAGAGACAACCGCGAAAAGATGTTGGAGCGGGCCATGTCGCGTTACCACTATTCCGGCGACGCGCTCATCGAAGTTCTGCATACGGCTCAGGAGTTGTACGGTTTCCTGTCACCCGACTTGCTGAACACCATCGCTCGCAAATTGAAGCTGCCCCCCAGCCGCGTGCTGGGCGTAGCAACGTTCTACCATTTCTTCTCGCTCGCGCCCAAGGGCGAGCATTCCATGACCGTCTGCCTGGGGACGGCTTGTTACGTGGCCGGATCGCTCGGTTTGATGAACACCCTCGAGCACCGCTGCGCCAAGGCCGGCACGACCAGCCCCGACGGCAAGGTGAGTGTGGGCGCGGCGCGCTGCATCGGCGCTTGCGGCATCGCACCCGCCGTCATCTACGATGGGCGCATCATGGGCCGCGTCACTCAAGAACAGTTGAATAAGGAACTGGATCGGATCGGTGTGAAATGACCATCGAGGAACTGACTGAACAACAGGAACAGGAACAGGAGCGCCAGCGAGGGCTGGAGAACCGCATCTGCGTCTGCACCGCGGCCGGCTGCATTTCGGCCGGCGCGGAAGCGGTTAAGAAGGCGCTTACCGACGCCGTGAAGGCGGCCGGCAAGGAAGGGAAAGTGGAAGTCTGCGGCACCGGTTGCCTGGGGCTTTGCAGCAAAGGCCCCATGGTGCGCACTTCGGCGGATGGGGCGCTGTACGGCGACGTGACCCCGGAAGACGCGGCGGCGCTGGTGAGCGACGCGCCCGCCGACAAGGCCAAGCTCGCCGGGAAACGGCTGGACGAAAAGTCCGACTTCTTCTCCAAGCAGCATAAGGTGGTGCTGTCCAACAGCGGCAGGGTGGACCCTGAGCGCATTGTGGATTACATCGCCGAGGGTGGCTACCAGGCCCTGGCGAAAGTGATCGCCGAGATGACACCTCAGCAAGTCATCGAAGAGGTGAAAGCCAGTGGGTTGCGCGGGCGCGGCGGCGCCGGATACACCACGGGTCTCAAGTGGGAACTGGTGGCCAAGCAGCGCTCCGACATCAAGTACATAGTCTGCAACGCGGACGAGGGCGATCCGGGCGCGTTCATGGACCGCAGCGTGCTCGAAGGCGATCCGCACCGTGTGCTGGAGGGCATGGCCATCGCGGCTTACGCGGTGGGCGCGCAGCAGGGCTTCATTTACGTTCGCGGCGAATACGGGCTGGCCATCCAGCGCTTGCAAACAGCCATCAAACAGGCCGAGCGCGAGCGTCTGCTCGGCAACCGCATCTTCGAATCCGGACTCCAGTTCCGCGTGGATATCCGCATCGGGGCCGGAGCGTTCGTCTGCGGCGAGGAAACCGCCCTGCTGGCCTCGATCGAGGGCCGCCGCGGGCAACCGCGGCAGCGTCCGCCGTACCCGCCCGAAGCCGGGTTGTGGGGACGGCCGACGTTGATCAACAACGTGGAGACCTTCGCCAACATCCCGCCGATCATCAACAACGGGAGCAAGTGGTTCTCCTCGGTCGGGACGGCCACAAGCAAGGGCACCAAGGTTTTCGCGCTGGCCGGAAAGATTAACAACACGGGACTCATCGAAGTCCCTATGGGCACTCCGCTGCGCACCATCCTGTTCGAAATCGGCGGCGGCATCCCGGGCGGGCATAAGTTTAAAGCCGCGCAGACGGGCGGTCCGTCGGGCGGATGCATTCCGGCCGAACATCTGGACACGCCGGTGGACTATGAATCGCTGTCCAAAATCGGCTCCATCATGGGCTCGGGCGGACTCATCGTCATGGACGATACCAGTTGCATGGTGGACGTAGCGCGCTTCTTCATGGAATTCTGCATGGACGAAAGCTGCGGCAAGTGCATCCCCTGCCGCGCCGGTACCGTGCAGATGCACGACACGCTAGTGCGCATCACAAAAGGCGAGGCCACCGAGACCGACATCGAGTTGCTCAAGGAGATGTGTGAGTTGCTCAGGGAGACCAGCCTGTGCGGGCTGGGACAAACCGCGCCGAATCCGGTGTTGAGCACGCTGAAGTACTTTGGCGAAGAATACGCCGCGCACATTCAGGATCACCGTTGCCCTGCGGGCCAGTGCCAGGCGCTGGCGGCGGGGAGCAAGGAGAGCGGTAAATGAGCGTCAGAAGTTTCGAAATCGACGGCAAAGCCGTGACAGGTCTGCCGGAGCAGACCATCTTCGACGTGGCTTGGGAAAGCGGGATACGCATTCCGCGGCTGTGCCATGTCGGCGGAGTAAGCAACGTGGGTTCCTGCCGGCTCTGCATGGTGGAGGTGGAAGGACGCCGCAAGTTGCAGGCCGCCTGCATGACCAAGGTCGAGGAAGGCATGGTGGTGCACACCGACAGCGAGCGGCTGCGCAAGTACCGCCGGCTCATCGTCGAACTGCTGTTCGCCGAGCGCAACCACGTCTGCGCGGTGTGCGTGATGAACGGCGCCTGCGAGTTGCAGGACCTGGCTTCCGAACTCGGCATCGACCATGTGCGGCTGCGCTACCAGTTCCCGGTGCTGAAGGTGGACACCAGCCACGAGCGCTTCGGCATGGACCAGAACCGCTGCGTGCTGTGCATGCGCTGCGTGCGGGTTTGCGACGAAGTAGAGGGTGCGCACACCTGGGACGTGGCCGGCCGCGGCTCCAAGAGCCACGTGGTTTCGGACCTCGACGAGCCGTGGGGCGAAAGCGAAAGCTGCACCGGATGCGGCAAGTGCGTACAGGTCTGCCCCACGGGCGCGCTGTTCGCAAAGGGAAAATCGGTAGCGGAAATGAGAAAAGATCGCGGTTTCCTGAAGTACATTGTCACCGCCAGGGAGAAACATCAATGGGTGCGGTAAGTAAGAAGGCCCGTCTGGCCACAGTGTGGTTGGGCGGATGTTCCGGATGTCATATGTCGTTTCTGGATATGGACGAGCGTTTGCTCGATCTCGCGCAGCGGGTTGAGCTGTGCGCTTCGCCGGTCACCGACTACAAAGACTTTCCGGAAGTAGACATCACGCTGGTGGAAGGCGCGGTGGCAAATGAAGAGCATCTGGAGCATATAAGGAAGGTTCGTGAGCGGACCCGGATTCTGGTTTCCTTCGGCGATTGCGCGGTGACCGGCAACGTCACGGCCATGCGCAACGCTTTCAACGTGAACGACGTGCTCGACCGCGCTTACCGGGAGAACTCCACCACAGTGATAGGAATCCCGGGAAGTGACAACGGGGTTGTCCCCAAGGTGCTTGAGCAGGTGCGCCCCGTACACGAGGTTGTGAAGGTGGATTACTTCCTGCAAGGGTGCCCGCCTTCGGCCGACGATATCTACAAGTTGCTGGTCGACCTGCTCGCGGGACGCGAGCCAGTGCTCGACGAACGGAGGTTTGGATAGCCATGGCCGAACGCATTCTTATCAGTCCCGTCACCCGTATCGAGGGTCACGCCAAGATTTCGATTTACCTAAACGATTCGAACCAGGTGGAGAGCGCGCAGTTCCACGTGGTGGAGTTCCGCGGTTTCGAGAAGTTCTGCGAAGGACGTCCTTTCCACGAAATGCCCGGCCTGATGGCGCGCGTCTGCGGCATCTGCCCGGTGAGCCACGTGCTGGCGAGTTCCAAGGCTGGCGACGCGTTGCTGGGAGTAGAGGTTCCGCCGGCCGCGGTGCGGCTGCGCCGCCTGATCAATTACGGCCAGATCCTGCAGTCGCACGCGCTGAGCTTCTTCCACCTGTCGGCGCCGGATCTTTTGCTGGGATTTGACTCCGACCCAGCCCAGCGCAATGTGCTCGGCTTGGCCGAGCGCGACCCGGACATGGCGCGCCGTGGCGTACGTCTGCGCCAGTTCGGGCAGCGTGTCATCGAATTGCTGGGCGGCAAGCGTATTCATCCTGCGTGGGGAACGCCGGGCGGCGTGTTGAATCCGATCGACGGCCGCGCCCGCGACGAGATTGCCGGCTGGATCCCCGAAGCGCTCTCCAGCGTGCAAATGGCGTTGGGACGGATGAAGGCGCTCATCGATCAGTTCCCCGAGGAGATCGAGAACATCGGGAATTTCCCATCGCTGTTCTTGGGCACGGTCAGCGAGACCGGAGGCCTGGAATACTACGACGGCCCGATCCGCATCGTGGACGCCGAAGGCAACGTTGTCGCCGAGGGCCTGGATCCGCAACGCTACCACACCTTCATCGGTGAGGCGAGCGAAGAGTGGAGCTACTGCAAATTCCCCTATTACAAGCCGCTGGGGTATCCGGGCGGCGCGTACCGGGTGGGACCGCTGGCCCGCCTGAATGTCGCTACCCACGCCGGCACGCCACTGGCCGACCGCGAACTGCGCGAGTTCAAGCAGCGATTCGGCCCCACCGTGAACCAGTCGTTCCACTATCACCTGGCGCGCTGCATCGAGATGTTGCACTGCGTGGAGAAGATCGACGAGTTGGTGTCGGATCCGGCGCTGCTCGATAAACACACGCGCGCCCGCGCCGGGCAGAACCGTAACGAAGGCATCGGCAGCGCGGAAGCGCCGCGGGGCACGCTGTTCCACCATTACTGGGTGGATGACAGCGGGCTGATGACGAAAGCCAACCTGCTGATCGCCACCGGGCAGAACAACATCGCCATGAACAAGACGGTGGAGCAGACGGCCAAGCATTTCGTCGATCCGAAGAAGGTCACGGAAGGAATGCTCAACCGGGTGGAGGCCGGTATCCGCTGCTATGACCCGTGCCTGAGTTGCTCGACACACGCCCTGGGCAAGATGCCCATGGTGCTGGAAGTGCGCGACCGCCGCGGTGCTGTGCTGAGCCGCTACCAACGCTAGGCCGAGATGCGAGTTCTCCTGATTGCGGTGGGCAATCCGCTACGTCGTGACGACGGGATTGCCCACCGCGTTCTCGAGATACTCGATCCTGATCTTGCGGCCGGCGCAACGGCGCTGGCTGTCCATCAGCTCACTCCCGAAATTGCCGAAGACTTTTCGCGACACGAGATAGCCGTCGTGATCGACGCCGATCTCGATCCCGGAGAAGCATACCTGGAAGAGGTCTTGGACCCTGACCGCCCCGCCCTCCTCGGCCACGAACTGGACGCGACCGAGGTCGCGGCGCTCGCGCGCAAGCTGTACGATTGGAAGGGAGCGTGTCTGCTTTGCCACGTTCCCGGCGCGGATTTCGCCGAAGGCGGTGGCTTCAGCGATGAAGCCGAAGGAAACGCCTGGCGGGCGGCGCGCCTCATTGAGGAGCTGTTGGCGAGTCCTTCTTCGACATGACCCAATCCGCGATCGCGCTGCTGACCGAGTTCCCGATTCTTACGTTGTTCCTGGTGATTGGCCTTGGATACCTGCTCGGCGAAATCAGTCTGTTTGGGTTTCGCCTGGGCGTCACCGGGGTGCTGTTCGTCGGTCTGGCCATCGGCGCATTGAGTCCAGCAGTGGCGCTGCCGGAGGTGGTGCCCAGCCTGGGCCTGATTATCTTCGTGTATGCGGTAGGCATTCACTCGGGCAAGGCGTTCTTCGAATCGTTCCGTCGTCAGGGATACCGGGACAGCCTCTTCACCGTTGCGGTGCTGGTCTTCGGGGCGTTGCTGACCCTGGGCATCGCTTCCCTGCTCCGGCTTCCGGCGCCCCGGGCGGCCGGGTTGTTCTGCGGCGCCGTCACGAACACGCCGGCCCTGGCGGCGACGCGCGAACTCGTTCATGAGCGCGCCGCGGCAACGGGCGTGGCTGCCGAGGAGGCCCGCCGGCTCTCCGAGGAACCCGTGGTGGCTTACAGTATCGCGTACCCGGTCGGCGTCATCGGCGTGTTGTTGTGCTTCCAGTTTCTGCGCAGGATCTGGCGCGTCAAGTTTGAACCTCACGAAGAGGGCGGCGAGATCATGGTGCGCGACTTCGTCGTGCGGAACCCGGGCGTCATCGGGCGCACCATCGGGGATGTGCTGGGATTGCACAAGGAATTGGGGTTCGTCATTAGCCGGATTCAGAAGGGTGGCGTGACCGATATCGCGCGTTCGGATACGACGCTCAATGAAGGCGACATCGTCGCCGTCGTGGGCGAGGAGACGGCGCTCGACCGCGCGCGGCAGATCTTCGGCGAATCCAGTAAAGCGCAAATCGAACTCGACCGGTCTCAGTTGGACTTCCGGCGCATCTATGTTTCGAGCAAGGACGTGGTCGGCAAGCGCATCCGCGACCTGGACTTGCAGAACCGCCTGGGCGCCACCATCACGCGGCTACGGCGCGGCGACGTAGACATCGTGCCCGCGCCGGAAACGCGGCTGGAGGCGGGCGACCACCTGCGAGTGCTCACGCGCCCGGTGAATTTCCCGGCCGCGCGGCACTTCTTCGGAGATTCCATCCGCGGCACCGTGGAAACCGATTTCGGGTCGGTGGCCATCGGCATGGTGCTGGGCGTCTTTCTCGGCATGCTGCCCATCCCGCTGCCGGGAGGCGGTGTGGCGAGGCTCGGACTGGCTGGCGGACCACTGCTGGTGGCGCTGCTGCTCGGGAAGATCGAGCGCAGCGGGCGCGTCACCTGGGTGATCCCCATCAGCGCCAACCTCACGCTGCGCCAGATCGGGTTGCTGCTGTTCATGGCCGGCGTGGGCACGCGGGCGGGCTTCACGTTCGCCGGGACGTTGCGCTCGAACGGCATGGAAATGCTGGCGGCCGGGGCGGTCCTCACGTTCGGCGTAACGTTGGGGACTATGATCTTCGGATACAAGGTTCTCAGGATGCCCTATGACTCGCTGCTCGGGCTGATGAGCGGCGTACAGACCCAACCGGCCTGCCTGGCCTACGCGAGCGAAATGGCGTCGCCCTCGGAGGCCCCCAACCTGGCCTACGCGGCGGTCTACCCCGCCGCCATGATCGCCAAAATCGTGCTGGCGCAGTTGCTGGTGGCCTGGGTGGGCAGGTAGGTGGGGCGGACAGTTAGAAAGTAATCCCGAATCCGGCCGAAACGCTGCTGTTCTTCATGACGCCGCCGCTGAGTTTCTGCTCATCCTCATAGGTCAGGTCGTAAGGAGTGCCCACGAAGTGCTGCCGGAGGTCGAGACGGAACTGGGCGTGAGGAAACATGCGGATCTTGATGCCGGCGCCGATGTTGCCGCCGTAATTGCGCGAGCTGCCGTGCGTCCACTCGTCCAGGTTCGGCGCGCCGTAATCCTGCACCGTCGCGCCCACCGTGATGTACGGGCGTATCCGTTCGCCGGCCGGCATCATGTACATGAGAAAGTTGTATGTGAACTGCTTGACCGGCACCTTGCGCTGATGGTGGGTCACGGTCTCGTTGTCGTCCTCGTCGGTCACGCGGGTGACGATGTTCAGCATGGAGCGGTTATAAGAGTATCCGATCTCGTGACCGTAATAGCCCTTGGAGTTGAGCGTCAGGCGGAGAGACGCACCCTCGACACTCACTTTCTTGAAGTATGTGTCGTCATCGGCACCGCCGGAAGTGGCGATCGAGCCGAGAGGCTTGCTGTCGAGGCGAATGAGGTTGGCGCCCACCGACACCTCGTACTTCTGCGCCAAAACAGTCGCGCAAATCAAAAACGGAGCAAAGAAGAGCAGGGTGGAAATCTTCATGTTGTCGATTCTCGCCGTAATCTCTCATTATCGCTGAAGACCGGCGATTCCGCTGCAAAGGCCTTCTGACGGCGCGCGGTCCGGAAAGGTTTCGTTACTCGACTACGCGGGCAACCGCTTCTACGGCGAAGGAGGCGTCCAGCGAAGGTAATCCTTCGAAGGGCACCATGGTGGCAGCCGGCGGCGCGGCTTTGTTTAGAAAATCGAAGCGCACGCTGCGAATCAGGCCGGTGCTGGCGCTCGAAAGCGGATAGTAGCTGGTCCAGATCGCGTCGCGCAACGACGACCTTACGCCCCCAAGGGCCTTCTCCAATCTCTGGAAAGCGAGCAAGGCGTCCTCGTTGCGGTGGCCGAACGCCATCTGGGTACCTGTGAAGGCGAGCTTCGCCGGCCCGGTCAGGACTGCCTGGGCGTAATTCGTCGAGAGGGGCAGACCTTGCGGGTTCAGGAACGTGGGCGAAGCCGCGGGTGCGGAGGCCAGCCGCGCCACAGCCTCGCACTCCACCAGCGACGTGCGAGGTTCTCTCTGCAATTGTATGAAAGCGGCACCGGCCCTCGGAAACTCGCGAGCCACTGTCTGCCGCACTGCGTCCACATCCTCCAACGACGTCATGAAACAGGTGACGCGTAACATCTCGTCCTTACCCGCGCCGGCGGCCGCCAGCAACGTCGAGAGTTGCCCGACGGATTTCTCCACCATGGGCTGCATCCGCATGGTGGGACTCTCAGCCACGATTTGCTGTCCTGCAAGAAACGCAATGCCGCCCGGGTTCACCACCTTGCGGTCCGCCGAAATGGCTTCCAGCGCCAGTTGCGCGCCCTCCATGGGTAACCCGCCCACTTGGACGACGCTCAAGGCCGGGAGCGGTTGATGGCGGTCCTCGAAAGTCTCGCTGACGATCTGGGACACGCGGCGCATATCCCCTGTGCCGGCCACGAACGCGCGCAACTTGACCAGGGTGGCGCCTCCCTTCATCCTTTCCACTGCTTTCAGAGCGTCGCGTACTTGCTGCGACAGGAGACCCCGGCCGGACAACGGCACCGTGTGGAATACCAGGCGGCCGGCTTCGGCCACGATGGCCTGCGGCAGTTCCTTGGGCAGTTCCAGCACCTGGGTGGGCGGCTCCTTCTCCTTCTTCTTACGCCGCTTCTGCGCGAGCAGGGAGCCGTCCGTGAAGAGAGCGGCAAGCAGCAGGGCGGCAAGAAGGGCTCTGGTCATTGTTAAGGACATGATTGTAACAAAAAGCAGGCGTCTTGCTCGGGATCATCCAATATGGTATGGTGATGCCAGGCCAAGGTATGTTGCCGCCATTTCAGGTCGATCCGGATTCCGATCTGCCAATTTACAGGCAACTATCTGATCACATTAAGGAAAGCGTCAGATCTGGAGCCATCGCCGCTGGCGAACGGCTGCCCGCGACGCGGGAATTGGCTGGCCTGCTCGGCCTGAACCGGACTACCGTTTCGGCCGCTTATGAGCTACTGGAGAACGAAGGGCTGATTCGCGGGCACGTCGGACGGGGGAGTTTTGTCGCCGCCCGGCCGGCGGGAGAGCATTCACGGCTGGACTGGGCGCGCCTGACGGAGGAATTCGACGAGATCGCCGGTGCGACGCTGCCGCGGGCGGGCGAGGAACACATCAGCTTCGCGACATCGCGCCCCGCCGAAGAACTCTTCCCGGTGGACGAATTCCGGCTATGCTGCGACGAAGCGTTGCGCGCGCCTCACGCTTCGTCCATACTGCAGTTGGGTTCGCCGGGCGGCTACCCGCCGTTGCGTCACTACCTGGCCGGCGAAGCGCGCCGGGAGGGCGTGCTGACCGGCGACGACGACCTGATGGTCACCAGCGGTTGCCAGCAGGGACTGGACCTGGTGGCGCGAGTGCTGGTCCGGGCGGGCGATGCGGTGGCGGTGGAAGATCCGGTATATCCGGGCCTTAGAAATACTTTTTTCTCGCGGCGCGCCCGCCTCGTGGGCATCCCTGTCGGGCCGCGTGGCATGGATGTCGAGGCGCTCGATCGCGCGCTGGGGCGGGACAACGTGCGCCTTGTGGTGGTCACCCCGGATTTTCAAAATCCCACCGGAGAATCGATGCCCGCCGAATCGCGCGCGGCGCTGCTGCGGGTGGCGCGCAAGGCGCAGGCAGCGGTGATTGAGAACCACATTTACGGCGAACTGCGTTACGAAGGTGACCGCGCGGCGCCTCTCAAGCGGATGGATGAAAACTCCGGCGTGGCGCTGCTGAGGAGTTTTTCGAAGATTGCTTTTCCGGGGTTGCGTGTGGGCTGGATCGTGGCCCCGCGAGCGCTCGTGGCACGCATGATGGAAGCCAAGCAGTGGACAGACCTGCACACAGACCAACTCTCCCAGGCCGCGCTGTTGCGCTTTGCCGAATCGGGACGCCTGGAAGCGCACCGGCGGCGAATCGTGGCCGCGGGTCGTGAGAAGCTTGCGGCGGCTGTGGCGGCCTGCGAGAAGTATCTGCCGGCGGGTACGCGCTTCACCAAACCGCAAGGAGGTATGAGCCTGTGGGTGCGGTTGCCCGAACCGCTGGACGCAGCCGAGTTGGCTCCTCGGGTGCAGCGCGAAGGCGTATCTTACCTGGCCGGCCGCTATTTCGAGGTAACACGGCGCGACCCGGGCGCACTGCGGCTGAGCTTCGCCGGCTTGGCGCCGGCCGAAATCACAGAAGGAATCGCCATTCTGGGCAAGGTTTTCAGGAAGGAACTGGAGCGGGTGCGAGGCAGATCGCGGCCGGAACCCGCTACAGCAATAGTTTGAGATAGGAGACCGGCGGCCGAAGGGCAACCGGCGAGAGATTAGGAGAAATAAGATGCAGTTCATGGATGAGGATTTCAGGGTCAAGGTCGGTTTGGCCGAGATGCTCAAGGGCGGCGTCATCATGGACGTCACCAACGCCGAGCAGGCGGTGATCGCAGAGAAGGCGGGCGCGGCGGCGGTGATGGCGCTCGAGCGCGTCCCCGCGGACATCCGCAAGGAAGGCGGCGTGGCACGCATGGCGCCCATTCGCAAGATCCGTGAAATCATGGAAGCGGTGAGCATTCCCGTCATGGCCAAGGCGCGCATCGGCCATTTCATGGAAGCCCGCGTCCTGGAAGCGCTGAAGGTCGACTACATCGACGAGAGCGAAGTTCTGACGCCCGCCGATGAAGAGCACCACATCGACAAGCACCAGTTCAAAGTTCCGTTCGTGTGCGGCGCGCGGAACCTCGGAGAAGCGCTCCGGCGCATCGCCGAAGGCGCGGCAATGATCCGCACCAAAGGTGAAGCGGGCTCGGGCAACATCGTGGAAGCCGTGCGCCACATGAGGACTATCCAGAAGGAGATGAAGCAGCTCACCGTGCTCGGCAAGGAAGAACTGGTGGCCGAATCCAAGAAGCTGCAGTCGCCTCTCGAACTGGTCCAATATGTGGCGGAAAAGGGCAAGTTGCCGGTACCGAACTTCTCAGCCGGCGGCGTGGCCACTCCCGCCGACGCGGCGCTGGTGATGGCGCTGGGCGCCGAAAGCGTATTCGTGGGCTCCGGAATCTTCAAGTCCGACGATCCGGAAAACCGCGCGCGCGCCATCGTCAAGGCGGTGACTTACTGGAACGATCCGGTCAAACTTCTGGAGGCCAGCGAAGAACTCGGCATGGGCATGCCCGGGCTGGATATTTCGAAGATTCCGGAGACTGAATTACTTCAGACGCGAGGATGGTAGACGTGAAGCGTGTCGGTGTATTGGCTTTGCAAGGCGATTTCGAGGCGCATCGGAAAGCCCTCGAACTCGCCGGCGGGGCCGAGACCATGGAAGTGCGTACGGCGGGCGACCTCGCCTCCGTAGACGGACTCGTGATTCCGGGCGGCGAAAGCACCACCATGTTGAAGCTGCTGGACCTTGAGCAATTGTTCGACCCGCTGAAGGAGTTCGGGCTTCGCAAGCCGATTCTCGGCACATGCGCGGGAGCCATCCTGTTGGCCTGCGGCGTCAGCAATCCGCCGCAGGCGTCGCTCGGCTTGATGGACATTTCTGTGGAACGCAACGGCTACGGCCGCCAGGTCGACAGCCGGGTCACCGAGATCACGCCGGAGGAGGAGTTTCTGCTGCGCGCCGGGGGCGGGAAACTGGAGGCGGTGTTCATCCGGGCACCCGTTATCCGAAGTGTCCGCGATGGCGTGACGGTGCTGGCGCGCTATCAGGGCGCACCGGTGCTGGTGGAACAAGGGCGCCACATGGCAGCGACGTTCCATCCGGAACTGACCGGGGATCCTCGCGTCCATCGCTGGTTCCTGGATAAACTCTAACTGTGCGAAAAGATCGCGTTCTTTTCGTTTGCATCGGCAATGCCTGTCGCAGCCAGATGGCAGAAGGATTCGCGCGCCGCTATGGCAGCGACGTGATGGAAGTGTCGAGCGCGGGTCTCGCGCACGCGATGGAGATTCCCACCGAAACCCTCCAGGTGATGGAGGAGAGGAACATACCTCTCGACGGACAATTCCCGAAGGGACTGGACGACGTCGAATTCGGCAGCTTCGACCTGGTGATCAACATGAGCGGCATTCCCCTGCCCCCGTACCTGACCATGGCTGTGCGCGAGTGGGAAGTGCCCGACCCTGTTGGGAAACGCATCGAGTACCACCGCAAGGTGCGCGACGTGATTGAGAACCTTGTGATGAAGTTGGTCGTGGACCTCCGGCGCACGAAGGGTTGATCCCATGCGGCGCCGCGGGTGGGCGTCGTTGGTGATGGCCATCGCCATCGCGCTGTATGTTGCCGACGAAGCGGCACACGATTTCCGGTCCCTGTACAATCCAGCCGCGGAAGCCATCCGGCGCGCCTTGCCGCTTGTGCCCCTGCCGATTTTCACTTTTCCGGTCTGGATTGCCGGTTTGACCGCTGGCGTGGCACTGATGCTGGCTGCCTCTCCTGCCGTCTTCAAAGGTGCGCGCTGGACGCGTCCGGTGTTCTAAATCCTGTCGGCATTGATGGCGCTCAACGGTGTGGGGCACGTCGCGGGCAGCTTGTATTTTGGGGTGCCCTGCCGCCGGTGTTTACTCTTCTCCCGTCCTGGCCGCGGCAGCCGCATGGCTTTTCATCGCGACTCGCAGGGGGACGTGAAGGAAATTTCATGCTACCTACATCGCGCGCGGCAGGCTGAACCTGTAAAATCATAGGTTCACGATCGGGGGAGTCCCCAGCCAAGTCATGCTCTTGTACGCGATATCTATCTTCCTCAGCGCCTTCCTGCTGTTCCAGGTGCAACCGATGATTGCCAGAATCATCCTGCCATGGTTCGGGGGATCGGCCGCCGTGTGGACCACTTGCATGCTCTTCTTTCAGGTCGCGCTGCTGGTGGGCTATTCGTACGCGCACTTCGTGGCCAAGCGGCTGTCCGCCAAGAAACAGGTAGTCTTGCACGCCACGCTGCTCGGGTTGAGCATCCTGCTGATGCCCATCGCGCCGTCGGCCGGTTGGAAGCCCTCGAACGCGGAAATGCCCACGCTGCGTATCCTGGCGCTGCTGGTGGTTTCGGTGGGATTGCCGTACACGCTGCTGTCGACCACCGGTCCGCTTCTGCAGGCCTGGTACGCGCGAAGCAGGCCAGGCGCCATGCCTTACCGTTTGTTCGCGCTGTCAAACCTCGGATCGATGCTGGGGCTACTCACCTATCCGCCCCTAGTGGAGCCGTTCCTGTCGACGCGCAGCCAGACACTTGCCTGGTCGGCCGCCTACGTGGTCTTCGCGGGGCTGTGCGCTACGACGGCATTCAAGAGCTGGAAAAAGACGGAAGCCATTGTCGCACCCGAGGCAGGCGACATCGAGGAAGGCGCGATGCAGACGGATCCGGCTCCCGCCGCGGGTACACGCATCGCCTGGATTCTGCTGCCGGCGTGCGCCAGTGCGTTGCTGCTGTCAGTCACCACGCACGTGACACAGGACGTGGCCGCGATCCCGTTTCTGTGGGTGTTGCCTTTGAGCCTTTATCTGCTCAGCTTCATTCTGTGTTTCGACGCCGACGGCTGGTACCGGCGCGGGTTCTTCATGCCGTTGCTGGCCGCCTCGCTCGGCGGCATGACATACATGCTGTGGTCGGACAGGGCGGAGATCAAACTCTGGCTGGCGGTGCTCATCTGGGCGGCAGGACTCTTTGTCGCGTGCATGGTGTGCCATGGCGAACTGGCGCGCATCAAGCCGCATCCACGCTACCTGACCTCTTTCTACCTGATGGTTTCGGTGGGCGGCGCGCTGGGCGGCGTTTTCGTCAGTTTGTTCGCGCCGGCGGTATTCAATGGTTCATACGAATTGCCCATCAGCATCGCGGGCACGGCAGTGCTAGCGCTCCTGGTGTTGCGCAGGGACCCGGACAGCCGCTTTTGCAGCGGCAAGAGGCGCCAACTGTGGTGGGTACTTCTGGCGGCCGCGTTGGGACTCTGCTTTGCGCTCTCCTATGAAGTGCGCGAAACGGTGAGCGGTTACCGCGTGCTCGCGCGCAACTTTTACGGCACGCTGCGAGTGAGCGATTATGGCACGGCCAGCGACCTGGACGGAGAGCGTAAGCTGACGCATGGCGTGACCAACCATGGTGAGCAGTGGCTGCACCCATCGATGCGCCGTAAGCCCACCGGCTATTACTGCGAAGTGTCCGGCGTGGTGCGTGGCCTCATGGCGAGCCACCGCGAAGGCCCGCAGAAAGTTGGTGTGATTGGTCTGGGCGCCGGAGTGCTCAGCGTATATGCGAGACCGGGCGACGAGTACCGGTTCTATGAGCTGAACCCGCTGGTGAAAGAACTGGCATACAAGGAGTTCTCGCTGCTGCGCGAATCGCCGGCCCCCGTTGAGGTCATCCTGGGCGACGCTCGGCTATCGCTTGAGCGCGAACCCGGCCAACAGTACGACCTGCTGGCAGTGGATGCCTTCTCCAGCGACTCGATCCCGGTACACCTCCTCACGCGGGAGGCGTTCGCGGTCTACGTTCGTCACATCAAGCCGAGCGGTGTACTCTGCGTGCACGTTTCGAACCGCTATCTGAACCTGGTTCCCGTCGTGCAGCTGGCCGCGCAGAGCCTGGGCAAGGACGCCGTGATGCTGGAGACCGAGGAGGACGAAGACACGGGCTGCTACGCCACCACGTGGGTGCTGGTCAGCATGAGCAAGGGGTTCTTCGAGCAGCCCAGCTTCCATGCCGTAGGTTCGCGGCCTGCCATCCCGAAGGGCATGCGGGTCTGGACCGACGATTACAGCAATCTGTTCCGCGTATTGGATTAGCTGCGAACCTCCGAGCGAGAACGCAGCCTGGCGGACATGAGCGACGCCAGGATCGAGCCGGCGATCACTCCTCCGATGATTGCCAGCGACCATGCAATGGGAAACTTCCCGCCCGCCAAGTCGTTGAGCCAGACCATCTTCAGGCCGACAAACACAAGCACCAGTGCCAGACCGTACTTGAGCAGGGAGAACTTATCTACGGCGTCCGCCAGTAGAAAGTACAGCGCCCGCAGGCCAAGGATGGCAAACACGTTCGACGTGAATACGATCATCGGTTCGCTGGTCAACGCGAAAATCGCCGGGACGCTGTCGACGGCGAAGAGAATGTCGCTTGCCTCGACAAATAGAAGCGCCAGCATCAGCGGAGTGGCGTGAACTTTGCCACCCAGGCGCACAAAGAAATTCTGACCGTGGAACTGCGGTGTTACTGGAACGAAGCGCCGGAACAAGCGGATCAATGGATTCCGCTCCGGTTCGATCTTGCGGTTCGGAGCGAACATCATCTTGATTCCAGTCAGAATCAGGAACGCGCCGAACAGTAGCACCACCCAGTGGTATCCAAGCAGCGCGGCGCCCATCGCGATGAAGATGGCGCGGAATACGAGGGCTCCCAGGATGCCATAGAACAGCACGCGGTGCTGGTAGACGGCCGGAATCCCGAAGAACGTGAAGACAACCACAAAGACGAAAATGTTGTCGAGTGATAGCGTCTTCTCGACAATGTAACCGGTGAGAAACTCGAGGCCCACCTGCCGTGCCGCCAGTTCCGCGTCGCCGGGAAAATGCGGATCGCTCGTGAAACTCCACAGCGCGTAACGGTAGAGAAAGTAGTTGAAGGCGAGCGCCAGTGTAATCCAAATCAGGCTCCACAGGCCCGCCTCGCGCGAGGAAACCCGGTGCGCCTTGCGGTGGAAAAGGCCCAGGTCCAAAGCCAGCAGCACCAGTACAAAGCCGGTGAACGCCAGGTAGAACCACCAGTATTCGGCAAACGGAAAATAGGCCATCGAGTATGCTCCCGGCCGCAGCGCATGCAACTCAAGCGGCCATGGGCAGGCGCCCCATGGCCATGGCTTCCAGCCGCGCGACGCGATCATCAATCGATGGGTGGGTGCTAAACAGGCGCCCCAAGCCCTCCGCGCTGAACGGGTTGCTGATAAACAGGTGCGCCGTGGCAGGAGTTCCCGAGTGAATGGGGAACTCGTTGCTCCAGGTTTCGATCTTGCGAAGCGCGCCGGCCAGCGCGAGGGGAGCGCCCGTGTAACGCGCGGCGGCCGCATCCGCCAAGTATTCCCGGCTGCGGGAAATGCTCATCTGGATTAGCGTCGCGGCCAAAGGCGCAACCAACACGCCGAGCAGACCGGCGAACGGGCTCGTCCCTTCCTCGTCTTCCGAAGAGGAGTGCCCGCCTAACAGCGATCCCCACATGGCCATATTGGCCAACATGCTCAACGCGCCCGCCAGCGTGGCGGCCACGCTCATGATGAGAGTGTCGCGGTTCTTGATGTGACCGAGTTCGTGGGCGATGACAGCGGCCACCTCGCCCGGATCCAGCAGGCGCACCAGTCCTGTTGTGACAGCAACGACGCCATGGCTAGGGTCACGCCCGGTGGCGAAGGCGTTTGGAGCGGCCTCTTCCATCAGGTAAAGGCGTGGCATGGGAAGTCCGGCGCGTGTGGCCAGCTCGCGCACCATGGCATGCAACTGAGGTGCCTCGGCGGGCAGTAATTCTCTTGCGCCATGCATGCGGAGCACAATCTTGTCCGAAAACCAATAGGCGGCCAGGTTCATGGCTCCGGCTGCGAACAAGGCGAACCAGAGCCCCTGTTTCCCTCCCAGAGCCTGCCCGGCCCACAGAAGCAGGGCGGTCAACGTGGCCAGCAAGACCATAGTCTTCAAGCGGTTCATATGGAATGAGCCTCCATTTCATTCGACGTCAATTGTGATCGATAGACTAGTAGATAGATTCAATCCAAGCCATCGGTATTTACGATGGATCGGACAGGGCTGGCGCAGGGGGTTCCTGGCTGGCGCGAATCATACGGCTGGTGTCGAAGCCCCGCGCCGCAGCCCGGCGAAGGATGTCCTCGTAGACCGTTTCTTGCATCCGGGGCTCCCGGCTTAGTACCCACAGATACTTGCGGGACGGTTCCCCTACCAGCGCCCAACTGTAATCGGGGGCCAGATCCAAGATCCAGTATTTCCCGCTGAAGGGCCAGAAGAAAGTGACCTTCAGTTTGGTGTTGGGTTCCCGGTCACCTTCCAAACGGGCAATACCCTTGGCCACCTTGAGAGTGCCGTCACTTTTGCGGCAGGTGTTTACGACGCCTACCTTTCCGTCGGGCCGCAGGGTGTAAGTCGCGGTGGTGCCGGCGGCGCAGGCGCGCTGGAACCAGTTAGGCAATCGCGCGAT
>CAYLLB010000070.1:0-20631 GCA_964384215.1 uncultured Solibacteraceae bacterium | reverse complement strand
ATAGGTTGCCCGAAGAACGTCTCGTGCCAAATGGCGAGCCTGCCGACGGCTGTCTGTACCTTGGAGGTTGCTATCCAACCAGGGATCGGCAAGGCGACTGCTGCTTCACCAATCCCTCCCCCATCCTACTTGACGTGCAGCGTGACGGATTCAGCTTAACCGGTCAGCCCCACGGCGTTCAATTCGACATTGACGGTGACGGACGACTGCAGCAGATCTCCTGGACGTCCAGTGGTTCGGACGATGCGTGGCTGGTGCTGGACCGAAACGGGAATGGCATCATCGACAATGGGAAGGAACTGTTTGGGAACTTCACACCTCAACCAGATTCCCCCGCCCCCAATGGCTTCCTAGCACTGGCCGAATTCGATCTTCCAAAGAATGGCGGGAATGCTGATGGGGTGATCGACGCGAAGGACGCGGTGTTCAGCAGGCTCCGCTTGTGGGCGGACGTCAACCACAACGCCATCTCCGACCCCGGAGAACTCCACACGCTCTCGGAATCTGGCATCACGGCGATTCACCTTGGCTTTAGGGAGTCGCGCTTCACGGACGTATACGGGAACCGTTTCATGTATCGAACCAAGGTTGAAGGTCGCGTCGGCCGATGGGTATACGATGTGTTCCTGTTGGGCGCACGACCAGTGGAGAGCTCTCACTAACCCGCGGACAAGACGCAGGCTTACCTCGCAGCCCGATGTTCGAGCGGAGGACGAAGTGGCGGCCTGTTGGCACAATGTGCAGTGAACGTCGACCGATTCGAGCCATCCAGTGAATCTTCAGTGGGGCGTGAGAAAGAAGAGACAATACAACCGTATCATCGTTCCCACGGATTCAAAGCCCTGGTCTCGCAGCGAGCGGCCACTTGAAGCGCCGCATATACGCACTGGGCGCCTGATCGGCTACTCGCCGCATACCGTTACGGTGATTTCGCGCGTGCGCGGGCATTCGTCAAAATCGCAAAGGACCACCTGTTGCCAGGTGCCCAGGCCGAGTTCGCCGCCTTCGACCGGATAGGACTTGGCGGTCCCCATCAGGGCGCTGCGCAAGTGAGCGTAGCCGTTGTCGTCGCCCCAGCGCGCGTTGTGTGCGTAGTCGGAATTCATGGGCGCGATCTTCTCCAGCGCGCGCCGCAAATCCGACAGGCAGCCAGACTCGTACTCGATGGTGGTCACGCCCAAGGTCGATCCGCGGCCGGAGATATTGGCGATGCCCGTCCGGATACCGCTCTCGGCGACAATCTTGCTCACCTGCCCGCTGATGTCGATCACGTCCGAGCGGCCTTGGGTGGAAACGCGAAAACTCTTCTGATACACGGCCATAGGTATACATTAGCGCTCCGTTCTCGCGGATATCGCATATAATCGACTCCACAGGAGATCTTCGCCATGTCAACACAGTATCCGCCCACGCCTCCTCCACCGCCGCAGCAGCCAGCCATGACCCCGCCGAAGAAGAAGACCAGCCCTTGGGTTTGGATTCTTGGCGGTTGCGGCGTGCTCGTAGTACTCATTGTGCTGGCGCTTGTCGCCACGGGCCTGTTCATTGCCAAAAAAGCGAAGGACGCCGGCCTGGATCCCGACCTGATGAAGAAGAATCCCGCGGTCGCGGTCGCAAAAATGATGGCCGCGGTGAACCCGGACATCGAAGTTCTCGACGTCGATGAAGACCGGGGCCTTGTCAAGGTCCGCGAAAAGAAGACCGGCAAGACCCTGACGCTCAACTTCGAGGATCTTAAGAAGGGCAAAATCGTCGTGAAGACCAATGAGGGGGAGGAGGTTGCCGTTGGCGGCAAGTGGGAACCGCCAGACTGGGTCCCGTCCTACCCTGGCGTCACCATGAACACCACTGTCAGCGGCGAAGATGCGAGTGAAATGTCCGGTACGGGTTTCTTCTCCACTGGCGATTCGTTGGAGAAGGTCCTGGACTTCTATGAGAACCAACTGAAGTCGCAGGGCATGGAAGTGACGCGCGAAGTCTCCGGAGGGGTAGGTATGAAGACAGGCTCCCTGACCGCAACCGACAGCGCTAATGGCCGCACCGTTCACGTGAACTATCTTCCGGCGGCGGGTGGCAACAAAGTGCACGTTTCATATAACGCTAAGAAGTAACGTCTTCGCACAGCGCTCTTGAAGATCATGCTCTCATTTCCCTTTCGACGATGTTTTTGTCTGCTTACGCTCACCGGCGCGCTGGCTTTTGCGCGGAACTATGACGTCGCCTGGGACGCGCCCAGCCGCGACTCTTCCGGCTCGATGCCCCTCGGCAACGGCGACATCGGCCTGAACTTGTGGGTGGAGGAGGGCGGCGACCTCCTGTTCTATATTTCCAAGACCGATGCGTGGTCGAGCGACACGCGGCTGCTGAAGGTGGGCCGCGTACGCGTGAATCTCGCGCCCAATCCCTTCCAGAAGGGACTGCCGTTCCGCCAGACGCTCCGGCTCAACGAAGGAGAAGCCGAGATCGAGGCGGGAGCGAAGGCCAATCCTGTCCGGCTTCTAGTGTGGGTGGACGCCAACGCTCCGCTCATCCGTCTGGAAGCGGCAGGCAAGCGCGCTTTCCGGATGGAGGCGCGGCTGGAGTTGTGGCGCACAACTCCGCGAAGGCTGGAAGGCGCCGAGGCGGTAAGCGCCTATGGACTGGATGGCGGGCCGGAACCGATTGTTGCGGCGGCGGACACGATCGTACCGGATGCGAAGCAGGTGGTGTGGTTTCATCGCAACGAAACCTCGCCCTGGCCCGCCATACTCAAGCGCCAGGGTCTCGAAAGTCTCATCGGACGCCTGCAGGATCCGCTGCTGCACCGCACGTTCGGCGGCGCGCTGGTGGGAACAGGCTTGCAGAAGATAGCGCCGGATACGCTTCGCAGCGCAGCCCCGGGGAAGCGTTTCGTTCTGACGATCCCGATTCTGTGCCGGCAAACCGCCACCGCACAGGTTTGGCACAAGGAATTGCAGGACGAGGTTCTGAAGGCGGCCAAGACACCGGTGGAGGCCGCCCGCGCGGCGCACCGCAAATGGTGGAGCGAGTTCTGGTCCCGTAGCTACATCCATGCGAGCGGCACGCCGGAAGCCGAGGCCGTCAGCCGGGGTTATGCACTGCAGCGTTTCGTCACGGCATGCGCCGGCCGCGGCGGGTCGCCTGTGAAGTTCAACGGATCCATTTTCACGGTGGACGCGCGCGAACCCAAGGAGCGGTTCGACGCCGATTACCGGCGGTGGGGCGGTCCTTACTGGTTCCAGAACACGCGGCTGGTCTACTGGCCGATGCTCGCTTCGGGCGATTACGAAATGATGGAACCGCTGTTTGCCATGTACCGGGATGCGCTCGGCCTGGCCAAGGCGCGCACGCGCATTTACTTCAACCACGACGGCGCGTTCTTTCCCGAAACCATGCACTTCTGGGGGACGTACGCGGATTCCAATTACGGGTGGAAGCGCGACGGCAAGCCGGTTTCCTATGTGGAGAATACTTACATCCGCAATTACTTCACCGGCGCCTTGGAACTGGTCGCGATGATGCTGGATTGGTGCGATTACACCGGCGACAGGCGCTTCCTCACGCGCACGGCGATTCCTTTCGCCAACGAGATTCTCACGTTTTACGACCAGCACTACAAGCGCGACGGGCAGGGCCGGATCGAGCTGAAGCCCTCCCAATCCCTCGAAACGTGGCAGGACGCGGTCAATCCGCTGCCCGACATCGCCGGGCTGCAATACGTGCTCGACCGCCTGATCGCCATGCCCGGCGGGCAGAACATGATGTGGATTCGTATGCGCTCGGAGTTGCCTGAGCTACCCATGGCCACGGAGAAAGACCGTAAGTACTTGCTCCCCGCCGGGCAGATTCTGGGCCCCATACGCAACAGCGAGAATCCGGAACTGTACGCCGTGTTCCCCTTCCGGCTCCTGGTGCTGGGCACTCGGGATTGCGCCATCGCTCGTGAAACATTTGAGCGGCGGCGTTTCAAGCGCAGCATGGGCTGGACGCAGGATGCGATCCAGGCGGCATGGCTGGGGCTGACGGACACCGCGGCGGAGTATGTGGTCCATAACTTCACCACGCCGCATAAAGGCAGCCGTTTCCCGGCGTTCTGGGGGCCGAACTTCGATTGGGTGCCCGATCAGGACCACGGCAACGTAGCCATGCTCGCGCTGCAGTCCATGCTGGTCCAGGCGTCTGGCAAGAGGATCGCCGTGCTGCCGGCGTGGCCGAAGAAGTGGAACGTCGAGTTCAAGTTGCGAGCGCCCGCGCAAACCACTGTGGAAGGCGTTTACCGCGATGGAAAGCTCGAGTCTCTCAAAGTGACTCCGGAGGAGCGGCGGGACGACGTGCGAATGCCAGAAGGCCGGTGATCTCAGCGCGGCAATTTGCCCAACTTGCGCCAGATCCAGCGGTGGAAGTTGTGCGGGAATTTGTCCGGCGCGAGAAACATGAGAATGCACTCGCCGGATACTGCGTCGATGCCGTTGGCGCGACACCAGCAGGCCGCCTCAGGCGATGCGGCGCCCTGCTGCAGCCAAATCCGGCGGATCCCAGCCGCCGCCGCGTCCTGGACGGCCTTGGCCGACTCGCGGGGGGGTGTTACGACCAGGACCGCACCGGCCGGTTCCGGCAGCGCGGCGAAGCTCGGATGGAGGGGCTCGCCGTCGATAGAGCCGCCGTTTGGATTCACCGCCAGCGCCTTGTAGCCGGCACTCTTGAGCGCGCGGTAAGCCATGGCGCCAAAGCCACGGCCGCTGCGGGAGACCCCCGCCACGGCAATCACCGTCTGATCAAGAAATCCGTCGACGCTTTGCTTCGAGGTCATCTCTTTGATTATCAGGCTCGGCCGCCCAGCCGGAGCAACCGCGCCGGCAGGGTAATCACCGCGGCAAAAAGCTCCAGTACCCCGCCGACCGCGATCCCCAGGAGCCGGAACGGGAGTAGGAAAATCCACACCAGCGGGTAGAGGACCAGGGCCAGCAGAGCCAGGGGCCAACACAGCACCAGCAGGATGCACCACAACAGAAACTTGATCATACGCGAGAAGTCTCCGCATATGTAATACGACAATCCCCTGGCGGGAGTTCCCGGACCCTTCGACTCAGCTCATCGCTTTTTGGGTAACATGATGAAGGACATATGCGCCATGAGCAAACCAGAAGCTAATATCAATCTGATCAGCACCCTGAAGGGTTCGCTGCTTGAAGGTTTCTTCCCGGCGGGATGGAACCTGGCCAAGATTGACGCCTGCTGTGCGAACGCGCCGGAATCCATCACCCAGCCTCAACCGTGGTGGCACAAGAAGTTTTCGCCGATAGCCTGCGACACGCTCGCGGATTTCGACACCTTCATGGGGCACGAAATCGCGCTGCGCATCGCCAACGCACGCGAAGAAGGCAAGAAAATAGCCTTGATTCTTCCCGTAGGCCCCATGGGCATGTATCGTTGGGCCGTTTACTTCCTGAAGGAGTGGGGCGTGTCCTGCGAGCACGTCTATGGCTTCAACATGGACGAGTGGAGCGACGGCGAGGGAAACACCCTGCCGCCCACCAACCCTGGCGCCTTCCAGTTCGCCATGGAGCAGGCGTTTTATGGGCCTCTCGGCAAGCTGACCGTGCCCAAGAAGCAGCGCATGTTCGCCACCCGCAAACTGTTGCCCACCTACCCGGACCGCATCGGCGAACTGAAGGCCGCGGGCGCGGAGCTGATTGTGGTTTTCGGCATCGGCCGCGTGTGCCACATCGCTTTTTGGGAACCGCATTTCGCCGCCGAGTTCTCTTCCGACGAGGAATGGAAGAAACAGACCTACCGGCTGGGCGCTAAACTGCACCCGCTCACCATTGAGCAGAATGCCATCACCAGCTTCAAGAGCCGCACTACGCTGGTTCCCACGCGGGCCAATACGATCGGTCCGGGCCTGTTCCTGTCGGCCGACCGCATCATCGGCGGCGCCGACGGCACGCTTGGGCGAGGCATGATGTGGCAAGGCACGAGTCTCTGGATGACACTGCGGTACGGCCCCGACCGTTGGGTTCCGTCCAGCTTCATGCCGACGCTGTGCGGCCGGCTGTTCTTCCTGAAGGAACTCGCAGGTCCGCTCGTCGCGGAGTGCAACTAAGACTACATAGCTGTATCAATACGAAAGAGATATTACTATGACGGGCAAAGAATTGCTCCTGGGAACGCTCCGTCACCAGAAGATGGATAACGTGCCGTGGGTGCCGTTCGCCGGTATCCACGCAGGCAAGTTTCTGGGCTATAGCGCGCGAGAGGTGCTCACCGATGGAGCGAAGTTGTTCGATTCGCTCATGGAGGTGAACCGCTGCTATCAGCCGGATGGCCAGCCGGTCATGTTCGACCTGCAGGTGGAAGCCGAGATCCTCGGCTGCAACCTGGTCTGGGCCGACAAGGCGCCTCCTTCGGTGGCTTCGCATCCCCTGGCGGCGACGACGGCCGTCCCGGATAAGTTGCCGGAGGCGGACGACGGCCGGGTGCCCATGGTGCTCGACGTCATGCGCCGCATGAAGCAGGCGGTGGGCAGCAGGACGGCCCTCTATGGCTTGGTCTGCGGACCATTCACCCTCGCGTCGCACCTGCGCGGCTCGGACCTGTTCCTGGATATGTACGACAATCCGGAATTCGCCGCCGGGCTTATCGCCTACACCGCGGCGGTGAACCGCCGCATGACGGACCTTTACATCGAAGCCGGCATGGACGTGATCGCGGTGGTCGATCCGGTGGTTTCGCAGATCTCTCCGAAGCACTTCACGGCGCTGCTGAGTGCGCCGTTCAGCGAGATCTTCTCCCATCTGCGCGCGGCCGGCGTCCTGTCTTCATTCTTCGTATGCGGCGACGCCACGAAGAATATTGAGGCGATGTGCAAGACGGGACCGGATTCTATCTCCATCGACGAGAACATCGACCTGCCCAAGGCCAAACTGATCACCGACAGTTACAACATCGCCATCGGCGGCAACATTCCGCTCAGCTCGACCATGCTGAACGGTACGCAGCAGGACAACATGAAGTACGTGCTGGACTTGCTGGACTGCGTCGAGCACCACAACCTGGTGATCGCTCCCGGATGCGACATGCCGTACGACGTGCCGGAAGAAAACGTCATCGGCGTACTGGAGGCGTTGCGGCAACCCGACAGCGTGCGCCATCTTCTTAGCCATTACGTGGCGGCGGATGACTCGGCCGATGTGCCACTGCCCGACTATGCGCATCTGGCGCGTCCCCTGGTCGAGATTTACACCATCGACGCGGACACTTGTCCGGCTTGCGGCTATATGCTGGACTCCGCCAAGGGCGTGGTCGCCGGCTTCCAGGGGCGCGTGGACGTGGCGGAGCGCAAGACGGTCGAGCGCGAAAACATTCGCCGGGCGAAGAAACTGGGACTCAAGAACCTGCCCGCGCTGCTCATCAACGGCGAGTTGAAATTCTCGTCGATCATCCCCAGCCGCAAAGAGCTCGAAGCCGAAATCGGGCGGTATCTGTAGACCGCGATGCAGCTACACCTTGTCGGCGGTTTTCTGGGCAGCGGGAAGACCACGGCGATCATCGGAGCCGTGAAACACCTGATGGCGCGAGGCGCCCGGGTAGGCGTGGTGACGAACGATCAAGGACGCTACCTGGTCGACACCGCGTTCGTCGCCGGCGCGCGCGTTCCGACGGTGGAAGTGACCGGCGGCTGCTTCTGCTGCCACTATGACGATCTGGAGGCCCGCCTGGACGAGCTGGAACGCTCGGCCATGCCGCACGTCATCTTTGCCGAATCCGTGGGGTCGTGCGCGGACCTGGTCGCCACCGTCATGAAACCCCTGGTCGAACTGAAGCGTGTACCCACCCAGCGCACCACGTTGTCGGTCTTCACCGACCTTCGACTCCTCAAGCGGCGTTTGGACGGTAAAGCCATGCCTTTCAGCGACAATGTGGTGTACATTTTCGACAAGCAAATCGAGGAAGCCGGCCTGTTGATCCTCAACAAAGCAGACCTCCTGGATCCCGATCAGGCCCAGCGCATCGCGCAAGCGGCGCGCGAACGCTTCCCGTCGAAGATTGTGCATCTGCAGAACTCGCTGGATGGCGATGCGATCACCGCGTGGCTGCGGTTGCTCGAAACGCAGGACGGCTCCTCTGGGGGCGGAGCGCTTGAGATCGATTACGCGCGTTACGGCGCTGGCGAAGGAAAATTGGCCTGGCTCGATCAGCAAGTACGCTTGGCGGCGCCCCCGGGACGCTTGCGCGAGGCCGTAGTGACGCTGATGAGCGGCCTGCTCGACGGCATTCGGGAGCGCCATCTACCTGTAGGCCATGTGAAGTTCCTGGTGCGTTGCGGAGCCGAACAAGTGAAGATCAGTTCCACCTCGGGCGGGCAGGACGACTGGCGCGACCAGGTGCCGCCCATCCTTGGCAAGGAAGCGACCGTAGTGGTAAACGCGAGGGTGGAGGCCGATGCCTCGGCGCTCGCGGAATTGGCCCGGGAAGCCCTTGAGCAAGCGCGGTTGCGGTCTGGCGCCCGGTGCCTGGAACTCTCCACGGACTTCTTCCACCCGGGTTTTCCTCGTCCCACGCACCGCTTCAACTAAGCCGTTATCTACCTTTCTCGTGCAGCCGGTAACGTGCCGGAAGAATGGAGAAGTACTCTACAAAGCGGCGCTTTGGAGCGTCGGATTGCTGTCGCCTTTCGAGAACAGTCTTAGCGAACGAGTTGAATGACCTGCCGAGCTCGCTTGATTGCTGCACGAAGGTCCCCATGGTGAGCGAGTGGTGCACTCCCTTGTAATCGTTGGGGAAGGACATCAAGACCTTGTGCCCCAGCAGCCGTTCGATTTCGGTCAGCGAAACCATGCCTCGTTTCTGCGCCCGATTCATGAGCACGTCGACGTTCCTGCCGATTTCCAGGCTATGCAGAAAATTCAGCTTTTCGCGGGCCAGATGAAGCGAGGGGATCTCCGGCGTGCAAACCAGGAAGATTCGCGTGGCTTCGTGCAGGATCTCGATCGAGTACAACTCCATGTTTCCGCTCAGGTCCGCGCAGATCGCCTTGTAGTTGCGCCGTGCGTAATCCAGTATGTGCCGCACTTGCGGCGGCTCGATGCGGCAGCTGGGATTCATATTGCCGGATTGCAGCACATCCAGCCGCCCCACGCTCGAGATCATCTGAGGCCAAAGCGTTTCGTCCAGGTGGGAAGAGTGCTCCGCCGCGTCTACCACGGAGTGGCCCCGCTCCAACTTCAGCATGAATCCGACGAGCCCCGAGTTCAGGTCGAAATCTGCAAGCAGAACGTTGTGGTCCGGCCGGCGCGCCAGGGCTCCCGCGAAGTTCACCGCCAGCGTCGTCGTGCCCACACCTTGTTTGGAGGGCAGGAACGCGTAGATCTGATCGGTCGCCTGTATGGCCGGCGGATGTTTGTCCAGTGCGTCGGCCACGCGACGCAGCGTGTCGTAAACGAATTGGCGCTCGAAGGGGGCTGGCAGAAACTCCCGGATTCCCGCTCGCATCAACTCCAGCAACAGCTGCGGATCCATTTCGCTGTGTATGGCGACCACCTGCGTGCCGGGGGCGAAGGACTCAATGGCGGCTGACACCCGCGCGGCGTGTGTCATGTTCTCTGCGCTTAGAAACACAACCTGCGGCGCCGATCCGCGCAGGACCCTTGGCAGCCCAGTTTCGTCAGGATAATGGTCCAGACGGCGGATAACTTCTATGCCGCCTACTTCTTTGAGCCGTGCATTCAGCATCTCGGCCAGACTGGTGTTGGGTGCGATAATAGCGCTTCGGAGCATTCGGACTCCTCTCTTCTTCTTGGTTATCGGCTGGTGGGCGATCAAACTATCTAAGGAGGGCACTAGATTTCGCGAGGCGCCTTACTTACGCGCCATGCCGGGAGCCAAGGTGCCTTAAGTGGTTCACCTTGGACGGGCGAGAGGCAGTCTCGGACGCCGGGTGAACGTATTACGATAAGTAGATTCTCAGGCAGAACCTAAAGCGCAACTCCGGACGCCGCCTTTTCCGGTGACTGGAGCTGCATTCACGAACATCGAGGTACGAACATTGGCGGAACATAACACGGCCCGGCGCGACGAGGTGCTCGGTTTGCTGCGGAATCGCACCAGCGCCTCAATCGCGGAAATCGCTAAGCAATTCGCCATTTCCGAAATGACGGTGCGGAGGGATCTCGCCAGGCTGGCCGCGACCGGTCAGGTGATCCGCATCCCGGGCGGTGCCATGATGGCGCGCGGCGCGGCGATCGAGAAGACCTTCATCGACCGCTCGGCGCAGTGTTCAGAGGCGAAAGACCGTATCGGCAGGGCGGCCGCGGCGCTGGTAAAGGACGGGGAAGCCGTGGTAATGGATTCGGGCACGACGACCCTCTACATCGCACGGCATCTTGGCAGGCACAAGGACGTCGCCGTGTTCACGTTTTCTTTAGCCGTGCTGGACTCACTGAGCGGGGCAAGCCATGTGCGCGTCGTGCTCACCGGCGGCACTTACAGGCACAGTAGCCACGACCTGGTGGGACACGAAGTAGGTGAAGCGCTGCGCGGTATCCACGCCGACAAGGTTTTCTTTGGGGCGGCGGCCGTGTCGTTCACTAAGGGCGCCATGGTCTACGATCCGGAGTTTCAGAAGGATTTGTTGGCGGCGGGAAGGGAAAAGATCTTGGTGGTGGACTCGAGTAAGATCGGCCGCGAGGCGCTTTACAGTGTCTGCCCACTGGCGAGCTGCGATTTGGTAATCACGGACAGCGGCATCGCCCCGGCGGACTTGCGGCGTCTGCGAGAGGTCACCAAGGTTCTGGTCGCGGAATAGGAGCGCAGGCGCCGGTTCAGAAGCGGCGAATGGCCGCGCCGACCGGCATGGAGCCCACCGGGATGACCGTGAACAGCGCTACCGCGCGGGACCGGCGCGCTGAAATCGAGGCGATGCGGATCACCGCCATGTCTCCGCTACGGCGGTTCAGCACCAGGGCATATTGATTATCCGGAGTGATGACGATCGCTCCCGGATCGGCGCCCACGCTGGCGCGCGCAACCACGCGAAGCGTTTCGATATCCAAAATGCTCACGTCGCCGGATCCCGGGTTGGCCACGAAAAGATACCCCGGCTTCGAGCATTCGGCCATGCAGCCGGGCGCGTTGCCGGCCAGGACCGTGTTGCCGACCTCGGTAGTGTACGGATACGCAACGGTGACGGCGTCCATGCCGGGGCCGCTGATGAACAACTGGCCCCCGTCGGCCTTGTAGCAGAAGTTCTGCGGTTCCATCGCCAACGGCAAGCGCACCATCACCTGTTCGATGGCGGGATCGATTACGGCCAGTGAGGGTTTGTTCGTCACCCCAACCAGCAACAGCCTGCCGTCTTTGCGGAAAACCGCCTTCGTCACTCTCTCGCCGAGTTGCCGGGGCGGCCGGGTGTGCATGGCTTCCAGATTCACCAGGCTCACTGCGCCCTCGTTGGCGAAGCACACGGCTCCGAGATTGCCGGCGGGCGAGATTTCGAAGCTGGTGGGATCGCCGGCGAGCTGGATCGTACCGTCCGGTTGAAGCGTGTCCAGGAGCACGCGCATGAGCTGGCGAGGCTGCTTACAGAGAATCCAGAGATGGCGGCCGTCGCCGCTGAAGCGCATGTCGACCGCCTGAGCGCCTGCGTGCGCCTTGCGCCGCACGGCCAAGGATGTCGTCTCCACCTCGACCAGCATTCCGGCGTCGGGCGCCAGCACATAGACCGCCTCCCGTCCGGGATGCGACAGGATTGGACCCGGGGCGGCATCCATGGCAATGTGCTTGGTGACGGCGAAGATGTTGAGGTCGATCGCCGCCACGGCGCGTCCTTCATGGTTCGAGACGAAGGCGTAACCCGGGTAGCCGGAAGCCCTCTTCTTGCGGCACCCGGCCAGAAACCCTACACTTGTAAATAGGAACCAACGGCGGCCGTTCACGACGCCTCCATTGTAGCGAAATGCAGCAACAGCCGTAGCGCATTGAAAATAAAAGATTCCGATGTCGACGTGCGTTGAAGCGCGGTTCGCATTGTGTTACGCTTTGAGGGGATTGCGCGGTTCCCGCCGTCCCTCGACTCCAGCATGAACATCCGCTCCTTGTTTAGTCTTTTCTCCTCGGATCTGGCCATCGATCTGGGGACGGCCAATACCCTGGTGTATGCCAAGGGTAAAGGCGTTGTGGTTAACGAGCCTTCCATTGTCGCCATCAACAAGAACAATGGCGAGGTGGAGGCTGTCGGACACGACGCCAAGGAGATGTTGGGACGCACTCCCGGCAACATTGTCGCCATCCGGCCCATGAAGGACGGCGTGATCGCCGACTTCAAGGTGACCGAAAGGATGCTGAACTACTTCATCCAGAAGGCCCATGGACGGAAGATGTTGGTGCATCCACGAATCATCATCGGCGTGCCGAGCGAGATCACACAGGTGGAAAAGCGCGCGGTGGTCGATTCGGCGTATCGCGCCAAGGCGAGCGAGGTACACCTGATCGAGCAGGCCATGGCGGCGGCGATCGGCGCCGGATTGCCGATCACGGAACCCTCGGGCAACATGGTGGTAGACATCGGTGGTGGCACCACCGACGTAGCGGTCATCTCGCTTTCCGGCATCGTCTACTCGCGTTCCGTGCGGGTGGCGGGCAACGAGATGGACGAAGCCATCATGCAGTACCTGAAGCGGAAGTACAACCTGCTGATCGGCGAGCGCACCGCCGAGCAGATCAAGATCCAGATCGGATCGGGGTACCCGCTCGAAAAACCGCTGACCATGGAGATCAAGGGGCGCAACTTGATTGAGGGCGTTCCGAAGACCATCACGGTGGACGACAGCGAGATCCGTGAGGCGCTTGGAGAATGCGTGGCCACGATCATGAATGCCATTCGCGTGGCGCTCGAAAGAACGCCGCCCGAGCTGAGCGCCGACATCAGCGACCGCGGCATCGTGCTGACCGGCGGCGGTGCGCTGCTCAAGAACCTGGATAAACGCATCCGGGAGGAAACCGGGCTGCCGGTGTCGATCGCCGACGACCCGCTGGCCAGCGTGGTGCTCGGCACCGGAAAGATGCTCACGGAATTCAAACTGCTCCGGAGGATCGCCATCGAATAGCGCGTGCGCATACGCGCCGCGGCGTCGAAAGCCATGGAATTCCCAGTCAGTCGCTACCGTAATCTGACGGTGCTGCTGTTGGTGATCCTGGCGCAGCTGTTGCTGCTTGGCTATCAGGTCAGGACCAACCAGGACGTGCGCCTGATCCGTGTCTGGGCGATCACCGCGGTGACGCCCACGGCGCGCTTGCTCGAAGCGGGCCGCTCGAACACCGTGGGCGTGCTGGAGAATTATTTCCTGCTGGTGGGCGTACGCGAAAGGAACCGCCAGCTTGAAGCCGAACTCGGCAAACTGAAACTCGAGAATCAGTATCTGAAGAGCGAACTGGCCACGGCGGACCGCGCCCGCGCCTTGAACGCGTTCCAGTCGCGCAGCCCGTCGCGAACCATCGCCGCCAGAATCATCGGCACGGGTACCGGCACGAATTCAAAGGTGGTCTTCGTCGACCGCGGATCGACAAGCGGAGTCCTGCACGGCATGGCGGTCATCACACCCGACGGGATCGTGGGCAAAGTGCTGGCCGTGTACCCCACCGCTTCGCAGGTGATGTTGATTACGGACCCGAGCTTCGCCGCCGGCGTCGTATCGCAGAAGAACCTCGTGCACGGTACTTTGAAAGGCCAGGGGCATAGCACGTGCCTGGTCGACTACGTGCAAAACGAGGAGAAAGTCGAACAAGGCGAACTGTTCTTCACCTCCGGCGACGACCGCGTCTTTCCCAAGGGGCTGCCCGTCGGAGCCGCCAACGTAGTGCGCGCCGGCAGAACGTTCAAGGAAATTTACGTCGTTCCCAGCGGCTTCCAGAGCGGGTTGGAAGAAGTTTTGATCGTGCTCGAAGGGGTCCACCAGCAGTTGCCGGCCGCGCAGGCATCCGCCCAAGCCGCTCCTCTGCTTCCGCGGCCGCCCGAGACGCCCGCGGATGCCGCCGCCCAAAAGGCGCAAACTCCGCTGGTGTTGAACACGGACGCGGATCGTATGCGCGAGCAGTACAAGCGGATCGGCGAGGCGCAGGGCCACGTATTTGGCGGGCCGGGAACGCCGAATTTCAACATCAAGCCTCCCGCGCAGCAGAAGCCTGCCGGAAATGCCCCCGAGGGGTCCCCTGAAAGGCCCCCCGAGAATCCCGTGGAAGGCCCGCCGCCCACCCGACCATGAACGACTACAGCGAGCACTTGCTGTTGGACAAGCCCCGCAAGACGAGTTCGCACTTCAGCGTCTGGGTTACGCTCGTGGTGCCGTTCGCCGCCATCCTGTTTCAAGTCTACGTGCCGTTGTTTTTCCAATACCTCTCGTACCTCGAACTCCCGCTCCTGGTGACCGTGTATTTCTCGCTCATGCGGCGGCAGCCGTTGGCGGGCACGTTCATCGGCGCGGGCATCGGCCTGGTGCAGGATTCGCTCTCCCACCAGCCGCTGGGCATGTTCGGCATCGTCAAAACGCTGGTGGGCTATTTTGCCGGCAACGTGAGCATGCGATTCGAGGTGGACAACCCGGTCCTGCGCTTCATCCTCGGATTCTTTTTCTTCTTCTTCCACCAGTTCTTCTACTGGGTGCTGACGCGGGCACTGCTTGGCCAGCAACTCGGTTTCGACCTGACGCAAACGCTGATGCTGGGTGTGCTTAACGCCCTGGTGGCGCTACCCCTCTTTCATTTCCTGGACAAGTTGAAGGAAACTAGTTGATGGGAGTTCTTCTCACGTGAGCGTGTATTACAACGAGCGCGAACGGGAAGAGGTGCCCGTCAAGCCGCAGTTCAGGGACGACCTGAAGTTCGCCACGGGCAAGATAGCCTTCTTTCAGTACCTCCTGGTGGCCGTATTTCTGTTCCTGATTTCCGGTTTCTGGGACCTGCAGGTGCAGAATCCGGCCCTGTACAACGAGCAGGCCGAGCGTAATCGCATCAAAGCCTTGCCCGTTCTCGCGCCGCGCGGCAAGATCCTCGACCGCGACGGCCGCGTCATCGTGGACAACCATTCGTCGTTCAGCCTGATTCTCTCGCGGGAGAATCTCAAGCCCGAACACGTGGCCGCCATCGCCGAAGGGCTGAACCTGGACCCCGATGAACTGTCTGCGCGCCTGAAACGTTTCAAGTCGCGGCCCCGTTACGAGCCCATCATCATCAAGGAAGAGCTGACGGCGGCGGACCTGGCTTTTGTCGAAGCACACCGCGACGCGGAATCGTTCCCCGAGATGGAACTGATCCACGCGCAGCGCCGCCTGTATCCGCGCGACGGCCTGGCGGCGCACGTTATCGGCTATGTGGGCGAGGTGAGCGAGAACGAGCTGAATTCTCCGGATTTCGCCAAGTATGAGCAGGGCGACGTGGTCGGCAAAGTAGGCATCGAGCGCCAATACAACGACATTCTGATGGGCGTCGACGGACAGCGCCGCGTGGTGGTGGACAACCGCGGCCGCGAGCGCCAGGTTATCGGCATGAAAGAAGCGGTACCCGGCAGAGACCTGCAGCTCACCATTGATCTTGACCTCCAGGTGGTGGCGGAGCTGGCCATGGAAAACCGCAAGGGAGCGGTTGTGGCCCTGGATCCGCGCAACGGCGAAGTGCTGGCCATGGTGAGCCGGCCGGCATACGACCCCAACAAGTTCGCGGGCCGCATTCGCTCCAAAGACTGGAAAGAGCTCATCGAGAATCCGGACAACCCGCTGCTGAACAGGGCTATTCAGGCGCAGTTGGCGCCCGGTTCGACGTTCAAACCGATTGTGGCGCTAGCCGCTCTCGAAAGCGGTGCCATCGACGAAACCTACACCGTACACTGTTCGGGCGGCGCCAGCTTCTATGGGCGTTATTTCAAGTGCCACAAGAAGGGCGGCCACGGAACAGTGGACGTGCATCGGGGCATCGTGCAGAGCTGCGACGTGTTCTTTTACAACGCGGGCAACCGCGCCGGCATCGACAAGATCGCCGAGTATGCGGAAATGGCAGGCCTGGGACACAAAACCGGCATCGATCTTCCCAACGAAGCCGAAGGCCTGGTGCCGTCGTCACGGTGGAAGATCCGGACGCAGCGTTCGAAGTGGTACGCCGGCGAAACCATCTCGGTGTCCATCGGCCAGGGTGCCCTCACCGTGACTCCGTTGCAGCTGACACGCGCCATCGGCGGGCTGGCCACGGGCGGCATATGGTGTACGCCGCATCTGGTCAAGGATGGCACGCATCCGGCGCCAGCGCGTCGTGGGCAGCTGAACCTCGAGCATGTCGCCGATGTGATCAACGGGATGTACGGCGTAGTGAACGAGGGCGGCACAGGCGGGTCGGCGCGCCTGCCTGGAATCGAAGTGTGCGGCAAGACCGGCACCGCGCAGTTGGCATCGAACGAATACCTGAAGAACGCCAAGTTGGGCAGTGAGATGAAGGATAACGCCTGGTTCGTGGGTTTTGCGCCGCGCTACAATCCCGAGATTGTAGTCGTGGCCCTGTGGCAGGAAGGCGCTCATGGCAACTACGCCGCGCCCATCGTCAGAGACGTGATCAAAGCTTATTTCGACAAGAAGATGCGGCTGGCGCCGCCGAAATCTCTGGTTGCCCAGGTTCCCATGGCTCCGGCCCCGCATTTGCCGGCGGCCCCTTCCGGCGTGAGGTAACTGAAACATGGCCCGCTACCGTTCCATGCGTGATTTCGATTGGCCGCTGCTGGTCCTGATGCTGGTGTTGTGCGCCGTGGGCGTTCTGCAGATCTACAGCGCCACACACGACACCGGGTGGCGGGATGCCTGGTGGAAGCAGTTGATCGCCGTGGGACTCGGTGTAGTGCTGTTCTGGGTGATTTCGTCGGTCGACTACCACACCTTGCTCGGCCAGGTGCCCTTGATGTACGGGATCTCCGTCTTCACGCTGATCGTGGTTCTGGTGGCGGGCAAGACCGTTTTCGGGGGAAGACGTTGGATTCCCCTTTTCGGCGGCTTCCACCTTCAGATTTCCGAATTCGTTAAGATAGTATTAGTTCTGCTCGTGGCGCGGTACTTGATTGAGTTGAAGAGCGAGCGGCCCGAGTGGCGCGATGTGTTAAAGCTGGGAGGCCTGGTCGGGATTCCTTTCCTTCTGGTGTTGCGGCAGCCCGATCTCGGCACGGCGCTTACGTTCCTTCCGGCTTTGGCGGCAGGTTTGTTCCTGGCGGGCATGCGCTGGCAGCATGCGCTGGCGATTATGCTGGCTGCGGTCTTGGTGCTGCCGGTGGGTTATTATTTCCTGAAGGATTACCAGAAAGCCCGGCTGGTGAGTTTCATGGATCCCAGTAGCGATCCTAAAGGTTCCGGCTACCAGGTGATCCAGTCGAAGATTGCGATCGGCTCCGGCGGCCTTTGGGGTATGGGCGTGACGCGGGGCTTGCAGACGCAGTTGCGTTTTTTGCCGGTACCCCACACGGACTTCATCTTCTCGGCCTTCGCCGAAGAACATGGCTTCGTGGGCGTTATAGTGGTGTTGGGATTGTATTTTCTGCTTTTGATGCAGATGATTCAGAATGCCCAGATGGCCCCCGACCGGGCCGGCATGTACATCTGCATGGGAGTGGCGGCTGTGTTTCTATTCCACGTTCTGGTGAACGTGGGCATGGTGGTGGGACGTATGCCCGTGGCGGGCATTCCCCTGCCGCTGATGACATCAGGCGGTTCCAACGTCCTTTCGACATTTATGATGTTGGGACTGGTAAACAACGTCCGGTTAAGGCGTTTCGTGATTTGAAGCGGCCGGGCGGCTCGGCAAGAGGATTTCGCGAGTTTTACGGGTTTGGCTGCGCGAGTCAAACGCGGGGACCCGACAAGTTTTTGCACCTGTGTTAGTGACGTTTCGATGCGTCGCACGACGTCACGGACAGGCGACAGGCAGTTCTCAATGGTTCCCGCAGCTGGCGGGCATGTAAGAGACAACTCCATGCCCCCCGCGCAAGCAGAAGTGAATGCACGGCCGCAGAGGTTGAAAATCAACCGCCGCGTTCCGCATTCCCCGGGCCTTTGCTCGTTCCTCATGCCGTTCCCTCGCCGCTCATGGGAGAGAGTGCATGAGCAAAGAATTGGTTATCTCCTCCAATCGCCATGAGACTAAAGTGGCGATGCTCGAGGACGATCAGCTGGTTGAAGTTTTCTTTCAGAGGGCCAACGAGTATTCCTTGGCCGGTAGTATCCACAAAGGCCGCGTGACACGCGTGTTGCCGGGCATGCAGTCGGCGTTCGTCGACCTGGGCCTGGAGCGAGACGCATTCCTTTACGTTTCCGATTTCTTCGAGGAGAACGAAGAATACGATCGCATCGGGCCGAGTCCCGAGGAGCGCCCTTCGCGAGAGCGGGAGCGCGTTTCACAGCAGGCTCCGGCAGAAGAGGCGGCGGGTGCCGCGGCTCCCGGCGGACTGGCCGCGGCCGAAGCGCCCGGCGAAGAGCCTGCGCGACCGGCCGAACAGGATCGCGATCCTCGCGGACGCCGCTCCCGCAGGCGGCGATCCCGCGGGCGCGGTTTCCCGGAATCCAAGTACGCCCAGCAGTCCGGAGCGAGCGGGTTGCGCTGGCTGCGCACCGATGAACCGGTGCAGCCGGCCGCCGAGCCCGAGACCACGGCAGCGTCCGAGGAGAGTTTCGAACTGCTTCCCGGCGAATCGCTCGCCAAGTACTCCCGTAACGAGGAGCGTCCTGCGGCCGCCGAGGAAGCGGAGCCTGAACCCAAGGCCTTTGAAGCGGTGGAGACTGCGGCCGAGCCGCCTGCCGAAGCTGTGCAGGAGCCGGTCGCGGCGCCGGAGGAAGTGGCGCCTGAACCGGAAGCCGTAGAGCCCGAGGTCATGCCGGCTGAAGCTGCCGAATCGACGGTAGAACCGCCGGCTGAACCGGAGGCGGTGGCGGAACCGGCGGAGGAAGCAGAACCCGAGGCCGCCAGCAGCGGTGAGGATCTGACCGAGGAGGTTCTCGAGACCGTCGAAGGTGAGCTTGCACAGTCTGCCGGAGAAGACGAGGCCGTGCCGGCAGCGTCGGAAACCGAGAGTTCCAGCGCCGTGGTGCGTGAGCCGGGCGCCCGCTACATGCACCGTATGTCGCGCCGGATGCGCCGCAAGATGCGCGGTGGGGAACTCGAAGCCCATCAGACGCGTCCCGAAGGCCGTCCAGCGCCGCTCCACGCTCCGCGCAGCCAGCAGGAGGAGGCTGTACCCAAAGGTGACAAGGCTCCGCAGCCGTCCATCACGGACCTGCTTAAGGAGCGTCAGGAGATTCTGGTGCAGATCGCCAAAGAGCCTCTCGGCCAAAAGGGCGCCCGCATCACCTCGCACATTGCTCTGCCCGGCCGGTATGTGGTTTTCATGCCGACGCTCGAGCACATGGGCGTTTCCCGCAAGATTGCCAGCGACGAAGAACGCGCGCGGCTGCGCCGCATCCTGCAGGCGCACAAAGTCGGAATCCCCGGCGGCTTCATTGTGCGCACGGCCGGAGAAGGACGGTCGGAGTCAGAAATCGCCGCCGACATGAACTTCCTGCTCAACCTCTGGCTGGACATCCGCCAGAAGGCCGAGAAGCGTTCCGCGCCGGCCCTCATTTACCACGACGTGACGCTCGTGCAGCGCATCCTGCGCGATCAACTCGCCGATAGCTTCAAAACCATCTGGGTGGACAACGAGGAGATGTACGAGGACGTGCTGCGCTTCCTCGAACGCTTCCAGCCCACGCTGGTTTCACGCGTGAGAATGTGGACGCGCGAGGTACCCATCTTCGACGCCTTCAATATCACCGCGGAACTCGAGAAGGCGCTGCGGCCGAAAGTCTGGCTGAAGTCCGGCGGCTACATCGTCATCAACCAGACCGAAGCCCTGGTGGCCATCGACGTGAACACGGGCAAATTCGTGGGCAAGTCGAACCGCTTGGAAGACACCATCGTCAAGACCAACACGGAGGCTGTCAAGGAAATCGTGCGGCAGATGCGGTTGCGCGACCTGGGCGGCATCATCGTGGTGGATTTCATCGACATGGACGAGCGCAAGAATCGCCAGAAGGTGATGCAGGCCCTGGAAGAGGCCATGCGCAGCGACCGCGCGCCGTACAAGATCCTCCAGTTCAACGATTTCGGGCTGGTAGCCATCACGCGCAAGCGCGTCAAGCAGAGCCTGGAGCGCACACTGTGCGCGCCCTGCCCGTATTGCGAGGGCGCCGGGTACGTGAAGAGCCCGCAGACGGTCATCGGCGAGATCCTGCAGGAAGCGCACCGCATTGCCGGAGACGTGGAAGGCAAGGAAGTGGTGCTGCGCGTCCACCCCGAAGTGGCCAAGGTGCTCAAGTCGACCGCAAACACGTATCTCGAGGAGATCGAGGAAGTCCTGAAGCGGCCGGTGCTGGTGACAGGCGATCCGCTGCTGCACCAGGAGAAGTTCGATTTGGCCTGAACGGGCCGCATGCTAAACTGAGAGAGCGGGCGGCATACTGCCCGCTCTTCGATTTGTAGACCACCCCCGGAGAGATGGCCGAGTGGTTGAAGGCGCACGCTTGGAAAGCGTGTATAGGGGTAACTCTATCGAGGGTTCGAATCCCTCTCTCTCCGCCA
>CAYLLB010000069.1:0-20711 GCA_964384215.1 uncultured Solibacteraceae bacterium | reverse complement strand
CGCCAGTCCGTCCTCAATCAGCTCCGCCAGCTTCGCCGGGACTGGCCCCTCCCCGCGCCTCCCCCGCAACCCGTTGAATCCGAACCGGTTGACCCCGAAATCCCCGCCGCGACCGAACCCGAACCGAACCCGCAACCTGTTGATTCTACAGAACCGCCTCCGCCCGCCGAACCCGGCGAAAACCCCGAAACTGCTCTCCCGGAGGCCGCTTGACCCGTGACAAAGCACCATCCTGATCGTGAGGGGAAGACAGATCGACGCCGGACAGCCGCACCTGGCCGGGCGGGTGCCGCCCGCGGTGCGCAAGAAGTGGAACGCCCCCAAAGTGGGCTATTGACACCGCCCGCCAGTGGAGTAAAATTCTCAGAAGGCGCATATTCTCAAAACGAAAGCACCTCCCCATGTTCAAAACAAAGAAGGCCCAACCTGCTCCGGAGGGTGAGTCCACCGGTTTCTCCAGCAGCGACGTCGCGCGTGCCGCCAAGGTCAGCCTGCGGCAACTGCAGTGGTGGGATGAACAGCGCGTCGTTTCTCCCGAGCACGAGGGACACAAGCGCGTCTATTCGGCCAAAGAGATGCTGGAGATCACGGTGATCGCCGAACTGCGCCGCAAGGGCTTTTCGCTGCAGAAAGTCCGGCGCGTCATGCGGTTTCTGGAGCGCGAAATGGGGCGGCGCCTGGGGGATATCCTGGCCGGGACTACCGACGTCCACCTGCTCACCGACGGCAAGTCGATTTACCTCGAGGACCGCAACGAGCGCGTCATCGACATCCTCAAGAACGCCAAGCAGCCTATGTTCCTTGTCTCGCTCAGCGACCAGGCCCGCCGCTTGGGCGTCTATGGACCACGCAAGCCGGTTCGCGCCGAGAACTCGCTCGCGGCCCGCAAGTCCCGCGCCGTCTGATTCCCGGATTGCTTCTCTCCAAGTGGACGGCGGCGGGTACGTTATACTGGAATTAGTTCTAGAAGAGTCCCGCAATGGCTCAAAATCGGCGTAAGTCCCTGATTATCGGTGTTCTCATAGTGGCTGTGTGCTCGCTGCTCGGCGGCGTTTACGGGCGAGGCTTCGAGACCCCCGCCGCGGCCGCTTCCGAAGACGACATACAGACCACTCTGAAGAGCTTTACGAAGGTGTACAGCGTGGTGGAGCAGAATGCCGCCGAAACGCTGAACCCGGATCGTGCCATTTACAACGGCGCCATCCCGGGTATGCTGCGGACGCTCGACCCGCACTCGAATTTCCTCGATCCGAAGGCGTTCCAGCTCCTCCGCGAGGACCAGAAGGGCCACTACTACGGCGTGGGCATGATGGTGGCCGAGCGCAACGGCAAGACTATCGTCATCGCTCCGTTCACCGGTTCCCCGGCTTACAAGGCCGGCTTGCGCCCCGGCGATGTCATCCTATTCGTCAACGACAAGTCCACTGAGAACCTGAACACGACCCAGGTGGCCGATCTTTTGAAGGGTCCCCGCGGCACCCAGGTGCAGGTGGTGGTGGCGCGCGAGGGCATGGACAAGCCTCTCACCTTCAACATCGTGCGTGACGAGATTCCGCGCAAGAGCGTCCAGGACGCTTTCTGGCTGCAACCGGGCATCGCTTACCTGGACATAGAGAGCTTCAACGAAAACACCAGCCGCGAGGTGGAGGATAACCTGACCCGGCTGGGCGAGAACAACCTCAAAGGGCTCATCCTGGATCTCCGCGACAACCCCGGCGGACTGCTGAACGAGGGCGTGGCTGTGGCGGACCGCTTCCTGCGCAAGAACCAGTTGATCGTTTCCCACCGAGGCCGCTCCTCGCCGGAGAAACCCTACATCGCGCGCCACGGCAACGGCGGGCGCGACTACCCGATCGTGGTGATGGTGAACCGTTATTCCGCGTCGGCCGCCGAGATCGTGGCCGGCGCCTTGCAGGATCATGATCGAGCCTGGGTCTTGGGCGAGAACACTTTCGGCAAGGGCTTGGTGCAGACCGTTTACCCGCTTAACGAGAACACGGGCCTCGCGCTGACCACGGCCAAGTACTACACGCCGAGCGGCCGCTTGATCCAGCGCGATTATTCGAACATGTCGTTCCTGGACTATTACACCCGCAAGGACGTGCCGGTGCAGAATTCGGCCGACGTGAAAATGACCGACGGCGGACGCACGGTGTACGGCGGAGGCGGCATCACCCCCGATGAGAAGTACAGTGTTCCGAAGCTGAACCGCTTCCAGATCGACGTGCTGCGCAAACAGGCGTTTTTCAATTTCACGGCGCGTTTCTTCTCCGGCCGCGATGCCAAGCTGCCCAAGGGCTGGGATCCGGATCAGAACGTCGACAACGATTTTCACCAGTTCCTGTTGAAAGAGGGCGTGCAGTTCACCGAGGCCGAGTACGCCGAGAACCACGCCTGGCTCAAACAGCAACTGAAACGCGAAATCTACATCACGGCGTTCAGCGTAGACGACGCGCGCCGCTTGGCCATCGAGACCGATCCCATGACCGCCAAGGCCATCGAGGCCCTGCCGAAGGCCAAGACGCTTCTGGAATCCGCCAAGAAGCTCATCGTGCAGCGCACGCAAAAACCGGAGCGATAACCCACGGTGAGTGTCAGCCGGCCACGCAATGTTCCAACAGGAGGAGAAGCGCGCCCCGCGCCGCAAGTGGCCGTGCTCGACGCAGGCGGCCAGTACTGCCATCTCATTGCCCGCAAAGTCCGCGAGCAGGGAGTGTATGCCGAAGTATTCGCCAGTGACACCCCGGCCGCCGAACTGAGTTCCTGCCGCGCCATTATTATCTCCGGAGGGCCCAATAGCGTCTATGAGCCCGGCAGCCCCACGGTCGATCCCGCGATCTTCACGACCGGCCAGCCGGTGTTGGGCATCTGCTATGGATTGCAACTCATGGCCCTCCTCCTCGGCGGCCAGGTCGCCAAAGGAGAGAAGGGCGAGTACGGCCTGGCCACGCTCGACGTGATTTCGCCGGGCGCTCTTTTTCACGGGATCGGCGTCCGGCAACAGGTGTGGATGAGTCACCGCGACAAGGTGGCCGCGCTGCCCGCGGGTTTCGAATTGCTGGCCACTACCGGCACTTGCGCAATGGCCGCCATGGGCGACCAGGCGCGCCGGCTGTATGGTGTGCAGTTCCATCCCGAAGTGGTGCATACGCACAAGGGCAGGGAACTGCTCTCGAACTTTTTGTTTTCCATCGCCGGCTGCGAGAAGGATTGGTCGCCGCGCGGCCGCGTGGCGCAACTTGAACAGTCCATCCGCGAAACCGCGGCCGGACGGAACGTTTTCTTTTTCGTGAGTGGCGGAGTCGATTCGAGCGTGGCGTATTCGCTCTGCCTCCGTGCTCTTGGGGCGGAGCGCGTGCACGGCGTGTATGTGGACACCGGCCTGATGCGCGAGGGGGAGACTGCGTTCGTCGAGAAGGTCTTCGAGCGGCTGGCACCCGGCACTTTTGTCGTCGAACGCGCAGCGGACAGTTTCCTGAGCGCGCTGGCTTCCGTATCCGACCCCGAGCAGAAGCGCCTCATCATAGGCGAGCAGTTCGTCCGCATCCAGGAACAGATCCTCCAAAGCGGCAACTACCTGGACGGGAATTGGATCCTGGGGCAGGGAACCATCTATCCGGACACGATCGAGTCCGGCGGGACCGCCAACGCGGATGTCATCAAAACGCATCACAATCGCGTGCCCGGCATCCAACGCCTGCTCGCCGCCGGACGGATCATCGAACCGCTCACCTCCTTTTACAAGGACGAGGTCCGCGAAGTCGGCCGCGAACTGGGGCTTCCCGAGCAGTTGTTGGCCCGCCACCCGTTCCCGGGGCCCGGTTTGGCGATTCGCTGCCTGGCAAGCGAATCCACCCTGCCGGTCGAGCGCGTTGCCGGCGGGTGGGTCATCCCTGTACGCTCGGTTGGCGTGCAGGGTGACTCGCGCAGCTACCGGCATGTGCTGGCGCTGGAAGCGTTCCCCAGCCGGCAGGCAGATTTGCAGGCGCGCGCCACGGAGATGATCAACGGCACGGCGGGGGTCAACCGGGCGGTGGCGCTGGTGGCCTCGCACGCGCCCATCGATCAATTCTCCGTCCGCCAAAGCACGCTCAGCGCAGATCGCCTGGCCCGGTTGAGGCGCGCGGACGCGATTGTGCGCGGCGTCATCGCTGCGAGCGGCTTCGAAAGCCAGGTCTGGCAGTTCCCGGTCGTGTTGATCCCGGTCGGCCAGCCATCCCGGCCTGATTCGGTGGTGCTCCGGCCGGTGGATTCGGTCGACGGGATGACCGCCCAGTCCGTGGCGATGGAGGACGGTCTGCTCAAGGATCTGGCTGCCGAATTGTTACAGGTGCCCGGCGTTGCGGCCGTGTTCTACGATTTGACCCATAAGCCGCCAGGCACGATAGAATGGGAATAATCACCCAGTGGGAGACGAGCTGTGGGGCATCTGCGCTTGAAGTGGGTGATTTCACCCGATCATGGGTTTTATCGAGTTCCGCGTCTGCCTTCAAGCCGTTCTCTATGAGTGGCTTGGGGGAAGCTACGCAAGTTGGAATCTGGTAAGAGAATTGCCACAAGAACAAAGGGAGAATTCATGGCATACGTAATTACACCTGCCTGCACCAAAGACGAGCTGTGCGTTGAGGCATGCCCCGTCGACTGCATCCATCCGAAGAAAGATGAGGACGGCTTCGAGGCCACTCCTCAGCTTTTCATTAATCCTGGCGAGTGCATCGACTGCGGTGCCTGCGTCCCGGTTTGCCCGGCATCGGCCATTTACTCAGCAGACGACCTTCCGGCGGATCAGGCGGCCAGCGCCGCTGCGAACGCCGCTCACTACGGCAATTAAGTCTTTTCGATTGAATGCGGCGGCCCGTTGCGGCTACACCCGGTGAAATCCCTTGAGGATGTCGCGGGTGGAGTATAGCAGCGCGATGGGCCTGCCGTGCGGACAACTCATCGGGCATTGTGTTGCCGCCAGCTCTTCGAGCAGCCAGGCCATTTTGTGCTCGTCGAGCGGCGTGTTGATTTTGATCGCGGCGCGGCAGGCCACCGACGCCGCGATTCCTCTCCGCACATCCTCCAGAGATACCCCCCGTAGTTCCGCGTCCGCAATCTCCAGGATCTCGAACACCAGTCTCTCGATTTCGCCTGGCGGGACGGCCGACGGCGCGGCCTTGATAGCGATGCTGCGCGGCCCGAACGGCTCGGTCTCGAAGCCGGTCGCGTTCAACTCGGCTGCGATACGGTTGTAGTCCGCCATTTGTGCCGGCGTCAGCTCGATGATCATCGGCATCAACAGCGACTGCACTTCTAGCTTCCCCTCCGCGCGGCCTCGCAGGACCTTCTCGAACAGGATACGTTCGTGGGCCACATGCTGGTCAATAAGCCACAGGCCGTCGCGGCCGGCGGCGACTATGAAGCTGTCGTGTATTTGGCCGAGGGGCCGCAGGTTCGCCAGCGCCGACAGGCTGGTCCCGGCCACATAAGCGGCGTCTGGCGGCAGGGCCGCATGGGAGTCGGGGATGGGCAGCTTCAACGGCGGTGAAGCTGCGGGCGGCCCGGGCGGAGGTGCTTCAAACCGCACAGGTTCGCCCGGTATGCCCGGCGCCTGGCCGAAATCGAGGCGCGGCGTAGCGGGCGGCGCCCCGTGCAGGCTGAACACTGGCAACTCGGAGTCCGACGCGGAGGCCTGCGCCGGTAGGCTTGCGAACCGCTGCTCCTCGATCTGTTGGGAGAACTCGGAGTAGGGAAGATGGGCCGCGGGTTGCGACACGCGGCTGGACGGGAGCGACGGCGCCGGCTTGGCCGCGATAAGGGCGTCCCGGACGGCGTCGCGCACGAAATCATGAACCACCGGACCGTGTCGGAAACGGACTTCGGTCTTCGACGGGTGCACGTTGACGTCAACTTCCTCGTAGTCGCAGGAGAGGAAAAGCAGCGCGAATGGGTACACGCCCGATGGAACCAAATTGTAATAAGCCGAGTTGAGCGCGTGCAGCAGCAGCCGGTCCCGAATGACGCGGCCGTTCACGAACAGGTGAATCGAATTCCGGTTGCTCTTCTGGAACTGTGGCCGCGATACGAAACCGGTCAGCCTTAGAGTCCCGGCTGGTGAATCGGAACCGGGCTCGGGTGGAAGCGCCCGCTCCACCGGTGGGAGAGGGATCAGTTCCTCCAGCAATTGGCCTCCGAAGATTTGATAAACACGCTCGCGTAAGTCCGCAGCAGGCGTGACCGCCAGCAACTCCTTCTCATCGTGGATCAGCGTGAAGTTCTTGTCCGGGTGGGCTAGGCTGTATTCGGTCGCCAGGGTGGCGATGTGGGCGAGTTCCGTCGTCTCGCTGCGCAAAAACTTCTTCCGGGCGGGCACGTTAAAGAACAAGTCGCGCACCGTGATGATGGTTCCGGAGGCCAGCGCGGCCTCCTGGCAGGCCAGCATCTTTCCGCCCGCTATTTCGATGCGGGTGCCGGTGGACTCATCTCGCGAGCGTGTTTCGAGCGTCAGCCGCGAAACCGAGGCGATCGATGGCAGCGCCTCGCCGCGGAAACCCAGTGTAGCGATCGACAGCAGGTCCTTCACGTCGGTAAGCTTGCTGGTTGAGTGGCGTTCGAAGGCCAGCATGGCATCGTCGCGCAGCATGCCGCAGCCGTCGTCGGTGATGCGGATCAGCCGGCGGCCGCCGCTCACGGCTTCCACGCGGATCGTGGTCGAGCCCGCGTCCAGGGAGTTCTCAAGCAGTTCCTTTACCACCGAGGCGGGGCGTTCCACGACCTCGCCGGCGGCGATCTTGTTGGCGACCTGATCGGATAGAATGCGTATGCGGCCCATGGTGCGAAGAACCGGCGAAAAGAGGCCGGCCGCGGTTCCGAAGAGCCGCTTCCCGCTTATTGTACCGCTACGCCGCGCTGCTCCAGCAGTTCGCCGGTAGTCCGCATCAAGGTGAGCAGGTTGCGGCGGTAATTCACCGACTCGGTGAGTAGGCGCGATTGCGCCTGCGTGAGGCGGTTCTGTGCGTCCAGCACGATGAACAGGATGTTGGTGCCCAGTTCGTACTTCTTCAGTTCGGCCTCGTATGTCTTTTGGGCCAGATCGCGGGCGATGGTGGCCAGCCTCACGCTGGCTTTACTCGATTCTACGTTTGTGACCGCATTGAGCACTTCAAGGCGCACGGTCTGCTCGATGTTACGCACGCGCAGTGCGTCCTGTTTCTTGGCGACCATGGCATCGGCCAGGTTGGCCTGCGCGGCGCGGTCGCGCAGCGGCAAGCGCAGGGTCAGGGCGAAGCCATAAACCGGGTAGTTGAACCCGAACATCTGGTCCAGCGCATCGCCGAAACCGCCGGGAACCATGTTGATTACCGTGCTCGATGTTCCGTCGCCGGCGAAGACGTCCGTCTTCTGGAAATAGTTGCCGCCGCGCCCCGAACTTGAGTAATTGGCCGTAAGCGACAGGTCCGGCCGCATCAAGTTGGTGGCAGACTTGATGTTCAGCTCGTCGACGTCCAGCGACTGGGCGGCCGCGCGAAGGTCCGGCCGCAGGCGCAAGGCGGCTTCAACCGACTTTTCCGGGTCTATTGATGTCGTGTCCGTGGGCGGTAAGACCGATTCGGTCAGTTCGAGCGGTAGGCGGCGGACTTCCGCATCGAGGTCCGCTCCGATCTGCCTCCGCAATGCGTCTTCGGCTTGGGCCAATTGGAAGCGGGCCTGCGACACCTGAATCTCCGCGCTGGCATATTCGGCCTGCGGCTGATAGATGTCCAAGGGTGAGAGCGCGCCCAGATCGAGTTCCTTTTGTGCGCGCTTGAGCGCCTCTCCACGCAGCGCCAAGGCCTGCTTTTGAACACCAAGGTTCTCGCGCGCCGAGATCACGTCCCAGTAGGCATTCTCCGCGTTGGCTAGCAGGCGCGTCAGGGTGTCACGAAGCTGGTACTCGGAGACCTTCAACCTGCTCCGGGCGATTGAGATGGGCAGCTTCGTGACGGCCGAGCCGCGGTTACGAAGTAACGGCTGCGTCACGCTGAACGCCAGCGCGGAACTCAACGCCGGGTTGAACGTCGCGAACTGGTTATTCGTCGAGGTTTTCGACGCGTTGAATCCCACCGTGTACGTTGTGCCTGTCTCCAGCGTCTGCGAGTAGGTGAAGTTCGCCGGCTGCGAAAGCTGGTTCAGTGTGGCAGCGCCGGAGAGCACGTCCGTGGTGGGTGTCTTCGTGCGCGTGTTGCGGAACGTGGCGGCCAGAGAGGGATCGAATGTGCTGAAAGCCCGCAGAATGGCGTTCTTCTGCGTCTCGATGTTTAGCCGCTCGATGGCGATGTTCGTGTTGTTGGCCAGCACGAGTTCGAGGTAGTTCTTCAGGCTGAGCTCCAGCCTGTCCGCTACCACGAAGTCTCGCAGGCGCACGGGCGGACGCAGTTCGACGCGGGTCGACGGCGTTCCGAAGCGCTGCCGGAAGTAATCCGGCTTCGGGAAAAGCGGCGAGTCCTGCGCCAGCGCGCAGGCCGTCAATGTCAGGCCTAACAGGATACCGTACTTTCGCATTGTTATCGTCATTCGTAGCGTATGGCCTCGATAGGATCGAGTTTGGCGGCCTGCACCGCCGGGTAAATACCGAATACCAGGCCGATTCCGACCGACACGCCGAAGGCCACCGCGATGGAGCCCCAGGTGACCACCGTGGACCAGCCGGCAGCCGCGGCGATGATCTTCGAAAGCGTGAAACCGAAAGCGATACCGATCAAACCGCCCACGATGGAAATCATGATGGCCTCGGTGAGGAACTGCCGCACGATGTCGGCCTGGCGTGCTCCGATGGCGCGCCGGATGCCGATTTCGCGCGTGCGCTCGAGCACCGTAGCCAGCATGATATTCATGATGCCGATGCCGCCCACCAGCAGCGAAATACCCGCGATGCAAATCATTACGACGCTGAAGATGAACTGCGTGCGGCGGCGCTGTTCCAAAAGGTCAGCCGGCACCACTACCGTAAAGTCTCCGGCGTCTTTGTGCGTGGCGTTCAGGATAGCGCGCACCACGTTCGCCGTCTCCATGGAATCCGTGCCGGCAGCCACTTTTATGTAGACTCCATCGATTTCGTCCTTGAGATAGCTGTTGTTGTCCTCGAACCGCCGCATCACGGTGTTCAGGGGGGCGATGACCATGTTGTTGCGGTTCACCACCTCCAAGCCACCTACGTCACTGTCGGCGGTAGCCTGGTGGGCCAGGACTCCGATGACCTGCAGCCAGGTGTCGTTGATCTTGACGAACTTGCCCACCGCGTTGTCGTAACCCAGCAACTGGACCTTCGCCGATTCCCCGAGCACGCAAACAGGTGCGGAGCGCGCGTCTTCATCGGAGTCGAAAAAGCGCCCTTCCACCAGCCTCAGGCTGTTGATTTTGAGATAATTGGCCTCCACGCCGATCAGCAGCGGCGGCTCCTGCGCCGTCTTGGGGAGAACCTTCAGCGGCTTGAAGCGCTTACGGGGGGTCATCTCCTCGATGCCCTGCACGTTCTCCCGGATGGCGCGCGCGTCGCGGAAAGTCAACCCGGGGGAGATCTGCCGGCGGGCCTGCAATTCGTTCCGGTCGACGGCTTCCTTAGCTTCGATAATGATGTTGTTGACGCCCAGTAGATCGATGTAACTGAGCATCTCCTTCTGCGCGCCCGCGGTGATCGACAGCATCGCCACCACGGCGCCCACGCCGAAAATCATGCCCAACATGGTGAGCAGGCTGCGCAGCTTGTGCACCAGGAGGCTCGAAAGCCCCATGGAAAGTTCGGGAAGATAAGTGGAAAATACCGACACGGTCTAGCGTCCCCCCTTCTTTTCGCCACCCACTGCGCCCATGGGACTGCCCGCGCCGCCGCCTTGCTTGCTGTCCTTCCGCTCGCCTTTACGGGCTGTCGGATCCGCCATGGCCACGACTTCGCCGGGCTTCAGTCCCTCGGCGATCACCATCGTCGACTCGCTGCGACGCGCCAGCTTGATGGGACGCTGCTCGAAGCCGCTGCGCGTCTTGACGAATACCACCAGCTTGCCCTCTCTCTCGAACAGCGCCTGGCTGGGAATGTGGATGGCGTTGGGGATCTTCTCCACGATGATCTCAATGTCGCTCAACAATCCTGGGCGCAACAGCACGTCGAGCTGGCTCTCTTCCTCCGGAGGGGGCGGCAGTTGCGCGTTGGCCAAATCCTTCGCCGAGAACTGCTGGCCGCCGCTGCCCATACCCATCATTGCCAGTGCGCCGTTCGGGCCCTGGCGTCGCTGGCCGCCCTGAGGCACCTGGATGCCCATCTTCTCGAGTTGCGCGCGCAATTGTCCAAACACCTTCTGCCGCTCTTCCGGCGATAGGTCGGCCATGTTCTTGCCGCCCAGAGCCTTCTGCACCGCGTCGCGTACTTTCTTCTGGTCGGCTGCGGGTAGCTGGCTAGTCAACCGGGTAACGAAATCGCTCCGTCCGCCACCCTCGCGCCTCCCGGCACTCGCGCCGGGACCGCCTTCCGGGCCCTGTGGACCGGGCACGATGCCCGCCGGGCCGCCACCCATCATGGTCCCTGGCACCCCACCGTTTCCAGCCGCCATCGTGAGCACCCCAGCTCCCGGGGAGCTTTGGACGGCCGGTTTCTTGCGGTTCTGTTCGGCTGTGGCCATCATCCTGGCGATCTGGTCCGGCTTGGCGCCCAGAGCGGTTAGAAGATCTTTCATGTCCACCGAGAAAGTGACGTCGAACTTCTTGGCCGGATCCGCTGAAAACACGCTGGCGCTTGCCGTGGCGCTCATACTCTTGATTCGACCGTGGAATCTCTTGTTCGCGATCGCGTCAAGCTGGATGATGGCGTCCTGACCTTCATGCAGGTTGGCGCGGTCGAGCTCACCCACCTTGGCCACCAGTTCCATCTCGGATACGTCCAGAATGTCGGCCACTGGCATGCCAGGCTGGACCTGGTCGCCCTCCCGAATGTCCGGCACCTGGGACCCGAACATGAAGAAGCCACTGCGGTTCTGCTTGATGGCCACCAGACCACTCATCGGCGCCAGCAGCTTGATCTGGTTCAGCCGCATTCGCTCGCGGCTCAGTTCCAGCACGGCTTTGTTGCGCTGCTCGGCGAGCACCGCCAACTGTGCGCGGGCCTGCTCGCGGCGGCTCTTGATGTCGCTTTCCAACTGCTTCAGGGACCGGCGGGCCTCTTCCAGGCTGAGCAAGTTCTTCTTGGCGTCGATCGCCGAGAGCAGTTCGTTACGCTTCACTTCCAACTCTGCGCGGCGGACCGAATAACGGGCGCGCAGAAGTTCCACCTGGTCCTGGTTTTCACGGATGGCCAAGTCGGCCTTGTTCTTGCGGATCTGTTCGTCGGTCTGGTCGAGTTCGAGCTGCTTGTCCTCCAGCCTGCTCAATACCTCGGCGTCGTCGAATTCCACAATCAGGTCCTTCTCGCGGGCGTAACTACCGAGCGGCGCCAGGCGCGTCACCTGTACGGTGCCGAACAGGTTCGGCGCCGACAACGTCACCGATCGAACCGCGCGTAACTCTCCCCGCGCGAACGAACGTATGATTACGTCGCCCTGCCTCACGCGCGCCGTCGGCAGCTCCTGCTGCCGCTGCGGCATCTGCCGTGAAAACCGATAGCCATAAAACGCGGCTGCGGCGACCGCCACGACAATCAAGCTCCGGATGATCAGTTTCTTCATTGTTCCCCGTCCGCTCATAGTTTCTTGGCCCGCTTAGCCGCTTCCGCGGGATCCTCCAGGGCGACGCTTTCGCCTTCCCGCAGGCCGCTGAGCACCACGATGTCGGTCTCATTGCGCTTGCCTACCTGGATGGTGCGGACTTGGAAGTCGCGGCCTTTCTGCACATACACGGCGGGCTTACCCGCATACACGAAACTGGCGCGCACGGGGATCATCAATGTGCCGGGCTGGCTGTCGATGATGATTTCGGCGGTAGCGCTCATGCCCGGCCGCAATCGCGGATCCAGGTTCTTTAAAGTGGCGCGTGCCGGGAATATCTTCTCGGTCAGGCCCATGCCGCGCCACAGTAGTGCCGCGATGGGGCTGATCCAATCCAGTTCCGCCAGGAATTCCTTCTCGGGCACCGCGTCCACGCGGATCCGCAACTGCTGACCCAGCTTGAGCTTTCCACGATCCACTTCGTCGAGCTTCAATTCGATGCGCATCTCGGAAAGGTCCGGGATCTCCGCGATGGCCGCGCCAGTCCACGCCTTGTCGCCTTCCTTAAACGGCGGCGCCGAGCTGCCGAATGAACCTTGCGTGCGAGCGTTGGGAAGAACATTGAGGACGCCGTCAATAGGCGCGCGCACCACCATCTTGCTCAGGTATCCCTTCGTGCGGCCCAGGTCCCGCATCGTCTTGTCCTTCTTCTGCTCCAGGCGTTCTATGTCGGCCTCCTGGGTGGTCTTGTGGGAGTTGATCGTCGCCTTCACCAGGTTGAGTTCGCCTTGAGAGACTCCTACCTCAATCCGGTTCTTCGCTCCTTCGATCTCGCTCAGGATCTCCGCCTTGCTGGCCTCCAGTTCCGCCCGTTGCAGGTTGTATCCGGACGTCATCAGACTCATGGCGTCCGTCTCGTTCGTGATGCGATGGCTGGCCTTGGTCTGCACGATCTCGCTCTCGACCGTCCGGACGCTGGTGGTGTGCTCCAGGTAGTTCTGTTCCTGTTGGGCGGCATCGAATTCCACCACCACTTCCCCTTTGCGGATCGGCTTGCCCGATTCGGCCAGACGCACGATACTCGGGTTTGGCACTTGCGGGGCCGTGAGCACAATGGACCTCACACTTCGGATTTCTCCCCGTGTGTTCACGCTGATGATGAACTCACCGCGGCGCACCCGCGCTACCGGCACCTCCACCACGGTGTTCGTGTTCGTGTACCTGTAATAGGCGTACGCGCCGCCGCTTGCCAGCACCACACCCAGCGCCCAGAACAGAACCTTGCGCCTGCCAGCTCCGGGCTGCTGCCCAATTCGTTGTTTTGGCTTGACGTCCTTGGACATGCTACGATTTCGTCCTCGCGCTCTATTGCGTCTTGACCCGCTCCGGCGGCCGTTCTGCGGCCAGCACCTCGCCCGGGCGCAGGCCTGAACGGATCACCGCCGTGGTGTTGTTCGTCAGTCCGACCGACACATCACGCTTCTGCCAGCCGGAACCGTCTTTCACGTACACGTACGGACTGTCCCGCCCCGGTTCCTCAAACAGCGCTTCGCGCGGCGCGAGTGCGGGTCCGGATTCAGACCCCACCACCACGTCCACACTTACCGACAAATCCGGGATAACCCGGGGATCCAACTTGTCCAGCTTCAGAGTTACCGGGATCTCGCTGAGGAAGCTCGCCCGGAAGCGTCCGGTCCGTCCCAGCGCACCCACCGAGTACACATGGGCCGGCAACTCCAGGTCGGGGTAGGCGTCGAAGCGAACCCGCGCACGCGCGCCGATCCTTATGGCTTCCACGTCGGCTTGGTTCACGAATGCGTTCACAATCATCGAGTTCGGGTCCACCACCTTCATGAACAGTTGACCCGGCCAGAGTTGGTCGCCAGCCTGGATGGTCGCGAATTCCGTGCCCCGGATGATCGGCTGCACCACGGCAATCCCGTCCAAGGGCGCCTTTATGACCATACGGTCGATGTTGGCCTCCACGCGCCTCAGTTCGTTGCGAGCCTGCTTTAGCTCGATCTCTCCCGATCTCAGCCGGGAAGCTTCGATCTCGTCGACATAACGCGCCTCGGCCAGGATTTCCTTCTCGAGAGCCGCGGCCTGTTCCTCGGCCAGTTTCAAGGTCTCGGTGGTGATCGCGGATTGCACCGGGATTGTCTTGAGGTCCAGGCGCGCTTTCTCCAAATCCGCTTTCACGGTGCGAACGGATTGCTCGTAAGCCTTTCGAGTGACTTCCAGGTTGGCTTTCAAGGTGCGGAAACTAGCCTCGGCCTGCTTGACGGTGTTGCGGTAATCGTCCAGCCGCGTCAACTGGTACTGGCGGTCAAAGGACGCCACTATATCACCCTTCGACACGCGCGCGCCGGATTCCTTCAGTTCCTCGATTACCATCATCCAGTCCCCGCCGCCGCCACCGCCTCCACCGCCGCTGCCGATGCCGCCCGCCGTCGACGTCGATCCCAGCCCCGAACTCCCCATCGCGCTGGATGTGGCGGAAGTGCTCTTGACGGCTGCCGAACTCCGCGACGATGTTCCCACGGACTGAGTTTTGGCAAACCGGCTCGTCATGGAACTGCTGCCGCGTGTCGAGGAGGATGTGGACGCCGAAGAAGAGGACAGGGATGAACTGGAAGACGCTCCCGTGGTCGCCGATGAGGTGCCGGAACTTGATGTGTCGCTGCTGCCGGCGGACGAACCATTGCTGGACGCACTACTCGACCGCCCACCTCCCCCGCTGCGGGTGACCGACACCGTAATGGAAGTGCCCCCGCCCGAGGTGTCCATGCTCACCGACATGCCTCCCCGGCGCCCCGCCAACTGCGGTGCGTTCAAGGAGGCGTAACGCTCGGCCGAGGTTACTCCTGTCAGGCGGAGCGTGCGATCCAGGCCGCCGCGCGTGGCGGTGACGGTCCGCAGAGCCGCCGCGGGCCCCTGCGGTCCCCCCGTGTCGGGCTGCGCGGCCCGGTTCTTCAACCACCAGAGTCCGAGCCCGCCCAGCGTCAGCACCAGCGCAAACAGTCCCCAAACAACCTTCCTAGGGGGGCGGCGCACAGTTGGAACGGGCTCCGGCCGGGGTTGCTCCGGCCGCGGTTGCCTTTCAGGCGCGGGAAGACCTGCAAGTTGAGATTGCATGGGTTCCATTGCCCTGTATCGCGAGAAACGATCCCGGGCACAGTTATCGTATCAGAAACTATAAGACGTTCATCCACCGCATAAGGTTATGCGGCGGGCGCCAGAATCCCTGGTGCCAAGCACATCCGGCGCTAGTTGCTCATGGCGGCCAGGAATTCGGCGTTGCTGCGCGTCTTGCCGAGCTTGTCCAACAGCAGTTCCATGCATTCGACCGGCGACAACGGGCTCAGCACCTTGCGCACGACCCAAACGCGGTTCAGCTCTTCCTTCGGCTGGAGCAGTTCTTCTTTGCGGGTTCCGCTTTTGTTGATGTCGATGGCCGGGAACACGCGCTTTTCCACTAACTTACGGTCCAGGTGGAATTCGCTGTTGCCGGTTCCCTTGAATTCCTCAAAGATCCCGTCGTCCATGCGGCTGCCGGTGTCGATAAGCGCGGTAGCCACGATGGTGAGCGAACCGCCCTCCTCGATGTTGCGCGCGGCCCCGAAGAATCGCTTGGGCCGTTGCAGGGCGTTGGAATCCACGCCGCCCGAGAGCACTTTGCCCGACGGCGGTACAACGGTGTTGTAGGCCCGCGCCAGCCGCGTAATGGAATCCAGCAAAATGACCACGTCCCGCTTGTGCTCCACTAGCCGCTTGGCCTTCTCGATGACCATCTCGGCCACCTGCACGTGGCGCGAGGCCGGCTCGTCGAACGTCGAGCTGATTACTTCGCCTTTGACCGACCGCTGCATGTCGGTCACTTCCTCGGGCCGCTCGTCGATCAGCAGGACGATCAGGACAATCTCCGGGTGATTGGCGGTGATGGAATTCGCGATGGCCTGCAGCAGCATGGTCTTGCCGGTGCGGGGTGGCGAAACGATGAGCGCCCGCTGGCCCTTGCCGAGCGGAGTCAGCAGGTCCATGACGCGCCCGCTGTAGTTTTCGCGCACGGTTTCCAGCCGGATGCGTTCGTCCGGGTAGAGCGGCGTCAGGTTGTCGAAGAAAATCTTGTTGCGGGCTTCCTCGGGCGGCTCGAAGTTGATGGCGTCCACTTTGATGAGCGCGAAGTAACGCTCGCCTTCCTTGGGCGGACGGATCTGGCCGCTGATAGTATCTCCCGTGCGCAGGTCGAAGCGCCGGATCTGCGAGGGTGAAACGTAAACGTCGTCCGGACCCGGCAGGTAGTTATACTCGGGGGCGCGCAGGAATCCGAAGCCGTCCGGCAGGCACTCCAGCACTCCTTCCGAGAAGATCAGGCCGCTTTTCTCGGCCTGCGTTTGCAGGATCTTGAAAATCAGTTCCTGCTTGCGCATTCCGGCTCCGCCGATCACACCCAGATCCTTGGCGATCTGGTTGAGCTTTTGGATGCTCATGTCTTTCAACTCGACCAGATCGAGCGTGGGCGAACCGTTCTTCGCGGTTTCGTGTTCCCGGCGTCCGCCGGCGTGCTTCTTTCTGGGCGGCGGGGGAGCGGTTTGCACGGGGGGCGCCGCTGCCGCGGCGGCCGGCTGCTCGGTGGTTTGTGTCTCCACCGGCTTTTGTTCCGGTTGGGGGGTCTGTTCTACGGGTTGTCCCGCATGTTCCAAATCGCTTGCCAAAGCTCTTTCACTCCTTGGCCGGTTACGGCCGAGAACGGCACCAGCAGCCCGTCGGGATATTCCTCCCGGATGGCGGCCAGGCCGCGCTCTCTTTCCTGGTTGCTTTTCAACTTGTCGATCTTGGTGGCCACCACCAGGTACGGCATACCGTGGTATTCCAGCCACTCTTTGAGTTCCAGATCCGGCTCCATCCAGCCGCGGCGGGCGTCCAGAAGCAGGACGGACAACTCCAAATTACTGCGGTCGAGCAGGTAGCTCTCGATCAGGCGCTTCCAACGCGCTTTTTCACTTAACGGCACCCGCGCGTATCCGTACCCGGGCAGGTCGACAAACACCAACTTCCCGCCCACACGGAAGAAATTGATTGTTTGCGTGCATCCCGGCGCCGCGCTCGTTCGAGCCAGACCTTTCACACCTATCAAGCTGTTGAGCAACGTGGACTTGCCTACGTTGCTGCGGCCGAGGAACGCAACCTCCGGGCGCCGGTCCCTGGGAAACAAATCGGCGCTCGCTGCACTAATTATAAACTCGGCATCGAGGGCTGTGCGCCGTGGCTGCGGCAAGCTCCACCCCCTGCGGCGTTACTGCGGCCGGCTTTCGTCGGCCGGTTGCGCAATGATCTCGGCCGGCTGCGAGGCCGCCAACGCCGTCACCTCTCTCTCCAGTGCGATCTTCAAGACTTCGTCCATGGAATCGACGAAGTTCAGCTTCATGTCCTTGCGTATGATCTCGGGGATATCCGGCAGATCCTTCTCGTTGTCCCGCGGCATGATGGCTTCAAAAATCCCGTGCCTATGCGCCGCCAGCAGCTTCTCCTTCAAGCCGCCGATAGGCAGCACCTTGCCGCGCAAAGTGATCTCTCCCGTCATGGCCACGTCGCAGCGCACGGGAATCTTGGTCAGTGCGCTCGCGATAGCCGTCGCAATAGTAATGCCGGCCGAGGGTCCATCCTTGGGGATGGCCCCTTCGGGCACATGAACGTGTATATCGAGGTGCCGGTAAAAATCCTTCGGCAGCCCGAGGGAAACCGCGCGCGAGCGCACGTAGCTCATGGCGGCCTGCGCCGACTCCTGCATAACATCGCCCAGTTTGCCCGTGGTGGTGAGCTTGCCCCGGCCGTCCATGATGGTCACTTCGGTAGACAGAATCTGGCCGCCGACTTCGGTCCACGCCAAACCCGTAGCCGCGCCCACTTCGTTACGCCGGTCCGCCGTCAGGTCGCGGAATTTCTGCGGACCCAGCAACTCGGTTACTACTTCAGGCGTGACCGTCACTTTCGGGAAGCTCTGCTTCTCGTTGGCAACCACTTTGCGCGTGATTTTGCGGAGAATGTTGCCCACCTCGCGCTCCAGGTTGCGCACACCGGCTTCGCGCGTGTAGTACTGGATCAGGCTCAGCAGGCCCTCATCGGTGAACTCCGCTTCCTTGCCGGTCAGCCCGCAGGCGCGCATCTGCTTGGGCACCAGGAAGCGCTTGGCGATTTCGAGCTTTTCCTGCTCCGTGTAGCCCGACAGCCGGATCACTTCCATGCGGTCCTGCAACGCCGGCGGCACCGTGTGGATCACGTTGGCCGTGCAGATGAAGAATACCTGGCTGAGGTCGTACTCGACGTCCAGGTAGTGGTCCTGGAACATGTAGTTCTGTTCCGGATCGAGCACCTCGAGCAGCGCCGCCGACGGGTCGCCACGGAAGTCGGTGGACATCTTGTCCACTTCGTCGAGCATGAACACGGGGTTACGCGTGCCGGCCTTCTTCATCATCTGGATGATCTGGCCAGGCAACGCGCCGATGTAGGTCCTGCGATGCCCGCGAATCTCGGCTTCGTCGCGCACTCCACCCAACGAAAGCCGCACGAACTTGCGCCCGGTGGCCTTGGCGATGGACATACCGAGCGAGGTCTTACCCACGCCCGGAGCGCCGACAAAGCACAGAATGGAGCCTTTAGGCTCCTTCACCAGGCGACGCACTGCGAGAAATTCGAGGATGCGCTCCTTGATCTTCTCCAGTCCATAGTGGTCGGCTTCCAGCACCTCTTCGGCGTGCTTTAGGTCGCGGATTTCCTTGGACTTCTTCTTCCACGGCACAGCCAGCAGCCAGTCCAGGTAACTGCGAGAAACCGTGGATTCGGCAGACATCGGCGGCATGGCTTCCAGCCGGTGTAGTTCGGCCATGGCCTTTTCCTGCGCATCGGCCGTCATGCCAGCGTTCTCGATCTTCTTCTTCAGCTCGTCGAACTCGTTCTTGTCGCCCCGGCCCAGTTCCTTCTGGATGGCTTTGATCTTCTCGTTGAGGTAATACTCTTTCTGGGCCCGCTCCATTTGTCGCTTCACGCGTCCTTGGATGGTGCGGTCCATGTTGAGCTTCTCGATCTCGATGTCGAGCATTTCGGCCACGCGCGTGAGCCGGTCCACCGGATCGAAGATCTCGAGCAGTTCCTGCTTTTCCTCGATGGTGAGCTGGAGGTTCGCGCCGACCGTGTCCGCCAGCCTCCCGGCGTCGTCCAGGCGCACGGCGGCGATCATGGTCTCGTAATTCAGGTTCTGGCTGAGCTTGACGTATTGCTCGAACAGCGTCGTGACGCGCCCGGTGAGCGATTCCAGTTGCGGGCCCGGCTCCACCTTGAAGTGGAACGTGCGCACCAGGGCCCGGAAGAAACCCTCGTCGTCGCTGACCGAAATCACCTTGCCCCGCTCGACGCCTTCCACCAGGACCTTGATGTTGCCATCGGGCAGCTTCAGGCTCTGCACGATGGTGGCCACCGTGCCGACACTGTAAATCTCGTCCGGCCGCGGTTCATCCACGCCCGCATCGTGTTGTGTGGCCAGGAAGATCTTCTTATCGTGCGCCAGAGCGTCCTCCAGCGCCTTCACGCTCGACTCGCGGCCCACTACGAACGGCGTCATCATGTGCGGGAAGATGACCACGTCCCGGATGGGCATCATCGGCAAGCGCTTGCTGTCGGATTTTTCTTTCGCGATAAGCATAGTTGCGTTTCTGGGATGACGAACGAAGGGGTTCGCCGCGTACTGCGCTGGGCTTGCTGCCGGTTATCCGGCTTTTTCGAGCAGAGCCAGGTTGATCTTCTGCGCCATGACCATCTCCTTGGTGACCAAGAACTCTCTCACCTTCTTATAGCTGGGGAGATAGTACATGAGATCCAACATCAAATCTTCGAGAACCATGCGCAAGCCCCTTGCCCCTATCTTGCGCTCCATGGCCAGCTCGGCGATCGCCTCGATTGCGTCGTCGCCAAACTTCAGTCTAACATTTTCAAACTCGAACAGCTTCTGGTACTGCCGGATGATGGCGTTCTTCGGCCGCACCAGAATCTCCATGAGAGCTTCCTTGCTGAGTTCCTCGAGCACGCCGATCACGGGCAGGCGGCCCACGAACTCAGGTATGAATCCGTAACGGATGAGGTCGATCGGCTGTGTTTGCTGCAGCAGGTCCAGGTCCCTGCGCCCGCTGGAATTGCCGCGCCGTATACTTTCCGCCCGCTGATCGTCGTTCAGGAAGCCGATGGACTTGCGGCCCACCCTGCGGCCTACTACTTTTTCCAGCCCTACGAATGCGCCGCCGCAAATGAACAGGATGTTGCTGGTGTCCACGGGGGTGAATTCCTGGTGGGGGTGTTTGCGCCCACCCTGCGGCGGCACATTGGCCACGGTCCCCTCCAGGATCTTCAGCAGGGCCTGCTGGACACCCTCGCCCGAGACGTCGCGCGTGATCGACGGGTTCTCGTCCTTGCGTCCGATCTTGTCGATCTCGTCAATGTAGATGATACCCTGCTGGGCCTTCTGTACATCCCAGTCGGCGTTCTGCAGCAGCCGGAGGATGATGTTCTCGACATCCTCGCCCACGTAACCGGCTTCGGTCAGCGTGGTGGCGTCCACGATGGCGAACGGCACGTCCAGGATGCGTGCCAGGGTCTGTGCCAGCAGCGTTTTGCCGGTTCCGGTCGGCCCGATGAGAAGAATGTTGCTCTTGCCCAATTCCACGTCACCGGCCATCCGCTGCTTGCTCATCTGGATGCGTTTGTAATGGTTGTAAACAGCCACCGCCAGCTTCTTCTTGGTGGCTTCCTGGCCGATAACGTACTGCTCCAGATAGTCTTTCAACTCCAGCGGCTTGGGCAACTTGTGCGGCGCGCCATAGGGTTGCTCCCGGCGGTCGTCTTCAAGGATCGAGTTGCATACGGCGATGCACTCGTCGCAGATATAAGCGCGTGGATAATCGCTCGGCGAGCTGATCAGCTTACCAACAACGTCCTGGCTTTTATGGCAGAAGGAACAGCGTAATGTTTCGTCGGATCCTGGCCGCTTCACAAAGAGTCTCCCGGGCGAAC
>CAYLLB010000068.1:0-21130 GCA_964384215.1 uncultured Solibacteraceae bacterium | reverse complement strand
GCCCTCCCAGGGCCGGCCCCGCCGCCAGACCAAGAAACGTTCTACGGTTCATGGCCGCTTCATGCAGTGCTACGATCCCATCACCTCGTCCCAGGTGACGATGCGTTTCTCATAGATCGCTTTCGTCGCCATGATCACCATGGCCGTCGACGCCAGCGCCGAGTCCACGTTGTTGATGGGTTCCTTGTGGTCGCGCACGTAGCCTGCGAACGCCTTCAGCGCACTGTAGGTGGAGTCCTCGCCCGAATCCGGCACTTCCAGCTTTACCAGTCCGCGCTTCATGCGAGGCTGCCAAGTAGCGGCCACCAGATCCACGGAGCCTTCGCTTCCGAACACGCGCTCCTGGTCGCCTGAGAATCCCGGCGGGTCGAAGTAATGGTGGCTGAAATTCACTCGTTCGCCGCCCGGGTATTCCAGGATCAGGTTGTAATTGTCCATGACGGTGCGGCCCGGCGGGACGTCGATGAAGAGGTTGGTGCCGCCGCTGGCGAGCGCGCGCACAGGATTCGTGCCGATGGCCCACCGGAACAGGTCCAGGATGTGAATGCCCTGATCGACGACGATGTCTCCGCACTTGGTCTTGTCGAAATACCATGGAATCGCCCTCGGCAAATCGCCGCCGTGGCGGATGCCATGGCACATGAGCACCTTGCCGATGCCGCCCTCGTGGATGAACTTCTCAGCCGCGTGGCGGTTGGGATCATGACGCAGTTGGAAGCCCACCTGCATGATGCCCTTGGCCTGCCTGGCCGTGCTCTGGATCATCTTGCAGTCCGCGATATTCAGCGCCAGCGGCTTTTCGGCGTAGAGGTTCTTGCCCATTTCGAGCACGGCGATGTCGACATCACGGTGCGTCCAGTCGGGCGTGGCTACGACGACCGCATCGATGTCTTTGCGCTCTTCGAGCATCTTGCGGAAATCGCTGTAGACTGCCGCGGAACCGCCCGCCTTTTCCACCGCCTGGGCGGCCGCATTGGCGCGGTCCGGCAGCAGATCGCAGACCGCCACGACCTTTGTACCGGCGACCTTCAGCATATTTTTCAGCAGATACGATCCGCGGTTGCCGACGCCTATGAAGGCGACTCGCATTGTATCGTTGGGCGATTGCGCACCCAGGATGGCGGGCGCGGCAATCGCCGCGGACATGCTTAAGAATGAACGACGTGTAGCATTGCTATCCATGGTCTTCTCCTTATGCGGCAAGCGTGCCGAGTTGCCTGAGCAACGAAGCCGTCATCTTTGCGGCGGCCTCCTTTTCCAGATAACTCGACTTGGCCCGCCACGTTTCATAACCGCCTTCTTCGAATCCACGCAACGTAGGGATGTACCCCCGGTAATCGTTGGCGAGTTCCACAAGCAAGGTCGGCTTAAACGGACTCTTGGCTTTCAAATTCAGTCCCAGTTCGACGAATGCCTCTCCGGGGAAAGTGCCGATGCCCAGGGCTCCGATGCGCATCGCCTGCACCGGGGCGGTCACGCGTTTCGGAAACGTCTCGGCCATAATCACGGTCTCTCGGGCATAAATCTCCGGCAGCTTCTTCAGTTCGCCGGGGGGCGCGGCGGCCAGTATCTTTCGCGCCCGGTCGACATCTTCGGCCGACGGCAGCCGCACGCCGAAATCGAGTTCTTCGAGCGACGAGCCCAATACGGGCGAATCGGTGAATTCCATGTTGCGCCAGGTGCGGAAGCTCTCGGCGGCGAGTATTTCGGCGACGCGCTGCATCTTCGTATAGGGTGCCAGGCGTTCGCGCGAGCCTTTCAGGACGTCGATGTTGTTGATATCGCCGGAACAGGCGTTGGTCAACATGGCAACAAACGGGGGAAACCTCTCGGCCGTCGAGACGCCCGCCAGGCGTGCCATGGCGCGCGCCCAATAGCCGAAGTAATCCGCGCTGATGTGCCCCGGTCCCACGTCGCCGACGTAATGCAGCGCATAGTTGCCCCACACGGCGATGGGGCGGCCGTCCAGGGCCTCCACCGCCATCACGCCCACGTCCGGGTCGATGGGACCGGCCGGCTCAATGACGTCCGGGTTCCCGATGCCCGGGTTCATCTTCGCCTTTTCGGTGGTGTCGCCGAACGGATTGGGCGGCATCGTGCCGGGCCGCATATGGTAACGGCGGTTGAACACGAGGCGGTCCTCCCGGCCCACGCCCCAACCGATGCGCGCGGGTTCCAGGTGGTTGAGCGCCAGGCGGACGGCGTCTGCGATTCGCGGCACGAGAAAGTGGATGTAGGCCGGATCGGGCGGGCACTGGAACAGGTGCGCGGCAGGCGGCGCGCTGTGCGTGTGAACCGTCGAGATCAGGACGCTCGAGGGCGGAAGTCCACAGCGCTCCTGGATCAACTTCTTGGCGCGGTCCACCGCGTCGCGCGGCAGCACGCACAGGTCGCAGGTGGCCATAGCCAGCCGGGCGGAACCGTTGTCCAGCGCGAGAGCGCGCACGAGCAGTTCGTCGTGCACTTCCGTGGATTTGGAATCGGTCATGTTCCCGGCCAGCGAACAGCCGAGATTCGGAGTGATGTTGGTAGTGGCCGCGCCGGCGCGGAGCTTTCCGCCGGAAGGCGCCTTTTGCGCCACCGCGGCAGGCGCCGCGGCTGTCATCAGAAACTCACGACGACGCAACCCATGATTGCGCACCATGAGAATGAAGATAACAGTTCTTACAAGTACGCGCTTGCCGGAGCGCTTCGGTTAACGGGCCGACACTAGGGCCAGGCGACGCTCGCGCTGGAACCGCAGCAGAGCGCGCGCTTCGCTGCCCAGCACGGAAAAGGCAGCCCAGAAGAACCCGGCGGCAAAAATCGCCAGGAACGGAAGCGCGAAGAAGTTATACGTGTCGACGGCGTACGCCCCAAACAGGATGTATACGATACCGAGGGCGATTTCCACGAAAGGCAGCCAGCCGGCCCTGTAACGGTACTGTGCGGGTCCGCGCATGGCAGCCTTGCCCTGCAGCGAATACTTCGGCGTCGGCGTCCAACTGCCTTTGTCTCCGATTAGAGCTTCGATGACCGTCTTCGCGTTGATTGCTGTCAATGCGACTCCGGCCGCGCTCAACACCGGCATCAGGAAAATGGAGCGTTTCCAATTGTTCGGAAACACTTCGCGGTACGCCAGGATGTAGAAGAGCCACAAGGACCAGAAGTTTGCGATGATCAGCGGACCGTCGACGACCATCATCTGGAACCAGCCGGCATAGAACCGCACTACCATCGCCGGCACGAGCAGCGCCGACATGACGATGATGAGCGGATAGCTGATGTTCGGCGTCAGGTGCAGGAAAGCTTCCAACTTGACGCGCCACCGGGCGTTAGAACGCATGATGGACGGGAGCAGCTTGATGCCCGCCTGCATCAAACCCTTCGCCCATCGTGACTGCTGCATCTGGAATCCGCGCATCTCGACGGGCAACTCAGACAGGCACTCTATCGAGGGAACGTACACGAAGCGCCAGCCCTTCAATTGTGCGCGGTAACTCAGGTCGGCGTCTTCCACCAGAGTGTCGTGCTGCCAACCGCCCGCGTCGTCGATCATGGCGCGCCGAAGCACGCCGGCCGTGCCGTTGAAATTGAAGAAGAGCCTTCCGCCGCAGCGTGCCGCCTGCTCCATGATGAAGTGGCCGTCCAGCATCACGGCCTGCACTTCAGTAAGCAGGTTCTGGTTGCGGTTCTGGTAGGTCCAGCGCGTCTGCACCACGCCCACCTTGGGATCGGTGAAATAGTGGATGGTGCGCTTGAGGAAGTCCGGCTGGGGAACGAAATCGGCGTCGAAGATGGCGATGAACTCGCCTGTCACCGTCGCCAATCCCGCCTGCAATGCGCCGGCCTTGAAGCCGTAACGGTTTGTGCGGTGGACGTACTCGATCGGGAAGCCCTGGGCGTTATACTGCGCGACCAGGCTTTCGGCCAGTTGGTGCGTTTCGTCGGTCGAATCGTCCAACACCTGGATCTGCAGAAGTTCGCGCGGGTAATCCAGTCTGGAGATGGCATCGAGCAACTGCGCCACCACATACCGCTCGTTGTAAAGCGGAAGCTGCACGGTCACACGCGGAAGCTTCTCGAACTCCTTAGGCGCGTGGTTGGGCACGTTCTTGCGATACTTGAAGAACATGCGCACCACTTCGAAGCGGTGCAGACCGTAGATGGAAAGAATTAAGAGAACGGTGAAATAAGGGACCAGAATCGCCCAGTCGAACCAGCTCAGGGTGTGGATTCCGGTGAAAGTATCGTCAGAAATACTGCGTACGATCTGATCGGTCAATGAGGACGCTAATAGGAGGGCCACTTGTTCTACTCACTCCCCACGGTAGAAACTGTTGATCGGGTAAGAACATCCACTATTATAACGCGAAGAGAAGCGAGTCGAAGCCACTGGGACGGCACCTTCGCCCGTGTCGTTGAAAACGATCTGTTTTATCAATAGGATAGAGACATGGGGCGCTCTGCAATTATCAGAAGACTGAGCGGGTTTTGGATGGCCGCCATGGCGCTCGTTATCAGCGGCACGGCAGCCTTGGCCCAACCACCGGCGGCCGAACAGGCTCGTGTGCTGCATCTGGAGAAATCCTTGCTCGCGCCGTGCTGCTGGAACGAATCCGTGGCGACTCACCGCAGCGAGGTTGCTCTCACCATGCGTGCCGAGATTGCCCGGATGGTGGCGGAAGGAAAGACCGACCAGCAGGTGCTGGATTATTACAAGCAGCAGTACGGCGCACGCATCCTGGTGGAGCCGGAGGGCTCCAAGTGGTGGTGGATGCACGTAATCCCCGTCATCGTGATTGCGTTGGCCGTGCTCGGCTTGGTGCTGTTTATACGGCGCCTGAGCCGCCCGGTCCCCGCTTAGATCGGTACCCTTCATATAATCACCGACCCACCCTCGGCGAGCAGTTTTCTTACCTCTGCTGCATGCACCTCCTCAATCGGTTTGTTCTGCGTTAAGGTCAGGTAGGCCGCTACCCCGGCCGCCTCGCCCGTCTGGTTCATGTTCACCATGACGCGCACGGCGCTGAAAGCGGTCTTGTCGGCGTCGAGCATCCGCCCAGCGAGAATCAGGTTTCCGTAGCGTGGAGGAATCAGCGAACGCAGCGGAATCTGGTAGAAGGTCGGGTTCGTGGATGTTTCCTCGCGCCAGCGGGTTCTCTCGCTCGGTATGCCGGGCCTGTGATAGACCTGCCAGCCGTTCAAGTACATCAGCGTGATGCCGGGCTTTTCCTGGTGATGGATATCCACGCGGTAACTGCCGTTGGCGATGGCGTCGTCGAAGCGGCGGCCGAGCAGCACGTCGTCGCGCGTGAGTTGGTACCGGCAGCGGAAGTGCCGCGTGTCGCGGACACCAATCGAGGAAGGGAAGTCGTGGAGCACGACCTTGGTCTCGGCCCGGTACTTCGCGATCAGGTCCATGATGGCGCGCACCTGGCGGCGGCCTTCGATTTCGGCCTTCGTGAGATCGCGCGCATCCGCACAGTTCACGCCATAGACCCGGGTTGCGGCCATCATATAGTTGCTGCTGCCGGGTATCAGTGTGCCCCACACGAACCCGTCGGGGATCTGGAACTCGCTGCCGTGTTCGCGCAAAGCCGCATCCAGCCCAATGCCCTGCAGCCCCGGCCAATTGGCCAGGAAGGCGGTGGTAGTGGGCGGTTGCGGGGCGTCGTAGGAGTATTGCGGGAGGCCCAGCCGCGCACACAGATCGCCGTCGCCGGTGGCATCGATGAAAACCTTCGCGCGAATCGCGCCGCGCCCGCTCTTGCCGTCGACGATGACGCCGGTAAGGCGGCCGTCCTCAACCACAGGCATCGAAAACAGCGTGTGCAGCCAGGGCCGCACCTTTGCAGCGGTGACCAGTTCATCCAGCGCAACTTTCAAGCCGCCGGGGGAGAAAATGGTGCCCTGGCTCGGATTGTTCTCGATGGGCTGGGCCGCACCGGTCTTCATCATCTTGCCGACCGTTTCCGCGGTGAGGCCAGCGATGATGCGCCGCTTGAATTCCGTGTCGAAGAAGCTGTGCCACGTGCAAACGATGGCGGCGACTCCTCCGAAGTGCCCCTGCTTTTCGACCAGCACGACGCGGGCGCCGAGCCTGGCCGCGCGTACCGCCGCGAACACACCCGTGCAGCTCCCGCCCAATACGCAGATGTCGGCCTCCTCGATCACCGGCACGTTCTCCACCACGTGCACACTCGCTGCGGGAGCAGCGCCCGCCATCGAGGGCGCCAGCGCCGCGCCCCCGCTCATCACAAAAGACCGTCTGCTGGTTCGGGCCATCTGGAATATCCTCCAGGTTTCCAGTGTAGTGTGTCAGTGGCGGAAGTGTTCCCGCAAAGCGCGTCTTCAGAGTGAGCAGGCTTGACAGACAGCGCGACCGCAGCGGAGGATTGGGGAAGGTTTCATGGGCTTGGCCGCAAACATCACTCTGCGGTGCGCAGTGTGGATTCTTAGTGCGGCCGCGTGTGTCAGAGCCCAGGTGGTGATTTCCGCGCGGGCCGGGCTGATCTCCTGTGTCGAGGGGGAAGTCCTGCTCGACGGGGCGCCTCTCAACAGCGAAATGGCCGGATTCCGGCTCCTCAAGCGGGGAAGTGAGTTGCGCACCTTGCACGGGCGGGCGGAGATCATCCTGCACTCCGGTGAGTTGCCTTTTCCAGACAGTGCCTTCGTGCCGACGATGGTCGGCGGTAACTCTCCCTTGCTCAGACCAGGTGCCGCGGTCCGTTTAGGCGATTCGAGCGCATTGCGCTTGCTCGACAACCGCCTGGAGAGCCCGCGCTTCGAATTAATGGCAGGCTCGGCGGTGTTGGATGTGGGTGGTTTGCCTCGCGGCACGATCATCGCTGCGGAGATCAGCGGCGCGAAGACCAGCGTTTCGAGGTCTGGACTGTACCGCCTTGACGCGAATTCCCATCGCATTTCCGTCTACAGGGGCGAGGCGAAGGTTACGTCGGACGGGCGCCTGGTGAGCCTTTCCGCCGGTACCCGGCTTCCCTCGGAAAGGTCCGGACCGGAACCGTTCGATGTCAAGGCGACCGACTCGCTGGACCATTGGAATCAGTGGCGCGCGAGCGTCCTATCGCAATCGAACCTGGCGGCCCTGAAGAAACTTATACGGTCCTCTTACCGCATCCGCCGCCGCTTGCGTTGAGTCAGGGGACCCGCCTCTAAATTGGCCATAAGTTCCTGAAACCGAAACGGCTTGACTTGCGTCACCCGGTAGCGCAGGATCAGATAAGGAGGCGACTCATGCTGAAGGTTGGGCGGTGGGCTTGGCTGGTGGCAGTTGCCGTTGTTCTCTCAGCCGGTGCTGCATACGGGCAGAGCGTGGTCTCGGCGCAGGCGGGTCTGATCAACTACATCGAGGGTAAGGTCACTCTGAACGGCGATGACGTTGAACGGAAGGCCGGGCTGTATCCACAGGTAAAAGAAGGCAACGTGCTAAAGACGGAGGAGGGACGCGTGGAATTGCTCCTGAATCCTGGCACATTTCTTCGCCTGGGTGAGAACGGCTCCTTGCGAATGATGACCACGCGGCTCATCGACACGCGCCTGGAAGTGTTGAGCGGCAGCGCGCTGGTGGAATGCGCGGAGGCTTCCAGGGACAACTCAGTAACGCTGGTTTACAAGGACGCCACTGTGACCCTGCGCAAGAGAGGCCTGTACCGGTTGGACGCCGGAACCGAGCAGTTTTCGGTGCTTGACGGCGAAGCCGTCGTAGCGTCTTCCGGGCAGCAGATCACCCTGAAGGACAACCGGCGTACCAGCCTGGCCGGGGTGTTCGCGGCGGAGAAGTTCAACTCGAAGGATGGTGACGCCTTGTACCGGTGGAGCCGCCGCAGGTCCGAGTACTTGGCCATGGCGAACGTTTCGATGGCCAGGTCGCTCCAGACGAGTGGCGCCTATGGGTGGTCATATGCAAATATGGCCGGCGGTTGGCTCTGGAACCCGTGGATGAATTTGTATACATACATCCCCATAAACGGCTATTATTACAGCCCGTTCGGATGCACTTATTACAGCCCGAGAACCGTTTACGTGGTCACCAATCCCAGACCCCAAACCGGCGGCGGAAATGATTGGCGTACAGGGTGGACGGCGAGCCAGCTAGGCTACCCCACCGTTCACCGTACCTCGGCCGGGACGTCCGGCATCATAGCCTCCGGGCCGGCTGCGGTATCCAACTCCGCACCGGCGGCTTCCGCGCCTCCATCGAGTGGTGTGTCGCGTGACTCCGGGCGCGCGGGCGGCGCCGGCCGCTAAGCCTGGTCACAAACGGCGTTCGAAGAACGAGGCGACAGTCTCGAGCAGGTGTTTGTACGCCGTGCCCGAAACCCCGTGTTTCTTCTGCGGGTAGATCATCATTTCAAAAGGCTTGCCGGCTCTTTGAAGTTCGTCCGCCATGCGCAGGGTGTGCTGGAACACGACGTTGTCGTCCTCCAGGTTGTGCAACAGCAGTAGCGCTCCCTTGAGCTTGGCGGCGGAATGGATCACCGAACTTGCCTGGTAGCCTTTCTCGTTTTCCGTGGGCAAGCCCAGGTATCGCTCGGTGTAAATAGTGTCGTACATGCGCCAGTCGGTGACCGGCGCTCCGGCGGCACCGGCCTTGAATGTTTCGGGAGCGTTCAGTAGCGCGTAGAGGGTCATGAATCCGCCGTAGCTCCACCCGTGGATGCCGATGCGGGCCGGATCGACGAAGCCCGTGGAAATCAGGTGCTTAACGCCCGCGATCTGGTCCTCGAGTTCGCGCGCGCCCAAGCGGCGGTAGAGCGCCGCTTCCCAGGCGTGGCCGCGGCCGGCCGCGCCCCGGTTGTCCAACTGCCAGACGACGAAGCCGCGGTGCGCCAGCGCTTGGTGGAAGTCCACGCCCGCCCAAGCGTTCCGGACCGCCTGCGCGTGCGGCCCGCCATAAACCATCACGATGGCCGGGTACTTCCTCGCCGCGGTGAAACCAGCCGGTTTGGTGAGACGGGCGTACAGGGTGGCGCCGTCCTGGGCCTTCACGCGGACAATTTCAGTGTGGAGAATCTCAAATTCCTCGAGGAGCTTGCGGTCGGCCTCAGTGAACACGGCCAGTTCCGCGCCGTCGCTCCGATGGATTGTGCGGCGAGGGGGATCGGTCAAGCTGGAGGCGGTGTCCAGGTAGTATTCGCCGCCCTCGCTCATCGAAATCGCGTGGGTATGGCTAGCGGCGGAGAGACGGCGCGGCGCGCCCCCGTTGATTCCGACCGCGTACAGATGATCTTCCAGCGGGGTCTCCATTCTCGCCGTGTAGTAGATCTCGCCCTTGGCCGGATTCATGCCGGCCACTTCACCCACTTCCCAGGGACCCGATGTGAGCTCTCGCGCGAGTTTTCCGTCCAGCGTGTACACGTACAGGTGCCGGAAACCATCGCGTTCGCTCGACCAGAGAAACTCGTCCCGTCCGGAGAAGAAGCGCAGGTCGTCGCTCACATTCACCCAGTCCGGGCTGGCCTCGCGCAGCAACAGGCGCGAGGTGCCGGAGGCGGCGTCGGCAGCAATCAGGTCCATGCGGTTCTGCACGCGGTTGAGCGTGATGGCGGCGATGGACTTGCTGTCCGGCAGCCACTGGACGCGTGCTAGCAGGCGGTCCTGCGTTTCGCCTGTGTCCATCCAACGCGTCAGGCCGCCGGTAGCCGGGACTACGCCCAGTCGGACCCCCGCGTTAGGCGTGCCGGCGCGGGGATAACGCTGCGGCTCGTAGACAGGGTCTAGGCCGAGCAGGCTCGCGTGGGGGTAGATCGACTGACGGCTGACATCGAATTGGAGATAGGCGATACGTGTGGAATCCGGCGACCACCAGTGCGCGGTGCCGACATCGAGTTCTTCCGGATAAACCCAATCGAGCTCGCCATTCCAAACCGTGTCGCTGCTGCTCGCCGTGAGCTGCGTGACCTTGCCCGTGGCTAGTTCGAGTACGAACAATTCGTGCGCGCGCCGGAACGAGACGCGGCGGCCGTCCGGGGAAACCCGCGGGTCGCTTTCGACTTCCGCGGTTGCGGTTAGTCGTGTATACGAGCCCAGCGCAAGCCGGAAAACGAACAAATCGCCGCCGGCTTCCACCAGCAGGGCGTTCCCCGACGGCAGCCACTGGATCTGCTTCTCGCGCACATTACGGTTCTTCCAGCCGAAGGCCCGAGGCGAGGGCGCTTTTACCGCCGCCTCGCTGAGCGTGGGCAAAGCGAACAACTTGCGGCGCGTGCGAGAGGGAATGTCGTAAAGCCATACCTTGCCGTCCTGCGTGTAGACGAAACGCTCGCCGCCGGGAGCCCAAATGGGCGCAGACGGCATGTCCTTTCGTTCGCGCTCGGCGGCAGCGGCTTCCACCGTGACGGGCTTTTTCTGCGCAGCAGCGGCCGAAGCGGCCAGCATCATCGCAAGCAAGACGAAACGAAACATGGAATTGTGATTGTAGCGGATGGGCCAGGATGGGATGCTGCGTGTGTTCCGAGCGAATGGCATACACTAGAGGGAAGATATAGATAAAAGATTTCCACCTCCGAGCGTATTCTCCAACAGCGATGCCCCGAATGCCCAAGACCGTCGAACAGCGTAAGCAAGCTGTCGCACTGACATCCCTGGCCGCCGCCGTGGGACTGACCGGCTTCAAGATTTTAGTCGGCCTACTCACGGGCAGCCTCGGCATCCTGGCCGAAGCGGCGCATTCGGGCCTGGACCTCGTGGCCGCCGCCGCCACCTATTTCGCTGTATGTACAGCTTCGCGCCCGGCGGACCTCAATCACCGTTACGGCCACGGCAAGATCGAGAATCTGTCCGCTCTGTTTGAGACCGTTCTGCTGCTCGTGACGTGCGCCTGGATCGTCTACGCGGCGGTTCACCGCCTGGTAAAGGGGGGCGTTGAAGTCGAGGTCACCGTGTGGTCCTTCGTGGTGATGGTGACTTCCATTATCATCGACTGGTCGCGTTCCAGCGCGCTCTACCGGACGGCTAAGGAGAGCAACAGTCAGGCGCTCGAAGCCGACGCGCTGCACTTCAGGACCGATATCTGGAGTTCCTCGGTGGTCATCATCGGCCTGATCTGCCTCAAAGTGGCCGAGTGGATTCCAGGTGTGGAGTGGTTGCGCCATGCGGATGCGCTTGCCGCGCTGGCGGTGGCGGTGATTGCCACGGTGGTGACCGTGCGCTTGGGTGGACGTACGGTGGGCGCCCTGATGGATGCCGCGCCGAGCACGGTCGAGAGCCGCATTGTTCGCGCCGCTTCCTCGGTCGAGGGTGTCATCGACTGCCACAGCGTCCGTTTTCGTTACTCAGGTCCAACCCTCTTTGTAGACGCACACGTGTTGATGGACAGCTGGCTGCCGTTGGACAAGGCGCATGAGATTGCGAATCAGGTGGAGCAGGCCATCCAAACCGAACTCCCGGGAGCGGACGTGACGGTGCATCCCGAACCTGCCGGGGATGCGGCGAAAACCGGGAATTGAGTGTACCGTCTTGCGTTTGATACGGTAGTGCGGAATGAAGCGTGTCGCGCTGTTCCTATTGTTGCTGGTTCCGACGGCCTATTTTGCGTGGCGTCAGGCGGACATGCCGCAGTTCGGCCGCTGGATCCACGATGACAGCGTCTACTTCGTTTCGGCCAAGTCTATCGCCGAAGGCCACGGGTATAGGATCCTGAGCTACCCGGACACTCCGTTTCAAACCAAGTACCCGCCGCTTGTTTCGCTGGCTTTGGCCGGGGTTTGGAAGCTCAATCCCCACTTCCCGGCCAATCTTGTCCTGGGGACGCTGGCGAGCTGGCTGTGGGTACCGCTGCTGCTGTGGCTGTGCCTCCGCCTGTTTCTTGCTTACGGCTTCTCCGAAAAGCAGGCTTGGGCGATGACGGCGCTGTTCGCTGTGAATCCCTACCTGGCCATCTTCGGTTCCAGCATGCTTTCGGAACTGCCATTCACATGCCTGCTCATCCTGTGCTTACTATGCTGCATTCGCGCGGCTGAAGAGCGCGCTCCGGTGCGGTGGGCGGTGCTGGCGGGCGTGACCGGCGGACTGTCCTTTCTCACGCGGACCACCGGACTGATGCTGCTGGTGTCCGGCGTCGCGTGTTTCCTGTGGCGAAAGCAGCGCAAGCAGACGCTCTGGTTTGCGGCGACTATGCTGCCGTTCGTGGCGGGCTGGACCATCTGGACCCGCCTGCACATGGCGCACGGAGCCGATCCAACAACGCTGTACTACACCACTTATCTCGACTATCACTTGTACCTGGTAAAACTGGCCGATCTGCCGATGCTGTTGTGGAAGAACGTGGACCAGTGGCTGTTCGGCGTGGGCGCGCTGATTATCCCCGAGGCGAGCGACGCGCGCATCGTGAAGATCGTCACGCAAACGCTCGGCATCGCCATGCTCGCGGGTGTCGTGCGCCTGGCGCGCCGCGGACCCGCGCTCGACTACGCCGTGTTCGCCGTGCCTTTCACTATCATGCTCGTGGCTTGGCATTACCCGCCGACAGAGCGACTTATCGCACCCATTTATCCGCTTCTGCTGGCGGGATTCTGGATCGAGATGCGGCGTCTCTTCAAGATGGTGCGCGGCGCACTGTGCCATCCCGAGAGGTCGCAGCGAGTGTCAGGGGCTGTTTTCGGGCTGCTGGTGGCGGGAGTGCTGGCCGGTGGGGCATGGACGCAATACGTAGTTGGCTGGCGCATCGTGCCAGGTGAGATGGATGAATGGCGCAAGGAGCGCGCGATGGATGAAGCCGCGTTCCAATGGATGCGTGAGCGCCTTCCGGCGGGGGCGCAGGTTCTTGCTTACAACGCCCCCGTGCTGTTCCTGTACACCGGGCACCGTGCCTCACGGTTCGTCACTCCTTCCATGCACTGGTACCGCGACGATCCTGGCATGATCCAACGCACCTATGCCGGACTTGCAGATTTTGCCCGCGCGCGCCGCCTCGAATACCTCTACCTCACACCTGGCGACTTCCGGCAAGACATGGACGACGCCAGTCGCCGCAAGGTGATCGAACTCATCGAGCGCAAACCGGACCTCGAAATCGTCGAAAGGTTTGGTTCGGCCACGCTGTACCGTTTCCTGTCGCGCCGGTAGACGGATACCGGGAGGGGCATAGCAAATCCTGCGTGGTTACTTGATGACCGCCGCGCCCGTTTCGTCCCGGTCGAGTCTCAATACCTGTTCCGGACGGGCCATACTCAGCATCCCCGGCGAGTGCGTGACGCACAGAACCTGCGCCGTGCGAATCGAGGAAAGCGACTGGAGCAGCAGTTCCACGGCTGCGGGATAGATGCCGTTTTCCGGCTCTTCAACCAGGTAAATACCTTCCAGATCCGGGACGTAGCCGAGCAGCGTAAGGGCGAGCAAACGCAGCGTGCCGGCGGAAAACGACCAGGAAGGAGCCTCGAATCCGTTGTCGAACTGCAGCACGAGGTAGCGGTGCCTGTCCTCGACGCGTTCTCTGGACGTAATGGAGCGCAGACCGCTGATCGCGGTCCGCAAGCGAGCCACCCAGGCGGCGTGACGCTCGGGAGAACTCCGCTCCAGGCGGTCCACGAGCCAGGGCAGACTCGATCCGTCGGGCAGGAAGGCACCCGTCTCCGCGGGAGGACTGGGACGGCGCAAGGCTTCAGGATTCAGCGCGATCCTTACAACCCCGTCCATCAGGGTTCGTCTCGCCCACGTCGCGACCGGAAACATGGCCTCATCTTCCGGGAGATTGCCCAGCGCGGACTTCGTGGGGCCGAGACGAAAAAGGTTCCTCCAACCCGACGTCTCCGAGAAGAAATAATCGTTGCCCGAATCACACACCTTGTTTAAAATCTTGCGGGCAGCTGCTGGCGCTCTACCGCTGGCACCCACGAGCAGGGTTTCAGAAAGCTGTTCGGATTGAGGAAACAATCCAGCCTGCACCGCGGCCGAGCGGGTTGAAGGTTTTGGGAGCAACCAGAGCGATTCCGCAAGCAGGCCGAAATCACCGGAATCCCCCCGGCGCCCCACTGCAACCTCATACCGGCATGTGGGCGCCGCGCCGCTCGTAAGGGAGTGCTGCCGGGCGGCCGGGATGGCCAACTCCACGGCCAACTCAAAGCTGGTCCCCTTACCCATCCAGAGAAGTTGCTCCAAATTGGCAGCGCGCGGCGGCACGCCCGCGTGCAATTCGCCCAGAACCGCTTTGCAGGCACCGGCCCGGAGCAGGTCGCCGAAGAAAGCCACAGCGTCAAGAAAAGTGCTTTTGCCGCTCGCGTTGGGCCCCGCAAGCAGCTGAAAAGGCTGGACGTCTTGACTGACGTTCCGAAGGACTCGATACCGCAAGGCCTCCACACGGCTGATCATGCGTTCTCCTTGGGTGAGTACTAACAGAGAATATCAGACTTGGAGCCTTCGCCGCGTCGTAATCCAGACATAAACGGATATTATTGGAACGGCATCTTGCATTTCCTCCCCTTTTACGCTAATCTTTGTTTGTGGAGCTCGTGGGTACAAACAGCACCCCGCCGCGGTTGGCCTGGACATCCGACCGGATGAGCCGGACCACTGCGCTCTCCACGGCACTCGTCCTCAGCATCAGCATTATTATCCTTATTGGGGTCATCGTACCGGGCCCCGCCTAAAGGCCTTGTTCGGATAGAATCCAAAGGGCCATCGGCGGGGCGAGCAACCCGGCGGTGGCCTTTTCCGTTTTTTCGCCCCGCCGGAGCATAGTTTCAATGCGGAAGAACCCCAAGTTTGATAGGAAACGAGAGGCTAAGACTATGGCGACATTGATGAGCGGCGCGAAGATGCTGCTGGAATGCCTGGCACGGGAAGATGTGGACTGCATCTTCGGCTATCCCGGCGGTGTGACGCTGCCCCTCTACGACGCGATTTACGAAAGTCCGATGAGGCACGTGCTGGTCCGGCACGAAGAGAACGCGTGTTTCGCGGCCGAGGGCTATGCGCGTTCGACCGGGCGCACGGGCGTGTGCTGCGCGACGTCGGGACCGGGTGCGACGAACCTGGTGACCGGATTGGTGAACGCCCTGATGGATTCCATTCCGGTAGTGGCCATTACGGGGCAGGTTCATTCGAAGCTGATCGGCAGCGACGCGTTTCAGGAAGCGGATACTTTCGGGCTGACGCGGTCCGGAACCAAGCACAATTACTTGGTTAAGAACATACACGATCTGCCTCGGGTGGTCCACGAAGCGTTCTACATCGCTAATTCGGGTCGCCCCGGGCCGGTATTGATAGATATTCCGAAGGATGTCTTTCAGGCGCAGGCGCACTATGCCCCGGTGACCACGATCCATCTTCCGGGTTACAAGCTGAACCTCGACGGGCACACGGGGCAGATCCGGCGCGCGGCGCAGATGATCGCCGAGTCCCGGCAGCCTCTGTTCTATATCGGCGGGGGGGCGATCTCCTCGGACGCAAGCGAGGAATTGATCCAACTGGTGGAGAAGGTGGACGCGCCCGCAGTGTGCACGCTCATGGGACTGGGTGCAATTCCGACGACGCATCCGAACTTCATCAGCATGCCCGGGATGCACGGCAGTTACGCGGCGAACATGGCTATGACCGAGTGCGACCTGCTGATCGCCCTCGGTACGCGTTTCGATGATCGCGTGACGGGCCGCCTTTCGGCTTTCGCGCCGCATGCCAAGGTGATCCACGTCGACGTGGACCCGTCTGAGATCGGCAAGAACCGCGCCCCGGACCTTCCCATCGTGGGCGATTTGAAGCGTGTGGCGGCGAAACTCTTCAAGTTTGCCGGAGAGTCCGAGAACCAGCCTGAAGCGGTGGTCGTCGAAGCGCGCAGGGCCTGGTGGAAGCAAGTGCGCGATTGGCAGCGGAAGCACCCGCTCGTTCCCGCGATCGACGATACAGTCATCAAGCCACAGCACGTGATCGCCGAAATCGACCGCATCTCGGCCGGCAACGCCATCGTGTCGAGCGATGTGGGCCAACACCAGATGTGGCTGGCGCAATTCGTGCGGTTCAACGCGCCGCGGCTGTGGCTGACTTCGGGCGGTTTGGGCTCGATGGGATTCGGGTTGCCTTCGGCGGTGGGCGCGCAGACGGCCAACCCGGATAGACTGGTATTCGCGGTTGTGGGCGACGGAGGGTTCCAGATGTCGATTCCGGAGCTTTCCACCGTGGCCAGCAACGGTTTGCCGGTCAAAATCGTGGTGATCAACAACGGCTATCTCGGCATGGTCCGGCAGTGGCAGACGATGTTTTACAACAACCGGCTGTCGGCAGTGACGCTGGAGTGTTTTCCGGATGCCGAGAAGTTGGCGGCGGCTTACGGTTTCAAGGGGCGCACGATCAGCCGGCCGGACGAACTAGCTCCCGCCTTGCGGGAAGCGGTGGACGAACCGGGACCGTACCTGCTCAACGTGATCGTGGATCCGGAGGAGAACGTCTATCCGATGGTGCCGGCGGGTGCGGCCATCAACGAGATGGTGTTCGGTCCGCCGCAGCCGGTGGCAGTCCCGAAATAGAGCGAGGAGGCGCCAGAGACATGTTACAGACGATATCGTTGTTGATGGAGAACAAACCGGGCGCTCTCATGCGTGTCACGGGACTACTAAGCGCCCGGGGTTACAACATAGAGAGCCTCACGGTAGCGCGCACGCTGGACCCGACGTTATCGCGCATGACCATCGCGGTGGATGTGGAGCCGTCGCTGAGGGCGCTCCTGATCAAGCAGATGAATAAGCTGATCAACGTGCTGCAGGCGACGGATCTTACCGATAGCCGGGCCGTCCTGCGCGAGATGGTGCTGCTTCGGGTGCGCGCAAGCATGGAATCGCGCGCGGCGATTCTGAAGGAATCCGAAATCTTCTCCGCGCGCGTAGTGGATTCGTCGGTGGAGGGCTTCGCCCTGGAAGCCACCGGGGATCCTGAGAAACTGGATGAGTTCATCGATGTGATGAGAAGCTATGGCGAGATCGAAGTGACCCGCTCCGGGATGGTGGCGGTCTCGCTGGAGTCCAAGAAATTGCATCTCGCTCCGCCCATCCCGGCCGGAGCCGAGGCAAGTAAACTGGAAGCGAGGAACGGAGTTATCAATGGCTAGACGTTTTTACGAAAAAGACGGTGATCTTTCCCTACTCAAGAATCGGACCATAGCCATCGTCGGCTATGGCAGCCAGGGGCACGCGCATTCACTGAACCTGCGCGACTCCGGATTGAACGTGATCGTCAGCGACGCGAAGGGCAGCCCGAACTGGGCCAAGGCCGAAGCCGCCGGTTTCAAGGTGTACGAAGCGGGCGAGGCGGCCAAGCTCGGCGACACCATTATGTTGCTGGTGCCGGATCATATTCAGTCGGTCATCTACAACCGCGACATCGCGCCCCAAATGAAGGCGGGCAAGACGCTGATGTTCGCGCACGGATTCAACATCCACTACAAGCAAGTGGTTCCGCCGGCGGACGTGGACGTTTCCATGATCGCTCCCAAAGCGCCGGGACACCGCGTACGCGAACTGTACACGGAAGGCGTGGGAGTGCCGGCCCTGATCGCCGTCGAGCAGAATCCCTCCGGTAAGGCGCATGAGCAAGCTCTGGCTTACGCGCTGGCGCTCGGCTGTCTGAAGGCCGGTGTGATCGAAACCACGTTCAAGGAAGAAGTGGAAACCGATCTGTTCGGCGAGCAGGCCGTGCTGTGCGGCGGCGCTTCCGAACTGATCCGCGCGGGCTTCGAGACGCTGGTGGCGGCCGGTTACGCACCCGAGATCGCTTACTTCGAGTGCCTGCACGAACTGAAGCTCATCGTCGACCTGATTCAGGAAGGCGGCTTGAGCTATATGCGCTTCTCGGTGTCCGACACGGCCGAGTACGGCGATTACACGCGCGGGCCGCGCATCATCGACGCGCACGTGCGCGAGAACATGAAGAAGATCCTCACCGAAGTGCAGAACGGCCAGTTCGCCAAGGAGTGGATCGACGAGAACAAGGCCGGCGGGAAGAATTTCAAAGCCATGCGGGAAGCCGGTAAGGACCTGTTGATCGAACGTGTGGGCAGTGAACTGCGCGCCATGATGCCGTTCCTCAAGAAGAAGAAGGAAGCCGGCGTACCTGAGGCCCAGTAATCTGTGAACCGGGGCGCAGGCCCCCGAATGGGAGCCATGAAGATCTACACCTTTGACACGACACTGCGAGACGGCACGCAAGGCGAGGCCGTCTCGCTCACCGTGGACGATAAGCTGGCTATCGCGCAGAAGCTCGATGAATTGGGGATCGACTATATTGAAGGCGGTTGGCCCGGCTCGAATCCCAAGGACAAGGAGTTCTTCAAGCGCGCCCGGGACCTGAGGTTAAAGCACTCCAAGCTAACCGCCTTCGGCTCCACGAGATTCGCCAAGAATCCCGTGGAGCACGACCCCAATGTGCTGGCGCTGGTCGAGGCCGGTACCCATGTCATTTCCGTGTTCGGCAAGACCTGGGATCTGCATACGAGCCGCGCTCTTGGCATCACGGAAGAAGAGAACCTGAAGCTGATTTCCGAGACCGTCGCTTTTCTGAAGGCGCACGGCAAGGAAGTAGTTTTCGACGCCGAGCATTTTTTCGACGGCTACTTTGCGAATGCGGATTTCGCGCTGCGGGCGCTCGACGCCGCCAGACGGGCCGGTGCCGATGTGCTGTGCCTGTGCGACACCAACGGCGGAACCATGCCTTCGAAGCTGGGCGCCATCGTCGCCGAAGTATACAAGCGGTTCGGCGGCGTGATCGGGATCCATGCGCATAACGATTCGGATATGGGTGTGGCCAACAGCGTGGCGGCGGTCGAGAACGGCGCCACGCACGTGCAGGGCTGTCTGAACGGTTACGGCGAGCGATGCGGCAATGCCAACCTGGGCTCGGTGATCGCGAATCTCGAATTGAAGGGCGGTTACGAGGTCGTGGGCGCCGAACGGCTGGCGAACTTGGCTTCCATCTCGCGCTTCATCGGCGAACTGGCGAACCTGCCCATTCCCGGGGGGCAGCCCTATGTAGGCCGCAGTGCTTTCGCCCACAAGGGCGGCGTGCACGTGAGCGCCGTGTTGCGGGATGCGGCCACCTACGAGCACATCAAGCCGGAAGCCGTGGGCAACCGCCAGCGTGTGTTGTTGAGCGATCTGAGCGGGCGCGGCAACATCCTCTATAAACTGAAGCAGCACGGCTTGGCCGAGCGCTTGGGCGACGAGGCGCGGCGTGAACTGCTCGAGCGCATTAAACATCTGGAATACCTTGGCTACGAACTGGAGGCCGCCGAGGGCACCTTCGAGTTGCTGGTGCGCGAGGCGCTGCATCCGGGACTCCACTTCTTCGAGTTGGTGTCGTTCGAAGTCACCACGAAGATGACGGACAACAAGGAATCGAAGACCACCGCCACGGTGACCGTGAAAGCGAAGGACGGCATCCACTCGGCGCTAGCCACCGGTCACGGTCCGGTGAACGCCCTGGATGTCTGTGTGCGGCAGTGCCTGGCGCCGATCTATCCATCCATCGCCAAGGTACGGCTCACCGATTACAAGGTGCGCGTGCTGGACACGAAGAAGGGCACAGCGGCCAAGGTGCGTGTGCTGATCGAATGGAGCGACCAGCACAGGAGTTGGACCACGGTGGGGGTCTCCGAGAACGTCATAGAGGCCAGTTGGCGGGCCTTAACCGATGCCATCCGCCTGGAGCTGATGCGCCTGATGGAGCAGGACGACACCGTCGAACGCGCCGTTGAAGACTATTGCTGGGGCGTCTGATCTCCCGCGGCCACAGAAACTGCTGCTCAGCCCCGAACGGGGTAACGTGCGATTCCATTAAGCTCTCGACCAAATGGAAGCGGGGGCCAAATTCTGCGTGAAGAGACCGCGCATCATGTCGCATAACATCGGTGCCACTGCATTTTACCGGTCTCTCGGGACCGAAAGTGCTGATAATGACGTGACCGCCCGGTTTGACAGCCGACGGGACATTACGAACATAAGCGAGCCGGTCCTCCAGCTTTATCAGGAAGTGAAACACCGCAGTCTGGCCGCTGCGGCGACTATACACACACACTCAGAACAGTGATGGCCTGCCACATCCGGCTTGCGCAATATCGATGCGTCATGGGGAATCCGGAAGCGATGAGGGTGACCAGCATTCTGTCCGGACGGCCCGTCGCCCGGAACCCCGTAGCCTGCGGCGCGACTCACGTTCCTACCCGGCTTCCGATGTTTCCTCAACGATGACGGACCGGGAACGCGTCGAAGCAAGACGAAGTGGAGCGATTCGCTCGTATGCTTCACTACCGAAACAATCCTGGAGTTGAGAGAGCGAGTCAAACTCGATTATGAGCAAACGTTTCGGATCCCAGTCACCACAGACTGGAAGCGTGCTGCCGCCACGGACCAGGTATCGGCCCCCGTGCTGAAGGACAATCGGCTGAGCGGCCTTGATGTATTCCTCGTAAATGCTCGCGTCGAGGACTTCGATATCCGCAACCAGGTATGCCTTCATGATTGACCACCCCGCTCAGTACTCGCCAGCATCACTCCATCGTATTGCAGTCCGTTGCGATGGCGCCGGGAATATCGCGCGGAAAGGCTTCTCGAGAACCTCTGAGTGGATCGCCGGCGTTCCAGAAGTTGCCGCCTCCGGGGAACGGATACCCGCGGCACGCTATTTAGCAGGCGGCGGGGCCACGGTCATGCCATGACGCCGGAAGACTTCGATCATCTTCGCGCGGTCGGGCGGGCCGGAGGCGGCACCGATTACTTCGGCAGCTTCGCGGAAGTACGCAGGGCCCATGATCGCTGGGGATATGACCACGAGTTGCTTCACATCCTCGCCGCCGAGGTTGTCAAAGCGGTGCACCGCGCCTCGGGGAATGCACAACGCCTGCCCGGGACCCACCTCGATTAGCCTGCCGTCAACCGTCCAGGTAAGGACGCCCTCAATACCATAGAGCATTTCCTCGTATGCGTCGTTCATATGTGCCGGCGCTACCAGCTTCTGCCCGACGGGGACGAAGAACTCGAATACCGACACGCTGCCGTTGGAATCATCCCCCGTAAGGAGGAACCGGATCCCCAGCGGACCAATCTTGATAATCTCTTCCGAGGGATTGACTCTGATCGCACGCCGCTGCCTAATCGGGGGGGGGGGGGGGGGGGGGGGGGGGGGGGGGGGGGGGGGGGGTGGGGGGGGG
>CAYLLB010000067.1:0-22115 GCA_964384215.1 uncultured Solibacteraceae bacterium | reverse complement strand
AAAACCGGAACTTTCTACTTTGCTCGGAACCGGAAGTTTCTACTTTGCCTTGACATTGCGCGAATTGTGCCATCCAAATTATGACCAAGATGGCAGTTGTTGTGCCAACTGTGAACCTGACCAAGAGGTGGGGGCTATGCAGCGCCGTCGGGAGAAGCCGAGTGCTCCGGCAGGATGGACATGCATCCGAGCGAGTAGTACCTGGAGACGTTGCGGGAAGAATGCCAGCGATCGAGCAAGAAACAGAAGACGCGGGAGGGTGGGAAGGTGCATCGCGATTGCGACTAAGCTCGGGCGCCGTATCAACGGACGCTGAATCCAATTGCGCTATGTCGCGAGATTCAGGAGTTGAGAGGTCGCTTGTTCGATTTGGTGGATGCCACATGCCAAGCCGAGCCCAAGCAGGAGGCTGAGAAACCAGAATCCCTCAGAACGGACACATCGGGCCCGGTTTGACCCGGGGGCGTCGTTGGCTTTCGAGTCGGCCCCGTCGCGTCGGCCTTTATATCTTGCCCGGGAGCACGACTCCCCAGAAAACCAAGCTGACTCTATCAGGAGGTGTCAGCGCCGGTGCAAAAATCGGCTGAAAATTCCCCACCGGGGTACCCAGGGTTCCAGCCGGCACCGATTCTCGACAGAGGAGATGGGATGAATGTCTCATGGTTCTCTGGTCGGCCGTAAGCTCCGGGAGGCGACTTCCGGAGTAGACAGGTCACAGGCTGGATCGGCTTGTTGCGGCGCAGACCCCGTAGAGGAGATTGGTCAGACCTGTGGATTGAACGTCATCGTGAGGCGCGCAAGGGACCTCGAATAGGAGTATGGTGACCGCCGCAAAGTTAGTCTACTCGACCTGAAAGATCACCGAACTAGGAGGGAGGAATGGACAAGCGATATATCGGCATCGATCTGCATCGTAACCGGTTCACGTGCTGCATCCGGCTGGCGAACGAACGCACGTATGTGACCGAGTGGGAGTTGGAACATCTGGGAAAGTTCGTGAAGAAGCTGCGGGCAAACGACGAAATCGAAGTGGAGATCACGGGCAACACAAGCTTGTTCTTCGATGCGGTGGTCCCGCATGTTGCGCGCGTGGTGGTGGTCAACACGAACCAGTTCAAAGTGATCTGCCCGCCGGTGAAGAAGACCGATCCGCACGAGGCACGAGCGCTAGCGCTGCATTTGTCGAAGGGTATGCTGCCGGAGGTGCGCACGAAGGATAAAGAGCACGGGCAATTGGCATCTTTGACTCAAACGCGCGACACCCCGGTGAAGCTGCGCACGGCGCTGAAGAACAAGATCAACAATATCCTGAGCGTGCGCGGGCTGAACCTGGCGAAAGAAGCGTTGTCCACCGAGGAGAAGCTGGATGAGGTGCTCAGCTTGCCCTTCGACGAGATCGTGCGGATCGAGTTGCGGGTGATCGTCGAGCAGATTCGCAGCTTGAACAGGAGCATCGCGGAGTTGGAGAAGACGATCGGGGAAAAAGGCTCGAAGCTGGAGGGGCACAAGGGCCTGTCGAGCATCAAGGGCACTGGCAAGATCACCGACGTGATTCTGTTGAGCGTGATCGGGGACGTGAACGACTTTGCCGACGAGGGCCGGCTGGCCACCTGCTTCGGGATTGTGCCCCGGGTGTCGACCTCGAATGAGACGGAACGCAGCGGCCGGATTCACAAACGAGGAACCAAGCTGTGGCGGACGGCGCTGGTGCAAGCGGCGCTGGTCGCGGCCAACTACAGCCCGTACCTGAAGCGGTTCTACGAACAAGTCAAGGAGCGGCGGGGAGCCGGCAAGGCCATCATCGCGTTAGTGTGGAAGTTCCTGGGCATCATCTACCGGACTTTGAAGAACAAGTGGGTCTTCGAGGACTTCCCGAACTTCTTTTTGGCGGAGGCGTCATGAAGAGGCTCTGGGACCCACCACCGGAAACCAGGAGCAAAACAGTCTCTTCGTCCTGCGATAGACGAGAACCAGATCGTAGTTGACAAGACATAATAGGAGACAACGCCAGGGTTTTCGGTCGTGTATTTTCGTGGCTCAACACCCCCGTTTCGGCCAACTCGCTATTAAGCTTGGAAAGAGGGAGCGCTCGCCGTAAGCGGCAGAGCTTATCGCCTGTCGAAGGCGGCTGGAAAGGGAGCATCCGCTCCAGTTCCGGGTTTCCCGTCTCTGCCCTTACCGCAGATCTTCCGCCAGCTCCGACAACTCTGCCGGTGTCAGCCGGTGCTCGAAACTGTAGTAGGGATGATCCACCCGGATCGCGGCGCCCTTGGCGAAGCGCGCCACCTGGTCGGGCGTGAGCTGGAACTTGATGTATTGCACCGAACTCACGCGGTCCGTCGAGATCTGCCGCGCGTCGAAAACCGCAGGCACGGGCGCGGTGCCGTCGACCACCAGCCATACGTGGTTTTCGATACCCAGCAGCTCGCGCAGATGCACGGCGCGCTCTTCCGGCGTTCCGTACTCGATCAGCAGGCTCGCCGAGAGCTGGCCCGGGCCGGGGACTAGCTCGTTGTAAGTGTCCAACTCGTGGCGGATGTCCTGCGGCTTAACGATCCGCTCGATGCGCAACATCTCCTGTATCTGGTAACGCACCGTTTCGCGGTTCTCAAACAGAAATGTCAGATGGTCTCCTACGCGCACGCGCCGGCGATCCTTCAGCGCCATCATGCGCGGCCGCAAGGATTCCCGTTCCATTTCGTAGTCGGCAATGTTCTTGATTTCTTCAACAGCTACAGGCTGCATTCCCGTTACCCCTTTTCCTCATTCTTATCGACTTTCGCCGGGAACCCGTCTGACCGGTAGGCCCTCGCCAGCACCTGGATCGGGTGCACCGGCCGCTTACCCAGGGCCTGCTCGAATTGCACTGCGGCCAGCGGGCAATCTGTTGCCAGGGTGGCGGCTTCCGCTCCGGCCATTTCATCGAAGGCCTTCTTGCCCGCTAACTGCGAGAGGGGGAAGAACTCTTTCTTCAAGGCCCAGGTGCCGTCGTGGCCGCAGCACTGCTCCACCATCTTCACGGTGACTCCCGGGATCAGCCGCATCATGTCGCGCGAACGGAAACCGATGTTCTGCGCTTTCAGATGGCAGGGCACGTGATAGGCCACGGTTTCAGGCGTCGTCTCGAAGTCGCGGTTGAACTGGCCCGCTTTCTTCAATTCGAACAAATACTCGCAAAGGTCCTGAGTGGCCTCGCCGACCTGCTTTGCCTCGGGCGTGCCCACCAGTTCGGCGTACTCCTTGCGCAGCATGTAGGAGCACGTCGGATTGATGGCCAGCACTTTCTTCCCCGCCGCCACGTGCGGGTACAGGGACCGAACATTGGCTTCCGCCAGGCTCTTGGCCAACCGAATGTCGCCGGCTTCGAGCGCCGGCATCCCACAGCAGTTCTGCTTCGGGCAGGTGAGCGCCACGCCGCTGCGCGAGAAGACTTCCACCGCATCCTTGCCCACCTGCGGGTTGTTGTAGTTCACAAAACAGGTATAGAAAAGCACGGCCTTCGTGTCGTCGCCGGCGGGCTTGGACTGCTTCCGGTACCAATCTTCGAACGTCTCGCCATGGAATTCGGGCAACTGCTTCTCACGATGGATGCCGATCATGGCTTCCATCGCCGCCCGCATCATGGGTTGCCGGTTGGCCCAGTTCGCCAGTTGCGGCGTGACCTTTGCGAACTTGCCGAGAAGCTCCGGGCGCGAAAGGAGCCGCGAGCGCAGGCTGATGCCCTTTTCCTTGGCCCGCAGTGCCACCATGCGCATCAGCAGGCGGGGGAAATCGAGCTGGAATGCGTGCCCGTCGTCCGGAGTATAGGGGCACTTCACGTAGCACAGTTTGCACTGGTAGCAGGTGTCCACCACCCGGTCGGTTTCGTCGCGAGTCAGCTTGCGAACGTTGCCGTCATGCCCATCCACGGCCTTGAACAGGGAGGGGAACGACGGGCACAGATTGAAGCATAGCCGGCAACCGTGGCAGATTTCAAAAACCCGCTCAACTTCGGCATCGAGGGCCTTCTGATCCCAATATACGGTATCGTTCGGATTGTACGTCAACCCCGGCGTGGGGGCACCCTTGATCACGTTCTCCATGGGTCTTGTGGTGGGGATGGGGGCAGCCGCGGCTGCCCCCGGATTCACTATGAAATCCCGTCCAGCCCCTGGCTGAAGCGGCCTGCATGCGACTTTTCCGCCTTCGCCAGCGTTTCGAACCAGTCGGCGATCTCGGCGAAGCCTTCCTCGCGCGCCGTCTTGGCCATGCCGGGGTACATGTCGGTGTATTCGTGTGTTTCGCCGGCTATGGCGGCCTTGAGGTTGGCCTCCGTGTCGCCGATCGGCAGATCCGTGGCCGGGTCGCCTACCTTCTTCAGGTAATCCAGGTGGCCGTGCGCGTGCCCAGTTTCGCCGTCGGCCGTGTCGCGGAACAATCCGGCCACATCCGGATACCCCTCGACGTCCGCCTGCTTGGCGAAATAGAGGTAACGGCGGTTGGCCTGCGACTCGCCCGCGAAGGCGGCCTTGAGATTCTCGTGCGTCTTGCTGCCCTTCAGAGTAGCCATTGTCATTTCTCCTTCAAACACTCAGCTTGCTTGTTCATCGCGCGAACACATGGGGCAGAGGCCCAGTACCTCCACCGTGGTTCGTTCCGCGCGGAATCCGTTCGGTAGCCCGCGGCGCAACCGGACTGGCTCGATGTCCTCCTCACGAAGGTCATGGATGGCTTTGCAGCGCAGGCAAATGAAATGGTGGTGCGGTTCCAGGTTGGCGTCCAGGCGGACCGTGGCGTGCTCCGGACTCACTTCCCTCACCAGCCCCACCTCGACGAAAGTCTTGATCGTCTTGTAAACCGTGGCCAGCGAAATGGAAGGTACCTCGCGCCGCACCTGTTCATAGATGCCTTCCGGACTCGGATGCTCCACCGAGCACATCAGCGCGCGGTAAATGACCCAGCGCTGATGGGTGCACGCAAGGCCGCGCGACGCGCAGCGGCTCCGGAACAGATCCATGTCGCTCTCCAGTTCGCGCGGACCGGTTGGCTCCGGTAAACCCATATAAATTATTAAACGATAATCATTATCATCCGTCAAGGCGAGTATGCAGTCCTAACGGCCCTCAAGGTGGTTCCGTGAGTGCTAAACTGCAAAGTTTAGCCATGAAGTCTCGCGGTTGTGCTCTACTCACCCTTCTCATCTTTCCCTTGCTGGTATGGGCCCAGGATACGGTCGACCTCAACGTCGTACACCGCATCAAGGCGGAGGCTTACGGGAATTCCAAGGTCATGGAACACGTTTTCTACCTGGCCGACGTTTATGGTCCGCACCTGCCTAATACCCCAGCCTTCGATCAGGCCGCCGATTGGGCCATCAAGCGTATGCAAGAGTACGGCTTAGTGCACGCTCACAAGGAAGAGTGGGGGCCGTTCGGCCGCGGTTGGCGCTACACGCGGTTCAGCGCACACTTGATTGAACCTCAATACGCGCCGCTGATCGGCTATCCCTTGGCATGGACCGAATCGACCAAGGGCGCGGTCCAGGCCGAGCCGGTCCTGGTGCAGGCGGGGACCGAGCAAGAGTTGGCCCAATGGAAAGGGAAGCTCAAGGGTAAGATCGTGCTCACCGGGCCGGGGCGGCAACTGTCAGTGCCGGTGAAGCCGCTAGGCTTCCGGCTGACGGATGCCGAACTAGAGGGAGCCGTCCTGTCTGGCGAACCCAGTCTCCCGCAATCGCTCTTTGGGCTGCTGAAGATGCCCACCCCTCCGGCCCCTACCGGAATCTCGCGCGATAAACTGGACCGGTTCTTCCGGGAAGAAGGCGTGCTGGCCGTGATTCAGCCAAGCATGAGCGGGGACAGCGGCTTGGTCCGAGCGCCCAAAGGCGGTTCCCGAGATGCCAAGGATCCCCTCGCGCTGCCCGCTGTCGCTCTGACCATCGAGCATTACAACCGCATTGTGCGGTTGATCGGAATGAAGATCCCCGTCCGTGTCGAACTCCAGGTGGAGACGCAGGTGTTCGACAAGACCCTCGGTACGTACAATGTGATCGCCGAGATCCCCGGCGGGCGCAAGAAGGACGAAGTTGTGCTGCTTGGCGCCCACCTGGATACGTGGCAAGGCGGTACCGGCGCGACCGATGACGCCGCTGGTTGCGCCGTTGTGATGGAGGCGGCCCGCATTCTCAAGGCGCTCGACCTCAAGATGGACCGGACGATCCGGGTGGCTCTGTGGAGCGCCGAAGAGCAGGGTTTGCTCGGCAGCCGCGCCTATGTCAAAGAGCATTTTGCCGATCCCGATACCATGGCTTTGAAGCCCGAGTACAGCAAGCTCGCCGCTTACTTCAACTACGACAATGGCGCCGGCCGGATCCGCGGCATCAACTTGCAGGACAACGATATGGTCCGTCCCATCTTCAAAGCGTGGCTTGAGCCTTTCCGCGATCTGGGCGTCAGCGCCGTGGGAATTCGCACCACTGGAAGTACCGATCACTGGTTCTTTGACACCGTGGGTCTGCCCGGCTTCCAGTTCATCCAGGATCCGCTCGACTACGGCACGCGGACGCACCACTCGAATATGGACTTGTACGACCACGTTCCGCCGGGCGACCTGATGCAATCCGCCGCCGTGGTCGCATCCATGGCTTACCACGCGGCCATGCGTGAGCAAATGCTGCCGCGTAAGCCGCTTCCTAAGCCGCGGATCAAGACGGATTTCGCTGCCAAGGCGGGCCGCTAACCGGTTGCCGGCAGGTGCCTTCCCCCATCAACAGGAGGGCGTAAATCGCGCGGATGTGTTATAAGTAAAGGTTTCTTAATGTCGATTTGGAGAGCCCAAGGACGATGAAAAAGATTTTCTATGGCTGGTGGATGACCGCAGCCGCGTTTGTAACCTTCGGTCTGGCTGTGGGTTTCCCGTACTACAACTTGGTCTTCTTCTACGACTATTTTCAGAAGACCTTCGGTTGGTCCAGGGCGGACATCACCTTGGGATTTCCTCTGGCGACTATCTTCACGCTTTGGGTGGGCCCGCTGATCGTTCCCCGGTTCAGTCCCCGGAGGCTCATCCTGGTAGGCACCGGCCTTACCTTCATCGCGCTGACCTGTTTCGGCAAGATGGGCAGCACGTTGCTCGTATATTATGCCATCTGGGTGGTTTACACGATCGGCTACTTCCTGTCGGGTCCCATTCCGCATCAACTCATCATTTCGCACTGGTTCGCCAAGAATCGCGGCAAGGCGATGGGCGTTCTTTATGTGGGTGTCGGTTTGTTAGGTTCGCTGGGTTCGTTCCTGGTAAAGCCGCTCACCGAGAGCTACGGTTTCCAGACCGCGCTGATTGTGATGGGTTTCATGCTTTTCCTGGCGTGGCCCCTGACCATCTTTGTGCTGCGTGACAAACCTTCGGACAAAGGTTTGTTCGCCGACGGAGCTTCCGCGCCGCCGGCCGAAGTTAAGCTGCAACCCTGTAGCTATAAGACGTTGTTAGGCAATTATTCTTTCTGGCTGTTGCTGATTGGCAGCGCCTGTTCGATTTCCTCCATCGGCGCGGTGAACTTCCACATGAAGTTCGCTTTCATCGACCAGGGTTTTACGAACCAGGAGGCCCTGAATTCGGTCTGGCGCGCAGCGTCGATTCTCATTCTGTGGTCCAGCATTGCCGGCCGGTTGCTGATCGGCGGACTTTCCGACGCGTTCCCCAAGAAGTGGGTGATGACGGCCTCCTACTTCCTCACGGCGCTCTCGATCCCGCTGCTGCTGGCCGTGCGGCCTCCGGGAACCCCTTGGGTCTTCTCGCTACTGTTCGGGTTGGCCATGGGCGCCGATTACATGCTGATCCCGCTGATGGCGGCCGAGCAGTTCGGTGTGAACTCGCTGGCGCGCGCCATGGCTGTCATCCTCCCTGTGAACACAATCGGCCAGACTTGGTTCCCGTACTTCATCTCCATTCTGCGCGACAGGTATTACCCCAACTATGAGATGCCGATGACGGTGGTCCTCGCGGTAGCCTTGGCGGGCGCGGTTGCCATCATGATCCTCCCGCGCCAAGGTGGGAAGAGGGATGCGGCACTTCCATTACAGCAGCCTCTCGGAACTGACAAGTAGTGCAGTTGAGCTAGGCGCGGCTCACGTTCTATTTGAAACTGGCGCAGAGCGCGTAAGATCCATTCTTGCCCGCCCCGTGCCGGTTGGCGAGTTCACCCTAGGGAACTCTGTAGCCATTCACCCGATGGAGGGTTGTGATGGAACTCTCGACGGGCGCCCCGATGAGCTGACCTTTCGTCGTTACCGGCGATTCGGCGCCGGCGGCGCCAAGCTGGTCTGGTTCGAAGCCACTGCCGTCTGCGGTGAAGGTCGTGCCAACACCAGACAACTCTGGCTGCATCCCGGAAGCGTGCGTGAATTCGCGCTGCTGCTCGAAGAGCTTCGACGTGTCCACCGGGAGCGCTACGGCGGCACCGGTGACCTGTTGGAGCCGCTGCAGTTGACCCACTCCGGCCGTTACAGTCATCCCGCGCGCATCATTGCCTGCCATTCGCCGGCGGTGGACCTCAAGACGGGCGTGCCAGCCGACTACCCCGTCATCAGCGACGACGAACTCGAGCGGCTGGAAGACCGGTACGTCGAGGCGGCGAAGTTGGGCGTGGCCGCGGGGTTCCGTGCCGTGGACATTAAAGCCACCCACGGCTACCTGCTGAGCGAACTGCTGGGCGCCAGGAACCGGCCGGGAGATTACGGCGGATCGCTCGAGAACCGCACCCGCTTCATCCGCAACGTAATTGGCAAGATCCGCGCGGCCTTAGGGCGGGAACTCATTCTTTGTATGCGGCTCGGCGTTTACGAAGGCGTCCCATATACGCGCGATCCGGCCACCGGTGTGGGCGTACCGGTGGAGTATCCCCTCCCTTATCCGACTGGGTTCGGCGTGGATCCGGCGAATCCGCTTCGCGAGGATCTTACTGAAGTGCGGCAGGCCATCTCCTGGTTCCGCGAGTGGGGTATCCAGCTACTCAATGTTTCGATGGGCTCGCCCTACTTCAATCCGCACGTGGGCCGGCCGTTCGAAACACCCGACGAGGGCAACTACGAGGAGCCAGAGCATCCCCTGCTCGGCGTGGAACGGCACTTTCGCATCGCGGGCGAGTTGCAGCGTACCTTCCCGGACCTGCCCATGGTTGGCACAGGCTATAGCTGGCTGCAGAAGTACGCCATCAACGCCGCAGCGCGCAACATCGCCGGCGGCAATATCCGCCTGTTCGGCCTTGGCCGCGGCGCGCTGGCCTACCCGGATTTCCCACGCGATGCGCTCGAAAAAGGCGAACTCGACGAGCGGCGTGTCTGCAAGACGCTCTCGTATTGCACCTACCTGATGCGCCGCAAGGACAACGAACTGGGGCAGTGGCCCACCGGCTGCCCGCCCTTCGACAAGGAAGGCTATGGCGAAATCATGAAGGCGGCTCGGGCAAAGGCGCGCGCGGCGAATCCGACGAAGGCCTGAGTGCGGACTCGCATTCACCCACCGCCCCATGCGTCCACGGCGCCGCCGCCTTCTCCTAACGCGGCCAGGATCTGCTCCCGGCGGCGGCTGGCGGCTTCCGTCGCCGAGTCCATCGCCACGGCGTACACGATTGCGCCGAGCGAGGCAGCCATGGCCAGCACCAGGTAGAATGCGATTCCGCTCGAGAATGCGTAGCGGGCCAGGTAGGCCAGTGCGATGGGAGTGGCGGCGACGGGATAGAGCAGAAACAGCAACGCTCGGAAGCGCGCCGGAGAGCCCGGACTTCCGCTTCGCTCTGCATACACTGCCGTTGGGTAATAGACTGAGCTGAGATTACCCATGGCCATCAGGTACACGCTGAGTGTAAGAGTCACCGCGTATGCTTCGACGATTTTTCCGGCCACCAGCGGCATCCTGAGCGCCAGGCAGGCCAACATCACAACCGTCACTTCGACCAGGACAACAACCAGCGCCGTCAGATTCTTTGCGGCCAGGATGCGGCTGAACGGAGCCGGCAGCAGGTAATAGAATTGAGCCGCCGAGCGGTCCGGCCCCAGCGCGTTCCAGAACGTTACATCTCCCAGCAGCACGAGCGCGTAAGCGCTGACGAAAGTCAGATAGTTGGACACCACAACCGACCCAGCGTGCTCCCGTCCGAAGCTGATCGGCATCCAGATCAGCGGACCGAAAGTGAAGCCCATCAGGAAGACCAGGCGGAAACGCGGCGTGCGCACCAAGCTGCGCAGTTCCTTCTCTATCACAGCGGCCATGGGGTCGGGGAGCACGAGCGCGGGCCAGCGAAACAAGCGGTCGGCCCAAGCCTTACGGAGGCGGGGAGTGTACGCGCCGGAGCTTTGGGCGCGGGCGTCGAAGCGCAGGCTGCGCGCGAACTGCCAGCGGCCAAACCACCACGCCAGCGCGAGCCACCCCGCCGCGATCAGCCAGCCCAGCGGCCAGCGGGCACCCAGCGCCAACTTTGCAGTCACCGTCCACGGCCACCATTCTAGCGGCGACGCCGCCCACAGGCGCTCCATCCAACCGGGAATGCCCGTCACAAAAAGCACTTGCGGGACCGCAGCCGAGAGCACCAGGACGAGCAGCAGAATCTCGCGCAGGCGCTTGCGGGCCAGCACGCGCTCCAGCGCCTGCCGCAATCCGGCGGAAAGCAGGAGGTTCGAAGCCCCGTACATGGCGACGGCAGACACCGCCGCCCACGCCGGGACCGCGGGATTCCGCGCCAGCCCCAGCGATACGCCGGCGAGCAGGATGATGATCTCAAAACTGGTAAGGAGACGCAGGAGCGTTTCCACCGTGAATAGCTGGCGAAAAGGAATCGGGTAGACCAGTAGCTTCTCAAAAGCCAGCGATGCGCCGAGCGAAGCCGTCAATACCGGGGAGAGTTGCCAGTAGAGCAACACGAACATCAGCACACGCGGCAGCGCGCGTGCGAGTTTCGCAACGCTCGCCGCCGTCACAAACGAGTACGCCGCCGCGCCCAGCAGGCACCAAAGCGCGTACCACGCCAATGCCATCAGGCCGGCCAGCGCCGCTCCCGCTGCGCCTTCGCGCGGGCGGAAATGCATCAGTGAACGCCATTCGGCCCACAGGATCGCCTGCATCTGCGAGGGCATGGCGCTAGAGCCACTCCAGTCTTTCCAGCGTCCGCTCGGCGCCCACGGCGCGCACGAACAGATCTTCCAGTGTTTCGTCACCGTGCCGCAACTCTTCCACGATGCCTTCCAGCACAAGTTTGCCCTGATGGATGATCGCCACTCGATCGCACAGCCGCTCCACAACCTCCAGTACATGGCTCGTGAGGAAAATGGTCACACCCTCCCGCACCAGGGTTTGCAGCAGTTCCTTCATCAGGCGCGCGCCGACGGCGTCCACACCTTCGAAGGGCTCGTCGAGCAAGAGCAGGTCTGGGCGGTGGATGAGGGCCGCGGCCATGGACGCGCGCTTTCGCATCCCCTTGGAGTACTCGGCGATGAGCTTGCCGCGCTCGCCGTCGAGTTCGAACAACGCGAGTAGTTCCCCGGCGCGCTCGCGCGCCACGCGCCGCTCCAAACCGTACATCCGGCCCACGAACTCGAGGAACTCGCCGCCGGTGAGCCGGTCGAAAAGCAACGATTCGTCGGGAACCAGCCCGATGCGCCGCTTGATCTCCATGGCGTGATCGGGGCTGGCGAGACCCAGCAGTTCGATCGAGCCGGAATCCGGCGGAGCCAGGCCGATGAGCATACGGATCGTCGTGGTCTTTCCGGCACCGTTCGGCCCCAGGAATCCGAAGAAGCATCCGCGGGGCACCTCAAGGCTGAGCCCGTCCACGGCGGGCTTGCCGCCATACAGCTTACGCAGATCACGCACGCGAATTGCGAACTGGAACTCGGCCATGCTCCTTCTATCCTATACTGAGCCGATCAGAAAACCAGACGCGGCCCGCTACTTGGGCGCGGCGGCGGAGCCGAGTTCGGCTTTCAGCTGCCGGTAAGCGCGTTCTTCGTAATTCTCTTTGATGCGCTCCAGATCCGCCGTGCGGCTGTCTCCCGGCCGCGGCGCGGTCTTCTGCATACAGACGTCGAGCATGTAGGAGGCCACGGTGTCGGAGGGGTTGCGTTCCAGGGCGGCGCGAAAACTCGCAGCGGCGGCGTCGAAGTCCCGCTGGCGCCAGAGGGCGTAACCCAGGTTGAAATGGTAGACCGGGTCCGAGTTGTCGCCGGCCAACGCTTTGCGGAAGTTGTCTACCGCCTCGGGCAGTTCTCGCCGCAGTTGCGCCGCTCCCAGATCATTGAAGACTTCATTAAGCGGCACGGCATCGGCGACTGTCTGAAACGCCGCCTGCGCGCCGGCGTAATCCGCAGTGTGGAAACGGCAGAGTCCGAGCAGGAACGTGGCATGGTGAAATCTGGGGTCGGGCGGCTTCACTTTATTAAGCCACTCCATGGCCGCGCGGTATTCCTCTCTTTTCCAGTACAGCAGCCCCAGTTGAAAGCAAGGCGGCATGAAATCCGGCGCCATGTTCGCGGCCTTCGTGAACAACGCGATTCTCTGCTCGGTGGAGGCAGCTCCCAGGCCCCTGACGTAACTCTCCATGGCGTCCAGCCGGACCTTGGGGCGATTGCGCAGGAAGTCTTCCTCTGTCGTGGTGCTGCGCGGAGCCGCCTGCTTGAGCGCTTGCCAGGCGATGCGGGTTTGCAGCGTGGCCACGTCCTCCAGTGCGCCCAGTTCGACGATTTCCTCCCCCACTTTCATCTGCTTCAGGTTCAGGATGCGTGCGGAGAAGCTCAAAGTGCCCTTGCTTTCGTTGAGCGCGCCCACCACTGTGTGAAACTCGAATGAACCGTACATCACGCGGGTGGCGTCCACGGTTTCGGCGATCTTGATCACCGAGGCCTTCGTAAGCCGGGCGTAGGGGCGCAGGCTCAGGCGCCGGCAGGCTTCCCTCAGATCCTCGCGATCCACCACCAGGGCACCCTCGTCGGTCAGGGCCTCCGATACGGCTTCGGCTACACTATCTCCGATCCAGTCCAGATTCTGCGAACTCGACAAGTTAAACAGCGGCAACACGAGGAATGTGTCCGCGCCGCATAGCAGGGAAGGGAGAAAAAGAAGGGATGCCAGCAAGAGGAGCCGTCGCATCGAATCTTCAGTTTAGCAGACGGCTCCCCGATCCTTGAGGGTTAGTTGAAGACGAGCCGGGTAGTGGTTCCGCCGAGGCGAATTTCCTGGACCGTCAGCTTGCCGTCCCCATTGGCGTATCGCACGCTGGTGGACTTGTACTTGCTGTCGGCTTTTTCGATCTTTACCGCGGCCTCAACCGCTGTCTTCCCCTTGCTGATGACAACCTTACTATCAGTGACTTCGAGCTTGTACTCGCCCGGTTTCAGTTCCTGCCCACTCACCATGGACGGCTGAAACAACGTCACACGGAACGTGTCGGCGCTCGCGACGGCCAGGGCCAGGATCGCGAAGCAGAACATCAATTTCTTCATGATTATCGATTCTCCTTGTTGCATGTTACGCATTCGGTTCATTGGTGGGACGCATGGTATGCATTCCACTTGTTAGAGACGGCGCCACGCCGGAAATGTTCCGTCGCCGGGTGGGCCAATTCAATTATATCTGAGGAAATCGCGAACTCTCGTGAGAGCAATGGATTGAGTGGCCTCCTCGGCGCCGAAGCCGCTCAACCACTCCAGTCCCGGTTCCTTGCGAAACCAGGTCCATTGCCGTTTTGCGTATCGCCGGGTGCTGCGCTGGGCGCTTTCGATGGCCTCATCCAGGGTCATTTCGCCCCGCAACAGTTGGAGCGCCTGCTTGTAACCGACAGATTCAAAGGGCTTGGCGGAGGCGGCGAATCCGTGCGCCAGAATGGACCGCACTTCCTCCAACAAGCCGTGTTCGAACATAGACTTGCAGCGCTCGTCCAAGTGCCGGTATAGATCCTGGCGCGGAGGATCGAGTCCCAGCTTCAACACGCGGAAGCCCTCGAGGGGTTCACGCCCGGCGGCGAACATTTGCGACATGGGGCGCCGGGCGGCCAGGCAGACTTCCAGGGCGCGGATGGTCTTTTGAACATCCCGTTCGTGAATCCGTTGAAGCGAACCTGGATCGAAGCGTCCGAGCATTCTGTGGAGCGAGCCGGGACGGCGGCGCTCCCTTTCTATGAGCCGCTGGCGCAGCGCTTCGTCCCGCTCCGGGCCGGCGAACAATCCCTCCAGCAGGGCGCGCAGGTAGAAACCAGTCCCGCCCACGACCACCGGCAGCCTGCCGCGCGACGCAATCTCGCCGAGGATTCCGCGTGCGCGCCGGGCGTACTCTCCAGCGCTGAAGGTTTCATTCGGGTCGAGAATGTCCAACAAATGATGGGGGATGCCGCCTCTTTCCTCCAGCGGCAACTTCGCCGTGCCGATGTCGAAGTAGCGGTAAAGCTGAAGTGAATCACAATTGACGATTTCGCCGTGGAACTCCACGGCGATGCGAAGCGCGAGTTCACTCTTTCCCGTTCCCGTCGGGCCCACCACGGCCACCATCGGGGATACGGGGTGTGGGGGCCGCATGGGTGCGGCCCTTACACGTCGCAGGTCGAGATGGCCAGTTCGAGGCCGGCAAGCGGGTCGCCGACCGGACTGTATTCGTGCGAGAAGTAGCCGGTGAATCCCAGATCCACGATGGCCTGCGCGATGGCTTTGTAGTTGAGCTCCTGCGTCGAATCCAATTCGTGGCGGCCAGGGTTGCCCGCAGTGTGGACGTGGCCAATGTACTGGATGTTGTTGCGGATGGTGCGGATAATGTCGCCCTCCATGATTTGCATGTGGTAGATGTCATAAAGCAGCTTGACGCGCGGCGAATTGACGCGCTTCACAACTTCCACCCCCCACCAGGTCCGGTCGCACTGGTAGTCCTTGTGATCCACCTTGCTGTTGAGCAGTTCCATGCAGATGGTGATGCCTTTGTCTTCGGCGAGCGGCTTGATCTTGTTGAGGAAGGCGACGGTGTTGTCCATACCTTCCTCGTCCGTGATGCCGCGCTTGTTGCCGCTGAGGGCAATGACGTTCGGCGCGCCGAACGCGGCCGCGCGCTCGATCGCCTCGCGGTACTGCGGCTCCAACACGGCGTGGTTCTCCTTGTGGTTCATGTTCTCGCTGAGCTTGCCGCCGCCGGGGCACATGGTGGATTGCAGGCCATACTTCTTCAGCATGGGCCAATCGGCCGGGCCGACCAGGTCGATGCCTTTCAGGCCCAGGCGCGCCGCGACGGCGCAAACCTCTTCCATGGTTTTGCCGCGTCCGAAGCACCCACGGGTGGCTCCCTGCTTCAAGCGGCCCTTGCGGGTGACGGTCTGGGCAACGACGGGCGTTATGAGGGCGGCCGGCGCGACACCGGCGGCAGAGTGGAGAAACGATCGGCGGTTCATGGTTATCTATCGTATCAACATAGCCGGTCACAAGTGAGTCACAGCTTTCGCAATAAAAGTTGTGGCCGCTGCAACTCGCGGCACAGCCGCGACTTGTGCGGATGTGCCGCCACCGCTTGGGCGCGAAATCCTTGGTCTGTGTTCCGGCCCATCTGTATAATCAAACGGCCCGTCTGATCCAGGCCACGAGGAATACGCATGTCCGTCAAGCAACCTTTCACCTGGACCTACACTTCCACTTTGCATGACCCCGTCCGGATACCGGCTCAATCCGCATGCACGTTTGACGTCAAAGGCGCGATGCGATTGAGCGCTCGCGCGCGTCCGGTGTTCTCCTACCACTGGTTGCGGGAGGTGGCGCTTGGCGCGATAGAGGCGGAACTGGGCCTGAAAGTTGCGAGCGGAGTCGAAGCGTCGCTGGACCTGTGTGTGGACGGCTGTTTCCACGCTCTCCTGTCTCGCGACGGCGATGGCTGGCTGCGCCTGCGCGTCTTCAGGAGTCATGATACGCAACTCAATTTGAACGCGAGCCTGTCGGCGCGCGTGTCGAGCGTAACCAACCTGCCGGGACAGTATCCGGAGTTGCTCGCCGCCATCGTAGGCGTGGGCCAGGCGGCGCTCAGCGCCCTCGACACCGGCGGCAAGTTACTGGCCGCGCATGAGCTTGTGGGCGCCATCACGAGCCGCGTCGGGAAGGCGGTTGAGAAGGTCTGCTCGGCGGAACTCGTGTGGCGCTTTCACACGGCTTCCAGCGAAACGGCGCTCATCGATTGCGCCTTCGATTCCACGCCGGAGGGACGGCGGCTGTACCGGTGCGCGCTCGATGGCGACTTCACGGGCATCGTTGACGGGACGAATGAACATGTGCGTCTGGCCACGGCGCTTCTCACACACGGCCTGCGGCGGGAGCCTGTGATCGAACTGCATCTGCCGTTTGTCGGCCGCAAGCAATGGACCTCGCGTCTCGAATCCCTGGCTGGCGTCGCCGTGGAAGCAGGCGACGACGGCCGCATCATGGTCTACAGCGCGCAAGCAGCGAGCAAACTCACCCGGGGAAGCGCTTACCAGAGCACGCTTGCGATAGCCAGCGCGCTCGGAGTCGGCGAAACCTATTCGGCCTCGAGTTTCAAACTTGGTTACACGGACACGCAGACGCTCGCGCGTGCGAGCGCCGCGGTGCGGTTGGCGCCGGTTTTGGCGGCTTACGGTTTCGACGATCGTGCGAATCGTTGGCTCAATGAGAGTGCTCCGCGAGACGCTGATGTGCTGGAGTCTTCGTTGAGCCTGGCGGTCCCGGGCGAATTGGTGAGAGCGTGGCTCGCGACGCCTGGCGAGCGTGACCCGGATTTCTTTCCCGTCTATTCCCGCGTGTCGGTGGCCGTGCAGTCCGCTATGCGCCGCGCGATCCCCTTCGGCTACTTCCGCAATCTCGATGAATATGAGACAACCGGGTCTGCATTCCCGCTGCTGGTGTATCAGGCCAGCAGGCCCTTCCCGGGACGGCCGCGCAGCGAGTTTACTTACGACGTGATGGAAGACCGCAGCCTGGCATCCTTCTATTACTCCGCGGCCCGCAGGCTGCCTCCCTTGCTTTCTAGCGTTTCGGCGATGCTCGCGGCGGAAGGGCGCCACCGGGCTGCTGCCTTCTATACGCCCCGAAATGCCGCCAACATCCTCGGTGCGGTGCAACGTAATCCACGCTTGATTCGCGCCCTTCTAGCGGCGGACGCCTTCTTCGTTCGCGCCTTGATCCGGCTTGGGCTGGAAGGACGCCGGCTGTCGGCCATGCTGCGGGACGATCCGAAGCAGGGCGTAAAGGAGCTGTCCTATTTCGCCGCCGGTTTCGTGCGGAGTTATCACCGCCGGCTGCGCCACCTTTACGCCGGGCGCAACTTCCCCGCGCTTGGGGCAATGATCCTTGTGGAGGCCACGGCGGCGCTCACTGGTGTGCAAGGCGCAGGCACGCCGGTGAGCGCCGTGCTGCGGCTGAAAGCGGGCGGCTGCGAACAGACTTTCGTCAATGCCGCCTACCGGGGCTGAGCCAGAATTCGGACCGGTCCTTCGAGTCCGTTGGGGCGCATGAACGGGATGCGATCGCGTTCGGTTTGGTACTTTAGGCCCCAGCTCCCCTTCGGGTATATCGTGTCTCCTTGCGCCAGCCATCCCGCATTGGAATTCGCAACCCGTACGCGGAGCGTGTTCCCGCCGGTCTTCGACTGCCGTGTAATATCGAAGCGGAACGGACGCCAGGCGCGCTCGCCTGCCTTCTCTCCGTTGATCCACACCTCCGCGGCCAGTCCCACTTCACCGAGATCGAGCCAGAGTCTTTTGCCAGCCGCCGAATCCGGCAGCTCGAACCCAGTTTCGTACAACGCGGAGCCCGAGTAGTTCACCAGCGTTGAGGCGGACCATGAGGCCAGCTCAAACGGCACGGGGCGCGTGGGAAAAGAAACAGGCCGTTCGGGAATCTCGTTCCAATCCATCTCCATCGTCCGATCCGGTTCCCCGGTACCCGGAGGCGCGGGAACGCGTAAGCGCACGCGCCTGCCGGGGCGGGGAACCAGTTGTTCCTCCCGCGAGTAGACGACATCGCGCAGCGTGGCGCCATCCTCTCCTACCAACCGGAACAGAAACGCCGTGGGTGCCGAGAGACTGGGCTCGATCTTCAGCAGAACCTTGTTCCAGCCCCGTTTGATCCGAATGGGCCGGCGCTCGGCCCAGCAATCGCGCATCAGCGACCATTTCTGATGACGGTGATCCGAGAGCACAAGCTGTCCGTTCCACCACGCCTTCATTCCATCGGCGAACGAGGCGAGCAGTTGGGCGTCCCGCGCCTGTGGCGACCAGACATAGGCAAAGGCATAGAAGATGCCCAAAGTCTGCCTGTTCGGCAGCTTCAACGCCTCCCGCAGCGTGACGGTATAAGTGGGCGAGGAAGTCCATTGCCAGGAGACTTGCGTGTATGCGCCCGGATACCTGGCTTCGCGCCGGAACTCGCGCTCCGGCGCGTACTCACGGTAGAAACCCTTGTGATCGTCATAAGGGAACGGGCCGATGAGCCACCAATCCGGGTTGGAGAGCCGCTCCGGCGCGAGCCACACCTGTTCTGAAGAGCCTTCCACTTGGGCGTACGGCACTTCGACGGTGGGCGATTCGAGCGTCATCCTCCAGCCCGTGCGCGGCAATTCGGCGACCACCGTGCTGGCGACCTGCGCACGGACGGGCGGCGCGGCGACCGGACCGGCGTGGCGAACCACGAAGTATGCGTCGTGAGGACCGAACGAGAGTTGCATCTCCGACTTCGCGCCCACGGCTCGTGATGCCAGCGTGCGGCGCTCGCCCGTCGCGGCGTCCCACACCTCAAAAGTGCCTGTACCCGGCATGCGCACCTTCACGCGGCGATCGCGATCGGTGTCGTTCACGGCCCAGTACCAATCGATGTTCCCGGAGCGCCGGTGCGAAAAGTACAAGTGCTCCGTGTCGGGGTCCATCACCTCGACCTGCGGCGGCTCGACGGCGCGCAGCGCATCGAAGAGCGGTTTCAAATCCTCACGGATTCCCTGGGGCGTTTCAATGTAAGTGAGATAATTCAGCCGGTCCATGAACAGCGGATGTTCCCGCACGGGAAAGACCCGGATGCCATCGGGCGCCAGGCCTCGCGGCAGTTCGCCCACGGCCAGCACGCAGCCCCCGGCGGCGATGAACTGCCGGATCTTTCGCGCCGAGGCGGAATCGATCTCCGTCATCGGCGGCAGCACCAACACGCGAAAGCTTTCCTCGCCGATGTGGATCGAGCGGCCACGGATCCCGGCTCGGTCCATGTAATGGCTGTCGGCCACGTGGTAATCCCAACCCAGGCGCGTCAACTCGAGCTGGAGAGCGGAATAGAAATCCTGGACCTTGTCCATTACGCCGTTCCAGCGCAACCCGCTGCGATGGCTGCCGAACAGCGTGGCGGAGTTGGCGAAGGCGGTCTCGCGCGGATAATACATCAGCACTGGCGCGACGTGCGTGCCTTGCGCGTTCATGTAATGGCCGCGCCGCACCAGATCGGCATAATTGTGGAAGTACCGCCAGGTGGGCTGGCCGAGAAACCACTGCGGCGGCCAATGAATCACCTTCGGATTGTAGTCGAAGTAGGGGAGTAGCGCGTCGGCGCCCCACAGCAGGCACATGTTAGTGCCAAGGCGCGCCTTTTCGAGGCTGAAATAGCTCGCGTGACCCTGCAGACCCTGGTTCTCGATCCAGAACGGCTTGTCGTCGAAGTGCGCCACGGACACGGCTTCCTTGAAGTCGATGGGCGTGCGGGAACGCTCAAGCAACGCATCCACGAAGACGCCGGTTCCGGCACGCCACTGCTTGAACATGTCGCCGGCCTGGTCCACTTGGATGAACATCTGCTCTTCGTAAAGGGATGTGGCGTGCTTGATGCCGTGGCGCGTACACCAGTTGGCGACCTGTTCGGAGAAGTTCTCAGCGTACAAAGCGGAGATGGTCTCCAGGTACGCCGTCCGCACGCGGCGGGAACGGGCCCCGTCGGGTGTATCGTGCGCGAGCAGCAGCAGCCAGGGACGCAGGTCGAAGCCCTGCCGTTTCTGGAATTCTTCCCACAGTTTCGGCGTCCAGGCTATCTGCACTCCGTAAGTGCCTTCGTGATCCGCCACGGTCAGCTTCATGGTGGTGCCCATGTGTTCAGGGAAGCGCCGGGCGTACTCCTCATAGACCATGTCGAGGTAGGCCTTCACCGCTTCCGCGTTGAGCATGTCCACGCGCGTGTTGTGCGCGCCGACGGCGGGCTCAGTCCAATAGACTGCCAGGAGCCAGCGACCCGGCGGGACCTCCCAGCGCAGTGACCGGCTCTTGGCGGGCACAACCACGAACCACGACTCCTCCAACTGCCCATTGGCATCCATGCGTGCGGCCACTACCGCCTCAGGCGTCTCTGGGCATTCCCAGCTCCATCCCTGCGGGCCCTCCAGGCGAAATTCGGCCGAGGCCAGGCGCTTCATGCGGAACTCGGGATGTTTCAGGAGAACCTCGCTCAACTCGGGCTTGCCGGTGAAACGATCCCAGGCGTGTGCGCTCGGCCAATCGTACTCGTCGGCGAAGTTGAGCGTAAAGCCCAGTTGTTTGGCGGCGTCGAGCGCGGCGCCGACCTGCTTCCAATAGTCTTCAGAAAGGTACCGCACGTCCATGCCGTCCCAGGGGAAGACCACGGCTTGGTAGACACCCTGGCGGATCATTTCTTCCATCTGGCGGCGGGTCTCCGCGGCGGAGAGCTTACCGTTCCAGAACCAATACGGCATCAGGGACTTTTCGCGCGGAGGGTTTTGGAAGCCGCGGTACAGCGTGGTGAGATCGGCGGCTGAGGCGAGGCAAACGGCGATTGCCAGTAGGAAGATTCGTCGAAGCATGGCGAAGACCTCTGCGAATTATACCGCCCGCAACGCACTATCTTTCCCGGAGTAGATCTCATATGTACAGAACCCTGGTCAGTGCAGCATTCCTGCTCGCGACGGCGGCTTTCGCCGGCGCAAACGCAAAACCAGTTGCGCCGTCGCACGTTCGGACGGGCGGTGCGGCGGCCGCCATCCCCGACGCGGCGCTCGAAAGCGCCATCCGGCAGCGGTTTGCTCGATCCAAAGCTGCCTCGGAGAATTTCCAGGTCCGCGTTGTGGGCGGCACGGCGACCATCGAAGGGCGGACCGACGTCATCCAGCGCAAGGGCGCCGCCACGCGCATGGCCCGCGCGGCCGGCGCACGGCAGGTGATCAACAAGATCGTCATCAGCCAGGCGGCGCGCGAAAAAGCCAACGCCAATCTCGCCAAGGGGCGCCGCCGCGTCCAGGTCAAACGCAGCGAGGTAGCCCGGAGATAAAAGGCTCCTCCCCTCATAGTGTTGGTAAGCTGGTTTCTGTATCCAGCACTTGCATCTTGAGGGGGGATCAGAAATGAAGCCAGTCTCGGACATCAGCCGGCGCGTCATCCTCGCGCAAGCCGCAGGCTTAGCCCTATCGGGACGAATTCTGGCGGCCAACGACCGGGTGCGGATCGCGGTCTGTGGCGTGCGGAAGCGCGGATGGGACCACGTGCGCCAGTTCTCGAAGCTGCCCAATGTGGAAGTGGCTGCCGTTTGCGAAGTGGACGAAAACGTTCTCAACGGCCGGCTGCGCGACATGGAGAAACTGAAGCTGGCCAAGCCGGCTACTTACATCGATGTGCGCAAGCTGATGGAGGACAAGTCCATCGACGCGGTTTCCATAGCTACCACGCATAGCTGGCACACGTTGATCGCCATCTGGGCCTGCCAGGCGGGCAAGGACGTCTACGTCGAGAAGCCCTGCTCGCACAACTGGTGGGAAGGACGGCAACTGATCAGCGCGGCGAAGAAGTACAACCGCATCGTGCAGCATGGGACCCAGGGGCGCTCGCGGCAATCCGCGGTGGAGGCCATGAAGAAGCTCCACGAGGGCGTTATCGGTGACCTGTATCTGGCGAGGGGGCTGTGTTACAAACGGCGCAATACGATCGGTCACACGCCAGCGGAACCCACGCCGCCCGGCGTGCACTACGATTTGTGGACCGGCCCGGCCCCGTTGCGGCCCTTCACGCGCAACCGCTTCCATTACAACTGGCACTGGTTCTGGGACACCGGCAACGGCGATCTCGGCAACCAGGGCGTGCATCAGTTGGATGTGGCGCGTTGGGGCTTGGGGGTGAC